>NZ_KB904469.1 GCF_000380105.1 Streptococcus orisratti DSM 15617
AGTTACCAACTTGTCCCATAGTAAGTTCTACCTTATTTTTTTGTCTCAGTCTAATTTCCAGTTTTGGTGTTAGACTAGAATTTACTTTGAGAATTTAGGTTATACCATGATATGCTATTTCAAGGAGAAAAGTGATTGAAAAAATCTCAGATATTTGTTACACTAGTAGTTAATTGAATAGTGTCTTATGAGACTAGTAACTTAATGGAAGTCTAACAGGGAAGGTTGGTCGTTGACTGGAAGCCAATCAGATGGAAGTTTTGCCAATTCACTCATGTAAAAAGACAAACAATTAAGGTCTGCTTGTCAGATGAAAACGGATGGTACCGCGTGTCAACGCTCCGATGTGGAGTTTGACGCGTTTTTTGTTTCAATCAGGCCTTAAACAGGGAAAGGATAACCATGGATTTACAAACTCAATTAGAAGAATTAAAGACTTCAACTCAGACTAAATTGGCTGAAATGAAAGGTAATCACGCTAAAGAACTACAAGATCTTCGTGTTGCTGTCTTAGGGAAAAAAGGCTCTCTAACAGATCTTTTGAAGGGGCTTAAAGATTTGTCAAAAGAGGAACGCCCTGTCGTAGGTAAAATGGTCAACGAAGTTCGTGACATTTTAACAGAGGCTTTTGACGAAACGGCTAAAATTGTTGAAGCCGCAAAAATTCAAGCACAATTAGATGCAGAAAGTATCGATGTGACCCTACCAGGTCGAAAAGTTTCTTTGGGAAATCGTCATATCCTCAGTCAAACTAGTGAAGAAATTGAAGACATTTTCTTGGGGATGGGGTTCCAAGTTGTGGATGGTTTTGAAGTTGAACAAGATTATTACAACTTTGAGCGGATGAATTTGCCAAAGGATCACCCAGCGCGTGATATGCAAGATACCTTCTACATCACTGAGGAAATCTTACTTCGTACTCACACAAGTCCTGTTCAAGCGCGTACGCTTGATAAACACGACTTTTCGAAAGGTCCTTTGAAGATGATCTCACCAGGGCGTGTCTTCCGTCGTGATACAGATGACGCTACTCACAGCCACCAATTCCACCAAATTGAAGGTCTTGTTGTCGGTGAAAATATTTCAATGGGTGACCTCAAAGGAACACTTGAAATGATTAGCCAAAAAATGTTTGGTGCTGATCGTAAGATTCGTCTTCGACCATCTTATTTCCCATTCACAGAGCCATCCGTAGAAGTTGACGTTTCATGTTTCAAATGTGGTGGTAAGGGATGTAATGTCTGCAAGAAAACGGGTTGGATTGAAATTCTTGGTGCTGGTATGGTTCACCCTCGCGTTTTAGAAATGTCTGGCGTTGATTCTGAAAAATATTCTGGCTTTGCTTTTGGGCTTGGTCAAGAACGTATCGCAATGCTTCGCTATGGTATCAACGACATTCGTGGTTTTTACCAAGGGGATGTCCGTTTCTCAGAACAATTTAAATAACGAGAGAGGATAGAAAAACGATTGGAGGGAGAGCTATTGTCAGAAATAACGATAAAAAAAGTGACTTTGGACAAGTTAGCAACTTTGCAAGAACTTAGCATTCAGACTTTCCGTGAAACTTTTGCTTTTGATAATACCGAAGAGGAACTCCAACAGTTTTTTGATGATAGTTATACTTTGGAGCAACTCAAAAAAGAGATAATCAACCCAGAATCTGATGTTCGTTTTGTCTTGGTTGATGGGCGTGAGGTTGGCTTTATGAAAGTCAATTGGGGTGCTGCGCAGACTGAGCACGAATTAGAAAATGCCTTTGAAATTCAGCGCATTTATATCCTTAACGAGTGTCAAGGATTAGGCTTAGGTAAGAAATTATTTACGCTAGCGCTTGATATGGCAAAAGAAGGTCGCTTTGATTGGGCTTGGTTAGGTGTCTGGGAAAATAATATCAGGGCACAGGTTTTTTACCAAAAATATGGCTTTGAAAAATTTTCAGAACACTCTTTTAAAGTTGGCGATAAAGTAGATACAGACTGGCTTATGAGAAAAGCCTTAAAAGAATAACAGTAGAAGGGATAAAGAAGCTTACATTTCAAATGCGTTTTGAATGTAAAAAGCTTTTAACACATTATTATGTTAGTAAGTTATAAATGGTTAAAAGAGCTTGTTGATGTTGATGTAACAACACATGAGCTTTCTGAAAAAATGTCAACAACAGGAATTGAGGTTGAAGGAGTTTCAACACCATCTGAAGGTTTGACAAAACTAGTTGTTGGTCACGTTGTATCTTGTGAAGATGTTCCAGAAACACATTTGCACCTGTGCCAAGTTGATACAGGCGATGATGAATTGCGTCAAATTGTCTGTGGAGCTCCAAATGTGACTGCTGGAATCAATGTTATCGTAGCAGTTCCGGGTGCTCGTATTGCGGATAACTACAAAATCAAAAAAGGTAAAATCCGCGGTATGGAATCACTTGGTATGATTTGTTCGCTTCAAGAACTTGGTTTGCCAGATTCTATTATTCCAAAAGAATTTTCTGATGGTATTCAAATTTTGCCTGAAGATGCTAAACCAGGTGATAGCATTTTCCCATACCTTGATTTGGATGATGAAATCATTGAATTATCTATCACACCAAATCGTGCGGATGCTCTTTCTATGCGCGGGGTTGCTCATGAAGTGGCTGCTATTTATGGTAAAGAAGTTCATTTCCCAGAAAAAGAACTTCAAGAAGTTTCTAAAGCTGCAAAAGACGTTATCGATGTTGCTATCGAATCTGATAAAGTTTTGACTTATAAAGCGCGTGTTGTTGAAAATGTGACTGTTAAACCAAGTCCACAATGGCTGCAAAACCTTTTGATGAATGCTGGTATCCGTCCAATCAACAACGTTGTTGATGTGACAAACTATGTCTTGTTGTACTTTGGTCAACCAATGCACGCTTTTGATTTGGATAAATTTGAAGACAAGAAAGTTGTTGCACGCAGTGCGCGTGATGGTGAAAAACTGGTAACTCTTGATGGTGAAGAGCGTGATTTGATAGCAGAGGACATTGTGATTAGCGTAGCTGGTAAGCCTGTTGCTCTTGGTGGAGTCATGGGCGGTCAGGCGACCGAAATTGACCAATCTTCTAAAAATGTGCTTTTAGAAGCGGCTGTCTTTGCTGGTAAATCTATTCGCAAAACCAGCAGTCGTCTCAACTTGCGTTCAGAATCTTCTTCGCGTTTTGAAAAAGGTATCAACTATGCAACTGTTGCTGAAGCTCTTGATTTTGCAGCAGCAATGCTTACAGAATTAGCTGACGGAACAGTTCTTGCTGGTCGTGTTGAATCTGGTTCAGTTCCAACTGATGATGTTGAGGTATCAACGACTCTTGATTATGTTAATGTTCGTCTGGGAACAGAATTGACTTACGCTGACATTGAAGACGTCTTTGCAAAACTTGGTTTTGGTGTTGCGGGTAATGGTGATAAATTTACCGTTTCTGTTCCACGTCGTCGTTGGGACATTGCTATCCAAGCTGACTTGGTAGAAGAAATTGCCCGTATCTATGGTTATGACAAGTTGCCAACCACTCTGCCAGAAGCTGCTGGAACAGCGGGTGAATTGACAGTCAGTCAAAAATTGCGTCGCCAAGTGCGTACGATTGCAGAAAGTGCAGGTTTGTCAGAAATTATTTCATATGCTTTAACAACGCCTGAGAAAGCTGTAGAATTCGCTCTTAATCCTAGCAATGTGACCGAGCTTATGTGGCCTATGTCAGTTGAGCGTTCTGCCCTTCGTCAAAACATCGTATCCGGTATGTTGGATACTGTAGCCTACAATGTAGCGCGTAAGAACAGTAATTTGGCTATCTATGAAATCGGTAAAGTTTTTGAACAAAAAGGCAATCCAAAAACTGAATTGCCAAATGAAATCAATACCTTTGCCTTTGCTATTTCTGGATTGGTTGCTGAAAAAGATTTCCAAACTAAGGCAATACCTGTTGATTTCTTCTATGCTAAAGGTATCGTTGAAGCTTTGGCAGACAAGCTTGGCTTAGCCTTGGATTTTGTTGCTGACAAATCTCTGGCAAGCATGCACCCAGGACGTACGGCAGCTGTCATGCTTAATGGTGAGACTATTGGTTTTGTTGGTCAAGTGCATCCGCAAACAGCCAAAGACTATAGCATTCCACCAACTTACGTGGCTGAATTGAACTTGGATGCTATTGAAGCTGCGCTTTCTGACGACAAAGTCTTCCAAGAAATCAGCAAATTCCCTACCGTTTCTCGAGATATGGCTCTGCTTTTGGACACAGAAATCAGCCATCAGGATATTGTAGCTGCAATCCAATCGGCCGGTGTCAAACGCTTAATTGCTATTAAACTCTTTGATGTCTTTACTGGTGAAAAGCTAGGACTTGGCAAGAAATCAATGGCCTACAGCCTAACCTTCCAAAACTCAAGTGACAACCTGACTGACGAAGAAGTTGCCAAATACATGGAAAAAATCACCAAAGCCCTAACCGAACAAGTCGGAGCGGAAGTGAGATAATCATTAGAATCCATCCTAATAGGTGGATTTTTTGGTATAATGTAGAATACAAGAATGTGAGGAAATTATGGATCTATCAAGTCAAAGGGAAAAAGAATTTAAAGCGTGGTGCCATCGTAAGAAATCAAAAGATGGTTGGATAGCTGAAGATGCAAAGGCGAATTGGCTAAGTGGCAATAAACAATGGAATGATAGCAGTGATACAAAATTTAGCTCAATTAAGGAACTCTTGTTAGAGATAAAGGTCCTTACAAGCAAGGAAAAAAAAAGTTTATCAACACTTCCAGAAAATTTATTTTCCTTGGAAAGGACTGATTTTTTAGAAGCTAAGCTAATCATTGATCGAATAATAAAAACTTATCCTAAAGAGATGCAGGAGATTATTAACCAAAGATATGTCGGTAATCCACAGCGCATCCAATATGCTAATTTTAAGAAAAGAGATTATGCTAAAGAATACTTGATTTTTTTA
This sequence comes from Streptococcus orisratti DSM 15617, assembly GCF_000380105.1. GTDB lineage: Bacteria > Bacillota > Bacilli > Lactobacillales > Streptococcaceae > Streptococcus > Streptococcus orisratti. The sequence goes on from NZ_KB904469.1 coordinate 4,955, forward strand.
GAAAGTGAGAAGCTAGACATGAAAAAAACTCATATTGGTGCATTAAAATCCTCCAAAAACCTCATCTTCCGCGGTGCACCGGGCACTGGTAAGACTTACCTAGCCCGTCAGATAGCAGCCGAGATGATCGGTTGCGATGTGGAGGAGTTGGGAGATAATCCTCAATTTGAATTTGTCCAATTTCATCCCAATTATGACTACACTGACTTTGTCGAAGGGCTTCGTCCTGTTAATGTTGATGGTAGTATAGGCTTTGAACTACACGATGGTATTTTTAAAGCATTTTGTGAGAAAGCGAAGAAAACGGGTGAAAGTGGTGGACAAGATAATTTTGATTCAGCTTGGAATGCCTATCTTGAATTTATTAATAACAATGATGAAAAGGAGCGATTGACAGAACAATCTTATCTGACGGTTAACAGTCGAAATAATTTAAATGTCAACTATGAGAGCAAAGCTCAAGGAACTGTTCTAACAAAGTCTTATGTTTACGAACTTTATAAAAATAGTTCATATGATAAACAAACCTACTATCGTGGACAAGGAAGAAAGGTTCTTGAAAAATTAGAAAATAAATTTGAGCTTATACCTTATAAGAAACCAAGTTCTGAAGTGGCGGATAAGAATAAACCGTTCATCTTTCTTATTGATGAAATCAACCGTGGAGATATGGCTAAAATTTTTGGAGAGCTGTTTTTCTCGTTGGACCCCAACTATCGGGGAACGACTGGTGCTATTTCGACACAATACGCTAATATGCATGAGACAGATGACAAATTTTATATTCCTGAAAATGTCTATATCATTGGAACTATGAATGATATTGATCGTTCGGTGGATACTTTTGATTTTGCGATGCGTAGGCGTTTTAGGTTTGTGGAAGTGAAAGCAGAGGATAGATTGGAAATGTTGGACGAGCAATTAGGCGATAATGCTGAGGAAGCGAAAACACGCTTGACCAATCTCAACAATGTTATTTCAGACACAGAAGGTCTCAATTCTCACTACCATATCGGACCGTCTTATTTCTTGAAATTGAAGAATATCGCTTATGATTACAATGTACTTTGGTCTGATTACTTAGAGCCGCTTTTAGAGGATTATGTCCGCGGGCAACTTAACGAAGCTAAGCTGATGGAATCTTTTAAGGATGCTTATTATCTATCCGATAAAGTTGAGGAAACTGCTGATGATACAGCTCAAGGATAACGGTAAGAAACAGCGAAATGATGTTAAAATATCAGATGATTTTTTAAATCAAATCGCTAATAAAACTTTAGAGAATTTTCAGAAAGAAGGCCTTTTTATCTTTCCAGCTGATTTATCAGAATCCAATGATCTTGAAAGCAGTCAAAAGATTTTAGAAACGATTGGAAATGAATTACAGACCGGCAATGTCATGGGAATTTTGAAGCGTGGTGAAGAAGAGCTTTTCATTCAGTCTCGTTTCGATGATGAGAATAATTTCTTTTTCTTCTATATGCTGGAGAAAGTGCTGCATTTCAATGTGACTGACTTTATGATGAGTGCACGTAAACATAATTACCTCAACTTTCTAGTCTTTCTTTTTCCCTATTATCTCAACAAAGCCTTGACCAAAGGCATTTACAAAGAGTATCGGCATTTTCACTATAATGATGCTAACCTCCGTGGGCGTATTGATGTTAATCGTTTTCTCAAGGAGGACCTTCCTTTTATAGGAAAAATTGCTTATGATACACGTGAGCGGAGCAGTGAGAATGCGGTAATCCATCTGGTGCGTTATACCATTGATTTTTTAAAGAAAAAGGGATATGACAAGCTTTGGCTATCTGATAAGACCAGCCGTGAAAATGTTGATGTCATTGTCCAAAATAGTCAGAATTACCAAAAGAAGTCTTTATCTCAAATTTTACTGACCAATATTAAGAAACCGCTGCGTCATGCTTATTATCATGAGTATCGGGATTTGCAACGACTTTGCATTGCCATTTTAAGACGGGAAACTGTCATGCCTTACCAGCAAAACCAGCAGGAAGTTTCAGGTTTCTTGATTGATGGCGCCTGGCTCTGGGAAGAATATCTAGCGACCTTGTTACCTGAATTTGAGCATCCGCAGAACAAGGCGGGAAAAGGTGGTATTTCTGTTTTCCAAAAAGGTAATGGTCGAAAAGTTTATCCCGACTTTTACAATCGCCATTCCAGTATTGTTTTAGATGCCAAATATAAAAGACTGGAAACGACTGAGAAGGGTATTGCTCGGGGAGATTTATTTCAGCTGATTAGTTATTCTTATATTTTAGAAACCCGAATAGGTGGTCTACTGTTTCCAAGCAATGAAAAAGGGGTTGACAATCATATTGGAAAGCTAAATGGTTATGGTGGAATGTTGAAAAAATGGTCTCTTTTGCTTCCTCAAACCAGCAGCAACTACAATGATTTTGTCAATCAAATTCAAAAATCTGAAAAAGTATTTCAAGAAAAAATCAGCAAAGCCCTAACCGAACAAGTCGGAGCGGAAGTGCGGTAAGAAAGGAAGCAGACGATAGATATCTGGTAAAAACTGTATGAGGAAGCTAAAAGAGGTTACAACTCCTCACTATGTCTCTCCCCTCATCTATGCCAATCATGTTGTGGCAGCTATTGAGGCTGAAGACGGTCAAATTTTTACAGGGTACTGTTTTGAAGCGACCTCGGGAGTTTTCCACCTCTGTGCAGAACGCTCTGCCGCCTTTAACATGTACCAGCAGTCTGGTCAAACAGCAATTAAATGCATCATTGCCTTTTGTGATAAAGCACCTTACGGTGAAGCCTCTGGCATGCCCTGCGGAGCTTGCCGTGAATTTCTGTTGCAACTGTCTGAGAAAAACAAGCAGACGGAATTTATGGTTGATTACGATAAACGAGAAACCATCACACTTGGTGAACTCATGCCACTCTGGTGGGGAGGTAGGTACAAATGATTTAGAATGAATGCCTATATTTTAAATATTAAATATTATAAGCAAGAGGAGAGTTTGTCTATGACACTCTCTTCTTTTATGATTTTTATTACTTCGTTACCTCGCTTTGCCATCCTCCAATCATGCCTGCAGATTGTTACCTAGTACTAAAAGCAAACTGGAATGACTATAGTTTAAAAAGCTGTTTCTCAATTCTAAAAAATTAATATAAAAATGTTATTGTTTAAATGATTTTTTGAAAAATATTGTTAATATAGAGTGAAGGACAGTTAGGATATGAGGATTTATGTTAGAAGATTACATCTTAATTCATAAAATAAAAAGAGGCGATACAGACGCTTGGGAAAAGTTGGTTAAAAAATATTATGATGGCATTTATTGTTATTGTGTTCGTAGATGCTATGGTAATAGAATTTTAGCGACTGATTTGACACAAGACATCTTTGTGAAGCTTATCGAAAATATTTATCATTATCGCTATTCAGGAAAACTATACAATTATCTTTTTACCATTGCAGTTAACACGTGCCACAATTATTATAAAAAGAAGCAGATTGACCAAATAGAACTGAATGAGCAACAACTTATTTCTAACAGGGAGACGCCCATAAATCATTTAGAAACACAGGTTGAGCATCAACTCATTCAAGAAGCATTGGATAAATTGCCGACTCACCAAAGGGAAGCAATTATTTTGAAATATTATCATGGTTTGAAAGTCAAGGACATTGCTAAAATCAGTGGTGTCGGGGTCTCAACGGCACAATCACGTATTTATCAAGGGTTAAAAAAATTAGAAAAATTATTAGATAGGGAGGATTTCTTAAATGACAAAAGAGGTTGAAAAAAAACTACAGACCTATCATCTGGTAAGTGATAAAAAAGGGATGTCTTCTGTGATTGACTATGGTCAAAAGAAAATAATGTCAAGTCAAGTAGAACGTTACGCTTATCTTAATCTGTTGCTTCATGCACTTCGATACATTAATTGGCAAACATGGATAAGTCAATTTGGTATTCTGCTTATTAGTGTAATAGCCGTCTACCGTTTTTCTTTTCTCACGACAGCTAGTTTGATGAAAAGTCTAACGTTTCTACTTGTTATTTCGGTACTATTTTTTTTAGATGAAATCTTTAAAAGTTTCACATCAGGAATGTGGGAATTAGAACAAACTTTCAAATACGACTTGAGGCAATATACCTTGACGAAACTGTTTATTTTAGGTACGGTTGATTTGTTTCTCATTTTTGTATTGTCACTTCTAACGAAGTCATTATATGCTATTCCATTTTTTAAAATTATGCTTTACTTACTTGTGCCTTACAATCTCATTTGTATTCTGTTGTTAGTGCTAGTAGGGATTTGGAGAAGAGGGGTGTCTCTTCATCATATGTGGATGGTAACAGGAATTCTTTTTATGATAGGTTTTATTGTCATGAATCAGTTTTCAATCTATCAAGTCAAATTGGTCTATTGGTTGGTAATTTATTTGATAACAACAGCTTGCTTAATTGGCCTTATTACCATTCAGATTCGGAAAATTATGGAGGATAGATTATTATGGAATTAAAATTGGAGGGCATTCAAAAATCTTACGGTAGTGTAAAAGTTCTAGATAGTATATCTTATACATTTACTGCCGGAGTCTATGGTTTGCTTGGAGCAAATGGATCTGGGAAAACGACCTTATTTCGCATTATTTGTGGGCTAATGAAACCTGATTATGGTCGAGTAAGTTACAATGGAAAGGAGATTGTCAATCAAGCAGAAGCCTATCGAACGATTTTAGGATTTTTACCACAAGAGTTTGCTTACTATCCAGATTTTACAGCCAAGAAATTCTTACTTTATATCGCAGCTTTAAAAGGTTTATCTTCTTCTCTAGCCAATCAGCGTTGTCAAGAACTGCTACAATTAGTTGGATTGGAGAATATTGGAAATAAAAAAATCAAGAAGTTCTCTGGTGGAATGAAACAACGTTTAGGAATAGCGCAGGCCCTAATCAATGACCCACAAATTTTAATTTTAGACGAGCCAACTGTTGGACTGGACCCAAAGGAGAGAGTTAAATTTCGCAAATTACTTAGTAGTATTTCAAAAGACAAAATTGTTATTCTTTCTACTCACATTGTTTCTGATGTAGAGGCTCTTGCTGACGATATTTTAATTTTAAAAGAAGGGTGTATTCAAAATAGCGGTAGTTCTCAAGAATTACTTTTAGAAATTAATCATCAGGTTTGGGAGTGTCGGGTGACAGAAAGTCAAGCGAAACAATTAGAAATAAATTATGTTGTGAGCAATCGTCGTCATGAAAATGGTCAAGAAATCTTAAGAATAGTATCGTTAGTAAAGCCTATAAGAGACGCTGAAGAAGTAGCACCAAATTTGGAAGACTTATACCTCTATTATTTTAGAGAGGAGTGAAGGTAATGAGACTATTAAGCTATGAGATTCAAAAGGTATTGAAAAATAAAACTATTATTAGCTGTCTTTTTGTTAGTTTATTCATGTTAAGCGGCATTTTTTATGTCGGTTACTATCAATCACATTCTCAGTTGTCTGGAAGAAGTAATATGGCTGATGGTTATACCAAGACCATTGATCAGAAAATCTCCAAAGATTATACAGGCGATTTAACAGATGATAAAGTCAAAATGATTTTGTCAGATTATTTCGAGACCTATCAATCACACATAAGAAAAAACAGATATGAAGGGCCTTTCTATCTCTTTTACTGGCAAGTAGCAGATACTTATATAAGTCAAGAAAAGACGGAAGATATTTACACAAGTATGATTGATGCTGTTAATAAGGGACAACGAGTAACCATTAAAGATGTTGTTCTTCGTAGTGTTAACGCTATTGGCTTCAAAACATTTCAAAAACCACTCAAGATTGGAAATTATGTGCCTTGGGGAGATTTATACAAGGTGCAAAGTAATATTAGCTTATTGACTGCTATTCTCATAATGCTTATTGCTTCCCTTATTTTTTCAGAAGATAGTTCAAGGCAGATGAATCAAATATTATATAGCACAAAATATGGTAGAAGCAAATTGATTTCAACAAAATTATGGGCAAGCTTGTTATTGTGTTTAATAATTTATTTGTTGACTCAATTTTTAAACTTGATGGTATTCAGTTTGATGTATGACACAAGTGGTTGGAATTCTAGTATTCAAACAAATTTAGAACTCAAATTTTTTGATTTTCCATTGGAATGGAATCATCTACATCTTTATTTATGGATGTTGGGACTTCATTTTGCTGGACTTCTGCTAGTCACAGGAATGTCATTACTTATATCTCTATTTGCTCAATCACCTTTGACCTCTTTTACAAGTTCACTTACTCTCTATTTATTACCAATGTTCTTACAACGTGTCTTTCAAGAGGGTCTGGTAAATACTTTATTGTATCTTTTTCCTATAAATCAGATAAATGCTTTAAAGCTAGTAGCATTATTTTCAAATTTTAAAGTCTCTTTTATAATTACTAACTTTATAGGATTTGCGGTCTTGTCTAGTGCAACCTTATTACTTTTTGCGTTAGTCCACTATTTTGGTAAAAAATGGACATTTGCTTAATACCTAAAATGAATCATTAGGAGATATCGCTTATCTCCTTTTGCTTTTTTCAAAATTTGATATAATAAGAACACAATTTTTAATGAGTACATTCTTGTCAGAAAGGAGTTTCTATGTTCATATACGGTCCGATTTTTAGGGAGTTTCGGAAAAATCGTCAGTTTTCTCTCAAGCAGGTAGCGTCAGATGATTTGTCTGTATCGCAGCTGTCTCGCTTTGAACGGGGAGAATCTGACCTATCTTTAACCAAGTTTTTGCAGGCTTTAGATGCTATTGGCTTATCAACGAGAGAATTTATGGATAGGGTTAATGATTATCAGAGAGTTGGTCAAAAAGTGCTCATGTCTCAGATGGCGAAATACCATTATCAGAAAAATGTGGCTGGTCTAGAAGACATGATTCTAGATGAGGAAGAGAAGTTGCGTAAGGATTCTTCAAATATGAGAGCGAAACTAAATATTATTCTCTTTAAAGGGATGATTTGTGAGTGTGCCCCATCAAGGACAATGAATCAGTCAGACTTAGACTTTTTAGCAGACTATCTGTTTCAGAAGGAGCAGTGGGAGATTGATGAATTAATTTTAATTGGTAATCTCTATCGTTATTACAAGACGGATCTTATTTGCCGCATGGTTAAGGAAGTTCTTAAGCGTAAGGACTTTTACCAGGATGTACCGACCAACAAGAACGTTGTGGAAACGACTCTCTTAAATGTGGTAGAAACACTGACTGAGCGTGGAGACTTGCTTGAGGCAAGCTATTTTTTAGAAAAAGTCGAGCCAATGCTTTATAATGAACGCAACGCCTATCATCGCATTATTCTGCTTTACGAAAAGGGCTTTTTGGCCTATGCCAAGGGGCATTCATCTGGTTTGGAGATGATGAAAAATGCTATCTTTTGTTTTCAAGTCACAGGCTCTAAATATCATGCTCAGACTTTTCAAGACCACTTTACCCGTGTTACTAAGTAAAATTCCTGTTTATGGGAATTTTTTTCGTTTGTCCTTTTAATCTTTTATAATAACAATAGACCAAACAAGATGATTATACTCAATGAAAATCAAAAGTAGCCTAGGAAACGAAGCCGACGATAGAACTTGAGTTCATCAAGGCAAGTTGACAACGGATAATTTTGATTTTCGAAGAGTATTAGCCTCTTCGAGCGTCAAACTCAGACATTATTAGACTTATTGGGAAGAAGATTAGTCTTGCCTGCACACTGCGGATAGGAAATACGTTTGAATTATCTGCAACCTTTCATCCTATCTTTACTAGAAAGTTAGTTTGTGTTTATTCAAGTCTGTGACAGATTTTTGATTGTAAAGAAGCCGTCAGCAGTTTGGTTATATATTTTAGATTAAGGGGATTATTATGAATTTAAATGGACTTAAATTATTGTCTAGCCGTGCCATTAACAAACTGGGTGATGTTTTGTATGACTACGGAAATAGCACTTGGATTGCTTCTATGGGCAGTCTGGGTCAAAAGTTTCTTGGGATTTATCAAATTGCAGAGCTATTGGTGTCTATCGTTCTCAACCCTTTCGGTGGTGCTCTGGCAGACCGTTTCAAACGAAGAAAAATTTTACTGGTAACAGATGGGCTTTGTGCTATTATTTGTCTGGGAATTTCTTTTATTGGCAATACGCAGTTACTACTTTATGGCCTTATCGCGGCTAATGTTATTCTTGCTATTTCCAGTGCTTTCTCTGGTCCTGCCTACAAATCTTATATACCAGAAGTAGTAGATAAAACAGACATTGTCACCTACAATTCCAATCTTGAAACTGTCGTGCAAATCATTAAGGTAAGCTCACCTGTAGTAGGGTTTTTCATCTTTAATCATTTGGGTATTCGTTTGACCCTTGTCATCGATGCTTTGACTTTCTTTTTATCTTTTCTTTGTCTCTATGCTATCAAATTAGAAACCGAGGAAGAAGTTGAACCAACTAATAAAACCTTAGCAGCCAAGGCTATTGTCACTGATATTTTAGAAGGCTTTACCTACATCAAAAAGGAGAAAGAAATTTTCTTCCTGCTAGTTATCGCTGCGCTGATTAATACTTTCATTGCTATGTTTAATTACCTTCTCCCCTTCACAAATCATCTCTTCAAGGATTCCAGTGCTTATGCTAGTCTTTTGAGTTTGGCAGCAGTGGGATCGATTATCGGGGCACTAGTCGCTAGAAAAGTGAAGAACAGTATGAGCTCTCTACTATGGATGCTGGCCTTCAGTGGTCTGGGTATGATGGTCATATCTCTATCACCACTTTTGAATTTTCCTGTGTGGCTTTCCTACAGCGGCAACCTCCTTTTTGAAGGATTTCTAACCATTTTTAACATTCATTTTTTCAGTCAAGTTCAGTTGCGTGTTGCCAAGGCCTATATGGGGCGAGTTATCTCAACTATCTTCACTATTGCCATCCTCTTTATGCCTCTAGGTACACTGACCATGACCCTTCTACCAGTAGCTCTATCAGTGGCCAGTTTCATGGTTCTGGGCTCTGCTATTTTTCTTATGTCAATGCTAGCGCTAATCTATGTACGACGAAACTTTAGTTAGTCTTAGGATTTACTGCTAGATTATAAAACTTACTTTGAACTTTTCTCTTAACTGTGATAGGATAGAGAAGAAATTAAATAAGTGAGGAAATACAAATGAGTTGTACTACAATTCTTGTCGGAAAAAAAGCGTCCTATGATGGTTCAACCATGATTGCCCGTACAGAAGATTCACAAAATGGTGACTTTTGCCCTAAACAGTTCAAGGTTATCACCCCTGAAGAACAGCCCCGTCATTACAAATCAGTTTTGTCTAGTTTTGAGATTGATTTGCCTGACAAACCTATGCGCTATACCTCTGTCCCAAATGCGCTTGATAATGAAGGAATTTGGGGAGAAGCGGGAATCAACGAAGTCAATGTAGCCATGAGTGAAACAGAGACTATCACAACCAATAGTCGCGTTTTGGGAGCAGATCCTTTGGTAGCCTCTGGTATCGGTGAGGAAGATATGTTGACGCTTGTTTTGCCTTATATTCATTCTGCACGAGAGGGTGTAGAGCGTTTAGGTGCCATTTTAGAAAAATATGGAACTTATGAGTCAAATGGTATCGCCTTTTCTGATGTGGATGACATTTGGTGGATGGAGACTATCGGTGGACATCATTGGATTGCTCGCCGAGTACCGGATGATGCCTATGTGACCAATCCAAATCAGTTGGGAATTGATCATTTTGAATTTAACAATCCAGATGATTATATGTGTTCGAGTGATTTAAAAGAATTTATTGCCAAATATGATCTGGATTTGACATATTCCAATGAACATTTCAATCCACGCTATGCATTTGGTAGTCAGCGTGACAAAGATCGTCATTACAATACCCCACGTGCTTGGGCCATGCAGCGATTCTTGAACCCAGAAATTGAACAAGATCCACGCAGTTTCTTTATTCCATGGTGCCAAAAACCCTATCGCAAAATCACTATTGAGGATGTCAAATATGTTCTTAGCAACCATTATCAGGACACGATTTATGATCCTTATGGACCAGAGGGGAGTTCGGTCAGCCAACGTAGTTTCCGTACTATCGGAATCAATAGAACCAGTCAAACAGCTTTAATGCAGTTGCGCCCTAATTGCCCTCATGAGACCACTGGTGTCCAGTGGTTGGCCTATGGATCTACGCCTTTTGGGACAATGGTGCCCTTCTTTACGCAAGTCTCAACCACACCAGCTTACTTTGCTAACACGACTGCTGATGTATCTACCAATAGTTTCTATTGGGTTAATCGCTTGATTGCTGCGATTGCAGATGCTCATTTCCACCAACATGAAGGTGATATTGAAGCTTACGTTGAAAAAACGATGGCTCAGGGCCATGCTATGATTCACACAGCTGACAAAGCTTTGGCAAATGGTGAAGCGATTGATTTTGAAGCTGAAAATCAAGCGATGAGCGATTTTCTTGAAGCAGAAACCCAAAAGTTGCTTAACAAGATTCTCTTTGATGCTAGCAATCTTATGACTAACCGCTTCTCAGTCAGTGACTAAGCTATTTCCCAATAAAACAGTGCCACTGTTCCGCATCAGTTTCAAAAAACCTCTGCGAGTTTTAGTCACAGAGGTTTTTTAGTCTTTTAGTTTGCTTTTAGTACAAGGCAATAAGCTGCAGGTTGCTAGAACAGCCTCTAGGCTGTTCTAGGTTGGAAATAAGACATGCGAAGCAAGTCACTTTCGTAAAGTACGGCAAAGCGAGTTAAAACAATCCAGTAGAGTGTTTGAAGTTGGAAATAAGGAAACGGAGTTTCCCCTTACGTCGAAGTAATCAAAGACAAACTAATTGACTATAAATAAATCTAAAAAACTACTTGAAGTTTAATGTATCACTGTTAGTTTTGACTTCGATGATACTGGCTTTTCAACACAATTAATCTGAATATTCTTCTTTTCACTTTTGTTATAGCATGGCTAAACTAATTCTCGAAACAAAACACAGAATATTCTGAAAAAACAACATGATAAGATTTTTCAAGATTTTGTAAGAAAAGACTTGCAAAGATTTTCAATTATGATATACTTAACCAGTAAACAACTAGTTAAGAAGAGGAGATGTCATGAAAAAGAAAATTCTTTTAATGATCAGTTTGTTGGGAGTTTTCCTGACTGTGCAACTTAGTCAGGCAAAATTAGTTTTAGCAGACAGTAAACTTAATGTTGTAACGACATTTTACCCTGTCTATGAGTTTACCAAAGGGGTTCTTGGGGGTGAAGCTAAAGTTTCCATGTTAATCAAGGCGGGAACTGAACCACATGATTTTGAACCATCTACAAAAAATATTGCCACAATCCAAGATGCAGATGCATTTGTTTATATGGATGATAGTATGGAAACTTGGGTTAGCAGTTTGAGTAAGAGCATGGATACTAGCAAGAAGACCATTGTCAAAGGAACTGGGGACATGCTACTAATGGCTGGTACAGAAGAGGGTGACGAAGAAGACCATGGTGAAGAAGGACATCATCACGAATTTGACCCACACGTCTGGTTGTCGCCACTTCGCGCTGTTACAGTTGTTGAAAATATTCGTGATAGTTTTTCTAAGGCTTATCCTGATAAAGCTGATACATTTAAAGCAAATGCTGCCGCTTATATTGAAAAACTTAAAGCACTTGATAAGGAATATAGCGCTGCTTTATCAACTGCTAAGCAAAAGAGCTTTGTTACACAGCACGCAGCTTTTGGTTACTTAGCACTTGATTATGGATTGAACCAAATCTCAATCACAGGAGTATCTGCTGAGTCTGAGCCATCAGCAAAACGTTTGGCTGAATTAGCAAAATATGTTAAGAAGTATGGCATTAAGTATATCTATTTTGAAGAAAATGCTTCAAGCAAGGTAGCAAAAACGTTAGCAAGTGAGGCCGATGTAAAAACAGCTGTCCTCAATCCAATTGAAAGTTTAACAACAAAAGAAATTAAAGCTGGTGAAGATTACTTCTCAACGATGCGAAAAAATCTAGCAGCTTTGCAATTGACTACTGAGGTAGAAGGAAAAGCTATTGAACCTGAAACTGATACTAGTAAAACTGTTCAAACAGGTTATTTTAAAGATAAAGATGTTACCGACCGTAAGTTAACTGATTGGACAGGTACTTGGCAATCAGTTTATCCTTATCTTTTAGACGGTACTTTGGATGAGGTTTGGGATTATAAGGCTAAAAAATCCCAAGGAGCAATGACTGCTGCTGAATACAAAGAATACTACACAACAGGTTATAAGACAGATGTCGAACAAATTAAGATTGATGGCAAAAAGAATAAAATTACTTTTGTTAAAAATGGTGTCAAACAAACCTTCACCTACAAATACGTTGGATATAAAATTTTGACTTATAAAAAAGGAAATCGTGGTGTTCGTTATCTTTTTGAAACAGATGATAAGAACGCTGGCGAATTCAAATATATTCAATTTAGTGACCACAACATTTCAAAAACCAAGGCTGAACATTTCCACCTTTTCTGGGGCAATACAAGTCAAGATGAGATCTTAGAAGAAATGGACAATTGGCCAACTTACTTCCCAGCATCATCTACTGGACATGAAATTGCACAAGACCTTGTGGCTCACTAAGTAAGATTAACAGGACAAAACAAGATCAGTAATGGTCTTGTTTTTTGGATTCCAAAAAAACAGAGATTGAAGATAGAGTCTCTGGTTACTACTCATTTTGCTCATAACTTTTACTTTGCCTAGCAGAGCATCATGTCAATTGACTGCTAAATCGGATTTTGTCTATCTTCTGAAATCACCAGTTCACAGAAATGGTTATGATTATACACTAAAATTAGTGTATTTATTTACAAATAAGTCAAAGCGTGATAGAATGAAAAAGTGAAGAGAACGCTTACTATAAAGGAGAATAATCTCAAACGATCGTAAAGAAAATTTGCAAGTGCAAGCGGATTAAAATGTTTTAATATACATGGTATTACATAAAGGAGAAAGCTATGAAAATAAAAAAGTTGGTCACTTCATTGGTATTGGTAGTTAGTCTAGCAAGCCCTATTGTAGCTTTTGCTGCTAATGTAGGCGGAGGTACATGGAATTACGGTGTTGGCTGGACAAACTTTTAGTTATTCAAACTATCATCATGCAACCAGATTTCATGGTCCTACCATTAAATACAATACAAAAGTAGTTTCAAGTGCAAATGCTAGTAAGGGCGACTGGGCAAATTCTAGTTATTCAATTTTCCCACCAACTAGGCTGTCTTATTATTGGAATTATGGAAACTAGCATATAGAAAGTAAGGCGAGGTATAGGGTTCGCCTCTTTTAGGAGGAGGTAGAGAGTGTGAAGAAAATTATTAGCATATTTACTGTAGTTGCTACTATTTTAGTCAGTTTATTTGTTTACAATATTTTTCAGACAAAAGATTACCAGCGACTACAGAACCTAGGAAACGCAAGTGGTTTTACTCAGAATTTTTACTTAGTTCAAACAGATAAGACGGTAGAGGAGCATCTTAGCTTTTTAGAAGAACTGAGCAAAAAATATCAGGTATCAATTATCAGAACAGATTATGATAATGATACTATTGTCAAATCCATTCAAATCTATGCTGATAGCTTTCCAGATTATTTTATACCAAGCGAAAAAAAGCTAAAACTCAAAGATGGTTTTTATGCTAATTATAAGTCTGGAGAAGAAAAACAAATTAAGAAAATTCCAGCTTTCTCACTTCAGAACAAACTTATCGTTCAGTCTATGGAGGATTACTACTCTGATTCGAGTCACTCGATTCTAGGGAACTACGTAGCCATTTCGAATTCCTCTATTGACACTCAAGGGTTAATAGAGGATATCAGTAATTTTTACAAAGTTGACAAAGAGAGTCTGCTTCATGAGACTGCTTTTAGCAGTGTAAGCTTGTTCAATCGTTTCTTGATACTGTATAGTGTCCTTCTGGCTCTATCATTTTTAATTATTGGAGTCATTGTTATTTCGTTAGGGGTTGCTGACATACATACATTTGGTATCATGAAACTAAATGGCTTATCAAATGGTAGGATTATTTATGAAAGAATTCGATGGGATCTTAGTCGGATGATTCTATCCATCGCTATCATAAATATCTATTTTTTAGTCACTTTAGAAGTATATCCACCTGGATTTTTTCAATTATTAGCGGTCGCTCAATTCCTATGTTTACTCTATTACATCGCAGTGAATGGTTGGCTATATCTTTTAGTATCTAAGATAACCATTAGTAAGCTGTTGAAGAAATTCACGGACTTCAAATTTGGAGTTTCCTTAATTTACAGCTTAAAAATATTAGTATTTATTGTTATGGGATATTTGTTGATAAATACTTCTACAGTAGTGGTTGACATGTACCGCCAGCAAAGAAGCTACCAGCAATGGAATGATTATCTTGATTATTCTACTTTGGAATATTATTCACTAACACAAGCTGGAGAGGTAGATTTAGAAACGAATACAGGCGAGGGAGTAAAAGACCTTTTTCAGTTATATGAGTCATTGGAACAAGAAGCAAATGTTATCTATACTTATCATGAGAGCTATGAGAAAGGTCAGACCTTAACTGATAACAAAGAAAATGAAATCTATCAGTTTCAAGATAATCTTGATATTTTAACTGTCAATTACCAATATTTAAAGCAAATAAAGATGTTGGACTTCATCGCAGGCGAGTCAGCTTCAACAAGAGTAATATTAGTACCTGATACTTTAAAAGGAAAGGATTTATCACCCGCCTTTCGAGCCATTTTATTTAACCTTTACTCAGTAAAAGAGCAAGGGAATATAAAACTAGCGGATATTCCAATCAAAATCATCTATTATTCTGAACCTTTGGAAACTTTTTCCTTTGATTTCGGCAAAGAAGAGACATTAAAGAATCCCATCTTATTAGTCGTTAATCCTAAAAATATGCTTTGGTTTGAAAAGGTAAGGTTGACAAATACGCAATTAGAAAACCCGATAAAAATAAAAGGTGGAAATATTGAACAAGCAAAAATAGGGCAATTAGTTGCACAGAAATCCAAAGTATTTATTCCAAAATTTACCAAAATTAAAGACTTATTTAACCAAATCCTACAATTTAGTCAAACGTTTCTGGTGATTATGGCAAGTATTTTATTGTTTACTTTTGGGATTGAACTTTTTGTTGCTTATGCCTTAAATTCAATCATCTTTTATACAGAGCACAGTAGTTTAGCCATTAAAAAATTGCTTGGCTTGAAGTTTTTTGATCGTTATAAGAAACATATCCTTGCGATGCTGTTAATATATGCTGTTACTGTTATTATTGTTGGAATCCTTGAACAAACGGTCATAATGTTTCCAGCAGTCTTGCTTTTAATTTTTGCAGATGCTCTATTGAGCATACATCATATTCTGAAAATAGAGTCTAAGCAAGTTGCTATTATGTTGAAGGAGGGGTGAGTCATGTTAGAAGTGAACAATCTAAGTAAAAATTTTGGCAGTAAAACAATCTTTAGTCAGCTATCCTTCTACATCAAAAAAGGAGAGATGGTTGCGCTTGTTGGACCAAGTGGATGTGGAAAATCAACCTTGCTGAACATTCTTGGTCTGATTGAAGATTTTCAAGCTGGAGACTATAGTTTTGATGGACTGAAAAATATAAAGGTCAACTCTAGGAATTCTGAGAAAGTTATTCGAGAGAAAATTTCTTATTTATTTCAAAATTTTGCTCTAATAGAGACAGAAACGGTTGAGAAAAATCTGTTACTAGCAATGACCTATGTCAAGATGAATAAAAAAGAAAAGTTAACTGAGATTGCTAAGGTCTTGGAAAAAGTGGGATTGAAAGGGTATGAAAATCGAAAGATTTATGAACTTTCTGGTGGAGAGCAGCAGCGAGTAGCTCTTGCTAGAGCCATTCTTAAACCAAGTGAACTTATTCTGGCTGACGAGCCAACAGGCTCCTTAGATAGAGAAAACAAATGGATTGTGATGAACTTGCTAAAAGAACTAAATGAATCAGGGAAAACGGTGGTTATTGTGACACATGATGAAGAAATTGCAAATTCATGTGATCGAACTATCTCTTTACATTGAAAACAATTAAACCCACTAGTGTGAACTGGTGGGTTTGATTAGGTTCTGAAAATTATACTCTTTGAAACTCAAAAATGAACCTTGTTGGCTTAGAACCTGTATTTACAATTCGGCACTTTCATCTAAGGAGAGTTTTTTTCAAAATACAGTTAGTATTCCTTCAAAAACCTGCCTTGATTAGCGAAAAACGATCTTTTATGTAAAAGCACTTCACTTGTGAATACAGATTCTTAATTGATAACGGTTCAATCTCCTCATTGCTGATACACAGACGCTATTTGTTTCACTTTAATCTTTCAAATCTCCTTAGATTTTGGAAACTTATACTCAATGAAAATCAAAAGTAGCCTAGGAAACGAAGCCGACGATAGAACTTGAGTTCATCAAGGCAAGTTAACAACGGATAATTTTGATTTTCGAAGAGTATTAGTCTGAGTTTGATTAAGTATGAGTACAGCAGGTAAAAACTCCCAGAGAAGATTAATGACTTGCATAGGGTCTTCTTTGAGAGCTTTGAGTTGTTAAATTTAAAATGGCATCGCTTTATTCAGCGGCTTGTTCCCATTTTTTAGCCAGACGTCGTGAAAAACTTGAAATGGCAAAGTTAATGATAAAATAAATTCCAGTAATAATAGCGTAGAGACTAAAGACTTGTCCAGCTTCAAAATAACGTCCCATGAGGATTTGGCTCTTCCCAAAGAGCTCCTGAATGGCGATGACAGAGTAGAGAAGTGATGTATCCTTGATAACTGTTACGAATTGGGAGATGATAGCTGGGAGCATTTTTCGAAAAGCTTGTGGAAAGACAATGTAAATAAAAATTTGAAAGCCTGTCATTCCTTGGGCCAAGCCAGCCTCAGTTTGCCCATGGTCAACTCCATTTAGTCCACCACGGATAATTTCGGCCAGTGCAGCAGAAGTAAATACTGTGAAAGCAGTAATTCCAGCGGGTGTTGATTTCATTTGGAAGACCAGAAAGATGATAAAAATCCATAACAAGTTTGGAACATTACGTACAAATTCAATGTAGATGCTAGCTACCCATCGGAGCAAGGGATTTTTCCCATTGCGCATAACGGCGAGGACTGTTCCAATGAGAGTGGATAGAACAATGGCAATAAAGGAAATATAAAGGGTCAGCCACAAACCTTGTAGGATGAAGCTGATGTTGGTAGGCGTAAATACTGACATGAAAGGCTCCTCCTAAATTGAATAACTTTTCTTGTTGGCTTCTTCTTTACGGCGTGCCCAAGTTGCTAGTGGGAAACACATGATAAAGTATAGAAGGGCTGCTCCAGCGAATGCTGGCACATAGTTAGTTGTTTCGTAAGCCCAAGCTTTAGCGGTGAACATGATATCAGCGCCGGAGATGATAGCAACGGTGGAAGTATTCTTGATGAGATTAACGACTTGGTTAGTCATAGGTGGTAAAATAGTTCGCACCGCTTGGGGCAAGATAATCATACTCATTGTTTGGCTATAAGTAAATCCTTGGGAGAGTGCAGCTTCTGTTTGTCCACGCGGTACTGCTTCAATTCCTGAACGGATAACTTCGGCGATATAAGCACCGTGGTAGATTCCTACACAGAGAACAGCAGTGAAAAACGTTGAAATCATAATAACGCCATTGCTCACAATAGCTAAGCCATAATAAACAAAAACAAATTGCACCAGAAGTGGCGTGTTTTGGAAAAGCTCTACATAAACACGGGCAATTCCTTTTAGAATTTTGTTCTTTGATGAGGACATGGCACCAAATATAATTCCTAGAATTAGGGCAAGAAGCAGAGCTCCTGCGGACATTCCTAGCGTGTAAAGAAATCCTTTAGCGAACGCCCCAAAGTTTGCGAAAAAGTCCGCCCAACGTGAGAGGGCAAAAGGACTGAAAGTTAGTATCGTCATATTATATTCCTCTCTTAATTATTATCTGTACTAGCAGGTTTTAGGTCATATTTTTTGTAAATTTTTTGCAGACTTCCATCTTCAGACCATTTGGAGATGAGATTGTTAATGTAGTCGGTTACTTCTGTATTTGATTTTTTAGAGGCAATACCATAAGACTGAGTATTGAAACCATCAGCTAAAATTTTAGTCTTTTTACTGCGATAGCCTGACAAAATTGATTTATCTACTGAAAAAGCATCAATTCGTTTGGCATAGAGAGAAATAGCTAATTCGGGATAGGAGCCAAGTTGAACAAATTTGAAAGATAGATCATGTGCCTTGCCATATTCTTCAATGGCAGCTTTGGTTGTGGATCCTTGAACTACACCGATGGTTTGGCCGTCCAGACCTTTAATGGAATTGATACCGCTGGATTTATTGACAAGAAAGCCGACTTCATCAGTATAATATGGGTTAGAAAAACTGTAGGAGGCCTGACGTTCAGGGGTGATGGTGTAGGTAGCTATGACGATGTCCACCTGACCATTATCCATCACAGCTTCACGGGTTTGAGCTGTTACGGGTGTAAATTCAATTTTGACGCCCAGTGATTTAGCAATTTTTCTGGCAATATCAATTTCCATACCCTCGTATTTATCAGATTCAGCACTATAGTACCCAAAGTTTGGAACATCTTGTTTGACACCAACTTTTAGAACACCGCTATCTTGAATTTTTTTAATTTGGGCTGATTGGCTATCTGCGGCAACGTTTGACAGACAGATAAAGGTCATAAATACAAGCGTTAAGCTGAATAAAATTTGTTTTAATTTCATAGAGCAGCCTCCTTATTTCTTGGAAACGCGTTCGCTAGTATGGTTGATAATCCTACTAAGGAATTGTTGAGCCCGAGGCTCAGTTGGATGATCAAAGAAACCATGAACATCAGTTGTATCAACTAAAATCTGACCTTCTGCCATGAAGATAATGCGATCAGCAACTTCACGAGCAAAGCCCATTTCGTGGGTTACGACTACCATGTTCATACCTTCTTTAGCTAGATTTTGCATAACGGTTAGCACATCACCGATGGTTTCGGGGTCTAGAGCAGAAGTAGGTTCGTCAAAAAGCAGTAGCTCTGGTTGCATTGCCAGACCACGAGCAATAGCTACACGTTGCTTTTGCCCCCCAGAAAGCATTCCTGGATATGAATCTTTACGATCCCACATATTGACATAGGTCAAATATTGTTCGGCAATGGTTTCTGCTTCTTTTTGTGATTTACCGAGTACCTTGATAGGTGCTAAAGTGACATTTTCTAACACAGTTTTGTGAGGATAAAGATTAAAGTGTTGGAAAACCATACCCACTTCTTTACGAAGTTGAACTAAGTCTTTGACGCTGGCATTAGCTATCTCGTGTCCATTTACCTTCAAACTTCCTGTCTCGATAGATTCTAAGGCATTCATGGTGCGGATGAGGGTTGACTTTCCAGAACCTGAAGGACCCAACAGGACAACCACTTGACCTTTTTCAATTTCTAAATTAATATTGCGGAGGGCATGGTAGTCACCGTAATATTTTTCAACATTTTTATATTCAATAAGAGCCATAATTATCTCCTTCTAAATTGTCATATTTTATAACATGAATATATACAGTCTAGCATAGGAAAACAAAGTTGTCAAATATTTTCAGAAAATTTAAATAACTTAAAAGTTTATAAAATATTACTTTATGATGTCAAGCAGGGTGAAAATTTCCAATTAAAGCGATTTTTTGGTATAATCAGCAGTGTATGCTATTTGTGGCTAATCAAAAAGATAATTTTCACAGTTGAATTTATCTATTAACCTAGAAAGGTAAGTATCAGATGAAAAAGATTCTAATCGTAGATGACGAAAAACCAATTTCAGATATTATTAAGTTTAATTTGACCAAGGAAGGTTACGATACCGTGACCGCTTTTGATGGTCGTGAAGCTTTGGAGAAATTTAAAGAAGAAGAGCCAGACTTAATCGTCTTGGATTTAATGTTACCAGAGCTTGATGGTTTGGAAGTGGCCAAAGAAGTTCGAAAAACTAGCCATATTCCAATCATTATGCTTTCTGCCAAAGATAGTGAGTTTGATAAAGTTATTGGACTTGAAATTGGTGCAGATGATTATGTGACTAAACCTTTTTCAAACCGTGAATTGTTAGCGCGTGTGAAGGCTCATTTGCGTCGAACAGAGACAATTGAGACAGCCGTTGCAGAAAGCAATAACGCTAATAATATCTCAGAAATTAGCGTGGGAGATTTGCAAATTTTACCAGACGCTTTTGTTGCAAAGAAGCATGGTGAGGAAATTGAGTTAACTCATCGTGAATTTGAGTTGCTCTTCCATTTGGCGACTCATATGGGGCAAGTAATGACACGTGAGCACTTACTTGAAACTGTCTGGGGTTACGATTATTTTGGAGATGTGCGTACTGTTGATGTGACTGTTCGACGTTTACGTGAAAAAATTGAAGATGTCCCTAGTCGCCCAGAGTATATTTTGACTCGTCGTGGTGTGGGCTATTTTATGAAAGTATATGACTAATACCTATATTGCTGGAAATCTAACGCTTTTTGAACTTGCCATTTTAATCTTATTAAGTTTTGTAGCTGTTTACTTTATACATTTGGCTTTTCGGGATTATCGAAATTTTAAAACTATTCGTAATTTGAGTGATAAAATTCGAGAATTGATTACAGGTAATTATACAGACGACATTCATGTTGTTGGGGATCCTGATTTAGTAGAATTAGCTCAGCATATCAATGATTTGTCCAAGGTATTTCGGTTAACGCATGAGAATCTGGCGCAGGAAAAAAATCGCTTGGCTAGTATTCTGACCTACATGACGGATGGAGTGCTAGCGACCGACCGTGCTGGTAATATCACTATGATTAACGAAACTGCCCAGCGACAGCTGAATCTTAAACGTGAAGAAGCAATTAAGTTGAATATCATTGATATCTTAAATACCGATCGGGCTTATACATATCATGAGTTGGTTTCTCAAACACCAGAGCTTGTTATTAACCGTCGTAATGAATTTGATGAATTTATTACCTTGCGTATTCGCTTTGCGCTGAATCGTCGTGAGAGTGGTTTTATCTCTGGTTTGGTTGCGGTGCTCCATGATGCGACTGAACAAGAAAAGGAAGAAAGAGAACGTAGGCTCTTTGTTTCAAATGTTAGTCATGAATTGCGAACTCCCTTGACTTCGGTGAAATCTTATTTAGAGGCGCTGGATGAAGGGGCGCTAAAAGAAGATATAGCGCCGAGTTTTATTAAGGTATCTTTGGATGAAACAAACCGCATGATGCGAATGATTTCTGACCTTCTTAATTTGTCACGTATTGATAATCAGGCTATCCAACTTGACATCGAAATGACCAATTTCACCGCTTTTATGACATCAATTTTAAATCGCTTTGACCAGATTAAAAATCAGAATACTATTAGTGGCAAACAGTATGAGATTGTCAGAGACTATCCTTTAAATTCTATTTGGATTGAAATTGATACAGATAAAATGACGCAGGTTCTGGATAATATTCTTAATAATGCCATTAAGTATTCACCAGATGGTGGCAAAATTACGGTTAGCATGAAAACCACAGATACTCAGTTGATTATTTCTATAGCGGATGAGGGGCTTGGTATTCCTAAGAAAGACCTTCCTCTGATTTTTGACCATTTTTATCGTGTTGATAAGGCACGCAGTCGTGCCCAAGGTGGCTCAGGTTTGGGCTTATCCATTGCAAAAGAAATTGTAAAACAGCATAAAGGCTTTATCTGGGCTAAGAGTACTTATGGTAAAGGGTCAACATTTACCATTGTTTTGCCTTATAAAAAAGACTCTGCTATTTATGATGATGAATGGGAGGATGAAGAAGAAAATTAAATGTCAGATAAGGGATTTAAATACAGTATTTTAGCATCAGGCTCAACTGGAAATAGTTTTTACCTTGAGACACCACAAAAAAGACTTCTCATTGATGCAGGCTTGACTGGTAAGAAAATTACCAGTCTTTTAGCTGAGATTGATCGAAAACCTGAGGATTTAGATGCAATCCTAATTACTCATGAACACTCTGATCATATTAAAGGTGTAGGTGTGCTTGCGAGAAAGTATCATCTGGACGTTTACGCCAATGAAAACACTTGGAAAATTATTGATGACCGGAATATGATTGGAAAACTTGATGTAGCACAGAAGCACATCTTTGAACGTGGAAAAACAAAGACTTTTGGGGATATTGATATTGAAAGTTTTGGTGTTAGTCACGACGCTGCTGATCCTCAATTTTACCGTTTTATGAAAGATGATAAATCATTCGTGATGTTGACCGATACTGGCTATGTTAGCGATCGTATGGCAGGTTTGATTGAAAATGCAGATGGTTATCTGATTGAATCAAATCATGATATCGAAATTTTACGTTCTGGAGGCTATCCATGGAGTCTTAAGCAACGTATATTGTCTGATAAAGGGCATCTGTCAAATGAAGATGGCGCTCAGACTATGATTCGAACGATTGGGAATAAGACCAAGAAGATTTATCTAGGACACCTCAGCAAGGAAAATAACATAAAAGAACTTGCTCACATGACCATGGAAAACAATCTTATGCAGGCCGACTTTGGTGTCGGGAGCGATATGATGGTTTACGATACTTCTCCAGATGAAGCCTTACCTTTGACAAAAATATAAAAATTGATTAGTCTACTCTAATTCAATCTCATTGTAGTGGTGCGAGTTTATTAGAATATAAGACTAAAAAGAAAGCAGTTGAGACCTTTGTTTCAGCTGCTTGTTTGAATTTTAGGGCATTGTCGAGAACAATGGGATTTATTAACTCAAACTATTTTCTGGTCCTGTATTAATAGTCAGATTTCAGGAAGATTTAGATTTGATTATTTTGAAATTTAGGTACACAAAAACACCCCTATCTAGCCATTTTTGAAACAAGGTGTTATCGTTGTAGAGCATAGACGACTTTAATGACTCTTGGCTGAAGTGTGTTCGTAAAATTTGTTATGCGTTATGAGGTAATATATCGTCTTGATAAGACGACGTATAGAGACAATCGTATGTGATTTACTTGAAATCGTTTGCGATTGTCTTTTCATTTCTCATAGAAGTCTGCGACGTGTCAGGGCTTGGTATGGCTAGCTGAAGCGATGTTAATACTCTTCGAAAATCAAAATTATTCGTTGTCAACTTGCCTTGATGAACTCAAGTTCTATCGTCGGCTTCGTTTCCTAGGCTACTTTTGATTTTCATTGAGTATAAGACTATATTTGTATAGTACACCCGTGGTGCTAGTTACATTTGATAATCGCTTCATCACTAACGGTATAGTCTATTTGGACTTTCAATTGTACTTTGAAGTTAGCGGGCACCATGAGTAGTTAATGTTGTTATGTAATCTTTTTGACGCGGAATGACTTTATGAGTGTTGAGGAAGTTATCGATATCAGAAAGTGGTACCCATTTGTAGGCAATAGTTTCACCCTTTTGGAGACGAATATCTTCCTTATTGCAGTCAGTTCTTGCGATGAAAGTATGAATAAAACAGGAATCATTATCATATCGTTTGATTTTAACCAAGCGGCAGTCCCATGGTACAATGCCGGTCTCTTCTTCCAGTTCACGTAAGGCAGCCTGCTCTGCTATTTCCCCAGACAAAGCTGAACCCCCAGCAGATGCCTCAAAGTAGCCAGGATAACCGCGCCTATCAAGGGCGCGCTGCATGAAAAGTAGGTCTCCATCGTTATGCTGAACCAATACATCCACCACTAAGTGGTAGAGCCCATCTGGAATAGGTTGCCCACGTGTCAAAAGCAGTTCAGTTTTCATCCCATTTTTTAGGTAAGCGTCCCATTTTTCCATGCTAACCTCCTTTAATTTCGTTATAATAGTAGTATAGCATATTTAAGGAGACCTACCATGCATATTCTCATTGCTCCTGACTCTTTTAAAGAAAGTCTATCCGCCCTTAAGGTTGCTGAGGCTCTCAAGGAAGGATTCAGCAAATCCTTGCCAGATGCCACATTTGATCTTATGCCTATTGGCGATGGTGGCGAAGGAACTTTAGCATCCCTGATTGATGGTCTATCTTTGGAAATGCGAACGCAGTCAGTTACAGGTGCACTTGGACATTCTGTTTCCGTAACTTATGCCAGCAAGGGAAGCCTAGCGGTTTTTGAAATGGCTGATGTCTGTGGCCTAGAAAAAGTCCAAAAGAATGAACGGCAACCTTTAACATTGACGACAAGAGGTGTTGGCGAACTATTGGTTAAACTTGCACAATCAGGAATGACTGAAATAATGATTGGTGTTGGAGGTAGCTCGACTAATGACGGTGGTATTGGTATGGCTGCAGGCTTAGGTTATCAATTTATTGACGAACATGGGCAGCCACTAGAAGCAGTAGGAGCCAATTTGGCAAAAATTTGTCAGATTATCCCTCCTCAGGAAAATCCTTTAGCAGGTGTCAAAGTGACGATTATCACAGATGTACAAAATCCTCTCTGTGGTGAAAATGGTGCAACCTATATCTTCGGTGGTCAGAAAGGTCTGGAAGAAAATCAATTTGAAATGGTTGATACCGATATGCAGAGTTTTTATCAGCTTGCTAATCCAGATATTTTAAAAATGGCTTGTGCAGGTGCTGGAGGTGGTATGGCTGCAGGTTTAGTGACGTTTGCAGCGGGTGAAATCTTTTCAGGGATTGATGCTGTGTTGGATATCTTAGACTTTGACGTACGCGTCCAAAAGGCTGACCTCGTTGTCGTTGGCGAAGGGCGCATGGACAGACAAAGTTTATCTGGTAAAGCTCCTTTTGGAGTAGCAAAACGAACACCCGAGCAAATTCCTATCATTGCTATTTGTGGTAGTCTCAAGGACGATTTACCAGACTTTCCAAACCACCACATTCAAGCTGTTTTCCCGATTATTTCAACGGTTGACAGTTTAGAAAACACATTTGCACAAACAAAATCCAATCTTATTCGCACTGCGCAAAATATTGGTAACTTATTGAAACTCTAAAAAGCGACCTCAGGCCGCTTTTATCATAGTAAAAATTCCCACTCTCTGATAATAAGACCATTCTCAAATTCAAAAATATCGCAGGAAAGTTTACCTGCATCATTTTTAAGCAGGGTGACAATGCGTTCTTGCTCAACTGTGCACTCATAATGCAGGCAAGAAAACTGCTGATTAGACTGAGCGTAAGCTGCTTTTATTCGGCTCAAGTAATGGTTTTTTCCTTGAATAACTTCTGTTTGCTGTCCATGCAGCTCCCAGCGGATCTTATCATGCATAAACGATTCATAAGTCGTCCAATTTCGCAGATTTTCGGCTTCAAAAAAGCTCTGCAATTTTTCAAGATTAGTCATAGAGTTTACCAAAAGATTTTGGACCAGAAGGATTTCTTTTCAGCAACTTGGTCGGTCGCAAAGATTTCGGGAAATAGCTGGCGCACGTCAGTCTGATTAAGACCAACTGGCTGATCAGAGTGAATGATTAGTCCATATGGAGAGCTACCTTTGGTTTCTGTAATGACAGTAGCTTTCAGGCCAGCAGTGTCAGCCATTTTCATATAAGCCATTTGAATACTTAAAGGTAGTTCAGCAGAGAGTTTCAACTGCAGTGGTAAGGATTGAGTCTGCAAGTGATTGATAATCTCTGGGAAATGCTGACGTAGATCATCTAGTCGCGCATCAGCTAGATTAACAGACAGAACAACGCGCTCTGCAAATGTTCCTAAAAACTTGCGCTGTTCATCAGGATTAAAGCGGCACTCACCACCAGTGGCTTGTAGGATTTTCTTATCTAATTCTTCCATGGGTCACCCTCATTTCTTGATAGGATAATTATACCTCACATCGTGAAAAAAAGCTTGAGAAATTCTTAATAAGCGTAAAAAGGAAAGCGATGAATGAAAATTGATTTTCGTTTTCATAAAATTGCTTTTTAATTTGATTATTAGTTAAGTTTGTGGTATTATTAGTGTGTAAAAATATTAAACTCATAAGGAGAGTAACATAATGTCAATTATTACTGATGTTTACGCTCGCGAAGTCCTTGACTCACGCGGTAACCCAACACTTGAAGTAGAAGTTTACACTGAATCTGGTGCTTTCGGACGTGGTATGGTTCCTTCAGGAGCTTCTACTGGTGAACACGAAGCAGTTGAACTTCGTGATGGTGACAAATCTCGTTACAACGGTCTTGGCACTCAAAAAGCTGTTGATAATGTAAACAACGTTATCGCTGAAGCAATCATCGGTTACGATGTTCGCGATCAACAAGCAATCGACCGTGCAATGATCGCTCTTGATGGTACTCCAAACAAAGGAAAACTTGGTGCTAACGCAATTCTTGGTGTTTCTATCGCCGTAGCTCGTGCAGCAGCTGACTATCTCGAAGTTCCACTTTACAGCTACCTTGGTGGTTTCAACACTAAAGTTCTTCCAACTCCAATGATGAATATCATCAATGGTGGTTCTCACTCAGACGCTCCAATCGCTTTCCAAGAATTCATGATTGTGCCTGCTGGTGCACCTACATTTAAAGAAGCTCTTCGTTGGGGTGCTGAAATTTTCCACACACTTAAGAAAATCCTTAAGGAACGTGGGCTTGAAACAGCTGTTGGTGACGAAGGTGGATTCGCTCCTAAATTTGATGGAACTGAAGATGCTGTAGAAACAATCATCAAAGCAATCGAAACTGCTGGTTACAAACCAGGTGAAGATGTTTTCATCGGATTTGACTGTGCGTCATCAGAATTCTATGCAGATGGTATCTACGACTACACTAAATTTGAAGGTGAAGGCGGAGCTAAACGTACTGCTGCAGAACAAATCGACTATCTTGAAGAATTGGTTAACAAATATCCAATCATCACTATTGAAGATGGTATGGACGAAAATGACTGGGATGGTTGGAAAGCTCTTACAGAACGCCTTGGCAAACGTGTTCAGTTGGTTGGTGATGACTTCTTCGTAACTAACACTTCGTACCTTGAACGTGGTATTTCTGAAGGTGCTGCTAACTCAATCCTTATCAAAGTTAACCAAATCGGTACTTTGACTGAAACTTTCGAAGCTATCGAAATGGCTAAAGAAGCTGGTTACACTGCTGTTGTATCACACCGTTCAGGCGAAACTGAAGATTCAACAATCGCTGATATCGCAGTTGCAACTAATGCTGGTCAAATCAAGACAGGTTCATTGTCACGTACAGACCGTATTGCTAAATACAACCAATTGCTTCGTATTGAAGATCAACTTGGTGAAGTTGCTGAATACCGTGGTTTGAAATCATTCTACAATCTTAAAAAATAATCGTTGATTTAACAACGTTTTAAAGACCTTAGCTATTATGCTAGGGTCTTTTTTTGTGTTCAGGGGGCAAATAAGGGGCAAATGGATTATTATTTTTGCTTATGCTATTGAGTACCTTAACCGCATTTGTTCGCATATTTTTAGTAACGTGGGTGTAAATCTCCGTAGTAACTCCAGAATCTCTATGGCCAGCTCTATCCATGATTGCTTTCAATGGAACATTATGCTCTGCGAGCCTACTAATCATTGTGTGACGAAAAATATGGCTTGATAAATGTTTCGGGATAGGTTCATCTAGTCTTTCATTTGCTCTTTGGAGAGATCTAGCAAAGACTGAACTTTGGACGAAGTGCCCAGTATTTGTAACGAAAATATAATCAGATTTTATCCAGTCAGGATTGGCAATGATTTCTAGTCTGTTCAGCTCAATAGTTTCATCTAGTATTTCAACTTCTCTGTCTGTGAGGTGGACTGTTCGAAAGCTGGCAAGTGTTTGGGTTGTCGTTGGTCCTTTGTCGTATCTTGAGAATGTAGCATGGATGTCAACGGTTTTGAGTTCCTTGTTGTAGCTTGAGACCTTGAGAGCGGTAGCTTCTCCAATGCGGCAACCATTTAGCGACATAAATTCAGCCAGCAGGGCATATCTGTAAGTGATTGGTTTTCTGTACAACTCAGTCAATAGAGCGTTTAGTTCGTTTGGCTCAAGGCATTTATTTCTTGTTTGCTCCATTTTTTCGATGGTTAGTTTGGGTTTCTGTAATTTTGCTTTTCTGGCTGGATTGTCTGGTAACATTTCCAAAGAAACGGCATTATCAAAGAAGACGTTTAGGAGTGATTTTATTTTATATTTCTGGCTGTGTGACCATTCTTCATGCTGATCGAGAAAATTTTGAATGTACTTTGGTGTGATATTTTTTATTGGGACATCATTTGCGAAGTGGTTTTGTATTCTTTCGATAGCAGTAAGGAGTGAGTGCAAGCCAATGTCATTAAGTTAAGCATTTGACCAATTAAAGAAACTATTCCCGTCTGAGCAGTTCATGACAAAACGGGAATAGTTTTTGTATTTAGGGCGCACAAAAAGGAGGTTTTTTAACCCTATTTTTCAACTATTATGTTACTCTATAAGTGAAACTTACAGGTAGCTGGCTTCGTATTTTTCTTCGGAATGTTCGATTGGGTCGAATAATAGATAGGTGCTTGGCAATGTAGGTTTCTAATTGGAAGGAAGTGAGTTTGTCTCTAAGAAATTTTCGACAGGCATAAACAGCGTCT
>NZ_KB904470.1 GCF_000380105.1 Streptococcus orisratti DSM 15617
CGAACTTCTTTTGAGATTGTGGACGGGTCTTTTCCTAACTTAGCTGCTATAGCTGAGAAGGGCTTAAGTTGTTCAATTCCTATTTGAATATCGTTGCGATCAGAGAGAGTTAAGTGTTTGTTTTTCATTGTCAGTTACCAACTTGTCCCATAGTAAGTTCTACCTTATTTTTTTGTCTCAGTCTAATTTCCAGTTTTGGTGTTAGACTAGAATTTACTTTGAGAATTTAGGGATTGCTTGTTTTGAAGGAATGTCTTGCAAATCATTTGAAAATCTGATAAAATTTCAGATATATCAAGGGAGTAGCAGACGGATTTTTCCGTGATAAGGTCGTCATTACGAAATCATTGATTTCCGGCCTTATCTTAAACCGCGAGACTTGTTTTTGGAACAGGTCTCTTTTTATTTTAAAAGAAACTTGGAGACAGTTAAGGGGAGACCCTTGTATCAAAAAGGAGGAGACGGAATGTCTAAAGAACAAAGTAAGACGTTGTTTTATACGCAAACTAAGGATGAAGTTCTGAAGGAGTTAGAGACTTCTAAAGAGGGATTATCTACTGCTGAGGCAAAACAGCGTTTAACTGCTTACGGGCGTAATGAGCTTGATGAAGGTGAGAAACGTGGATTATTGGCTAAATTTATTGATCAGTTCAAAGATTTGATGATCATCATTTTGCTTGTTGCTGCAGCCCTATCTGTTATTACAGAAGGGATGGAAGGGTTGACAGATGCACTGATAATCTTGGCTGTTGTCGTATTGAACGCTGCTTTTGGTGTTTATCAGGAAGGTCAGGCTGAGGCTGCTATTGAAGCTTTAAAGAATATGTCTAGCCCTATCGCTCGTGTTCGTCGTGATGGTCACGTTATTGAAGTGGATTCGAAGGACCTAGTTCCAGGTGATATTGTCATGTTGGAGGCTGGCGATGTTGTTCCAGCTGATATGCGTCTTTTAGAAGCTGCTTCTTTGAAAATTGAAGAGGCTGCTTTGACCGGAGAATCTGTCCCTGTCGAGAAAGATTTGACTGTGGAAGTAGCAGCGGATGCTGGTATTGGTGATCGTGTCAATATGGCTTATCAAAATTCAAATGTTACTTACGGGCGTGGTGTAGGAGTTATCACTAATACAGGAATGTACACCGAAGTTGGTAAGATTGCAGATATGTTGGCAAATGCAGATGAGACTGACACACCATTAAAACAAAACCTCAACCAATTGTCTAAAGTGTTAACTTATTTGGTTGTTGCGATTGCTCTTGTGACTTTTATTGTAGGTGTTTTTGTTCGAGGCGAGGAGCCTTTGAAAGGCTTAATGGTTGCTGTTGCACTTGCTGTTGCCGCTATTCCTGAAGGTCTTCCGGCCATTGTTACTATCGTTCTTTCAATGGGAACAACCACTCTTGCTAAACGTAATTCGATTGTACGAAAATTGCCAGCAGTAGAAACGCTTGGTTCGACAGAAATCATTGCTTCAGATAAAACTGGTACCTTGACCATGAATCAAATGACTGTCGAAAAGGTTTACACGAATGGTCAGTTGCAAAGTTCTGCTAGCGATATTACTGCTGATAACAATACTTTACGGATTATGAACTTTGCCAACGATACGAAAGTTGACCCCAATGGCAAACTGATTGGTGATCCAACTGAAACTGCTTTGGTTCAATTTGGTTTTGATCATAGTTTTGATGTCCGTGATGCGTTGCAAACGGAACCTCGTGTGGCTGAATTGCCATTTGACTCAGACCGTAAACTCATGTCAACAATCCATAAACAGGCTGATGGTCGCTACTTTGTTGCCGTTAAGGGTGCTCCAGATCAGTTGCTCAAACGGGTGACAAAGATTGAAGAGGATGGTAATATTCGCTCGATTACAGAAGCTGATAAACAAACGATCCTCGCAATCAATAAAGATCTGGCCAAACAAGCCCTACGTGTCCTAATGATGGCTTATAAATATGTGTCAGAAGTTCCTACACTTGAAACAGAAATTGTTGAAGCAGACCTTATCTTCTCAGGTTTGGTTGGGATGATTGACCCCGAACGTCCTGAGGCAGCAGATGCTGTTAAAGTAGCCAAAGAAGCAGGTATTCGTCCAATCATGATTACTGGTGACCATCAGGATACTGCGGAAGCTATTGCTAAACGTCTTGGTATTATCGAAGATGATGGTGAAGATCATGTCTTTACGGGTGCAGAACTCAATGAATTGTCCGACGAAGAATTCCAAAAAGTCTTTAAACAATACTCTGTTTATGCGCGCGTGTCTCCAGAGCATAAGGTTCGTATTGTTAAAGCTTGGCAAAATGAAGGTAAGGTTGTTGCCATGACAGGTGATGGCGTTAATGATGCACCATCTCTTAAGACGGCTGATATCGGGATTGGTATGGGAATTACTGGTACAGAAGTATCTAAGGGTGCTTCAGATATGGTCTTGGCTGATGATAATTTTGCAACGATTATTGTTGCCGTTGAAGAAGGACGTAAAGTCTTCTCAAACATTCAAAAATCGATTCAATACTTACTATCTGCTAATATGGCTGAAGTTTTTACTATTTTCTTTGCCACGCTCTTTGGTTGGGACGTACTCGAGCCTGTCCATCTTTTGTGGATTAACTTGGTAACTGACACCCTTCCTGCAATTGCTCTTGGTGTTGAACCAGCTGAGCCAGGTGTTATGACCCACAAGCCTCGTGGACGTAAGTCAAGTTTCTTTGATGGTGGTGTTATGGGAGCTATCATTTATCAAGGAATTTTCCAAACGCTTTTAGTTCTTGGTGTTTATGGATGGGCACTCCTTTATCCAGAACACACGGAAACCCACATGATGCACGAAGATGCGTTGACAATGGCTTTTGCCACACTAGGTCTTATTCAATTGATTCATGCTTTCAATGTGAAATCTGTTTACCAATCTATCTTTACTGTCGGTGCTTTTAAGAATAAAACCTTTAACTGGTCAATTCCTGTTGCCTTCGTTCTTTTGATGTTGACAATCGTAGTTCCAGGTTTTAACACTCTGTTCCATGTTTCGCATTTGTCAGTGACACAATGGGGAGAAGTTATTATTGGAAGTTTGTTAATGCTTGTTCTTGTTGAAGTGGTCAAAGCTGTGCAACGAGCACTTGGACAAGATGAAAAAGCTATTTAAGACTATACAAAAGGGTTTGTGAGAAAGTCCAAACTCATCTAGAGTTCACTTCATTTCCATGTTTAAAAGATTCACTGAATTTTTGAATTATGTGGAAGTAAGGGAGCTCTTTTTGCATAATCTTTTAGAGACATATGCGTACGCATAAAAATTAAAGATGCAAACGAAGTTTATCAAATATCAACTTTAAAGGTGATTTAATACCATAAAAGTATTCTCTTTCTGATTTCTACAATCCCAATATATCCAGCCTGAGATAGGCTTTTTATGGGAATGACTAACAGCAGGGATTATGCTAAAATAGAAGTCAGAAATGAGGTAGGCATGATAAAAGCAATTATTTTTGATATGGACGGTGTTCTGTTTGATACGGAAAATTTTTATTTGAAACGTAGGGAAACATTTTTGGCAGAAAAGGGTATTTCGATTTCTCATGTTGATGCCAAAGAATTTATTGGTGGTCGGCTTGAAGAAGTTTGGCGAAAATTTTTGGCGCATTATGATTTGCACTTTGATGTTAAAGAACTTCGAGCAGAGTATACCGCCTATAAAAGTCAACATAAGGCACCTTACGCTGATTTGATTTTTCCAGATGTTAAGGAGGTTCTGGAAACGTTTTATCGAATGAACATTCAGATGGGATTAGCTTCAAATTCAGAACTGTCAGATATTAAGTTGGCTTTGGAAAGTTCAGGGATTGCTTCATATTTTTCAGTAGTGCTGTCGGGGAGTGATTTTACACAAGCAAAACCCAATCCTGAAATTTACAACGTTGCCTGTGACAAGTTGGGCTTTGATAAAGCTGAGACTTTGATTATTGAAGATAGTGAAAAAGGAATAGCAGCAGGCAAAGCAGCGGAAATAGATGTAATGGCTATCCGAGATAAGATTTTTGGGATAGATCAGTCTCAGGCTGATATGATTGTAGAAGATTTGATGGATGTTTTAGCCTATGTTAAAGAGGAAAGAAATAATTGTTAAAAAAGATTGGGAAACTCTCTCAATCTTTTTGACATCTTTGACATCATTTGTAACCATTGCGACTTGCGACTTTTACAATTTTTCCGTAAAATAAGAACATGGATATTAAGGCGGAAATTCAGCAAATAGCTAAGGAAATTGGCATTTCCAAGATTGGTTTTACCACAGCAGACGATTTTCAGTATTTGGAAAAATCATTGCGTTTGGGAGTAGAAGAGGGTAGGACAACTGGCTTTGAACACAAGGTGATTGAGGAAAGGATTTATCCAAAGTTATCTTTGGAATCCGCCAAGACCATTATTTCCATTGCAGTGGCCTATCCGCATAAATTACCCGTTAAGCCGCTCAAAACCCAGTATAAACGTGGGAAAATCACACCAAATTCTTGGGGACTTGACTATCATTATGTTCTTCAGGATAAACTCAAACGTCTGGCAGAGGGCATTGAAAAACTAACGGAAAATTTTGAGTATAAAGGCATGGTTGACACAGGTGCTCTGGTTGACACAGCTGTTGCCAAGCGAGCAGGTATTGGTTTCATTGGTAAAAATGGTTTAGTCATTTCAAAGGAATTCGGCTCTTACATGTATTTAGGTGAATTGATTACCAATTTGGAAATCGAGCCAGACCAGCCTGTTAGCTATGATTGTGGAAATTGTCAGCGTTGCTTAGATGCTTGTCCAACATCCTGCTTGATTGGTGACGGGACTATGAATGCTCGTCGTTGTTTGTCCTTTCAGACGCAGGACAAGGGCATGATGGCTATGGAGTTTCGTAAGAAAATCAAGACCGTCATTTATTGCTGTGATATTTGTCAGATTTCCTGTCCTTACAATAAAGGCCTAAGCAACCCGATGGCGAGTGAGATTAACCCTGAGTTAGCAGAGCCTGAACTCATTCCCTTTCTAGAACTGACCAATAAGTCTTTCAAAGAAACATTTGGCATGATTGCGGGGAGCTGGCGGGGGAAAAACATTCTGCAACGTAATGCTATTATTGCGCTCGCTAATGCTCATGATAGAAGTGCTATTGTCAAACTCATGGAAATCATTGATAAGAATAACAATCCGATTCATACCGCAACAGCCATATGGGCGCTAGGTGAGATTGTCAAGAAACCAGATGAAGCTATGCTGGACTTTATGCGCAGCCTTTGTCCCAAAGAGGAAGAAAGCCAAAAAGAGCTGGAACTCGTGCGTGCAAAATGGCAATTTTAGATAGCTTGTGTTACAATTAATTAGATTTTAAGAAAAAAGGAGTAAACTCATGGAAGTGGCTGAAATTCGCCAAAAAATAGTAGAAAATCAAGAGAAGTTGACTAGCTTCAGGAGGTCTCTTTGACTTAGATCGTTTGGAAGAGGACATTGCCCTCCTTGAAAATCGAATGACAGAGCCAGATTTCTGGAATGACAATATTGCGGCCCAGAAAACATCGCAAGAATTAAATGATTTGAAACAAACCTATCAGACTTTCAATGATATGCAGGAGCTTTCCGATGAAACTGAGCTTTATTTGGAAATGCTAGACGAAGATGATAGCGTTCAAGCAGACTTAGAAGAAAGTCTCGAAAAGCTGGATAAGATGATGACGAGCTACGAGATGACTCTTCTCTTGTCTGAACCTTATGACCACAATAATGCCATCTTGGAAATCCACCCAGGTTCTGGTGGCACTGAGGCACAGGATTGGGCGGATATGCTCTTTCGTATGTACACTCGTTTTGGAAATGCCAAGGGCTTCAAAGTGGAAACATTAGATTATCAAGCAGGAGATGAAGCAGGTATTAAGTCGGTGACTCTTTCGTTTGAAGGTCCTAATGCTTATGGTCTTTTAAAATCAGAGATGGGAGTTCATCGTTTGGTGCGTATCTCGCCATTTGATTCTGCCAAACGTCGCCACACTTCTTTTACTTCTGTTGAAGTCATGCCAGAGTTGGATGATACCATTGAGGTTGAGATTCGTGATGACGATATCAAGATGGACACCTTCCGTTCAGGCGGTGCTGGTGGACAAAATGTCAATAAGGTATCAACAGGTGTTCGTCTGACCCATATTCCTACAGGAATTGTCGTAGCTTCAACAGTTGACCGCACGCAGTACGGTAACCGTGATCGCGCTATGAAGATGCTTCAAGCTAAACTCTATCAATTGGAACAAGAGAAGAAGGCTGAAGAAGTTAATGCTCTCAAAGGAGATAAGAAGGAAATCACGTGGGGCAGTCAAATCCGCTCTTACGTTTTCACTCCTTATACCATGGTTAAAGACCACCGCACAGGTTTTGAAGTTGCCCAAGTGGACAAAGTCATGGACGGGGATATAGAAGGTTTTATTGATGCCTATCTTAAATGGCGTTTGGATTGATTAGAAAGTAACATTCCAACTAACCAGAGAGAATTTTTCTCTGAACACTAACGAAAGGAAAAGGCTGAGTGCACTATGAGGATAAGTCGCTGACTTGCCACTCTTATGGCGCTCAAACAAGTTTTATTATGGCTTTAATTGAAATGAAGGATGTTACCAAAAAGTATCATCGCTCTACAACGGCCTTGAGAGATATCAACGTCTCCGTAAATCAAGGTGAATTTGTCTATATAGTTGGTCCCTCTGGGGCGGGTAAATCAACTTTTATCAAGCTGCTTTACCGCGAAGAAAAGATTACAAGTGGAAGTTTACATGTCGGCGAGTTTGATTTGAATAAATTGAAAAAACGTGAAATCCCCCTCTTACGTCGTTCAGTAGGAGTGGTATTTCAAGATTACAAACTACTACCACGCAAAACTGTTTTTGAAAATGTGGCCTATGCCATGGAAGTTATCGGTGAAAAACGCCGTAATATCAAAAAACGTGTTCCTGAGGTATTAGATTTGGTTGGGCTCAAACATAAAATGCGCTCTTTTCCAGAACAATTGTCTGGAGGTGAGCAGCAACGTGTAGCCATTGCCCGAGCTATTGTCAACAGTCCAAAGCTTTTGATTGCTGATGAACCAACAGGAAACCTTGATCCAGAAATTTCGTGGGAAATCATGCAATTGCTGGAGCGTATCAATTTGCAAGGTACAACAGTGTTGATGGCAACGCACAATAGCCAAATTGTGAATGCTCTTCGACACCGTGTTATTGCAATTGAAGACGGACGTATTGTTCGTGATGAAGAGAAAGGGGACTACGGTTACGATGATTAGATATTTTTTCCGTCACCAGTGGGAAGCCATTAAAAGTTTGAAACGAAATTTTTGGATGACTTTGGCTTCTGTCAGTACGGTGGCAATTACTCTGACCCTTTTTGGTATTTTTGCTGCAGTGCTATTGAATACAGAACGTTTAGCAACAGGAGTTGAGAAGAACATTCAAATTAATGTTTATCTTGATGTTAATTCAACAGATAATGTACAAACAGTAAAAAACGAAGCTGGTGAAGATGTTGCTAATGAAAACTATCAAGTAGTTAAGAAAGCAATTGAAAAGTTAAGTCATGTATCTTCTGTAACCTATTCTAGTAAGGATGAGCAGTTGGCTAAGCTGAAAGAGACCTATGGCGATGATTGGAAACTTTTTGATGGAGATTCTAACCCGTTGCAAGATGTTTACATTGTAGAGGCAGATCAACCTTCACATGTAAAATCACTTGCTAAAGCCATTCGTAAGGTTGCTGGTGTTGAATCAGTTAACTATGGTGGTTCCGATTCGGATAATCTTTTCAAGGTTGCTCGTATTATCCGTACATGGGGCTTGGTTGGTACAGGCTTGTTGATTTTTGTTGCTATCTTCTTAATTTCTAATACAATTCGTATTACTATCATGTCACGTCGCCGTGATATTGAAATTATGCGTTTGGTAGGTGCTAAGAATTCATATATTCGTGGACCATTCTTCTATGAAGGAGCATGGGTTGGTTTCTTAGGTGCTATTGCACCAGCTGCTATTGTGTATTTCTTGTACAATTTTGCATACGATGAGTTCAATTTACAACTTCAAGTACAAGGGTTATCACTTTACCCTTCAGGTTACTTCGTCCCAGCAATTGTCGGTTCTCTCTTTATTATCGGTATTATTATCGGTGCGATAGGATCGGTACTTTCAATGCGACGTTATTTAAAATTCTAAAAATAATAACCCCTTCTCGTCAAACAACGAGAGGGGGATTTTTTATGGTTATGCTCAATGCAAATCAACACCAGACTAACTTCAAGTGTCAGGGAGATACAGCAGACGTAGTTCGTGTCAACTGATGTTACTGAAAGAAGGGGTTGAAGTTTTTTTCATGAGCGATAGTCGTTGGCCAACCGTGACCAGGATAAACAGCATAGTGACTAGGTAAAGTGAAGAGGTTGTTGCGAATACCTCCAATTAGGTCGTTAAAGTTACTTGTTGGCAAATCTGTACGACCAATACTTTCTCTAAAGAGGGCATCGCCTGTAATGACGAAGTCATCTGAATGGAAAACAAAGGAAACACCTCCCCAAGAATGCCCGGGAGTTTGAACAACTGAAAATTCAAATCCAGCCAGACGATACAGGTGGTCATATTGGAAAGTTTCCTCAGCAGGACTCATAACAACATTTTCCATGTCATCGTGGCGTGATAGACCAGATAGGTTTATCTCAGGAGTGTAAAGCCAATCGGCTTCCTTGTCAGAAATATAAACTGGCGGATGTTCGAATCGGTTACGCACCAAATCCAAACTCATAATGTGGTCGTAGTGGGCGTGGGTGAGTAAAATAGCTACAACGGGCCTGTCTAACTCCTCTATTTTCGACAAAATGACTTCGCCATTGCTTCCAGGATCAATAACGATGATAGCTTGGTCATTAACTAATAAATAAGTGTTTTCACGTGCAACGTGATTTAAGATTGTAATAATTTCCATATCTTTAGTGTACCAGATTTTGAAGAAGATGGCTAAAATGACATCAAAAAAATAATAAGGTTTAATATTCAGAATATATCGCTATTTTCAGAATATTAAACTAGAAAAAAGAATAAAATTATGCTAAACTGTAAGAAAACATAGAAGGAAAGAGGAATTTTTATGTCGCGACCAATGAATTTTGTAATGATTTCGCCACATTTTCCGACTAATTTTGAAACTTTTGCTGTACGTTTGCATGAGGCTGGTTTTCATACATTAGGAATTGCCGATACACCATACCATGAATTATCTGACACTTTGCGCAGCCATTTAACGGAGTATTATAAAGTTGATAATATGGAGGACTATGACCAAGTCTATCGTGCGGTAGCTTATTTTGCTCATAAATACGGACGAATTGACCGTATTGAGTCACACAATGAATACTGGTTGGAATTAGATGCTAAGTTGCGCACAGATTTTAATGTTTTCGGCTACAAGAATGAAGATATGCTATCAATCAAGACAAAGCGTCAGATGAAGGAAATTTTCCGTGACCATGGTTTGAAAGTGGCGGCTGGTGATGTTTTTCATACAGATGACGAGGCGCGTGCTTTGGCTCAAAAACTTGGTTTTCCAGTGATCATTAAGCCAAATTCAGGTGTTGGTGCTTCTGATACTTACAAAATTAAGTCAACTCAGGAGTTGGAAGAATTTTTTGATTATAAGACTAATGGCGTTGAGTATATCATGGAAGAATTTATTGATGGCGATATTGTGACCTTTGATGGTTTGACGGATCATGAAGGTAATATTGTTTTCTATTCGAGTCTTGAATACTCAGAAGCAGTTCTTGATACGGTGGAAAAAGATGGTGACATGTTCTATTATGTGCCGCGTGAGATTTCGAAAGAGCTAGTTAGACTAGGCGAAATCTGTGTTGAAGCTTTTACTGTTAAAGAACGTTTCTTCCACTTTGAATTTTTCCGCGTTAAAGCAACCAAAGAACTCATGGCGTTGGAAGTGAACTGTCGTCCACCAGGTGGTTTGACCATTGACATGTGGAACTATGCTAATGATTTTGATGTTTTTCGTGAGTATGCCAATATTGTTAAAGATAATCTGTTTGAAGCAGAGATTTTACGCCCATATAATGTGGTTTATATTTCACGTAAGGCCAATCAACATTATGTGCACAGTCTTGATGATATTTGGGCAAACTTTGGCGATAAAATCATTTCTATTCAGTCTGTTCCAGGTGTCTTTGCTAAAATCATGGGTGAGAATGGTATCCTAGCCCGTACGACAACCCTAGATGAGATGCGTGAGCTTGTCCAATACGCACAGGCAAAGTCTTGAGAAATAATTAGTAAAGGAAAAAAGAATGCATTTTGAGAGAAGAAGTCACTGGTCAGGAGAGCTTGGTCAGGAGATGTACTTTAATGTTTATGGTCACGCAGGAAAGCCGATTATCGTCTTTCCGTCATCTGGTGGAAGCCAAAATGAATATGGAGACTTTGGCATGATTGAAGCCTGTCAAGATTTCATTAATCGTGGCTTGGTTAAATTTTATACACCAGATTCCTATGATAGAGAGTCATGGCTGAGTACTTGGAAAAATGGTCATGATATGGCCCTTGCGCACGATGCCTATGACCGCTATATTGTGAATGAGTTAGTGCCTTTAATTCGTTATGAAGCAAATTGGCAAGGTGGTATGATAGCGACAGGGTGTTCGATGGGGGCTTTTCATACAGTCAATTTTGCCCTTCGCCACCCAGACCTTTTTGATGTTTCAATAGCCTTGTCAGGCGTGTACGATGCGCGTTTCTTTACAGGTGAATTTTATGGGGATCCAGTTGTCTATTACAACTCACCGATTGATTATCTTTGGAATCAAGAAGATTCTTGGTTTTTAGATCGTTATCGCGAAAATCGTTTTATCGTTGCAGTTGGTCAAGGCGCCTGGGAAGGGCCGCATATTGCTGATACAAAACGCTTAGAAGAAGCTTTTGCAGCTAAGTCGGTCCCTGGTTGGTTTGATTATTGGGGAAATGATGTTGCCCATGACTGGGAATGGTGGCGTGTGCAAATGCCATATTTCTTAGGGAAATTGGAAGAAGAAGGTCGTATTTAATTTTAAGAACCTGTATTCACAGTTCAGCATTTCCATCTAAGGCAAGTTTTTGAGCTACTCATCGTTAGTTTTTTTCAAAATACAGTTAGTGTTTCCTCAAAAAAACTGCCTTGATTAGCGAAAAACTATCTCTAATATAAAATCATTTCACTTGTGAATATAGGTTCTAAAGGCTGCGAGTTTTTCTCGTGGCTTTTTTTAGATATGATTTAGAATGATACAAATTTGGGTTAAACGCATATCTGTGCTATAATAATCACATGGATATTTGGGTAGCATTGAGCCAGTATGCGACAGTAGAAACGGAACGCATGATTTTACGGCCGTTTTCCTTTGTGGATAGTGATGATTTTTTTGAAATTTCTTCTAATAGGGAAAATTTACCTTTTGTTTTTCCATATCAGGCCAGTCAGGAAGAAAGCGATTTTCTTTTAGTTCATTATTTTATGAAAGATCCTTTAGGAATTTGGGCTATTGAGGATAAATCGAGCGGTCGTATGATTGGTGCTATTCGTTTTGAACATTTGAATGTTTCAGATAGAACTGCAGAAATTGGCTATTTTCTTCATCGTGACTTTTGGGGACGAGGAATCATGACAGAATGTCTGAAAACAGTGACATTTCTGGCTTTTCATTCCTTTTACTTAAAAAAGCTCAGCATTATTGTTCATAAAGAAAATCTTGCTAGTCAAAGAGTAGCAAAAAAAGCAGGCTATGTCTTTAAGCGCTGTTTTAAGGGAAGTGACCGTTACAATCGAAAAATGCGGGATTATGTAGAATACGGGCTAAAAGCCAAGGAGTATCGCTATGAGTAAGCATCAGGAAATTTTAAATTATTTAGAAAATCTGGCGGTTGGTAAACGTGTTAGTGTGCGTAGCATTTCCAATCATTTGAAAGTCAGTGATGGAACCGCCTACCGTGCGATAAAGGAAGCTGAAAATCGAGGAATTGTTGAAACGAGACCTCGTAGTGGAACGATACGTGTTGAGCAAAAGACAAAGGTGAGAATTGATAAGCTGACTTATGCTGAAATTGCTCGTATCAGTGATTCTGAAGTCTTGGCAGGACAAGCTGGCTTGGGACATGAATTTAGTAAGTTCTCTATTGGAGCCATGACACGGCAAAATATTAGCCGTTATTTGGTTAAGGGAGGCTTGCTGATTGTAGGCGACCGAGAAAATATTCAACTACTGGCTTTGGAAAATCACAATGCTATCTTGGTGACGGGAGGTTTTCCAGTATCTGACCGTGTTATTCGTATGGCTAACAATCAGGGCATTCCTGTCATGGTAACTCACTATGATACCTTTACAGTTGCGACGATGATTAACCATGCACTTTCAAATGTACGAATCAAGACTGACATAAAAACAGTTGAACAGGCATATCAAAATTTGTATGACTATGGTTTTTTACGTGATACGGCAATCGTTAAAGATTTTCATAATCTCATCAAGCAAAGTAAAAATGT
The DNA here is from genome assembly GCF_000380105.1 of Streptococcus orisratti DSM 15617. Lineage (GTDB taxonomy): Bacteria > Bacillota > Bacilli > Lactobacillales > Streptococcaceae > Streptococcus > Streptococcus orisratti. Next base: position 12,589 of record NZ_KB904470.1, read on the forward strand.
ACGTTTTCCTGTCATAACAGAGGATAACAAATTAGTAGGATTGGTTAGTATGCGTGATGTCGTTGATCAGGATTCTCACATCAGCATAAAACAAGTGATGACGGCAAATCCTATTATTGCTAAACCTGAAATGAGTTTGGCTAATATCAGCCAAAAAATGATTTTTGAAGACTTAAACATGTTGCCAGTTGTGTTAGATGATATGACAGTTGTTGGTGTCATTACGCGTCGGCAGGCTATGGAAAATATGCCTAATTTTCAACACAACAATCTCTACACCTATAGTGACCAAATTTTATCCAATCTTTTAAATGAGGAAGATGGTTTTCAGTTTGTCGTTGAACCTGCTATGATTGATCAAGCTGGAAGTTTGGCACAAGGTGTTTTGACAGAATTTTTGAAAGAAATTTCTCTGCGTGTTTTGACGAAAAAGAACCAAAAGAATATCATTATTGAACAAATGATGGTATACTTTTTACAGGCTGTCCAGATTGATGACCGTCTGATTATCAAACCTCGGATTATAACAGAAAGCCGCCGCAGTTCAACCTTGGACTTTGAAGTGTTTTTAGAAGACCAAATCGTTGCTAAAGCTGTTGTCACAACAAAGATTAACTAGTAGCATACTTATACTCTTTGAAAATCAATAGTCTAGGTCGCTGTCTTCACCTTGTTGTAGGTCAGTGGGATATGCTATTGGTTGCTTTGTTTCATTTCAGTGAGTTCAAAGTGTAATGCTCGCTAAATTGAATGACCATATTAAAAAAGAGAATTGAAACGAGTTTTGTTTCGATTTATTTGGAGGAGAAAAACTAAACATGATTACTTTAAAATCAGCGCGTGAAATCGAAGCTATGGATAGAGCAGGAGATTTTCTTGCCAGCATTCATATCGGTTTACGTGATTTAATCAAACCAGGATTAGACATGTGGGAGGTAGAGGAGTACGTACGTCGTCGCTGCAAAGAAGCTAACGTCCTTCCTTTGCAAATTGGTGTTGACGGTGCTGTGATGGACTATCCTTATGCAACTTGCTGCGGTCTTAATGACGAAGTTGCCCACGCCTTCCCACGACACTATATACTGAAAGAGGGGGATTTACTAAAGGTTGACATGGTTTTGAGTGAGCCTTTGGATAAAGCCATTCTTGATGTGTCTAAACTTAATTTCAACAATGTTGCTCAAGTTAAGAAATACACAGAGAATTACACAGGTGGCCTAGCAGACTCTTGTTGGGCTTACGCTGTGGGGAATGTCTCACAAGAAGTTAAAGACTTGATGGATGTGACAAAGGAGTGTCTCTACAAAGGCATTGAAAAAGCTGTTATCGGAAATCGTATTGGTGACATTGGTGCAGCTATCCAAGAATATGCTGAAAGTCGGGGTTATGGCGTTGTTCGTGATCTAGTCGGACACGGTGTTGGTCCAACCATGCACGAAGAACCAATGGTTCCTCACTATGGTGTAGCAGGACGTGGTCTGAGGCTGCGTGAAGGAATGGTACTAACCGTTGAGCCAATGATTAACACGGGTACTTGGGAAATTGATACTGATATGAAAACTGGTTGGGCGCACAAAACGCTTGATGGCGGTCTATCTTGTCAATATGAGCATCAATTTGTCATTACTAAAGATGGTCCAGTTATTCTGACCAGTCAAGGAGAAGAAAGAACTTACTAAGATGAACCGTAAGCGACTGCTAGATAAGCTCTGGGAAAAATTAGAATGGCCACCTCTACAGGTCTACCTTAAACATTATCGCAGTGCGGAGGTAGATTTATCTGCCATAGCGGTCGCCTATTATCTGCTGCTGACTGCCTTTCCTTTAATTGTCATAGCAGCAAATATCTTCCCCTATTTAAACATTGATATTACTGACTTACTGATTTTTATGAAGCAAAATCTGCCTTCTAACGTTTACAAATCTGTATCTAGTATCACCATTGATATTTTTTCAAAACCTTCCGGTTCCATCTTGGGAGTGGCCACTGTGACCGCCTTGTGGACAATGAGCAAATCCTTAACATCGCTACAAAAAGCTATCAATAAGGCTTATGGTGTCGCTCAGCATCGAGACTTTGTGATAGGTCGTCTGGTGGGGATATTGGCAAGTCTACTTATTCTCTTTCTCTTAACGTTTGTTTTGCTTTTTTCAACTTTTTCAAAAGCTGCTTTACAAGTTATTCGAAGTAAGTATGATTTAAATGCTACAATTACAGACATTATTTTAAATTTAGCACAGCCAGTTACAATATTAACCATCGTTATTGGTCTGATGGTACTTTATTTCATTCTTCCTAATGTCCGTATTAGACGGCTACGTTATATTTTGCCAGGAACGATATTTACAGCTGTTGTCATTGTGTTTTTGAATAATTTGTTTGGGAATTATATTATTCGAAATTTTGAACGGATGGTGGATTTGAAAACTTTTGGTTCAATCGTGATTTTTGTAGTTATGCTGTGGTTTATCTTTCTTGCTCATATCTTGATTTTTGGTGCTGTTTTTAACGCTACTTATCAAGAATTAAGCCAAGGAAAGTTAGAAAGTAGGCGAGGTGATGTCCTCTCCATTATCCAAAATCGAAAGAATCATGAGAAAACAAAAAAATAAGTTTTGTTCCAAACTTATTTTTTATATTGGTTGGAAAATATCATCTTTTATGTTAAACTGATATCGTTGTTCTGGATTTTTATAGTCTTTTAGCTTGCCTTTTAATACGAGATAGCAACCCTAATTTTGCACTAGAGTAAGGTAAAGCGAGTTTCGGTAATCTAGCAAATTATTGAAAATAGGAAATTAGGAAGCGAAGTTTCCTTAAGCGTCAAAGTCATAAAAACTCTGTGAACAACCCTTGGTGCTTAGTTCCCTTTCACCAAGCATATTACAGGTGACAATGTTCACTTAAAGGAGAAATTTTATGAAACAGTTTACTGTCCGTGATTTTGTTCAAGTAGCCTTGATTGCTGCGCTTTATATTGTGTTGACAATCACACCCCCACTCAACGCTATCAGTTATGGTGCCTATCAATTCCGTATTTCTGAAATGTTGAATTTTACTGCTTTCTATAATCGCAAGTATATTGTCGGCCTAACCTTAGGATGTATGATTTCAAATTTTTATAGTTTTGGTCTGGTTGATGTTCTGGTTGGTGGCGGATCCACCCTCGTCTTTGTAACTCTGGGCGTGATTTTGTTTGACCGCTACAAGAAAGAGTATCTGTTTAATGGCTTGTTTAATAAAGCATTTTTTTACTTCTCATTTTTCTTTGCAGCGTCAATGGTAACAGTGGCAATTGAACTCACCTACTTTGGCGCACCATTCCTATTGACATGGTTCACAACAGCAGTTGGAGAATTGGCTTCGCTGCTTATTGGTTCACTTATTATGGATAATTTGGGGAAACGTATTGATTTGACCAAATAAGAAAAGCACTCATCGGCTTAAAGTTGATGAGTGCTTTTATGGTCTATCTTACTCTTATATAAACATAAGTAGTGAAAAAATGGCAAAAATCAGAGTTTATTCATAATAAAGGTATCTTAGAAGAATAGACCCATTTTCTTAGATTTTTAGGTTATCCTTTAAATAAAGGTAAATAAAAAACGTTTACAGCAATCTCAGCTCTGCTATTTTACAAAAAATGTGGTATAATTCTACAGTTAGAATAAAAATATAAGAGGAAATCATGACTAAATTAAGAGACGATATCCGTAACGTTGCCATTATTGCCCACGTTGACCACGGTAAAACTACCCTTGTTGATGAACTATTGAAACAATCACACACCCTTGATGAGCGTAAAGAACTTCAAGAGCGTGCTATGGACTCAAATGACCTTGAAAAGGAGCGCGGGATTACTATCCTTGCTAAAAATACTGCTGTTGCATACAACGGTACACGTATCAATATCATGGACACACCAGGGCATGCGGACTTCGGTGGTGAAGTGGAACGTATTATGAAGATGGTTGATGGGGTTGTTCTTGTTGTAGATGCCTATGAAGGAACAATGCCTCAAACACGTTTCGTGTTGAAAAAAGCACTCGAGCAAAACTTGACACCAATTGTTGTGGTGAACAAGATCGACAAGCCATCAGCTCGTCCAGAAGAAGTAGTTGATGAAGTCCTTGAGCTTTTCATTGAACTTGGGGCTGATGATGACCAATTAGAATTTCCAGTGGTTTATGCCTCAGCTATCAACGGAACCTCATCATTGTCTGATGATCCTGCTGACCAAGAGCACACTATGGCTCCAATCTTTGATACTATCATTGAACATATCCCAGCGCCTGTAGATAACTCAGATGAGCCGCTTCAATTCCAAGTATCTCTTCTTGACTACAACGACTTTGTTGGACGTATTGGTATTGGACGTGTCTTCCGTGGTACTGTAAAAGTTGGTGACCAAGTAACATTGTCAAAACTTGATGGCACAACTAAGAACTTCCGTGTAACTAAACTCTTTGGTTTCTTTGGTCTTGAACGTAAGGAAATCCAAGAAGCTAAAGCTGGTGATTTGATTGCTGTTTCAGGTATGGAAGACATTTTTGTTGGAGAAACAATCACACCAACAGATTGCGTAGAACCATTGCCAATTCTTCACATTGATGAACCAACCCTTCAAATGACTTTCTTGGTCAACAACTCACCTTTTGCAGGTCGTGAAGGTAAATGGGTAACATCCCGTAAGGTTGAAGAACGCTTGCTTGCTGAATTGCAAACAGACGTATCGTTGCGTGTTGATCCAACTGATTCACCAGATAAATGGACTGTTTCAGGTCGTGGAGAATTGCACTTGTCTATCCTGATTGAAACCATGCGTCGTGAAGGCTATGAGCTTCAAGTGTCTCGTCCAGAAGTTATCATCAAAGAAATTGATGGTGTCAAATGTGAACCATTTGAACGCGTGCAAATTGATACTCCTGAAGAATATCAAGGTTCTGTTATCCAATCCCTTTCAGAACGAAAGGGTGAAATGCTTGATATGCAAGCAACTGGTAACGGACAAACCCGTTTGATTTTCCTTGTACCAGCACGTGGACTTATTGGTTACTCTACCGAATTTTTATCAATGACACGTGGTTACGGTATCATGAACCATACTTTTGACCAATACTTGCCAGTTGTTCAAGCTGAAATCGGTGGCCGTCACCGTGGTGCCCTTGTTTCTATTGATGCAGGTAAGGCAACCACTTACTCGATCATGTCTATCGAAGAACGTGGTACTATCTTTGTCAACCCAGGTACAGAAGTTTATGAAGGTATGATTATCGGTGAAAATTCACGTGATAATGACTTGACTGTAAATATTACCAAGGCTAAACAAATGACCAACGTCCGTTCAGCTACCAAAGACCAAACAGCAGTTATTAAGACACCACGTATTCTGACTCTTGAAGAATCACTTGAATTCTTGAATGATGATGAGTACATGGAAGTAACGCCAGAATCAATTCGTTTGCGTAAACAAATTCTTGATAAGAACCTGCGTGCTAAAGCGGCTAAAAAGAAAAAATTGAGTGACGACTAATCTTTAGTTATCTTTTCTCATGAAAGGAATGCCATGTTTTATTTAATCGTAGCGATTTTGTTAGTTTTGTATTATTTATTTATGGCACCTAAAACAGTTCAAAATACTTTGAATGCAATTGGTATTGTTGGTGCGGTGGCCTTACTCTTGGTTTTTGCTGGTATGAGTTTTATCAAGATTTTACAGTCACCCCCAGAAATTTTCATTGCGTTGGGTATGATTGTATTGGGCTATTTTGCCATTCGTGATGTTCTGCGAATGCCAGCACGTCCCCAAAAATAAATAAGGGAGGTCAGACGTTTTGTCTGACCTTTTTCTAATGACGACAGAAATGGTTAAACTTCTAATACTTAATGAAAATCAAATTCAGACTAGACGACGCAGGTGTAGATAGAACTGAAGTTCATCAAATCAGGACAACAATGTCTGAATTTGATTTTCAAAGAGTATAAAGACAAACCTTGTCTTTGGGGCTAAATCTTGAAAAAGCGAACAAATAAAGGTAGAATAATAAACGATAATAATGATAGGATGGATGAATTCCCAATGAAATCAGTAAAAACATTTGAAAATAAAAAAGTTTTGGTGCTTGGTCTGGCAAAGTCTGGTGAGGCGGCAGCACGTCTTTTGACTAAGTTGAAAGCTATTGTGACGGTCAATGATGGTAAACCTTTTGATGAAAACCCATCTGCCCAAGCCTTGTTAGAAGATGGTATCAAAGTCATATGTGGTAGCCATCCTTTGGAGCTTTTAGATGAAAACTTTGAACTCATGGTGAAAAATCCAGGGATTCGTTACGATAACCCAATGGTGGCATGTGCGCTTGAAAAAGGCATTCCTGTCATTACTGAGGTTGAACTGGCTTACCTCATCTCGGAGGCACCAATTATCGGAATCACAGGTTCAAATGGTAAAACGACGACCACAACAATGATTGCTGATGTTTTGAATAATGGTGGTCAGTCGGGACTTTTGTCTGGAAATATAGGATTTCCAGCTTCAGAAGTAGCGCAAACGGCGACCGCCCAAGATACTTTGGTTATGGAATTATCTTCTTTCCAACTAATGGGGGTTGAAAGTTTTCATCCTCATATTGCAGTTATTACCAATCTTATGCCAACGCATATTGATTATCATGGCTCCTTTGAAGATTATGTGGCAGCCAAATGGAATATTCAAAAAAATATGACAGATGCAGACTTCATGGTGCTAAATTTCAACCAAGATTTATCAAAAGAGCTAGCGCAAAAAACACAAGCAACTGTTATGCCATTTTCAACATTTGAAAGAGTTGATGGTGCTTATTTAGAAAATGGAACTCTTTATTTTAAAGGTGAAGCTGTCATAAAAGCTGATGAGATTGGTGTACCCGGCAGCCATAATATTGAAAATGCTTTAGCCACTATTGCAGTTGCTAAATTATCGGGGATTGCCAATGATGCCATTAAGGAAACGTTGTCACATTTTGGAGGTGTAAAACACCGCCTACAAGCACTCGGTGAGGTTAGAGGAGTTAAATTTTACAACGACTCAAAATCCACTAACATTTTAGCGACACAAAAAGCTCTGTCAGGATTTGATAATAGTAAAGTGATCTTGATTGCTGGTGGGCTTGATCGTGGTAATGAATTTGATGAATTAGTACCAGATATTGCAGATCTTAAACTTATGGTTATCCTAGGCGAGTCTGCACCTCGTGTGAAACGAGCAGCAGATAAAGCGGGTGTAGCTTATGTGGATGCCAAAGATGTAGCCGAAGCGGCACACTTGGCTTTTGAAAATGCAAGTGCTGGAGATATTGTCCTACTTAGTCCTGCTAATGCTAGTTGGGACATGTATAAGAATTTTGAAGTGCGTGGAGATGAATTTATCACGGCCTTTGAAGAAATCAAGGGAGAATAAGATGTCAAAGAAAAAAATCGTCTTTACTGGTGGCGGTACCGTTGGCCATGTGACCCTTAACCTCATTTTGATTCCCAAGTTTTTAAAAGATGGTTGGGAGGTTCATTATATTGGTGATAAGCACGGCATTGAACATGAGCAGATTAGCAAATCTGGCTTTAATGTAACTTTTCATGCGATTGCTACGGGTAAGCTTCGCCGCTATTTCTCATGGCAAAACATGTTGGACGTTTTCAAAGTTGGCTGGGGGATTTTGCAATCCATGCTTATCATTGCAAAAATTAGGCCTCAAGCGCTTTTCTCAAAGGGAGGATTTGTTTCAGTTCCTCCAGTAATTGCTGCAAAAACACTAGGAGTTCCAGTTTTTGTGCATGAGTCGGATCTATCTATGGGGTTGGCTAATAAAATTGCCTATAAATTTGCTACGACCATGTACACAACCTTTGAACAGACAGAAAGTCTGGTAAAGGCAAAACATGTTGGAGCCATCACAAAAGTAGGTAGTTCTTCTCATAGTTATCAAACCGATATTGATGAGATTAAAGAACACTTTAATCCTGACTTAACAACCTTGCTCTTTATTGGTGGTTCTGCGGGTGCCCGTGTTTTTAATGACTTTATCACAAAAACACCCGAAGTAACCAAACAGTTCAATGTTATCAACATTTCTGGGGATAAATCTCTCAATAACTTAACCGAAAATCTCTATCGTGTGGACTATGTGACAGATTTGTATCAACCTCTCATGGATTTAGCAGATGTAGTGGTTACTCGTGGGGGTTCAAATACCATTTTTGAGTTGGTGGCCATGCGTAAGCTTCATCTTATTGTGCCACTTGGTCGTGAAGCTAGTCGCGGGGATCAATTGGAAAATGCAGCTTATTTTGAGAAAAAGGGCTATGCTAGTCAGCTGCAAGAACCAGAGTTGACTCTTGATACATTGAATAAAAAGGTAGCGCATCTATTGTCACATAGAGAAGAATATTATCAGGCAATGGCAAATTCTAAAGAAATCAAGTCACAAGACGAATTTTATAACTTGCTGACAGCGGATATTGTCAAGGCTACAAAAGGGAATTAAATGTCAAAAAAGAAAGACCAAAATTCAAATGAAGATGTGGTGTTGACCGCGTGGCAACAGCGCAATTTGGAATTTTTGAAGAAAAAAAAGGAAGAAGCAGCTGAAAAAGAGCGCTTGAGAGAAAAGCTACGCATTGAGCGTAAAGCACAACATGTTAAAGATGACTCTGATAAGCAAGTGACCAAAAAAAGTCCTGAAATAAAAGAAAGTTCACTTTCTCCTGAGGGGGATGAAGTCCAGGAAGAAGCAAACGATACGGCAAAAAAGGTGAAGAAACAGACAACCAAAGCTAAAAGTCCTCGTCGTAAGCAAGTAAAAAGAGCATTGCCGATTTTTATCTTGGCTAGTGTGATTTTAATGGTTTCTCTTTTTCTTATATCACCGTGGAGCAAGCAAAAGACGATTACGGTATCTGGTTTCAAAAATGCTTTGGAAAGAGATATTATATCTGATTCTGGTATCAAGAGCTCAGATTATATTTTCAATTTAATTTTAAATCATAAAAACTATGAAAAAGCTGTTGAGACTTCAAATGTTTGGATTAAAAAAGCGAACTTAACCTATCAATTTCCGAATCGTTTTACTTTAAAAGTGAATGAGTATAGTATTGTCGCTTATACCCAAACAGATCAAGGCTATCAGCCTATCTTGGAAAATGGAAAACGCGTTGATACAGTGAATGCTTCAGAGTTGCCTGAAAAATTTGTGACAATCAATTTAACGGATGAGAACCAGATTCAACAGCTAATCAAATCATTTTCAAGTCTTAAAGAAGACTTGTTGCATCAAATCCAAACTGTTAGTTTGGCAAATTCGGCTTCCACACCTGATTTACTTCTAGTCACTATGCAGGATGGTAATTTAGTTCGAGTTCCTTTATCGGAATTTGATAGTAAATTTCCCTATTACGAAAAAATAAAAGGAAAACTTCAGGAAACAAGTATTGTTGATATGGAAGTTGGCATTTATACGACGACTGCTGCGATTGAAGAAGAAGTTGCTGCGGATAAAGCTAAGGCTAAAGAAAAAGCAACAGAAGAGGCAACATCATCAACTGAAGGTGACAGTCAAACAACGACGGCAACAGAAGATACCTCAACAGAAGAGGCAACAACACAAGAAAGTACAGATAGTCAATCTACGGAACAAAGTGTACAAGAGTGAATTGTAAGCAATAATTGAATATTTTAGACGAAAAAATAAAATACTTAAATAAGCAATATGAAAACATAAACATTTATTCCAAAGAATCACTAAATCACTAGATTAAATTTCTATAACAAAAAACGTAAAATGTTATCATTTTACGTTTTTTTATGGTATAATACCTTCTGAATAATTCTGTCTTTTGACAGAGGTAAGATAGTAAATGATTGGAAAGATAGTGAGGTCGAGTGAATGGCTAGAGATGGCTTTTTTACAGGATTGGATATAGGAACTAGCTCGATTAAAGTTCTTGTTGCGGAGTTTATTTCGGGAGAAATGAGCGTTATCGGTGTCAGTAATATTCCAAGTACGGGAGTGAAAGATGGGATTATTATTGATATTGAAGCCGCGGCTAATACAATAAAAGCAGCGATACAAGATGCGGAAGAAAAGGCAGGTATCAGCATTACCAAGATTAATGTTGGGCTTCCTGCAAATTTACTACAAATTGAACCAACACAAGGAATGATACCTGTTCCCAGCGAGTCTAAGGAAATTAAAGATGAAGATGTTGACAGTGTGGTCAAGTCAGCTCTAACCAAGAGTATTACCCCTGAACGTGAGGTTATTTCTTTAGTACCTGAGGAATTTATCATAGATGGTTTCCAAGGAATTCGTGATCCTAGAGGGATGATGGGGATTCGCTTGGAAATGCGTGGTTTGATTTATACAGGACCAAGCACCATCTTGCATAATCTTCGTAAGACAGTTGAACGAGCAGGAATAGAACTTGAAAATATTGTAATTTTACCACTTTCTATGGCTAAATCAGTTCTTAATGAAGGTGAGCGTGAGTTTGGTGCTACCGTGATTGACATGGGAGGTGGTCAAACGACCGTTGCTTCAATGCGTGCACAAGAGCTTCAATATACAAATACCTACCCAGAAGGTGGTGAATACATTACTAAGGATATTTCGAAAGTATTGAAGACTTCAATGCAAATTGCAGAAGCATTGAAGTTCAATTTTGGTCGCGCCGACCTTGCAGAAGCAAGTAAATCTGAAACGGTGAAAGTTGATGTGGTTGGTAGTGACTTGCCAGTAGATGTTTCAGAGCACTATTTGGCAGAGATTATTTCAGCGCGTGTTAGACACATTTTAGAACGTGTGAAACAAGATTTAGAACGTGGGCGCCTGCTTGATTTACCTGGAGGAATTGTTCTCATTGGTGGTGGAGCTATTATGCCTGGCATTGTAGAGTTAGCACAAGAGATATTCGGTACTAAGGTGAAATTATTTGTTCCAAATCAAGTTGGAATTCGTAACCCTATGTTTGCGAATGTAATCAGTATTGTTGACTATGTTGGAATGTTGTCAGAAGTTGACCTTATTGCTCAACGTGCCGTATCGGGTGAGGAAATGTTACGCCGTAAGCCTGTTGACTTTGGTGGACAAGTAGAACATCATACACCAGTATATATGGACAATGTCATTCCAGAACCACAAATGGCACAAATACAGCCAGAAACACCACCAGTAAGCTTAGACGAAGACTCGTCTGCTCCTAAAGCTAAATTAGGTGATCGCGTTCGTGGTATTCTAGGAAGTATGTTTGACTAAAAATAAGTGAGGATTAAAAATGGTATTTTCATTTGATGCGGCATCGGTATCAGGTGCAGTAATTAAAGTAATCGGCGTCGGTGGTGGCGGCGGTAACGCTATCAATCGTATGATTGACGAAGGAGTAGCAGGGGTTGAGTTTATAGCGGCTAATACCGATATTCAAGCTTTAAGCTCTTCAAAAGCAGAAACGGTTATCCAATTAGGTCCAAAGTTAACCCGTGGTCTTGGTGCAGGAGGTCAACCTGAAGTTGGTCGCAAAGCAGCTGAGGAAAGTGAAGAAGTGTTGACAGAGGCACTGACCGGTGCAGACATGGTCTTTATCACTGCTGGTATGGGCGGTGGCTCTGGTACCGGAGCTGCTCCTGTTATTGCTCGTATTGCTAAAAGTCTGGGGGCTCTCACAGTTGCTGTTGTTACTCGTCCTTTTGGCTTTGAAGGAAATAAGCGCGGGAACTTTGCGGCTGAAGGAATTGCAGAATTACGTGAACAAGTAGATACTTTACTTATTATCTCAAATAATAATCTACTTGAAATTGTAGATAAGAAAACACCATTACTTGAGGCTTTGAGCGAAGCAGATAATGTTCTTCGCCAAGGTGTTCAAGGGATTACAGACTTGATTACAAGCCCTGGTCTTATCAATCTTGACTTTGCCGATGTGAAAACAGTTATGGCAAATAAAGGGAATGCCCTTATGGGTATTGGTATCGGTACGGGCGAAGAACGTATTGTTGAAGCAGCACGCAAAGCTATCTACTCACCGCTCCTTGAAACCACAATTGATGGCGCAGAAGATGTTATTGTCAATGTTACAGGTGGACTTGATATGACCTTGACGGAAGCTGAAGAGGCTTCATCAATCGTTGCACAAGCTGCTGGTCAGGGTGTGAATATCTGGCTCGGAACTTCAATTGATATGGATATGAAAGATGAAATCCGTGTCACTGTAGTAGCAACAGGTGTTCGAAAAGATCGTGCAGATCAGGTTGCGGGTTTTAGTAGCCAACGCACTTTCACTCAAACTAATGCGCAACAGGCTGCGGGTGCTCAATACGCACAATATGCAACTCAGAAGAATGCACAGCCAAGCTTTGAGAGACAACAAAATTTTGATATGACTGAAACTCATGATATTCCTACGAGTTCACAAGCAACTTCAACTCCGCGTAATCAACAAGGTTCAGCGTTTGGTGGCTGGGATTTGCGTCGCGATAACATTGTTCGACCTGCAGAGGGTGAATTAGATAGCAAATTGACGATGTCAGCTTTCGCTGGAAATGATGACGAAGACGATGAGCTTGAAACCCCTCCATTCTTTAAAAACCGTTAATTATGGATTTTCAAAAAAATAAGGACCTCATTTTTGACGAGGTTTCGCAAGCAGCCGAGGCTGCTCATCGAGATAAGGATTCTGTAACTGTTATTGCGGTTACAAAATATGTAGATTCTGAAACAGCTGAAAAACTTGTGGAAACTGGTATCAAGCACATTGGTGAAAATCGTGTTGATAAATTTCTTGATAAATACAATGCTTTGAGAAACAAAAAACTAATTTGGCATCTAATAGGTAGTTTGCAAAGGCGAAAGGTCAAGGAAGTTATCAATTTAGTTGATTATTTCCACGCTCTCGATTCTGTTAAACTAGCTGCTGAAATTCAAAAACGTGCAGAACATCCAATAAAATGTTTCTTGCAAGTTAATATTTCTGAGGAAGCCAGTAAGCATGGTTTTAAAACATCAGAGGTTTTAGAAGCGTTAGAGCAGATGGAAATTTTTGATAAAGTTGAAATTGTTGGATTGATGACGATGGCTCCGTTTGGAGCTTCTGAGGAAGAACTATCCACTATTTTCAAAACAGCAAATGAACTCAGAAATCAGTTGCAAAAAAAAGAATTTTCGAACGCACCAATGACAGAATTAAGTATGGGAATGAGTGGCGATTTTCCAATTGCTATTCGGGAAGGTTCTACTTTTGTTAGAATCGGAACGTCATTTTTCAAAGAGTAGGAGGTAGAGATGGCTTTTAAAGATACATTTGAAAAATTAATTTCTTACTTTGACACAGATGGAGTGAATGATGTTGAAGAAACTGTAGACGAGCCAGAGTCTGAAATTCACACTCAAAAGTCAAATTCAACAGTAAATGCTCAGAAAACTAGTCAAGTAACTAGATCTAACCAAACTCAAACCCCTAGAACAGCTCAGCGTCCACAGCAAATGCAACCTTCTCCAAGGCAACATGCTCCTGTTCCACCACGTCGTCCGATGGAGGATACTATCCCATCTTCTGTACGTCCTGTTGGTGCTAATCAGGAAAGTTTTCGAGTTGGCCAAGCTTCTGAACAACAAACGACCATCGCTTTGAAGTACCCACGTCAGTACGATGATGCACAAGAGATAGTTGATCTTTTGATCGTTAATGAATGTGTTTTAATTGATTTTCAATATATGCTTGATGCACAGGCACGCCGTTGTTTAGATTTTATTGATGGGGCAAGTAAGGTTTTGTATGGTAAACTTCAGAAGGTAGGACCGTCAATGTTTCTTCTGACACCATCAAATGTTGTCGTTGATATTGAGGAACTAAACCATCAACATCCTGGGCAGGACTTAGGATTTGACTATGATATGAAGAGACGATAATTGATGAATATATTGATACTTGAGATTTTACTTAAAGTCATACAGCTTTATACTTATCTGCTGGTTATTTACGCTTTACTTTCTTGGTTCCCAGGAGCCTATGATTCTGCATTAGGTCGGTTTATTTCCTCTATTGTAGAACCGTTGATTGCTCCCTTTAGGCGTTTAAATCTTCAATTTGCAGGTCTAGATTTCACTATTTGGGCTGTGGTAATTGTTCTGAACGTTTTAACTCGCCTTTTGGCTTATGTTTTACTTTAAGATGGTCAGTGATAACATTTACCAACATTACAAGTCATCTGAATATTCTTTTGTGGAAAAAATTCGTGATCTCATTCTCAAAGTTGAAGCTTCCTACACTTTTACAGTAACTGATTTTTTGAATCCTAGGGAAGTAGAGATAGCAAGAACGCTCTGTCATCCTTACGGTTTACAGGTTATGGCTTCTAGCGATTATTATCCAATGGAATATTCGAAGGTGATTATTGCACCTGATTACTACACTTTTGATTTTTCTGATTTTGAAATAACTTTAGTTGAGATTGCTTATAATACCAAGTTTAATTCTTTAACTCATAGTCAAATTCTAGGGACTTTGATAAATCAACTTGGCATAAAACGGTCTATTATTGGAGATATTCTAGTTCAACCAAATAGAGCACAGCTTTTAATTGATAGTAAAATGGTGTCTTATTTTATAACTAATGTTACAAAAATTGGAAAAGCGAGTGTTCGCTTGGTTGAGATTGATTTTTCAGAAATGCTTGTTTCTGAAAATACTGCTCAAAGTATAGATGTTTTAGTATCAAGTATGCGTTTAGATAAAATCATCGCAACTGTCTTAAAACTATCACGTACTCAAGCGAGTGCACTTATTGAAGCAGATAAAGTCAAAGTCAACTATCAAGAAGTAAATAAAATTTCAGAGTTGCTCCAGGTCGGGGATCGGATTAGTATTCGTGGATTTGGACGTTTTACAATCGTATCAAACAATGGATTTTCCAAAAATGGGAAATATAAATTAACAGTAGATAAAATGACACATAAATAAGGAGAAACTGATGGCACTTACAGCGCTTGAAATTAAAGACAAAACCTTCTCAACGAAGTTTAGAGGTTACAGCGAAGAGGAAGTTAATGAATTCCTTGATATCGTTGTTGAAGACTACGAAGATTTAGTTCGTCGTACGCACGATCAAGAAAATAAAATAAAAGATTTAGAAGAAAAATTAGCTTATTTCAATGATATGAAGGAATCTTTAAGCCAATCAGTTATCTTGGCTCAAGAGACCGCTGAAAAAGTTAAGGCATCAGCTAATAATGAAGCTGCAAATTTGATTAGTAAAGCTAATTACGATGCACAACATTTACTTGATGAAGCAAAATCAAAAGCAAATGAAATTTTACGTGGAGCTGCAAATGAGGCGAAAAGCGTAGCAATTGACACTGAAGACTTGAAACGTCAGACACGTGTCTTTCATCAACGTTTGGTTGCTTCAATTGAGGCTCAGCTAGGTTTGGTGAAATCACCTGAGTGGGATGAGTTGCTTCAACCGACTGCAACTTATCTTCAAGGTTCAGATTCAGCTTTCCGAGAAGTTGTAGAAAAAGTACTGGATGAAAAACTTCCAGAAGTAGTTGATGAAGAGTCAACTGATGCCACGCGTCAATTTTCACCAGAAGAAATGGAAGAATTGCAACGACGGGTTGATGAGAGCAATAAGGTCTTAGAAGAAACACAAAGCTTCAACGTTTCTCAGGAAAATCCAGAAATTAACTTGAATGAAACACAAACCTTTAAATTAAATATTGAGGAATAAGAAAAACAGAATTTGTATTTAATATTTTCAGCGAGCAAGTGATGGTGTAAGACTTGTAATCTCTTAAATGCAAATGATCATTTTCTATCTTTCTATCTGAAGTAAGTAAGATAGGAGGGGTCATCTACCTTACAGATGACAAGAGGGGATAACTATTTTGGCTAATATGTCACAATTAGTTATCCTAAATTAAGGTGGTACCACGAACTTTCGTCCTTATGAAAGTTCGTGGTTTTTATATTTTTTGGCAATGATTGAACGGCAAAAATTAAGTACCGTCTCATTATTATAAGCTTTCAGACTGACAGACTTGTCTGTACTGAATACATTTTTACATCAAATTAAGGAGAAACCATGAAATTAAAAGAAACCCTGAACTTAGGGAAAACTGCTTTTCCGATGCGTGCTGGTCTTCCGACCAAGGAACCACTATGGCAAAAAGAATGGGAAGAAGCAAAAATCTACGATAGACGTCAACAATTAAATGCAGGAAAACCATCCTTCCACTTACATGATGGTCCTCCCTACGCAAATGGGAATATTCATGTGGGACATGCATTAAATAAAATTTCGAAAGATATTATTGTTCGTTCAAAATCGATGTCTGGTTTTCGTGCACCTTATGTTCCAGGATGGGACACACATGGTCTTCCAATCGAGCAAGTGTTGGCAAAACAAGGTGTTAAACGTAAAGAACTTGATCGTGCAGAATATTTAAAAATGTGTCGCGATTACGCCCTCTCACAGGTTGATAAACAGCGTAATGACTTCAAACGTCTAGGTGTCTCTGCTGATTGGGAAAATCCGTACATTACCTTGGTACCTGAATACGAAGCTGCGCAAATTCGCGTTTTTGGTGCAATGGCTGACAAAGGTTACATCTATCGTGGTGCTAAACCAGTTTATTGGTCTTGGTCTTCAGAGTCTGCGTTAGCTGAAGCTGAAATTGAGTACCATGACATTGATTCCACATCTTTATATTACGCCAACAGGGTAAAAGATGGGAAAGGAATCCTTGCAAATGGAACTTATATCGTTGTTTGGACGACTACACCATTTACTATTACAGCTTCACGTGGACTGACAGTTGGTCCAGATATGGATTATGTTTTAGTTCAGCCTGCTGGAGATGACCGTCAATTTTTGTTAGCTGAAGTTTTAGTAGATAGCTTGGCTACAAAATTTGGTTGGGAAAGTTTCGAGCTTATCTCTCGTCATAAGGGTAGCGATTTGGAGTATATCGTTACAGAGCACCCATGGGATGAGACTGTTGATGAATTAGTGATTTTGGGGGACCATGTTACCACTGATTCTGGTACAGGTATTGTCCATACTGCACCATCATTTGGTGAGGATGACTATAATGTTGGCATGAAATATGGCTTAGAAGTTTATGTGACTGTTAACGAACGCGGTCTTATGAACGAATTAGCTGGTCCAGATTTCGAGGGACAATTCTACGATAAGGTTGTTCCAACAGTTCTTGAAAAATTGGGAGATCTACTCTTAGCAAAAGAAGTTATTAATCACTCTTACCCATTTGACTGGCGAACTAAGAAACCAATTATTTGGCGAGCTGTTCCGCAATGGTTTGCTTCTGTATCTAAATTCCGTCAGGATATCCTTGATGAAATTGATAAGACAACATTTTACCCATCTTGGGGACATACCCGCCTCTATAATATGATTCGTGACCGTGGTGATTGGGTCATTTCTCGTCAACGTGCATGGGGAGTGCCACTTCCAATCTTCTATGCTGAAGATGGTACAGCTATCATGACAAAAGAAGTTACCGATCATGTTGCAGATCTTTTTGAAAAAGAAGGCTCAATTATCTGGTGGGAACGTGATGCTAAAGACTTGCTTCCAGAAGGTTTCACTCACCCAGGCTCACCAAACGGTATTTTTGAAAAAGAAACAGACATCATGGATGTGTGGTTCGACTCAGGTTCATCTTGGAACGGTGTTATGAATGCTCGTGAAGGTTTGGAATACCCAGCAGACCTTTATCTTGAAGGTTCTGACCAATATCGTGGATGGTTCAACTCATCCTTAATTACTTCAGTGGCGGTTAATGGACACGCACCATATAAAGCAGTTCTTTCACAAGGTTTTACCTTGGATGGAAAGGGCGAAAAGATGTCTAAATCATTGGGAAATACTATCTTACCAAGTGATGTTGAAAAACAATTTGGTGCAGAAATCTTGCGCCTCTGGGTGACAAGTGTGGATTCAAGTAACGATGTTCGGATTTCTATGGATATCTTGAAACAAACGTCTGAAACTTATCGGAAAATTCGTAACACCTTGCGTTTCCTAATTGCCAATACATCTGATTTTAATCCTAATACAGATGCCATTGCTTTTGAGAGCCTTCGTCCAGTTGACAAATACATGACTATCAAGTTTAATAGTCTGGTTAAAACCATTCGTGAAGCTTATGAAAACTACGATTTCTTGAGCATCTACAAATCTGTGGTTAACTTCATTATTGTTGATTTGTCTGCCTTCTACTTGGATTTTGCCAAAGACGTTGTTTATATTGAAGCTGAAAATGCTGTTGCTCGTCGTCAGATGCAAACCGTCTTTTATGACATTTTGGTGAAAATCACGAAATTATTGACTCCTATTTTACCACACACTGCAGAAGAAATCTGGTCATATTTAGAACATGAAGTAGAAGATTTTGTTCAATTAACAGATTTACCAGAAGCTGAAACTTTTGCTAATCAAGAAGAAATCCTTGAAGAATGGGAAGCTTTCATGACCTTGCGTACACAAGCCCAAAAAGCTCTTGAGGAAGCTCGTAACGCGAAAATCATTGGTAAATCCTTAGAAGCACATTTGACGATTTACGCTGGTGAAGAAGTGAAAACACTCTTGGCTACACTTGACAGTGATCTTGCTCAATTGATTATTGTTTCTCAGTTGACAGTTACGGATCAACCGGCTCCTGAGAATGCTGTGGTATTCGAGAATGTTGCCTTTACAGTCGAACATGCACATGGTGATGTCTGTGAACGTTGCCGTCGTGTTGACGAAACGGTAAGGGAACGTAGCTACAAGGCAACTATTTGTGATCACTGTGCAGTAATCGTTGAAGAAAACTTTGCTCAAGCTGTCTCAGAAGGGTTTGAAGAAAGCACAAAATAGAATGACACTATTTTATAGTTCGGTTAATATAGTCAATTAGTTTATCTTTGATTATTTCGACGTAAGAGGAAACTCCGTTTCCTTATTTCCAACTTCAAACACTCCACTGGATTGTTTGAACTCACTTTGCCGTACTTTACGAAAGTCACTTGCTTCGCATGTCTTATTTCCAGCCTAGAACAGCCTAGAGGCTGTTCTAGCAACCTGCAGCTCGTTGCCTTGTACTAAAAGCTAAACTAAACATACTAAGATTAGTAGTGAAGAAATCTCCGACGGGAGAAAGTACACACTACTTTTTCTTTATGATAAAGTAGAGGTGTCTTGTTAAGTCGAGGGTTCTTTTGACGATAGACGTCGCGTATTGAAAATGACATCACTAAAACAAGGAATCATTCAAGACAAAGAGGTCATATCATGCGTGCAGTTTTCGGGATTGATGTGAGTAAGGTAAGTTCAGAAGTGGACATTCTAGTCAACGGCGAGAAGGTTCATGGCTATACCATGCCCAATGATACCATTGGCTTTGCTCAGCTACTTGGCGATTTGAAAACCGTCCACAAGCCAGAAATCATCTTTGAAGCAACAGGTGTCTACTCTCGCCGTCTCCAAGCTTTTCTAGAAGATAATGGCTATGCTTACACACGACTTAATCCCTTAGAAGCTAAGAAGCAACTGGATAGCTTGCGTGTACGGAAAACCGATCAAATTGACGCTGAAAAACTGGCTCAATCTCAATTTGTGCTGAATCGTAAACCGACTTATGTCCAAGAAGAAGTCTATCAAGATCTGCGAGATTTAAGTCGGTTCTATCAGAACTTAACCGAGGACATCGTTCGAGCTAAAAATCGTCTGCACAAGGTCTTACAAGTCACTTTTCCTGAATTGGAAACTATCTTATCAACACCAACTGGGGAACAATAC
>NZ_KB904471.1 GCF_000380105.1 Streptococcus orisratti DSM 15617
GCATTTTAGGCAAAAACAGAACTTAGTCTGAGACTAAATTCTGTTGGTTTTATGCAGTTTTCTCAGAGTAACTTCTGGAAGGACGGGAACTAGAACTTACTTTGAGAATTTACCAAAACAAGCAATCTTTCTCAAAAAGTCAAGTCGTATTTTATTGCCAACTGAGTTCTAGTTGATACTCTGCAAAAAGCGCTTCAGTCTCTAATTGTCTTAACTGATAGTCAATGGCTATCATCTGTTTTTCAAAATCAGTATAAAATTTCTGAGTAACCGTTACTAATTGTTGGAGTCCTAAAGGTGTAGGTATAGTCACAAGAGCTGGACTATCACGATGAAAACGCATAATAGACTTCGGAAGTGAGTAACGAGTCATGAGCATTTCATTTTTTGAGCATTTAATAATTACTTTTTCATTTTCCTCGTTGGTATAAATAAGGTACAATTGATGATTTTTTTCAGTGACTTCAACAGTATAAACTTGTTTGATAAGCTCTGTCTGATCATCAAGATTGATTCGATTTTTGATGGTAAGTTGCACTTTTTCTCCTTTTCCTATATGGCTTTGCCATTTCTGAGAACCAATAATCGCTATAAGCTATTGTAAATTAAAGTCAGGTATTTGTAAAGAAATCACAAGTAAACAACCATGACATACGCATGAAGAAAAAAGTTCCAATAAATTTCTGAAATACAAAAATTTATTCTAAAAAGTTAAGGTGTCAAAAATAATAGTTACAGAAAGCAATTTTTTCAAGAGCTATTTTTGGAAAAGAAGACAACCATTTTTGAGTAAACTCTCTCGAAATACCTAAAAATTTGAGATTTTTAGGTTTTCAAAAGTTTTTCAACAAATGATTTCCTTCATACATTTGTTCTGAGTAAACAACCTATTTTCAGGCTTTTTCAAGACTTTTTGTTATAATGAAAGCATGAATGAAAAAGTTTTCCGTGACCCCGTTCACAATTATATTAACGTTAACAATCAGGTTATCTACGACCTCATCAACAGTAAAGAGTTTCAACGCCTTCGCCGAATCAAGCAAGTGCCAACAACTGCTAGCACTTTTCATGGTGCTGAACACAGCCGTTTCACCCATTGTTTAGGCGTTTATGAAATTGCCAGACGAGTGACTAATATTTTTGACCGCAAATATCAAGAGTTTTGGAATCCAGATGAGTCTCTGCTTACAATGACAGCAGCCTTACTCCATGATGTCGGTCATGGTGCTTATTCTCACACCTTTGAACGACTTTTCGAGACCGATCACGAAGCCTACACACAGGAAATTATTACTAGCCCAGAAACAGAAATCAACGCCATCTTAAAACAAGTATCTCCAGACTTTCCCGATAAAGTGGCCAGCGTCATCAATCACACCTATCCAAATAAACAGGTTGTACAACTAATTTCTAGCCAGATTGACTGTGATCGTATGGACTACCTACTGAGAGATTCCTATTACAGTGGTGTTAGCTATGGACAATTTGATTTGACACGCATTCTTAGAGTCATTCAACCTGTTGTCGACGGAATTGCTTTCAGCTCTAGCGGTATGCATGCTGTAGAAGACTACCTAGTCAGTCGCTATCAGATGTATATGCAAGTTTATTTTCATCCTGCTAGCCGTGCGATGGAAGTACTCTTACAAAATCTTCTCAAACGTGCCAAGTCACTCTATCACCTTGATCAGGGCTTTTTTCAAAGAACCTCACCCAATCTCATTCCTTTTTTTGAAAATAGGGCTGAGCTAGCTGATTATTTAGCTCTGGACGATGGCGTGATGAATACCTATTTTCAAACATGGATGACATCAGAAGATAGCATTTTAGCTGACCTCGCAAGTCGGTTCATCAATCGAAAAATATTTAAATCCGTCACTTTCAACCAAGAAGCAGAAACAGAATTACATCACTTATCAGAACTTGTCAAATCTGTCGGTTTTGACCCAGACTACTACACAGGTATTCATGTCAACTTTGATTTGCCATACGATATCTACCGACCTGAAAAGACGAAACCTCGCACCGAAATCAACATGCTACAAAAAGATGGGACAGTTGTAGAATTATCAAATCTTTCAGCACTTGTACAAACACTAATGGGCACAAACTATGGAGACCGCCGTTTCTATTTTCCAAAAGAAATGTTGATCCTTGATGACCTCTTTTCATCCGACAAAGAAACCTTTATGTCCTACCTATCAAACGAACACTTTAATCCTGAAAATTGATGTAAGATTAACTTTTTAAGATGTTTTGACTGACAGACAAATTAAAAATTTTTATCAACCACTCTTACGCCAGGCAGATAAAAAAAAGAAATTTTCTACCTAGAATCGTTAAAAACGCTTCTTAGTTTGTCATATACTCTTTTCATCCATCTATTAAGACTTCTACGACTGAGGACTTCGATTCCTGATTTGCCACTTCAAATCGTTCACTGGACATAGAACTCCCTAATCTCGCACTAAAAACGACATAGTAGGTTATGCTTAGTGGGATTTCAACTCATAGGTATAGGTTAAACAAATCTCACCGCGGCTATTGTTTGCTTGGTCATCTTGCGCAATCTTTTGAAAACCACATTTTTTAAGCAAAGCAATTGACGCGTGATTGTCAGCGATAACTGTTGCTTGAACGGCCTGCGCAGCTATTTTATCAAAAGCCAACTGACAAAGAGCACAAACAACTTCAGTCCCCAAACCTTGCTGCCAATAATCCTTGTTCAAAGTATAACCAATTTCCAAGACTCTTTCTTGAGTTGGGCGCAGACTAGCATTACCAATTAGCTTCCCTTCAGATAACAACTCAATACCATAGCGCCCCAATGGCTGAGATAAATTCCACTTAACCAGAGATAATTCACTCTCAGCCAAATTTTTATGAGGGAAATAGTCAAATTTGAGTACCTCTTCATCAGATGTGTACTCATGGTAGTCGGTCAGATCTTCTATTGTCATAGGTCTCAACTGTAGCCGTTCAGTTTGCAACTGCCTATTTTTTGAAAAATCAATTAAAACCTTATCTTGCCACTTCATCATACTCCTCCTTTTCTTGTTTTAGTATAGTATAGTATAAACCTATTCTTTTGGCAAAACATCCACATTTCTACATCACCCATGACAAATATCAGGATTTTTAGTAAGATAGTAGATAGAAAATTTATGAGATAAATGGAGAAAATCATGTCTATCAAACTAGTTGCTGTTGATATTGACGGCACCCTCATTACAAGTGACCGAAAAATAACACCCGAGGTCTATCAAGCTATTCAAGATGCAAAAGCTCAGGGAGTCAAGATCATCATTGCTACCGGTCGTCCCATTGCTGGGGTACAAAATTTACTTGATGAACTTAATCTCAAAGATGCGGGTGACTATGTGATTACCTTCAATGGCGGTCTAGTACAAGATACCTCAACTGGTGAGGACATTGTCAAAGAAATCATGACCTATGAAGATTATCAGGACATTGAATTTCTCAGCCGTAAATTAAATGTTCATATGCATGCCATCACCAAGGAAGGAATCTATACTGCCAATCGTAATATCGGCAAGTATACCGTTCATGAGTCAACTCTGGTTAATATGCCAATTTTTTATCGAACACCCGAAGAAATGGCTAACAAGGAAATCGTCAAAATGATGTTCATTGACGATCCAGAGATTCTAGATGATGCCATTGCAAAGATTCCTCAAGAATTTCATGACAAGTATAATATCGTTAAATCAACACCTTTCTACCTTGAGTTTATGAACAAAAACACAAGCAAGGGGAATGCTATCATTCATCTCGCTGAAAAGATGGGGCTTAGCAAGAATCAGACCATGGCCATCGGTGACGCCGAAAATGACCGCGCCATGCTAGAGGTCGTTGGTAATCCTGTCGTTATGGAAAATGGCACAGCAGAACTCAAGAAAATCGCTAAATATATTACCAAATCAAATGAAGAAAGTGGCGTTGCACACGCTATTAGAGAGTGGGTATTAAAATAATGTACACATATAAAGTTGGGATTTCAGCCCAAGAACACGATGAATTTGCTAAGTCGAGTTCACAAACTAATTTATTACAAAGTTCAAATTGGGCAAAAATCAAAGATAATTGGGGCAATGAACGCCTCGGTTTCTATCAAGATGGGAAATTAGTTGCCTCTGCATCAATTTTGATTAAGTCCTTGCCACTTGGATTCACTATGCTCTATATTCCACGTGGACCAATCATGGACTACAATAATAAAGAATTGGTTGACTTTGTGGTTAAATCGCTAAAAAAATATGGGAAAAGTAAACATGCTCTTTTTATTAAGTGTGATCCGGCTCTATTATTGAAACAGTATAAGATTGGTGAAGATGTCGAAGAAAATGCAGAGACGTTGGCAGTTGTTGACAACCTCATCTCTGCAGGAGCTGACTGGACAGGCAGAACAATGGAAATTGCTGAAAGTATCCAACCACGTTTTCAAGCCAATGTTTACACACAATCCGATATGACCTCTGCTTTCCCAAAACACACGAAACGCCTCATGAAAGATGCTATCAATCGAGGTGTTGTTACTAGCCGAGGAAATATTTCCGACGTGAAGGCTTTTGCCGATGTCGTTGCTCTAACAGAAAATCGTAAAGGCGTTGCTCTCCGAAATGAAGAATACTTCCGAAAAATGATGGAAACCTATGGTGACGATGCTTACCTCCATCTTGCAAAGGTTAATCTTCCAAAACGCTTAGTAGAGTATAAAGAACAGTTAGCACAAATCGAAAAAGATTTAGCTGAGACTGCTGAGCACCAAAAAAAACGCCTAACTAAACTTACCCAACAAAAAACATCTGTTCAAAAATATGTAACAGAATTTGAAGAATTTGTTGGTAAATACCCAGATGAACTCATCATTGCAGGCATCCTATCTGTCTCATTTGGTAATGTTATGGAAATGCTCTACGCTGGTATGAATGATGAATTTAAAAAATTCTACCCACAATACTCTCTTTATCCTAAAGTTTTCGAAGATGCCTTTGCTGATGGCATTATCTGGGCAAATATGGGAGGAGTTGAAGGCACTCTTGACGATGGATTAACGAAATTTAAATCCAATTTTAACCCAAGTATCGAAGAATACATTGGTGAGTTTAACATCCCAGTCAGCCCATTTTATAAACTTGGCATGCTAGCCTACAATTGGCGCAAAAAAGCAAGGAGTAACCATTAATGGCATTAGAAATTCTAACACCAGAAAGTTTTCAAGAATTCTGTGGGAAAGCCCAAATCAAGTCCTTTATGCAGTCTCTGGAAATGGCTGAGCTTCTTTCAAGACGTGGTTGCAAAGTGACTTATCTAGGCCTTAGACATGGTGGCAACATTCAAGTAGCTGGAGTACTATATAGTCTTCCTATGACTGGTGGACTTCATATGGAAATCAATTCTGGGCCAGCTTCTCTTGACCAAAAATATCTGGGACAATTTTACCAAGAACTCCAAAATTATGCCAAAACAAATGGTGCACTTGAGCTTATTGTTAAGCCATACGACACCTATCAAACCTTTGACACAAAGGGAGAACCAGTTTCCGGTGAACACACGGAACTCATCCAAACTTTGACAAAGCTCGGCTTTAGCCACGACGGGCTCTTGACGGGTTATCCTGGAGGTGAACCTGATTGGCACTATGTCAAGGATTTATCAGGACTAACACCAGATACTCTGCGTAAATCTTTCAGCAAAAAAGGACGCCCCTTGGCTAATAAAACGGCTTCTTTTGGTATCAAAATTCGCAAATTAAAACGCGATGAACTCCATCTGTTCAAAGAAATTACAGCAGCTACCTCTGAGCGGCGTGAATACGCAGATAAATCACTAGATTACTATCAAGATTTTTATGATAGCTTCAAAGATTCTTGTGAATTTGCTGTTGCAAGTATTAATTTTCAAGATTACATTACCAATCTAACCCAAAATCAACAACAACTTTCAAAACAAATTTCTAATCTTACATTACAATTGGAGAAAAATCCTACTTCGTCTAAGAAAAAAAATCAGAAACGTGAATTGCAACATCAATTTGATACATTTACAGATCGTATCTCTGAAGCTCAAGAGTTTATGAATCAGTATGGTAACAAAGATATTATTTTAGCTGGTAGTCTCTTCATCTATACACCGCAAGAAGCTATTTATCTGTTTAGTGGATCATACCCTGAATTCAATAAGTTTTATGCCCCTGTTGCACTTCAAGAGCATGTTATGCTAGAAGCTATCAAACGAGGAATCACCTTTTATAACTTCCTTGGTATTACTGGGGAATTTGACGGATCAGATGGGGTTCTTCGTTTCAAACAGAACTTCAATGGTTACATTGTCCGCAAAATGGGGACCTTTCGCTACTATCCAAGTCCTATTAAATACAAATTTATTCAAGGAATTAAAAAACTCCTTGGACGTCATTAACCATATCTCTCCTTTATCCAAGGAGAGATTTTTTATAAAGCAAGAATA
This sequence comes from Streptococcus orisratti DSM 15617, assembly GCF_000380105.1. Taxonomy (GTDB): domain Bacteria; phylum Bacillota; class Bacilli; order Lactobacillales; family Streptococcaceae; genus Streptococcus; species Streptococcus orisratti. The sequence continues at coordinate 6,490 of NZ_KB904471.1, forward strand.
CAAAAAAGCCCTAGCCTAGCTAGGACTCTCCTATTTAATTAAAACTTATTTGACAAAATCAAGCAATGCAAGGAAACTTTCTGGGTCAAGTGATGCACCACCAACGAGAGCACCGTCCACATCAGGACAAGCCATGTATGAAGCAACGTTTTCAGGTTTAACTGAACCGCCATATTGCACACGAACTTTGTCAGCTACAGCTTGACCAAAGTCTTTCGCAACTACATCACGAACAACTTTACACATTTTTTGTGCATCGTCTTGGCTAGCTGATTTACCAGTACCGATAGCCCAGATTGGTTCGTATGCGATAACAAGTGATGAAACTTGCTCTTCAGACAATCCTGCAAGTGCTGCTGATACTTGAGCACCTACAAATTCTGCTGCTTTACCAGCTTCGTAAGTTTCAAGCGTTTCACCACAACAAATGATAGGAAGCATACCATTTGCAAAGATTGCTTTTGCTTTTTTATTAATATCTTCATCAGTTTCGTGGAAGTATTCACGACGTTCTGAGTGACCAATAACAACATAGTTAACGCCCATTTCAGACAACACTTTTGGAGAAGTTTCACCAGTGAAGGCACCAGCATCTTCAAAGTAACAGTTTTGTGCAGCAACCTTAAGTTCTGAGTCTTTAGCGAACCAAAGCAAAGCATTCAAATCAACTGCAGGCGCTGCGATAGCAGCTTCTACTAAGTCAGCAGAAGGCAATTTTCCTGCAATGGCCTCAACAAAAGCTTGTGCTTCTTGAGGGTTTTTGTTCATTTTCCAGTTACCTGCGATAAATGGTTTACGTGACATTTCACATACCTCTTCTTTTTTTATTTACACCCTTATTTTATCATACTTTAGCTATCTTTTAAAGATAAAGCAAAGCTTTTCTGAAAATTTCCTAGCTTCAATCCACAAAATTCTACTGTTCTTTATCGAAATAAAATTTGCACTATTTCTTTATCGAAAAAAGGCCTCCAACAAGGAGACCTTCACAAATAAAGTGTCTGGCTTTAATTGTTCAATGGGAACTTAATTTGATTAAGCTTCGATTTCTGAAACGATACCTGAACCAACAGTACGTCCACCTTCACGGATAGAGAAAGTAGTACCTTGTTCAACAGCGATTGGGTGAATCAATTCAACGTCAATTGTAACGTTATCACCAGGCATTACCATTTCAACACCTGCTGGCAATTCGATTGAACCAGTTACGTCAGTTGTACGGAAGTAGAACTGTGGACGGTAGTTATTGAAGAATGGAGTATGACGTCCACCTTCTTCTTTAGAAAGGATGTAAACTTCACCTTTGAATTTAGTGTGTGGGTTAATTGAACCTGGTTTAGCAATAACTTGACCACGTTCGATTTCATCACGTTGCACACCACGGAGAAGCACACCAACGTTATCACCAGCAAGACCTTCGTCAAGTTGTTTACGGAACATTTCAACACCAGTAACAACTGCTTTACGGATTTCGTCTTTGATACCAACGATTTCGATTTCATCGTTGACACGAACAGTACCACGGTCGATACGTCCTGATGCAACAGTACCACGTCCAGTGATTGAGAATACGTCTTCGACTGGAAGAAGCAATGGTTTATCAGTATCACGTTGTGGTTCTGGAATGTATTCGTCAACAGTATCCATCAATTCCATAACGATATCTTCATAGTGAGTATCGCCTTCAAGAGCTTTAAGAGCTGAACCTTGGATAACTGGAAGGTCATCACCTGGGAAATCGTATTCTGAAAGAAGGTCACGAATTTCCATTTCAACCAATTCAAGCAATTCTTCGTCATCAACCAAATCAACTTTGTTCATGAAAACGATAAGGTGTTTAACACCAACTTGACGTGAAAGAAGGATGTGTTCACGAGTTTGTGGCATTGGTCCATCTGTAGAAGCTACTACAAGGATAGCTCCGTCCATTTGGGCAGCACCAGTGATCATGTTTTTAACGTAGTCCGCGTGTCCTGGAGCGTCAATGTGAGCATAGTGACGTTTAGCAGTTTCGTACTCAACGTGTGCAGTGTTGATTGTGATACCGCGTTCGCGTTCTTCAGGAGCAGCATCAATAGACGCATAGTCTTTTGGTTGGTTAACTGCTGAAGGCAAACGACGTGCCAATACAGTAGTGATAGCTGCTGTCAAAGTAGTTTTACCGTGGTCAACGTGTCCAATTGTACCAATGTTAACGTGTGGTTTACTACGATCGTATTTTTCTTTTGCCATTTTAGGAAAAGCCTCCAATAAAATATATTTTATAGATAGACAGTAGGCAATACGGTCTAACTTTACCTTACTATTTTAACAAATTATAGCGGAAATGCAAGTATTTTATGCTGAATTCTTTATTTTATAAGTTGATGATATGGTTGTATGGTTACGCTTTGTCCAATGTTTGATGCAAAAATCCATTTAGCGCTTTCAAGTTGTGCAAAATTTTCAGAACGACCGGTTAGAATAACTCCTGAAAACTTAGCAGTTTTTAGTTTTTTATTTTTATTAAGGTATTTTTGAGCATCCTCAGCCAAATTAAATGTCTGTTTTTTCCCGTTTTGATCACTACCATTTTCTGTCATATCTAGATACCCTTTGCTTACTGCTTTCTCTAAATTCTTTCTAAACAGAGAGTAACTGTAATCATTTAGTTGTTCCCCATCATATGTAGAAATCCCCAATTGCTTGTCAGGTGTACGTTCCGCAGTATCAAAATCACTACTACTTCCAATCCAATACCAGTTCACAAGAAGGTTCTCTGGAATCATTTTTTGTATTTCTTGGTAAGTGTAGGGTTTATCAAATGTTATTGCCATTTCTATAGCTTGATTAGACATTTGTGCTGCAAGAGAGATGTCGTTTGTAGGAGCGAGGTCATCTTTATTTGTATAATCATGGTTAATATTATAAAACATAGGAGATTTATAGTAACTACTATGCGTATAGGCAGATTTTTTATCAGATGACATCGTTAACCAAACATTAGTATCATACGAGTCTGCGAATCTTATTGAATAATAAGCTTCCATTTTTTCATATGGCACCTCAATACCATCTATATTTTTAAATCGATCTGAATGAAACTGTCCTGTATAGCTTGACGTTGCGTTAAAATACCAATTGTTATAAGAGATATTTGGATAGGCGATTTCTGACATTAGCAGGTATGTGTCTTTGACAGCCTCTCCATGACGGCTCGCAACCTCCGTTAAGCACCTAACAATTATTCCTAAACTAGCTAGGGCAACTAGAGTACTCAGGACAACTAGTTTAATTCTATTTTTCACTTTGCTTCTTTGTGCTATTTTTTCAAAATCATTAAAAGTCTTCATAACAATAACCTTCTTTCTCTAAAATCTTTCTAAGTTCCTGACGTCCACGCATAAGATCGACTTTGACCTTGCTTACAGAGACATGAAGAACTTTTGCAATTTCCTTGATGGATAAATCTTGAAAATAATATAAATCAAGAACTATGCGAAATCTATCTGATAGTTTCTCAATAGCTTGATGAAGCGGAAGATAATCAGGGGTTTCAAATTTCAGGTCATTCGCTTCATGGAAGAAATCACGTTGTAAAATATCCAAATATTTCTTATCACGTCTGTAATAATCAATATAAAGACGAATAGCGGCACGATACATCCACGCTCTCATTTTTTCAAAAGGGAGTACAATATCACTTTCCAACATTTTCACCAAAATATCTTGACTAATGTCTTTGGCCTGTTCAGGACTAGCACCCGACTTTCGTAAATAGTAGGAAATCTCCTGTGCAAATCCTACTAATTCTTTTTCATAATCATCCAGTTTAATCCTCTTCACCCCTCTCTTTAAAAATGATTACTTCCATTCTTCGCTAATATAACGAACAACTCTGAGTTTGGTTACAATTTTTCATTCAAAAGAAAAAATCTCCAAAGGGAGATTTAGAACTTTTATTCATAGGCGGATTCTTCCGTTTAAGACTAGATTTACACTACTCATCATTCTTCAAAAAACTATCCTGAGTATTTTAAAAACTTCCTTAAATCAAAATACGATTCTCACCTACAAATACAATTTCTTGGATTTAATAAAAATCATCAATGTGAACAATTTTGTCATCGGCAACATCCTCTGGCATCGTCTGAAGTTCTACTTCTGCATCTTTTAATATCCGTTCTCGCTTCTCGCTGGCATCAATATTAAGAACAAAACCAATTGCCGCTGATAAAACTAAGAGACTGTTTCCTCCTTGTGAAAGAAACGGAAAAGTAACACCTGTAGAAGGAATTAGACCAGAGATACCACCAATGTTAACAAAGATTTGCATCAACATCATGCCTCCAACACCCAGAGCAATCATTGAATTAAAGGCATTTTTTGATTTTAAACCAACATTCATGATACGTAGAATAAGGAAAAAAACAAGGGCTAATATCAAACCGGCACCAATCAAGCCGAGTTCCTCAATAACAATAGAAAATACAAAGTCTGTTTGTGCTTCTGGTAAATAGCCGCGTTTTTCAATTGAATTTCCTAGGCCAAGCCCAAACCAACCACCATTGCTCATGGCATAGTAAGAATTCGCTAATTGATGTCCTGAGTCACCAAGATCATGAAAAGGATTAAAGAAAGCGCTAAAACGTTTAGCAACGTAACCAAAAACAGGAACTTTACCAACATTATCAACGCCAATAATCGCAATGCCACCTAAAAAAGCTGCCGACAAGGCTGTAATTGTTGTTAGTATAGCGGAAAACCATCTATAGCCAATCCCACTCAACGAATACATAATCAGTGAGGTTAGTACAATAATAGCAGCATTTCCCAAGTCTGGCTGAATAGCTACCAAACCAATCATAAGAAGGGAATAAACCCGCCAATCCCTCAAATCACTCCAGCTATGGAACCACCAGCGACGCCTTGTCAACGCCTGATAATCATAGATACCAATTTGTTCTTGCTTTCTTGCAAAGGTAAAAGCTAGATACCAAACTATAATAATCTTCAGGTATTCCGCTGGTTGAAAACTAAGTGGTCCTACAACAATCCAACCATGTGCTCCGTTAATCTTTGCAGCAAACAGCCTCGCATAGCCTAACATTAGTATTTCGATTAACATCACAACGGTTAGAACTTTAGAGTTTTTTAAAAAGTTTAATTTTAACTTATAGATAAACACGATAGCTATCAAACTAAGAATCCAAAAAGCGCCTTGATTAATGACCGATCTAAATGGATTAAGACCTTTTTGGATAAGAGTGGTACTTGTCGTTGAATAAACAACAATCAAACCAATAACCGATAAAATTAAATACGGTATAAGTATAGAATAATTTAGCAGATGCCTCTTGTCAATTTTCATAGTGTCCCCTACATTCGAGATAGTCTCCTAGCATTATACCATCTTTCTAAATTTAAAAAAAGTAAAAGAAAATCTACTGATTGTGGTAAAATTTAAAAAAATTTCAGGAAAATCCATAAAACGCTTTCATTTTGGGTTCTAAAGGAGTATAATTAAGCTGTAAGGATTTTGATTAGCTAACTTACTGCTAAAAATCTAGTTATACTCTGTAAAAATCAAAAGACTATGTTCAAACTCACTTGAATTGCGATTCCATTATCGACTTTTGGTTTTCACTGAGCGCCATTTGCTAAGGAGGGTACAAAATGTTACAAAAATATGAACGTATTATGGTTGCCATTGATGGCTCTTATGAATCTGAACTTGCTTTTGAAAAGGGAATTAACATTGCCCTCAGAAACGATGCTGAATTATTATTAGTGCATGTTATTGATACACGTGCACTCCAAAGTGTAGCCACTTTTGACACTTATATCTATGAAAAACTAGAACAAGAAGCAAAAGATGTTCTGTCAGACTACGAAAGTCAAGCCCGTAAACGCGGTTTAGAAAAAATCCGTCAGATAATTGAATTCGGCAACCCAAAAACTCTTCTGGCACACGATATTCCTGATAAGGAAAGTGTTGATTTGATTATGGTGGGTGCAACAGGTCTCAATACGTTTGAACGCCTTCTCATTGGATCATCTTCTGAATACATCATGCGACATGCGAAAGTTGATTTATTGGTTGTTCGTGATACTGCCAAAACACTTTAAAGCTTTTACTATACTATTCAAAATGAAAAGCAAAAGACAGCCGGATTTTTAGTATCCAGCTGTCTTTTGACGTTTAAATGATTTTTGAATCTGCCGATCAATCTCACGTTTGATGGCTGGTTCTGGAGCAAAGCGCTCCTCCCAATCATCTGGCTTGAGGATTTTATGGCTAATCGGATCAAAATGGGCCTTCCCATCTGGGAATATCTTACCCATATTGGCTTCGTGTACAGTATCAAATAGTGGTTTAGGATCAACTCCCATCAATACGAAAGAACCATATGTAAGGTATAATAAATCTGTCAAGGCATCAACCTGACCAACCAGTGGCGTTTCTGGATGTTCTTTTGATTGAACTTTTTCAGCAGCCTTATCAATCGCAGCATGCAAATTCAAGAGGGCTTGAGTGAAAGTTGCTTTATCTTTTTGACTAGCAGCATATAAAAATTCGACAATTTCTTCAACTTTAAAATCTGAACGATGTCCTGCCTCAACAACGTCATAAGTCCTTGGAGTCTCCAAAGTTTCACCATCCATGAGGTGATGAAAATCTTTAACTTTGTTGAAGTTTTCATCGCGACTTCTGAATATCTTGTCGCTATCTAAGGAAATCAAACCGTAATGAGCCAGTGCTTTCGAAATGCCATCATTATTATTTGTCGCTGTTGTGTAAATTGCCCTTTCTTTAACAACATCAGCTGCATTTCCCATAGCAACCCCTATTCCAACACCAGAAAGCATTTCCAAGTCATTTTCTGAGTCACCAAAAGCCATAACTTCAGACAAATCAAATCCAAAAATCTTACCAAGGCGTTCAATTCCTTTTATTTTGGATTGACCTTTAGAAATTAAATCTGCTGAGTAGGGGCTACTCCTCGTCACCTTCAATTGAGGGAATCGTTTCTGAATATTGGCAGTCTCATTTTCGGTTGCGACCAAAACAATTTGATAAATTGGCTCCCTAATCATCGTTCTAAAACTATCAAGGCTTTGAGGTTTAAAGCGACGAATCAGATGTTTGAAACTACGTTCAACAGTTTTCGCCATTTTTTGGGGAACAACGCTACTCAATATCTGTCCCACCTGGCTGGTACCAATTCCAATAATTCGTGAACCAACCAGACCAGAAGCTGTTCCTAAAGAAATCTCACGACGTTTATCAATGGCGTAACGTACAACCTTATATATTACAGGCTTGGTAAGCTGATTATCATAGAGCACCTGATTACGGGTAAAAATATACTGGCCATTATAGGTAACCGCAAAATCTAACCCTAGATTTTCTAAATAGGGTTGTACAAAAGCCGGTCCGCGCCCCGTTGCCACGCCTACAAATACGCCTTGCTGTTTAAGACTTTGAATAGCTTTTTGTGTAGATTTTTGCACATTTTTTCGATCGTTGACCAGTGTACCGTCAATATCAAAAAAGACTGCCTTTATCGTCAAATCAATTCCTTACTTTCTATTCTTTATGATAAAATAAATTATAACATATTTTTGAAAGAAGTATTAGAATGACAAAGAAAATCCTTGTATTACATACAGGTGGTACAATTTCCATGCAAGCTGATGATTCCGGAAGCGTCAAGCCTTCTACTGACAATCCCATGAATCACGTTGGATTTGAGCTTGATGATGTTGAACTAACTGTTATAGACTTTTTCAATATTCCCAGTCCTCATATCACCCCCTACCACATGATGGCCCTTTACCATAAAATTAGAGAAACTACTGGGCAATACGATGGCGTTGTCATCACGCATGGCACTGACACTTTGGAAGAAACAGCATATTTTTTGGATACTATGGCCATTCCTGAGATTCCTATTGTTTTGACAGGGGCAATGCGAAGCTCAAACGAGCTTGGTAGCGATGGCATTTACAATTACCTTTCTGCTCTGCGCGTGGCCATCCATCCAAAAGCTGCTGACAAGGGAGTGCTGGTTGTTATGAATGATGAAATTCATGCCGCTAAATATGTCACCAAAACCCACACGACCAATGTTGCAACCTTTAACACCCCAACGCACGGTCCGCTAGGCATCGTCATGAAACATGATATTCTTTTCTTCAAGACAGCCGAACCACGAGTCCGTTTTGACCTCAATCAAATATCAGGTACGGTCCCTATCATCAAGGCTTACGCAGGCATGGGATTAGGTGAAGGCATTATCAGTTTACTGGATCCTGATAAGATCGACGGGGTCGTCATCGAAGCCTTAGGCGCTGGAAATCTCCCGCCCGAAGCCGCTCAGGAATTGGTGCGTTTAATGGCAAAAGGTGTTCCAGTTGTACTCGTCTCCCGTTGCTTTAACGGCATTGCTGAACCCGTTTATGCTTACGACGGAGGTGGCGTTAAGCTTGCCGAATCTGGTGTTATGTTTGTCAAAGAACTTAATAGCCAAAAAGCTCGACTTAAACTGCTCATCGCACTCAATGCTGGCCTCAAAGGACAAGATTTAAAAGAATACATCGAAGGCTAAAGCACCGCCATTTCCCAAAAGAAGGGTTGAAAATCATGAAACTAACCATCACTGCTACCGACAAACCCAAAGAACAAGAATTCCACTATGAGTTGGAAATCTCAAACAAGCAGGTTATCACAACGACCATCTGCACTACTCTCATCATCTGCTCAGCCATCTGGACCAAAGCATCCTTTAAATCAACTATAGCGGTTAGTCACCTTTGACAAAATATCAAATAAGAGAAAATTAGACACATCCTACTTAAAAAATACTTACAAGATGCCTCACAATTGCTCCAGTGAAAAGGAAAGCCCCAAAAGACCGTAACTGATGAATAATACTTACTAATGTTCAGAGAAAAAAATAAGTAAGGTCTTATAAAACTCACGTAAAACGGCAATTGGTAGTCTGGGTTGCTCAAACAGGTCAAGGCAAATAATCTGACCATTATAGTGACAAGTTACATGAGTAGAGTAGCGCTTTGGAATTCAATGTTTTTCGAGTTTACTGATATTAGCAAATTTAACCTTATTCGGATAAAAAAAGTCTACCGAGAAGAGCAGACTTTTTCGACTTCAAGAACGAAGGATGACTTTTAGAAAATACTGCAAAGCTAAAAATTTTATAACTCTCTCCAAACTCTTATAATTATCAATCCTCTTGTTTTCACTTTTAAGGTAAGCTGTTACCTGCACTGCGATAAATGTCGTACCACTCTGAACGACTTAAAATCACTTGTTCTGCCGCAGCAATTCTAGCAATACGCTCAGGATTCATGGAACCAACGATAGCTTGCATTTTAGCAGGATGACGCAAAATCCAAGCCACAATGATTGCTTCAGAAGATAGGGCATACTGCTTTGCATATTTTTCAATTGTTGCTGTCAACTCTTTATAGTTGGGATTTCCCATAAAAAGGCCGCGTCCTAAGTCAATTTGGAAAGTTGACCAAGCCTGAAGAGTAATATGGTGTAAGCGACAATAATCAATAACACCGTTATCACGGTCAATAGCAGAGCTATTTTTCATATTCACGTTCAAACCAGTATCAATCATCGGCGTATGAGCTGGCGATAACTGCATCTGATTGACAGCCAAAGGTTGATCAAGATAAGCTTGCAAAAGAGCAATTTGGTGAGGATTTTGATTACTGACACCAAAATGTTTCACCTTACCAGCTTTTTTAAGCTGATAAAAAGCCTCTGCCACTTCTTCTGGCTCCACCAAAGCATCTGGGCGATGCAAAAGTAGAAAATCGAGGTAATCTGTTCCTAAACGCTCCAAGATACCATCCACCGAGGACAAAATGTACTCTTTTGAAAAATCAAAATATCCCTGACGGATACCGCATTTGGACTGTAAAAGATATTGCTCTCTGGACAGACCTAGAGTCTTCACAGCCTCACCAAAACGTCTCTCCGACTCTCCTCCGCCATAAATATCAGCATGATCAAAAAAATTTATATCATGATTTAGAGCACTGGCGATGACTTCTTGTGCCGCAGTTGTATCCAGAGCCGCCATTCGCATACATCCAAGAGCGATACGTGACCCCTCAAGTCCCGATTGTCCAATTTTTTGTTTCATAAAAGACTTCCTTTAATTTTCTTAGAACCTGTATTCACAAGCGAAGTGCTTGTAAATAAGAGATAGTTTTTCACTAATCAAGGCAGTTTTTTGGGGGGAGTACTAATTGTACTTTGAAAAAAACTAACGATGAGTAGCTGAAAAATTAGCCTTAGATAAAGGTGCTGAACTGTGAATACAGATTCTTATTATTGTAACACTATTTGAAACCGTTAACAAGAAAAAGGGTACTAACTTACCACAAAGGCATACAAATATATTTTCTGTAACCTGTTCCATCTAACCACTGTTAAAATAAAAATATTTTACTTTTTTGAAGTACCCAACAACCTAAGAAATGAAGCATAGTTAACGAAAATCAAAATAACACAAAAAACTTCGCTAAGATTATATTTCTAGCGAAGCACTTTTTTTTATTAACTGTCATTATTTTATGGACAATTACATATCAATAGGCCTATTCTTTGACATCATTTTGAATGATAATAAAGATAGAGTTGCTGTGCTGTGTTCTGTTTAACAAATGTCTTCTTGTAATTCACTTTGATTTTCATAAACATGACCCCATTTCTTTTTAGTGATTTTAGTATAAAGGGAAAAACTTAAATATAGCTTTCAAAAAACTTACAAAAATCTTAAGGTAGCCTAGCAACACACTACCATTTAAATTGCTTCAGATTATCATGAATACTCTCAATCTTTTCAGCATCTAAATCGTTTCTGTCCTTACTTTCTGGGTCTAGTGCCTTGAGAGTTTCTGTAAAAACATCCACGAGATATTGATACTGATAAGGACTCAATCGCTTGATTTGGTGATTAATAAAAGCAATAGCTAAATCAAATTTTTCATCAATGACTAATTGATTCAAATAATCATTTCCATTTACTAAACGTCCCTCTTCGTCCTCTGTCATCCCCAAATCAATCTGGATATTTTCCAATTTGAAGACTTTTCCAATCATATTCGCTGTGCCTCGGATTTGACTAAGGAGCCAATCACTGTTAAAAACCATATGCAACCTCCTTTTCTAAGAAATCGAAATACCGATTCTCTTTCCATTGTAGCATTTTTAGTTTTATAAATAAAGCGTTTTCATTTTTGGTCACACCGTTCGCATGAAGAAAATGCATGTAGCTGTTTTCCAGTTACATGCATTTTTTCAAAAATATTTTCATGAAATTTACATAGTTGCTTTGATTTATCCTCGTTTTCACTGACATTATAACAAAATTTTATGATAAAAATATAATTTTTTATGAAAAATCGTTATCTGAAAACAAAATTTTCTTCATGCATTTGTCGTAATTTTGGGGCTTTTTTAAATCTCCAGCCTATGAACCAGAAATTTAAAATTTTTAATCAAACTCACCCTTTTCACGTAGATTTCGGACGATAGGTGCCCAACGTTCATTAGTCTTCCAATTTTTGTCAGAGACAATCTCCGCTGCAACACGGCGAGCTTCCTCTAAAATATTGTAATCTTCTACGATGTCTGCCACTTGAAACTCTGGAATACCAGATTGGCGTGTACCAAAAATCTCTCCTGAACCACGCATTTTGAGATCTGCTTCTGCCAATACAAAACCATCGGTGGTCTCGCACATGGCTTTCATCCGCTCCTTGCCACTATCTGTCTTAGGATTGGCAACCAAGATACAATAAGATTGCTTATGACCACGACCCACGCGACCGCGCAGCTGGTGCAGTTGGCTGAGTCCAAAACGGTCCGCATCCATGATAATCATCACAGTGGCATTTGGCACATTAACCCCAACTTCAATCACGGTCGTGGAAACCAGAATTTGGGATTTCTTGTCCTTGAAATCTTGCATGATTTGGTCTTTTTCCTCATTTTTCATGCGACCATGCATGAGGGCAACCGTGGCTTGACCCGCAAAACGGTCAGACAATTCTTGGTGCAGAGCGACAGCGTTTTTCAAATCCAAGGCCTCAGACTCCTCAATCAAAGGTGAAATCACATAGATCTGAGCTTCTTTGGTCAGCTCTTTCTTTCCCCAATCCAAAACCGTATCCAGCTGCTCATGCCTGACCCAACGCGTGATGATAGGCTTGCGTCCCGCAGGCATCTCGTCAATAATGGACACGTCCATCTCACCGAATGCCGTAATGGCCAAAGTCCGTGGAATAGGTGTTGCAGTCATCATGAGAACATCAGGATTTTCACCCTTTTCACGAAAAATACGACGCTGATTGACCCCAAATCGGTGCTGTTCATCCGTGATAACCAACCCGAGCTTGTGATATTGAACGGTGTCCTGAATAAGAGCATGCGTTCCCACAACCATGTCCACAGAGCCATTGGCAATCTGCTCTAAAGCGGTGCGCCTAACTGGTGCTTTCATGCCAGATGTCAAGATAGCAATAGACAAGTCAGGAAAGAGCTGTGACAAACTTTCAAAATGCTGCTCAGCTAGAATTTCCGTGGGCACCATGAGAGCAGATTGAAAGCCAGCCGTGTAAGCAGCATACATGGCCAGACTAGCAATAACAGTCTTCCCAGAGCCCACATCTCCTTGCAAAAGACGGTTCATGTGAGCACCTGAGTGCATATCTGCCAGAATTTCCTCTAAACTGCGCTTCTGAGCAGTTGTCAATGGAAATGGCAGAGCTGCAATCTGATCAGCCACTGCATGTTCATCATAAGCGATGACTTGACCATTTGTTTCCGATTTATTTTCTGCCTTTAAAACTTGAAGATTCATTTGGAAGTAAAACAGTTCTTCAAACTTAATACGACGCAAAGCCTGCTTATAGTCTGTCAAATCTCTTGGAAAGTGCATAGCAGCTGTCGCCTGACCGCGACCAAGTAGCCTGTATTTGTCAATCAAGGTCTGGGGTAAATTTTCTGGTAGCCAATCCACTGCGCCAGCATCAAAAGCTGCTTTGATAGCTTTAATCAGAGCAGTCTGTGAGATGCCTTGAGCAACTCGATAAACAGGTTGCATGTCATCTTCCACCTGTGCCAAGATTTTCATCCCCGTCAAAGCAGACTTAGCTGTATCCCATTTGCCAAAAATAGCCACATCTTGCCCCAATTCAACCTTATCAGCTAGATAGGGCTGGTTAAAGAAAGACACAGCAATCACTGCCTCCCCTTGCTTGATTTTAAAGGAAAGACGATTACGCTTGAAACCATAATATTGAACATTGGCAGGTGTGATGACGGTTCCCGTGACAACTGCCTTCTCACCGTCAGTCAATTCAAAAACCGATTTACTCTTAAAATCCTCATATCGAAAAGGGAAATAAAGCAACAAATCCTCAATGGTATAGATACCCAATTTATAAAATTTTTCAGCAGACTTAGGCCCCAGCCCTTTGAGTTCTGCAAGTGATGATTGTAAATTCATAGTTTAATTATAACAAAAAGACGCACCAATAGACGTCTTTCAGATTTATTTTTGTCCAATAACATATGTCAATTGGCTAGCTTGGGCTGCAGTAAAAGTACGGTACGACACCACACCACGTCCAACAGCATTCGATTCAGAAATGAGAATTGAACCGTCTTCTCTTACCTGCTCAACAATGGCTACGTGACCGTATGTGCCATCAGCACCTGCCTGACCAGGAGCGAAAGAAACCGCATAACCAACTTTTGGTTCATGAGTTGTTTCATAACCAGCTTTCAATCGCCAGTCACCACCGTTACCCATGTAAGGGTCAAAACTATAACCAAGTTCCTTAGCGCGGTTGTAAACATACCAAGTACATTCTCCCCAAGCGTAACTTGTTGCACTGTAAAGTGTTGTATTAACTGCAATATCAACATCAAAACCTTCAGGAATACTTGTCAAACTAACAGTGTCGAGTTGACGTAATTCTTCAGGGATTTCAGGTGTTCCTCCATGCTCATCAATCCAGCGATCCAAATTCTCCATAATTTGAGCACGTCGTTGACCTGTACCAGAAATATCAGTAAAATAAACTCCACCATCCACCGCAAGGTTAAGAAGACCCGAAGCAGCCTTTTGTGCCTTTTGATCTTGAACTTGGAAAGTTAAGTTTTTATTTTTGATAATGGTTTCAGTAGCCAACTTACGAATAGCCCTATCATCATTAAAATTCAAAGCAGTTTCGGGAGATAAATCAAAGGCAGCATACCCAAACATATTGGCACCACGATATGTAGCTATTCCCTGAGTTCCAAGTGAACTTTCAGCCATAGCAATTGCTACAATAGCACGAACGTCCAATCCACTCTTTTTTTCCCACTCTAACAATTTAGTACCATTGATACGTTGGCTGTCGTAAGCAATTCCTGTAGATTTCAAAAAACCATCTAACTGCTCAGCGGTAATACCATAGCGATGTGACAATAAATTATGACTATAAGCATCCTTACCAGACCAATGCTCAACATAAGTTGTGTACGTTAATATATTGTTATCATCAAGAACGGTGTCCTCGTAGTTATTTGATACAGCGTAAAAAGAATTAAACTGTCCAAGTGTGGGTTGGATGGATTGCTGAAGCTGTGTCTCTATCGGAGTTTCAGAAGATGTGACTACTCGCTCTGAATTAGTTCCACTAGATGGAGTACTAGAAGTTTCTACCTTATCTGATTTTACCTCTTGTGACGAAGAAGGAAGTGTCTCATTGGTTTCTGATGATGAACTTGGAAGTGTAGTACTTTCAGTCTGCGAAACATCACTAGAATTTTTCGTGACTGTCCCGACAGAATTTGAAGAGCTAACTTCACTTTTTACATCGGTTGAACCAGAGGTTTCATTATTCGTCGTTTCAGGATTAGGATTCAAGATTGTCTCTACTATATCTGTCCCTACTGGTAAACTTGTCTGTAAATTATTTGAAACAATTGCTGCTTCTGTTGTGGTTTCAGATAACTCCGGAACACTTTCTTGAGTTGAAACAGCCGTACTTTCAGTGCTAACTTCTTCAGCTAATACAGGGAAACTCGATACATTTGAAGACAGTAGAATAACTAATAAACCTAGTGCGCTCATCTTATTCTTTGTCATAATTTGTCCTTTCTAAGACATACCTATTGCTATCATTATATCACAAAATGCTAATTTTTCCTAATATTTCTATCGTATTAGCACTACTCATAATACCTAGGAATACGATCACTCAATAGGCACAAAACTTCGTAGTTGATTGTCTTACGTTTCTGAGCCACATCTGTTGCTGAAATTTCATGATCCCCTTCATGACCAATTAAAACGACCTGTGTCCCCAACGGATAATTCTTAGGTAGTCTAACTGTAATCTGATCCATTGAAACACGCCCTACAATTTCACAAAATTGCCCATCAATTAGAACTGAAAAGCCTTGCAAATCTCTTGTCCAGCCATCTGCATAACCAATCGGAATGGTTCCAATAAATTGTTTTTCTTTAGCTACATAAGTTGCCCCATAACCAACACTTGAACCTGGAGCAATTTCCTTAACATGGACTAAGACAGATTCTAAGCGCAAAGATGGTTTTAAAGGGTAAGGTAAAGCCAGTTCCGTTCCACTTGGATTTAAACCATAAATGACAATTCCTAAGCGAACAGCGTTAAAAATTGTTTCACTATGCCAAATACTAGTAGCTGAGTTACTAGCATGAACTAGGGTAGGTTTATCTGAAAGATTGTTGACTAAATTGGTGAAGAACTGTAACTGTTCATTGAATTTTGTCTGATCAACTTCATCAGCCGTTGCAAAATGCGTAAAAATTCCTTCGACTTCAGCACCAGCCTTTTTTAGACCAGCAATTAGTTTTTCTGCATCATCTAAAGAACGTACACCAATGCGTCCCATGCCAGAATCCACTTTAACATGAGCTTTGAGCCCCTTCAACGAAATTCCTTCTGATAAAGCTAATTCTAACCATTCTAAGCTCGCAACTGCTATGCTAATGTTACATTTAACAGCCAAAGGTACTTCGTCAGGCATGACAACCCCTAGTATCAAAATAGCTTCTTCTATATCTGCCTCACGCAGCTCTAAAGCTTCATCAATATTTGAAACACAAAATCCATCAACTAAGGAATGCACATGCTTAGCAACTTTAACAGCCCCATGACCATAGGCATTTGCCTTGACAACTGCAAAGCTTTTTTTTCCTTGTGGAATATGCTTCTGTACTACCTTTATATTTTCTGAAATAGCATTCAAATCAATGATCGCCTTGGTAGGGCGATGAAAACTTGAAATCATCTGATTTCCTCCTTCTTTCAAAAAGCCAACAATCAAAAAAGGCTTTTAGTCACTTTTACTCAACATTATACTCTTTTTGCTTATCTTTAATGGCTTAAACTTTATTTCCCGCTTTTTCTCTTCCGATAATTCAGCTAATTATTGGAAATTGCTTTGCCATGCTCTAGTACAACATACGTCCGCTATGATGGAGGGAAGCTAGAACCACTCCCTTTCATCAACATAGCTAGACAGTACACTACGATTGCTATGCTACTTTCTACTAGATAAAAGTAACCTCAAAGACTATATTATTACTAACAAAAAACTGATTTTTACTTTTCTTCTAAGATAACACTTGCTTGTGCAAAACCGCCACTATGCGCAATGGACAAAAAAACAGTTCCACCAAAAGGAGACTTAGTTACAGAAGGGCGTTTTTTCTCATCAGGCAAAATCTCTATGTCATGAAAGCCAAGTTTTCCAATACCTGTTCCCACAGCTTTTGAAAAAGCTTCCTTGGCAGCCCAGCGACCCGCTAGAAATTCGATTTGTCGCTTATCGGACTTAAACGACAAAAATATAGCTAGTTCATTATCAGTCAAAACACGTTGGGCAAATTTAGGATTTTTTTGATAAGCTTTTTTTACTTCGGAAATATCCTGTAAATCAATTCCATGTCCTATTATCATAGTTACTCCTCTTATAATGCACAAAAGGAAGAAGCTGAGATTTTTCCCAGCTCCACTCCTTTATC
Source organism: Streptococcus orisratti DSM 15617 (assembly GCF_000380105.1). Taxonomy (GTDB): domain Bacteria; phylum Bacillota; class Bacilli; order Lactobacillales; family Streptococcaceae; genus Streptococcus; species Streptococcus orisratti. The sequence continues at coordinate 23,580 of NZ_KB904471.1, forward strand.
ATGTCTTAGTCTTTAACAATAATATCTTCACTAGATGTTTGACTTAATGTAGCATAGATTTCATGGATTAATTTTTCGGTCTTATCCCAACCTAAGCATGGATCTGTAATTGATTTTCCAAATACTTCAGGACTATTTTGACGTCCATCTTCCAAATAAGATTCAATCATGAAACCACGAACATAACGACGAATATCTTCATTCCATTCGCGATTTGTCAACGTTTGACGCACAATACGAACTTGCTCCAAATAGTCTTTACCTGAATTATCATGGTTAGTATCTAAAACGATAAAAGGATTCTTCAAGCCCATTTTTTTATAACTAGCTATTGCCTTTACCAAGGTATCGTAGTAATAGTTGGGTTCATTTTCACCATGTTCATTGGTTGCACCACGTAAGATGGCGTGTGCTAAAGGATTACCATCCGTCTCCACCTCTGCATTATGGTAAATGAAATTTTGTGAATTTTGAGCTGCGTAAATGGCATTGAACATGACATTAAGGTTTCCTGAGGTAGGATTTTTCATTCCGGTCGGAGCATCAATTCCAGAAGCGACGAAGCGATGTTCCTGATCTTCAACCGAGCGGGCACCAATCGCGTGATACGATACCAAATCATCTACGAGTGGCAAATTAGCTGGATAGAGCATTTCATCGGCTGTTGTCAACCCCGTTTCAGTAATGACACGGTAGTGTAAATGACGTACAGCAGCAATACCGTTAATCAAATCAGGCAACTTGGAAGTATCTGGTTGATGCATCATACCTTTATAGCCATCACCATTTGTCCGCGGCTTAGCAGTATAAACTCGCATAACCATAAAAATTTTATCATCAACTTCTTTTTGAAGGGCAGACAGACGTCTGGCGTATTCCAGAACAGCCTCTTCATTATCAGATGAGCAAGGACCTATAACCAATAGCAGACGTTGATCATCTCCATTGATAATAGCCTGCAATTCCTGATCTCTTAACTCTTTCCGCGTTAAAAATTCGCCTTCAAGTTTAGAAAGTTGCTTAACCTGTGAAATGTTAATACTTTCACTTTTTTGATGTATTCCCATCTTATTCTCCTAAAGTCTTGTAAATTTCACGAATAAGTTCCTCAGTCTTATCCCAACCTAAACAAGGGTCAGTGATAGATTTTCCGTAGACATCAGGCTGATTTTGACGACCGTCTTCTAAATATGACTCAATCATGAAGCCACGAACATATTTCCTAATTTTATCATTCCAGTCTTGATTAATTAAAGTTTGACGGACAATACGAATTTGTTCCAAATAATTCTTACCTGAATTATCGTGGTTGGTATCAATAATGATAAACGGATTTTCCAGTCCCATTTTCTCATACTGTTCAATGCTATCAAGCAAATTATCGTAGTAATAGTTTGGAATATTTTTCCCGTATTCATTAACTGCACCACGCAAAATAGCATGAGCTAGAGGATTTCCTGAAGTCTCAACTTCTTCACCGTTAAACAAGAAATTCTGTGAAGATTGGGCCGCGTAAATCCCATTAAACATGATATTAAGATTTCCTGAAGTAGGATTTTTCATGCCTGTAGGCACATCAATACCTGATGCTACAAAACGGTGTTGCTGATTTTCTACTGAGCGTGCTCCGATGGCAATATAGGATACCAAATCATCAATAAGTGGTAAATTTTCAGGATAGAGCATTTCATCAGCTGTTGTTAAACCTGTTTCTGTAATGACACGATAGTGCAAGTTTCTAACTGCACGAATACCATTAATCAGATTAGGCTCACCCTGTGCATCTGGTTGATGGACAAGACCTTTATAGCCATCACCATTTGTTCGTGGTTTAGCAGTATAGACACGCATAACCATGAAAACACGTTCCTTAACTTCTTCTTGGAGTTTTGCCAAGCGGTTAGCATAATCTAGGACAGCTTCTTCGTTATCTGATGAACAAGGTCCAATGACCAAAAGTAAGCGGTCATCTTCACCTTTAATAATAGCTTCTAATTCACGATCACGCGCCTCTTTATTTGCAAGAATACTACCAGTTAAAGTTGATTCTTCTTTAACCTTTTTGAAATCAATTTTATCACCAAGAGCCTTAAATGACATTGTTTTTCCCTTTCAACTTACTGAATATGTAAACCAATAGATTTTAAAAGTGCTTTAGACACACTCCTTGTGCGGTCACCGAAAAAAGTATCTAAATCAATCTATTGAAATTTTTAAATTTTTTCTATTATACCATTTTAGAACTCTTTTTCAAGAAATTTTTCAGAATTTTCAGCACAAAGCCACATCTCTAAAACTTTTTACGTCCATGACAGTTTTTAAATTTTTTCCCAGAACCACATGGACAGAGGTCATTACGACCAACATTTTTAAATTCTGTAGTTTCTTGTGTTCCCTCAGAGATAGTCTGAGCTGAGATATTTTTTTCTGCTGTTGTGGTTGCCTTTTGGCTAGCATGTTCACGTTCGCGTTCATGAATTTGTGCTTTCATCATGGTACGAGTCACATCAAATTCAATTGAACCAATCATATCTTGGAACATGCGGAATCCTTCAGACTGATACTCAACAACTGGATTGTTTTGAGCGTAGCCTCGAAGTCCTACAGCTTGTCGCAATTGATCAAGAGCATCAATATGATCAGTCCATTTATTGTCAACAACCATCAAAATTAGGACTTTTTGGAATTCCAGTTTAGCATCTTCATCACGCAACTTAGCCATCTGGCTGTCATAGACTGCTAATGCACGGTCGTAAAGTTCAGATTTTATTTCACTAAATTTCAATTCTTCAATGTCCGATAGGGTGATTGATTCTTCTGGAACCAAACTTGTTTTAGCAAAATTTAAAATAGCTTCTAGGGCTTCTTTTCGATCGTTGCTACTATGTCCATCAACAGTCCTATTGATAGTTCGTTTAATCATAGCTTTAATTTCAGGGCCAAGATCACGTTCAGCAGTGATAACATCGCGACGCTCCGCATAAATGATTTCACGTTGTTCGCGCATAACATCATCGTATTGGAGGACTTGTTTACGTGTATCGTAGTTGTTACCTTCAACACGTTTTTGAGCGCCTTCAACTTGTTTAGTTAACATACGTGATTTAATAACCACGTCCTCTTCACCATCACTCAAACGTTCCATGAAAACTTTAATGCGATCTGAGCCAAAACGGCGCATCAAATCATCTTCAAGTGAGAGATAAAATTGTGATTCTCCTGGATCACCTTGACGTCCTGAACGTCCGCGTAGCTGATTGTCAATACGACGGCTTTCATGGCGCTCTGTACCAATAACACAGAGTCCGCCGAGTTCACGTACACCCTCGCCCAACTTAATATCAGTACCACGACCAGCCATGTTGGTAGCTATAGTAACAGCTCCGCGCTGTCCAGCGTTCATGATGATTTGAGCTTCCTTAAAGTGGTTTTTAGCATTAAGAACTTCATGCGGAATACCAGCTTCAACCAACTTTTTAGAAATTAAATCAGAAGTTTCAACCGCTACTGTACCAACAAGAACAGGCTGCCCTTTGGCATGGCGTTCTTTCACATCTTCAATTACTGCTCTAAATTTAGCTTCCAATGTTGGGTAAAGAAGGTCAGTGTTATCAATACGAATAACTGGACGATTTGTCGGAATTGGAATAATTCGCATGTTGTAAACTTCACGAAATTCTTCTTCTTCTGTTTTCGCTGTACCCGTCATCCCTGCTAATTTTTTATACATGCGGAACATGTTTTGATAGGTGATGGACGCACTTGTTTTTGACTCTTCTTGGATTCTAACCCCTTCTTTAGCTTCAATAGCCTGATGAAGACCATCTGAGAAGCGGCGTCCTGGCATGGTACGACCAGTAAATTGGTCAACGATGAGAATTTCTCCATCTTCAGAAACCACATAGTCAATGTCCAGAAGCATAATGTAATTTGCACGCAAAGCATTGTCAATGTAGTGAGTCAAAGCAACATTTTCAAGGTCATAAAGATTTTCCAAATGGAAATAATCTTCCGCTTTATCAATACCATAATCAGTCAAACCAATGGTTTTTGTTGGAACATCTATGATATAGTCTGTACTTTCCAACGTTTTCACAAATCGGTCTGCCCTAATATAAAGCTGACTTGTTTCTGAGCTAACTGCCCCTGAAACAATCAGAGGAGTACGTGCCTCATCAATCAAAACAGAGTCAACTTCGTCGACAAGTGCAAAGTTAAGCGGACGTTGCACCATGTCTTCTGCACGAACAACCATATTATCACGAAGGTAATCAAAGCCTACCTCTGAGTTAGTCGAATAGGTGATATCACAATTGTAGGCTTCACGTTTTTCAGCAGGTGATTTTGCGGCAAGGTTAATCCCTACAGAAAGACCAAGCCAGCTATAAACTTCACCCATTTCAGTTGCATCACGTGTTGAAAGATATTCGTTAACTGTAATAACATGAACCCCTTCTCCAGCAAGTGCATTTAAATAAACCGGCATAGTAGCTGTCAAAGTCTTACCTTCACCAGTACGCATTTCTGGAACATCACCGTTATGGAGAACAATCCCCCCCATAATCTGAACATGATAAGGATAGAGCCCTAAAACACGTTTTGCCGCTTCACGAACAACTGCAAAAGCTTCCGGTAAAAGCTGATCTAAAGTTTCTCCTTTTTGATAACGTTCTTTAAATTCTGGTGTCTTTGCTTGTAGTGCTTCATCAGATAAGGCAGACATCTCATCCGCGTATGCCTCAACTTTTTTAGCCATTTTTTCTAATCTTCTTAATTCGCCTTTGTCATTTTCAATGACAGTTCGTAGAATATTTGCCATCCTAATTCCTTTCGAAAGTCTTATCAGTTCATTTTATCACAAAAATACAGTCAATTCAAGGATTGTATGCATTTCAAAAGAGCCAAAGCAAGCTTTGACTCTCGTATTTCATAATCTTTTATCAAACGTTGTTTGGATGGCTAACAATCATCTCTAAATTGCCATCAAATTCCCATTCTGAAATCGTATGAGGTAAGATTAAATGGCTTCCTTTTTGAAGATTGTACAACTTATTATCAACAAGTAAACTCCCTTGCCCATCAATCACACTAAGCAAAAGATATGGAGCTACTCGGCGCATTTGAACAAGTCCTTCAACCTCCCATTTATAAACTGTAAAAAATTGATTTGAAACTAAACAAGTTGTTCTTAGATGATGAAGCTCCAAGGTTGCCGGAACACTATTTTCAGGCTCTCCGATATTCAAAACATCAATAGATTTTTCAATATGTAATTCACGAAGGTTCCCTTGCGCATCTTTACGATCAAAATCATAAACACGATAAGTTGTATCACTAGATTGTTGCGTTTCAAGAATAAGAATTCCTTTGCCGATGGCGTGCATCGTTCCACTTGGTACATAGAAGAAATCACCAGCTTTGACTGGAATGCGCGTTAGCAAATGCTCCCAATCTTTTTCTTCAATCATCTGACGTAGTTCTGCTTTAGACTTAGCATTGTGACCATAAATAATCTCAGCTCCCTCATCTGCAGCAATAACGTACCAACATTCTGTCTTTCCCAATTCTCCCTCATGCTCTAAACCATAGGCATCATCTGGATGGACTTGGACGCTAAGCCAATCGTTAGCATCTAAAATCTTAGTCAGTAGGGGAAAGACTTTCTCTTTTGGATGACCAAACAAAGTCGGTTCATTTCGATAGAGTTCATCGAGCTGATGCCCTTCAAATTGACCATTTGCTACTACCGAAACACCATTGGGATGAGCGGAAATAGCCCAATACTCTCCAGTAGTTTCTGTTGGAATATCATATCCAAAAACCTCTCTCAACTTGGTTCCACCCCAAATTTTATCGTGCATTAGCGATTTCAAAAATAAAGGTTCAGACATTGTTCTCCTCTTTTCTTTTAGTTAAGAATAATCACTAAGAAACCAAATTTCAATCAGGTTTCCTAGTGATTCATGTTAAATATTTTTGACATCCAACAGTGAGTATCCTCTGGTGTCGAAACGATTGCGACTCCGTGAATATTCAATCGGACGTCCATTTTCTAAATAAACAACTTGTTCAACTTCCAAGGTCGGATCATTATCCTTGCAGTTCAAGTATTGCTTATCATAGTTATCAGGCTTATCTGCCGTGATGTGTTTATAAGAACCGGCAAATTTTAATCCCAGATGATTGATGAGAAAATCATAAATAGAACTCTTCAAAATGGACTCATCCAATCCTGGTACTAAATCCACAGGCATGTAAGTATGCTCTATAACATAAGGTTGATTATCAAGAAGTCGAAGACGAACAATGCGATATACAGGAGCAGTTGCATCAAGCTGCAATCTTTCTGAAACTTCTTTTTTGGGGAATTCAACCTCAAATTCAATCACTTCGCTGCTCAAACTGACTGCCCGTTCCTTCAGATCCTTGCTAAGACCATTGTTGTTATTAAGCCGAAACTTAGCATCTTCCTTATCCCAAAATGAAGAATTAAGAACCTTTGTCCCATTTCCCTGTTTCGAAAATACCAACCCTTCAATCGTTAGGATTTCAATTGCTTTTTTAACCGTCATACGACTAACACCAAATTCTTTGGCTAAATCTGACTGAACGGGTAATTTTGTATCTACTGGATAGATTCCTTCGGAAATCCTCTCTCTGATTATTGTGGCTATTTCTTCGTACTTGGGCATGAGCTACTTCCTCGCAACTTTGATTACTTATTACATCATTATAACTCAGAATCTACCTGTCTGTCCAGTACAAGAAGGAATGGATACCAGATGATACCAACCAGAAGCACATCAATCAGTTGGAGAATACCACCCATAATAGAGTTCGTAGCCATCATACCACTAAAGAATACTGGCACCGTCCATGGAACAGATACCCCTGTTGGCGCTGGAACAATACCTAGAGCCATTACGGAATAATTGAGCGTTGTTACAATTAAAGGAGCTATTAACCAAGGAATCAAAATGGTAGCATTCATCACGATTGGAAGACCAAAAATAACAGGTTCATTCACGTTAAAAATACCAGCTCCGAGTGCTAAACGACCAACATCTCTGTACATTTTTTTCTTTAACACAAAAGCCATGATGATGATAACTGCTAAGGTCATACCAGAACCGCCCAGACCGACAGTGAAGGTTTCCATAAATGCTTTTGAAATGATGTGCGGAACTTCTTTTCCAGCATTGTATGCTTCAAGGTTTTCAAGATTAAGTGTATTCCAGATTGGATCCATAACAGAGTTAACGAGAATTTGACCGTGCAGGCCAAAAAACCACAACAATTGAACAAAGAACAGAGCAATCAAAGTCGCTCCAAGGCTAGAACCTAGCCCCACTAAAGGTTTTTGGATAACTTGATAAATAACATCGTGCAGATTAACATTGAAAACACCTGTTACAATAGCATTTATTCCTAAGAAGATTGATAAGGTCAAAGTGCCAGGAATCAATGCTGCAAATGATTTAGCCACTGCTGGTGGTACCGTTTCTGGCATCTTGATTTGCCATCCCTTATTACTAAAGCGACTATACAATTCAGCAGCGATAAAAGCGGTAATCATTCCAAGAAACATTCCTTTAGCTCCTAGACGATCAAGACTAAGAACGTTTGAAACAGTTTCTCCACCATCTGTCTGAGTGTGAAAAGGTGTCAACAAAAGGAAACTAGACAAAGCAACTGCTCCACCAAAGACCCCCTCAACGTTGTAACTTTTTGAAAGATAGTAGCCAATACCAAAAACAACAAAAACTGTCATAATTGACATCGTTGCCAACTGACCATTACCTAACAAGTCATATAAAGTTCCTTTTAGATTATCACTAAAGAATGGCAGATTGTTAATAACAACAATGATAGAACCAAACATAGTGATAGGGAACGCCAACATGAAAGCATCTCGCAATACTCCCAAATATCTGTTGGAGCCAAGAACATTCGCTAGCGGAAGTAACTTCGCACTAATTGCATCTAAAAACTTATTCATAAGTTTTACCTACCTTTTTTGTTATTTGTTGATTAAATTATATAATATTATTAAATAAATATCTATACATTTTATATAAAAAGATTGATTTTTTTAAAAAAAGATATATAATATACCTATAAACAAAAATAAACAAGGAGTATTTTATGTCAAAGTATACTTTTCCGAAAGGATTTTTCTGGGGGACTGCATCAAGCGGGCCTCAAACTGAAGGGCGTTTTGAGGGTGATGGAAAAGGCGATAGCATTTGGGATTACTGGTATGAAAAAGAACCTGAGCGTTTCTTTAATCAAGTAGGACCAGATAAAACCTCTTATAACTACAAACGCTATAAGGAAGATGTCCAATTAATGAAAGCAACTGGACACAATTCGTTTCGTACTTCCATCCAATGGAGCCGCCTAATTCCAAATGGTGTCGGTGAAATTAATCCCGAAGCTGTTAAGTTCTACAACGCCTATATTGATGAGCAAATTGCAAACGGTATTGAACCTTTCATAAACCTTTATCATTTTGATATGCCAATGGTTCTGCAAGAAAAAGGAGGCTGGTTAAATCGAGAAACAGTCGATGCTTATGTCACTTTTGCCAAAACCTGTTTTGAACTTTTCGGTGACCGTGTCAAATATTGGTTCACTCATAATGAGCCTGTTGTTCCAGTTGAAGGTGGTTATCTCTACGACTTCCATTATCCAAATGAAAAAAATCTCAAGCACGCTGTTCAAGTTGGTTTCAATGAAATACTCGCTAGCGCACTTGCCATCAAAGCATATCATGAAACACAGGATGGAAAAATCGGTATCATTCTCAACCTGACCCCAAGCTACCCACGCGATGAAAAAAATCCCGAGGATGTCAAAGCTGCACAAATTGCCGATGCCTTCTTCAATCGCTCCTTCCTAGATCCAGCTATTCACGGCACATTCCCAGAAGAACTTTTAACAATTGTCAAAGAACTCAACATTGTACCTGAACATAGCACCGCAGATCTTGAAAACATTAAAGAAAACACTATCGATATCCTCGGTGTCAACTACTATCAACCCCGCCGTATCAAGGCTAAAGAAAATCCTGCAGACAAAGATCCTGAAAATCCTATGCCTGAAGATTACTTTGATAACTACGATATGCCAGGTAAAAAAATGAACCCTTACCGAGGCTGGGAAATTTACGAAAAGGGTATCTACGATATTATGATTAATGTCCGTGACAACTATGGTAATATCCCTTGCTATATCTCAGAAAATGGTATGGGAGTTGAAGGAGAAGAACGTTATGTTAACGCAAAGGGGCAAATTGAAGATGACTACCGTATTGAATTTGTCAAAGACCATCTTCGCTACCTTCATCAAGCTATCCAAGAAGGAGCTAACTGCCTAGGATACCACATGTGGACATGCATGGATAACTGGTCTTGGACCAACGCCTACAAAAACCGCTACGGCCTCATCGCCGTTGACCTTGATAAGGAAGGCAAACGTACTATTAAAAAATCAGGTTACTTTTTCAAAGAACTTGCTGATCAAAACGGTTTTGAAGACTAAATCAGTTATAAAACGCAAGAAGCTGGACACTTTCGTTCCAGCTTTTTATGTTTTATAAACTTTTGCCTCGCACAATGCAGTAGTTAGGAGATATTTTTCTTTGAAGGTTAAATTCAGACATTCTTGTCTTGATTTGACGAGAGAAAATCTCCAGTAGAGGTTTTCAGCCTGTTACCTCAAAATTATAAAGAAACATAATTCTGTCTGCGTCGCATGGTCTAATTTTGATTTTCAGTAAGCATTAAAACAGAGGCTACGAAGCAAATATCAAAAAGGTCTGAGATAGATTATTTCTGTTCAGTTTTTCAACATTGTTTTGACAAGTTCTTCGCAGTCACATTTGTCATTCTTTATGATATCGGCTTGATCAATTCCTTGAGGAACAAATCGAAACACAATAAAAGAGGCAGATTCACGATTTCTATTCACCAGTCGATGGATGCTATTTTTCACACGCAGAACATCGCCTTGATTCACTTCTCTTGTTTCTATTTTTTCATTTTCTATTGCCTCTACAGATATTTTTCCGCTAGTAACGACAATTACTTCTTCAATACGATGATGGCGATGCCAATCTTGAATACTTCCTGCCGGAATTTTGTTTGTATGTACTTCAAATTCTGGATATAAAAAATAATGAACCTCTGTCCCATTTTCCTTAACGACCGAAAGAGCTTCTTTACTTTGTTTGATTTCAATTTCTTGTGCCATTATTTCCCTCCAAATCAAAAAACTCTATTGAAAGTAAATCAATCAGTAGAGTTTTTTTAATGCGCTAAACTACTTTTTTGTAGAGCTCCAACATCTCTAATGCTACTTCACGAAGGGTCATTGTAGTCATCAGATGATCTTGAGCATGAACCATGATAATTTCCATGTTAATCTCAACACCACCAGCGTAATCTTGCAGCAATTTTGTTTGAGCATGGTGCGCTTCAAGTAATTCTGCATTAGAGGTTTCAAGTTTTTCAGCTGCTAAGTCCAAATCGCCCTCACGCATAGCAGCAAAAGCCTCGTGAACCGTTGTTCTAGCATTACCACTGTTTAGGATAATTCCAAAGGCCGCAAGCTGTAATTCTTCTTTATCCATGGTACCCCCTTTAAATGCTATCTATAATCAATTTAGCCATCTTTTCAACCCCCATTGGAATTGGAACATAGGCTTGAGGCGGAACTTGAACAACTGGTTTACCAACTGTCTTACCGAGTTCTGCAAATTGATTGAAATACATTTTTGTTTGAGGACTGATAAGGTAAACATCAAACTGCGCTTCACTAATCACTTTATTGCCTTCGGTCGAGCTGATAGCTTCTACAGTAATATCTTTTCCTTCTTTTTGAAAAAGTTCCGTTGTTTTTTTAGCCATTAGAGATGAAGACATCCCTGATGCACAGATAATTAACGCTTTTGTCATAATAAAAACTCCTTTTTAGTTATTAAATCATTACAAATTTGGGAAGGTGGACATAAACTTACTCACTGCACCGAGCAAGTTGGCATCACTTCTGAAATGACAAATTTCCAACTCAAATGATAAATCAGATGCCCCTGTTTCTTTTTGAATCTGCTGAATTCGCTGAATCAATGCCTCTCTTAGATTTTTTCCAGCAGAGACAGCACCACCTATTGCAACCAGCTCAGGGTTGAGGACAACGAGGGTATTGAAAATGCCTCTCGCCAAATCATCATAAAATTGATTGACAACTGCATTAGCAGAGACATCTCCCTGTTCAGCCAAATCAAACAGGTCTTTACCAGAAAAAGATTCACCTAGTCCATGTTTTTGAGCGTAACGCTTTGCTACTTGAACTGGGCTAACCGTTTCACTCAAAGTATCCTTGCTTGTCAGTCGCATAAGACCAAATTCTCCAGCAAACAAATCTGGACCTTTTCTCAACTGCCTATCAAGAACGACAGCTCCTCCAACACCCGATCCGATAATAAAGAAAAGAGCATCCTTAACATCCTTTGCCACTCCGAATGTAAGTTCAGCCAAAGCAGCACAGTTAGCATCATTTTCAATACTTACCGGCAAACCAAGAAGAGATTCAAGCGCTTCCAAAATTTTGAAGTGATGGATATAAGGAAGCGCACTTAGTCCTTTAACAATACCATTCTCAGAATCCACTGCACCAGGTGAACTGATAGCTACACCTTGCAATGGAAAATCTTTACTAAATTCTTCTTTCAAAGAAAGTAACTGCGCTGTCATTTGTTCCCAGGTTTCTGGTGTTTTAAAAGACGATTTACGGTGTAATTCATCATCTTCATAGACAGCATACTTTACCGCCGTTCCACCAATATCAATTGTCAATATTGCCATAACAGCCTCCTTATCTTTATGTTTTAATTATACCATTCCCTTGATTAAATGTATAGTCTTTTTTTATAAAAAATATATATTTTAAAAAGGATTGAAATCATTTCAATCCTTATACAATATAAAAAGCTACAGTGAATGCTAAAACTTATCAAAATAAATCAACAACTATAAATTATAACCAACTCAATCTTATCGTTCAGATATTTTCTTAGCTAAAGCAAAATTACCAAATGTTGCTGAGCCATTTTCAGCAATAGCCGGTGTTACAATATAATCTTCAAGATCTGGCACTGGAAGATATCCGTTCAATAGCGAATCAAATTTTTCCCGAACACGTTTAAGCATATGTGGTTGCGCCATAACACCACCACCAAACACGATTACTTGTGGTCGATAAAGTAATGTAGCCTGTACTGCGGCTTGTGCAATATAATAAGCCTGAACATCCCAAACATCAGAATTCTTCTCAATCAACTCTCCACGAATCCCCGTACGTGCTTCAAGTGAAGGACCAGCAGCCATCCCCTCTAAACACCCTCTATGGAAAGGACAAACACCTGTAAACTCGCGTGCAACATCATGCGGATGAAGTGAGACATAGGTGTGACCAGCTTCTGTGTGGCCACTTCCACCGATAAACTCACCACGTTGAATAGCACCAGCACCGATACCTGTACCAATAGTATAATAAACCAGACTATCCACACCCTTGCGCACCAAAGTTTCTCCATAAGCAGAACTATTAACATCCGTCGTAAAATAGAACGGAATTTTGAAATCTTTGGCAATTAGACCAACTAGATCAACGTTAGCCCAATTTGGTTTTGGTGTTGATGTAATATAACCATAAGTATCTGAATTTTCATCAATATCAATCGGACCAAATGAACCGATAGCAACTGCTGCTAATTGATCCTCAAAACGTTTAAAGAAAGCAACGGTCTTTTCAACCGTTTCATAAGGCGTTGTCGTAGGAAATTGTACTTTTTCCACCACTTCAAAATTTTCATCACCAACGGCACAGACAAATTTTGTACCTCCAGCTTCCACGCTTCCGTATAGTTTCGTCATAACTTCTCCTTGTTCAGTAATTAGTATATACTTATTATATGTTTTTTCTTAGATTGTTGCAACTTTCTGTTTGAACACATTTTTAGAAAATCCCCCTCTAATATCAGCAAAAAGAGGAATAGTTTCCTACTCCTCAGTTGGAGGCTATTTAACCTCTAATAAAGCATCACCTGTTGCAACTTTTCCTGAAGCAATTGAAGCAACATCTGCATAATCAGCTGTATTGGTCACGATAACCATTGTTGTATCATCAAGACCTGCTGCCGCAATTGCTGCACTATCAAATGTTCCAAGGACATCACCTTTTTTAACCTTTTGATCAGCTTTCACTTTTTGATTAAAACCTTTTCCATCCATAGAAACTGTATCAATACCAATGTGGATGAGAATTTCGGCACCGTTATCTGATTTGATACCATAAGCGTGACCTGTTGCAAAAGCAATTTGTACAGTACCATCAACTGGTGAGACTACTGTGTTTCCACTTGGTTTAACAGCAATACCTTTACCCATTGCTTCTGAAGCAAAAACTGGATCATTTACAGAAGTAAGAGCAACTGTTTCACCAGCAAGTGGAGCAAAGATTGTTTCGGATGTTACCTTAACAGCATTGTCAACTGTATCAGAAACAGTTTTTGCTTCAACTGTTTCATTTACCGAAACGCTTGCAACCGCTGCTTCGGCTTCAAAAACACTCGCTGCTTTTGTCTTTCCATAGAAGTAAGTAATTGCAAATGCCGCAGCAAAGCTAATAAGTTCACATACTACATAGAACGGAATAGAGGTTGCATTAATTGACAAGAAACCTAGGAATCCAGCTGAACCAAGTGAAACCGCAACAACTTTAAGCAATCCTGCCACTGCCGCTGCAATAGCAGAACCAATCAAAGCACAGAAGAACGGGAAGCGATATTTCAAGTTAACCCCAAATAGAGCAGGCTCAGTGATACCAAGAAGTGCCGATACACCTGCAGATGAGGCCAAACCTTTAGTTTTAGAGTTCTTAGTCAAGAACCAAATAGCAAATGTCGCAGCACCTTGTGCAACGTTTGCCATGGAAGCAACTACGAAAATGAAATCTCCATATCCGACACCCTTTTGCCATGCTGAAAGCAATTGTGTCTCAATTGCTGGAAATGATTGATGAAGACCAGTCATAACAATGAGAGAGTATGTGCCACCAAAGATACCCATTCCAATAAAGCCAGTTGTATTATACAACCAAACAATAGCATCAGTAATACCATTAGATACAAGTAACATTACTGGACCAATAACAGTAAAGGTTAAGAAACCAGTAATCATCACCGAAAGTAATGGTGTAAAGGTAAAGTCAACAGACGATGGAAGTCTCTTGTGAAAGAACTTTTCCAATACTGATAATAACCATACAGCTGCTAATACTGGAATAACTTGATAGGCATAATTCGTTTGTGCCACGTGATAACCAAAGACATTCCAATACTCACTTGCTCCACCGAGGTCTGGAGTGGTCATAATCATACCAATCGCAGCACCTAGAAATTGGTTTGCTCCAAATCTTTTTGCCGCCGATATACCGACTAAAACTGGTAAGAACATAAATGGTGCAGCTGACATCAATTGAATCATTGCAGAAATTCCCTTAATTGCAGGGTACATCTCTTCAATTGACTTAGGTCCGAATAAACCAGCTGAAGTCAAAAAGTTCCTTAAAGCCATCAACAAACCACCTGCAACCAGAGCAGGAATGATTGGCACAAAAATATCTGATAGTAATTTTATCAATGCCATAATTGGATTGAACTTCTTACCGTTGCTGACAATTTGTTTCAAATCATCAGTTGAAACCTCTGACAGACCTGTTTCTTTAATAAGTTCATCATACACAAAGTTTACATCTCCGGCACCAATAATAACTTGATATTGTCCATCAATTTTGAATGTACCTTTAACATCGGGGTTATCATCCAATGCTTTTTGGTTAACTTTTGTATCGTCCTTCAATACCAGACGAAGCCGTGTCGCACAATGTGCAGCTGCAACAAGATTTTCTTTTCCGACTGCTTTAACAACGTCGGAAGCTACCTTAGCATAATCCATCACAGTAACTCCTTTTTACATTTTTCTTTTCAGCGATCGCTTTTTGAAAGCGTTTCACTTTATTACACTATCTATTCTAACATCTTTTAAAAATATGTCAAGCGTTTTGCATATTTTTTTGATTTTTGCGTTAAATTATTGATTTTTAAGTAGAAAACGTTTACTATATAGATAAAGAGTTTTACACAGAAAAGGAGATCCTTATGAATCTACCAACGGAAGTCCGTTACCGCCCCTACGCAGATTGGAGCGAGGATGAAATCAAACAAATAAATGAAAATGTTGCGCGCTCTCCTTGGCATGCGACCTATCACATTGAGCCAAAAACTGGGCTTTTAAATGACCCAAATGGCTTTTCCTTTTTTAACGGGAAATTTACTTTATTCTTTCAAAACTGGCCTTTTGGTGCAGCCCATGGGTTAAAATCTTGGGTTCACACTGAAAGTACTGATCTTGTTCATTTTAAGGAAACTGGTGCTATTTTACTTCCTGATAATCCTCACGATAGTCATGGGGCTTATTCTGGTTCAGCTTTTGAAATTGATGGTCGCCTTTTCCTCTTTTATACAGGCAATGTTCGAGACGAAAATTGGGTTCGTGATCCTCTTCAAGTAGGCGCTTGGATGGATGCAGATGGAAAAATTGAAAAATTCGATGACGTTCTGATTCAACAACCCAGTGACGTTACAGAACATTTCCGTGATCCTCAGATTTTTGATTACAAGGGACAATTTTATGCCATTGTTGGCGCCCAAAGTCTTGACAAAAAGGGATTTATCAAGCTGTATAAAGCGGAAAATAATGATGTTAAAAATTGGAAATTCATCGGAAATCTGGATTTTGGTGGCACAGGTTCAGAGTACATGATTGAATGTCCGAATCTTGTTTTTGTTGATGATAAACCCATTCTACTCTACAGTCCACAAGGTCTTGATAAATCAGAATTAGATTATCAAAATATTTATCCGAACACCTACAAAATCTGTCAATCGTTTGACAGTACTCACGCCAAACTTATTGGTGCTTCTCAAATTCAAAATCTTGATTACGGTTTTGAAGCCTATGCCACACAAGGTTTCAATGCCCCTGATGGACGGGCTTTAATTGTCAGCTGGATAGGACTACCTGATGTTGATTATCCAACCGATCAATATGATTATCAAGGTGCTATGAGTTTGGTGAAAGAATTATCTCTAAAGAATGGTAAACTGCATCAATACCCCGTTGATGCGATTAAAACTTTACGTATAACATCAGAAACATTTTCAAATAAAGTAAAAACCAACAACACCTACGAACTTGAATTGACTTTCCCAGCTGGTGAAAAATCTGAACTCCTTCTCTTTTCTGATGGAGAAGGAAATGGACTTCGTCTAACAATCGACACTGAAAACGGTCAGATTATCCTTGATAGAAGCCAAGCGGGTATTCAATATGCAACAGATTTTGGTACAACTCGTCAGTGTGACATTGATAAGAAAGAGACAACAGCTAACATTTTTGTTGACAAATCAATCGTTGAAATTTTTATTAACAAAGGAGAAAAAGTATTTACAAGTCGTGTTTTCCCTGAAAACGAACAAAATGGTATCCAAATAATCTCTGGTCAGCCAACCGGTAAATACTTTGAACTGAAGTACTAATGGTCGCCAAATTAACAGACGTTGCAAAACTTGCTGGAGTTAGCCCAACAACTGTTTCGCGCGTCATCAATAACAAAGGATACTTGTCTGAAAAGACAATCCATAAAGTAAGAGAAGCCATGAAAACCCTTGGCTACAAGCCCAACAATCTTGCTAGAAGCCTGCAAGGAAAATCTGCGCAGCTTATTGGGCTTATCTTTCCTAATATCAGTAATGTCTTCTATTCTGAATTAATTGAGCACCTTGAGATAGAACTCTTTGCTCATGGCTATAAATCCATTATCTGCAATAGTGAAAATAATCCTATAAAAGAAAAAGAATACCTTGAAATGCTAGAAGCTAATCAAGTTGATGGTATCATCTCCTCTAGCCATAACCTAGGTATTGATGATTACGAACGTGTCGAGGCTCCAATTATTGCTTTTGACCGTAATCTTGCCCCTAATATTCCGATAATTTCCTCAGATAACTTTGAAGGTGGAAAATTAGCAGCTAAAACACTACAAAAAAATGGTTGTAAAAAAATTATCATGATTACTGGTAATGACAACACAGATTCACCAACAGGATTACGTCAACTCGGATTTTCTTACCAACTGAATAAACAATCTGAGATTATCAAGCTTCCAAATAACCTTTCGACGATTCGACGTGAAATGGAGATTCGTTCTATCTTAGCAACACGTCAGCCTGATGGCATCTTCACATCGGATGATCTGACGGCCATTCTCACAATGAAGGTCGCCAAACAATTGGACATGTCAATTCCTGATGATTTAAAAATTATTGGGTATGATGGCACTAAATTTATTGAAAACTATTTCCCACAACTCACAACCATCCAACAACCTGTACAGGAGATTGCTCGACTAACTGTTGAGGTTCTTATCAAAAAAATCAATGGTGAAAAAACAAGTAAAGACTACGTCTTGCCTATCACCCTACTCCCAGGCGGTAGCATTTAGCTGATGAACCTGTTTAATGTAGATAAAAGTCAGTTTTTAGTAACCCTTGATTTTGCACCAACCTTAGAATAAATGAAAGATTTCCTAGGTAGGTTTGGCATGCTAATTTTTCGCATCTTCTTCAAATTTTGAATTTGCTAAGTCTTTGCATTATCTTTATAAAATATAAGCTCCATTTTTTCTGTGTTGCCTAACCTTCCTCAGAAACGATGGAGTTTTTTGTAGTACTATAGCAGAAATCTACGAATAGAAGCACCAAAGAAAAAACTTGTTAGAAGCCGCCCGCAAATGTTGAAACAAAAAGAAATCACCTCATAATACGTCATTACATTTTTCTATTATGACCATCTGAAATTTAACTTGAGGTAAGAGCAAACACAGCACAATATCTCGTATAAGCGCTGACCATACCAGATTAAAACTGAAAAATTTATCTAATATTTTACTAAAGTTGGAAGTAAAAGAGAAATTATAAATGTATTATTTCCTATAATGAGCATTACCAAGAAGAACAAAAAGAAGCCATGCTCGTTAGTTTGTTAAATGATATTTTTAAAAACCAACAGTTCTAGCAAAACTTGTCGTTTTATTCTGATCATAATGTTTTATAATAAGAATAAATAGGAGGTATACACATGCTTGAACAATTAAAACAAACAGCCAATAAATTAGATCGTATGCGTAAAGAACATCTTATCAACCAATCAGGCTCAACTGCTGATGATAGCTTGGATAAGGTACGTTCAGGACAATCTTATCTTTATATGAGCCAAGGCATGGACAGTGAGGTTTTTGAGGTTCGTTTTAAAGAACGTGTCTCTGGTAGCGATTTAACTGAAGCCATTCGTTATGCTTTAGTGCGTTTTCCTTACATCAATACACGTTTGATTGAATTAGATGGTGACTTTTACATCGTGCAAAATCCTGTCGCCATGGTTGCACATCCCACAAAAAACCTTGGAAAGCTTGGCAGTCTGCGTACTAATGAACACTTGGTAGAAGTAACTTATCATAAAAACTCTGCTTATTTTGCTTTTCACCATGCCCTTTGTGACGGTCGCGGTGTCAAGCCATTCATTGAAACAGTCATTTACTACTATTGCCAACGTTTTTATCATCCTAATGCTCAAGCCGAAGGCATTCATCTCAAAGATATGCCACTTTTACCAAATGAAACCGCTGATGCTTTCTGGGAGTTTTACGATTATGATGACAGCAAAGACTTTCCAACTTTCTCTCGTGATGCCTATGAAATTCCTGAAAGCAAGCCAAATGATGACAGCAACGACTATCGTTTTGAGATTACCATTCCACAAAGTGACTACATGGCAGTTGCAAAAGTTAACAACGCAACACCTGTCATTTTACTAAGCTATGCGATCAGTCAAACCATTGCCAAACTTTTCCCTGATTTTGATAAACCAATCAATGCTAACATTGCCACCGATATGCGTGCAGCACTTGGTTATGAAAACACCTTTAAAAATACTGTCAAATCAATGATTCTACCATACACTAAAGACGATACAAGCAAAACGTTTAAGGAAATTGCAACTAATTATCGTACCTATCTCAATCAACAAAAAGATATTGATTTCTGTAAAAGAGAAGCCAACAATATGGTAATGCTCTTTAATAAACTAGATGAAGCACCATCATTTGAAGAGAAACAAAAGCTATTAGCTTTCATGGAAAATATCCACCTCAACACCTATACCATCAGCTATATTGGTCAATTTATTCTCAACGAAAACGAGCAATATATTGATAGTATTCACCTTTATAGCGCAGGAACAATCGGCCTTTCTATCAATATGATCTGCGCTAGCGATAAATTCACTATCAATGTCAAACAAAACTTTCCAGAAGATACCTACGTCAAAACCTTTCTTGAAACCTTGGCTGAATTGGGTGTAGCAAATGTCCAAGTTTCTGAAAGTATTCCATTTACCACACCAAAGGACGGTTTAAAAAAGCGAAAATAAAAGGACTCAATAATCTCTATAGTCGGGAAATTACGCTTTAGCATTATTGAACCGAATAAACCCCAGAAGCGACCGACACTTCTGGGGTATTTTTAATTGCGATCATTGACATTACTTCGTTAATTTTGAACGAATTGGCTTAGCAAACCATTCACAAACTTTGCCGATGTGTCATCTGAATATTTTTTTGCTATTTCAATAATTTCATTCACAGCAACACGATCTGGCGTTTCATCGAAATAGTTAATTTCATATAGTCCTAGGCGCAATAAATTCTTATCTGTCAGGGTCAGACGTGATAGTGACCATCCAGCTTTTAATTTACTTTCAATAACGCTATCTAACTCTGTTTTATGAGAGCATACACCATTTACCAGATTAAGTAAAAATAATGGAATGTCTAAAACCTGATCTTCAGGTAAATTTTTGTCATACTCATAGGCAAATTGGGTGGCTGTTAAAGCTTCACCACCAAATTCAAGGCTAAAAAGGGCTTGAAAAGCACGTTCACGTAAATCTCTTCTTGAATCAATAAATACCTTAGTCATCCAGAAAATCCTCATCAAATAAGGCTTTCAAATCTGGTTTCGGTGTCTTTTCTGGAACAATGCCCACAACGTGGACATTAACCGCAGTAATGGTGACTTCTGCCATGTCAAAAACAGCTGCTTTAACGGCTTGTTGGATAGCAATAGAAACTGCTGGAACATTTACACCATATTGTAGATAGACATAGATGTCAGCATTAACAGTACCATCTTCATCTGTGCGCAAGTAAACACCTTTACCAAGTGTAGTTTTGCTCAAACCGTCTGCAACCGTTTTATTATGAAGAGAATGAACCCCATCAACTTTAGCAGTTGCAATGCCTGTAATTACTTCCAAAACGCGTGGTGAGATGACGATTTCACCAATATTTTCGTTTGTCATAGCTCTTCCCTCTCTATTTTAGAAATCGCTGATTTTAAGCACGTGAAACGTAAGTACCTTCAGCAGTATTGATAATCAATTTTTGACCCGCTTCAATGAAATCTGGGACGTTAACCACAAGTCCTGTTTCAAGAGTAGCTGGTTTACCTGAACCTGTAACAGTAGCACCTTTGATTGATGGTTGTGTTTCAGTAACAGTTAACTCAACAGTTGTAGGAACTTGAACACCAATAACTTCAGTTCCGTAAAATTGAATTTTTACGTCAGAATTTTCAAGAATATAAAGCAATTCATTTTCAACATTAACAACTGGAATTTCATACTGATCGTAAGTTTCAGTATTCATGAAATATGCTGTATCATCCATTTTGTAAAGGTATTGAGCTGGAACTGTCTCAATGATAGCTTGTTCAAACTTTTCTTCTGGACGATAGCTTGTATCAAAAGTTGAGCCAGTACGAACATCACGCAATTTCATGCGCATGATTGTATTACCTTTACCTGGTTTATGGTGACTAGCTTCAAGAACACGGATCAATTTTCCATCTGCTGTTTCAAAAGTCATACCTGCTTTAAGCTTACTTGCTTCAATCATTCGTTAATTACCTCTTATAAAATATTTATCACTTCATTTTATCATAAAATCCATCGAGTCTCAAATGTTTTATGAGGCTTTTGAAAAATGGCAGAGCTTTTACAAGCTACTTATGTTATCCCCTGATGAAATCAGTTTAAAACCTGTATTCACAAGGGAATGCTACCTGTATTTTGAAAAAAACTAACCTTATACTCTTCGAAAATCAAAATTATCCGTTGTCAACTTGCCTTGATGAACTCAAGTTCTATCGTCGGCTTCGTTTCCTAGGCTACTTTTGATTTTCATTGAGTATTAGATGGAAGTGCAAAACTGTGAATACAGGTTCTTAACCCTAAAGCGCAAAAAAACTCACTGCCTATACAGTGAGTCAATTTTATAGAGGTAAGTCTTTTTTAGAAAAAGCTAGACCGCCAACTGCAAAAGTTGTTACTCCAATTCCACCTAAAATAGCCAATTGGGCTAACTAATCACAGATTGTCCATAATCAAAACCTATTAACTATCATCCATACCCAGACGCACTTCCGGTACATCGTGTTGTACATATTCAACGCCTTTTTGTTCCATCAGTTCAATGGCAAAAGGGTGAATACGATAGGCATGTTTATAAGTAATTTTTTTAATTCCTGCCTGCAAAAGTGCCTTGGTGCAATTGATACAAGGAAAATGCGTAACGTAGATTTCCGTGCCATTGGTTGAAATGCCTTCTTTGGCACATTGAATCAAAGCATTCATCTCAGCATGAACAGTACGAATACAATGTCCATCTTCCATTTGATGTCCAACTTCATTACAATTATCTGTAGCAGCAACACCGCCATTATAACCTGTGGCAATAATACGATTATCTTTGACTAAAACAGCACCAACAAAAGCACGGTCACAAGTCGAACGTTTGGAAATCAGCTCAGCATTTGCCATAAAATAATCTTGCCAAGAAAGTCTATCAGTCATCTTCTTTCCTCTTTTTTATCATTTCATTTTCAATTTTCGCCAAGTCGCAGTTGTTCCTAAAAGAATCGCAAGAAGGAAAATCATGCCTGCTATTACAACCCCAATAGAACTAGCATTATCAATCACCAAACAAGTCAGCAAAAAGATTACTATATTACTATAGAACAATCAACTCTTTTGGTGCTAATGTTAAGACCTCACAACCAGTTTCAGTCACAACGAGGTCGTCTTCAATACGAACACCGTATTTACCATCCAAATAAATCCCTGGTTCGTCTGTCAATACCATTCCAGCCTCAATAGGCTCATCAGAATAACCAAAATAAGGAATTTCATGGATATCAAGCCCAATCCCGTGACCAATTCCATGTGTAAAGTGGGCTCCATAACCCGCATCATTGATAACTTGACGTGGTACACGGTCATAGTCAATACGACTCATTCCTGCTTTTGCTGCTTCAATCAGAGCCTTATTGGCACGCAAGGCCACATCATAAATCTCACGCTCTTCATCACTCGTCTGACCGATATGAATTGTTCGCGTCATATCACTAACATAATGATTATAGTAACACCCAAAATCCATCGTAAGAGTCTCTCCAGATTGGATAATCTTGTCACTTGCCACGCCATGAGGCATAGCAGAGCGTTCACCAGATGCAATGATAAAATCAAAAGAAGCACCTGAAGCACCTAGTTGACGCATGCGAGCATCAAGAAAATTCATAACATCAAGTTCAGATGTTTTTCCTGGTTTGATAAAGTCAAGAACATCAAGAAAAGCACGGTCAGATATGGAACAAGCATGACGAATCGTTTCAATTTCACCAGCATCTTTAATCATACGAATCTTTTCAATAAATTCAGTCATTGGAACTAAAGAACGTCCTACAAAAACTTTCTCTAATGTTTTAAAATAGTGATAAGAAACTTGGTCATCAAACCCAATTTTCACTAGCTGATCATCTGCTGTTAACTTAGCAATCTCAGCTAAGGCATCACGTGTTTCAATAATATCAAAACCTTTAACAACGCCCTTAGCAATTAAAGTATATCGCGAATCCGTCAAAAACAAGCGTCGGTTCTTGCTAATAAAAACGGTCGCTTCTGTTCCCGAAAAACCAGTCAAATAATAAATATTTTTCAGATTAGTTACCAAAACTGCATCACAATCAGTCTTAGCCAATGCAGCCTCTAATTTTTGAACTCTATTTTCCATGAAATACTCCTTTGTTTTCTTTCCTTTAAGTTTACCACGATTGCAAAAGATTGGAAAGGGAAAGTAATACTTTGTTTGTACTCGTTTTTCTCTCCTAAGGTTCATTAAATCCACACCTATTACATCAAATCCCATTTGCTCATCTAAATAGGCGTAGCCCTCTCTAGCTGTAACAAGGTAATACGACCCCTTCTGTCTCGTCTTCAATCAAACCTATTTTTTAACTTTGATAATCAAAAAATCTGGCCGATGAAATAAATCCTCGTATTCAGGGTGTAGTTTCAGAATATCGTTATCGGGTAGAGGTTCCATAATTTTTTCAATTTTGAATCCTGCATCAACAAACTAGACCACATCTCGCTCTCCCCTCTCTTCCATAGTTAGAAATATTCGCACAAAGTTTCATCCCATTATCATTTTTGATCCATCTTTCTCCCTGTGAATGGCTTGTCACTAATGGATGTTCTTGTGAAAAGAGCAAATAGCCTCCATCTGTTAATAAGTGATAGATATCTTTAATTAGTTTCGGATAGGCTTCAACATAGTGAAAAGCTAATGAACTCACTACTATGTCGAATTTTTGATTTAAAGTTGCTAAATCCTCCATAGATAGATGGATATCGTCAATTTTGGGACTGTGATTTTCTATTTTAGCCACTTCTATCATTTTTTGTGATATATCCAAGCCGACTACTTTTTCAGCACCTATTTCTACAAACAGTTTACAGTGTTCACCAAAACCACACCCTAAGTCTAAAATCCTTTTTCCAACCATGTTTGGCAATATAGATAATAAGGCGGGAATTTCAATCAAGTATTAGCATTAACTTCTTTGTCTCTGATTGTCTTGTAACCCTCGAAAAATACTGGATTATCATATATATTTTATTTAGCCATACTGCTTCCTCACTTCTAATTTACTTCCCACTATTATATCAAATTCCTCACTTTGACATGTGAAAACCCTGACACCTATCATGGAATCAGGGTTAAATATCAAATAAAATAAATCTCATGCGGGTCTTGAGAGGCTTTGTGCTGTCTGAGATAGAAACGAATAAAGGTCAGCCAGATGAGAAAGATAACTGCGGTGGTGATGTAAACGACCATATGACTATAAGCTGCAAAGGCCAAACTTAGGATTAGACCCATCACAAAGAGTACAGCTGTTTTCACGAGGTAGTCTCTTGTCCATTGGTAAGCTGGTTTGTTATAACTACCGTTTAACAGAACAGCTATTAAGAATAAGAAAACGCCTGTATAGAGGAAACTGACAGCAAACCAGTGATTGACCTCATGCTCTGCCAAAAAACTCAGTGACACGGTCATCATGAGAATACCTGTGAAAATCAGGTAATGACTGTAAATGAGACGCATGCCCAAAGTCTTTTTACTTTCATCGAGGGCATGGTCAAATTCACCAAAATAAAAGAGAAAAAGGAAGACAACTATAAGTAGATAGCAAACTGAATTGATACTAAAAGTTGCTGGCGTGAAGAAATTAGCCACTCCCATAATCATCTCCCCAAAGGTGATAATGACTAGAAGCGAAATTCGCTCCACTAAGTGTGGGAAATTGATAGGCACCTGATTCATCTTCTTACTGAAAAAGAGAGGCATGACAAAGGAAATCAAGATAGCCGAAAAGTAAACCCATATAGCTATATCATAAGGCAGTAGAGCACTGAGAAAGACTCCACCCGTTCGTGTTCCTAGAATATAAAAGAAGCCTTTGATCATCTCCTTATCTTCTGGATTGCTACTTGGCTGTCTGTACTGAACCCAATATTGCAGGAAAAGGGTAAAAGACAGGATACCAAGCACCCAAGCAAAGAAATAAAAGTTACTCTGCCAATGCAAGGTAAACATATTGGACAAAAGCATGAGCAGACCCATATCTGCAAACATAACCATCATGTTAAAGAGAGAATTTCTCCCGTAACGGTTAGTAAACATAGTCTGCAACATCCAAGTATTAACCAAGACGAGTAGACAGGTCAAGAAAGTGACAAAGGCAGGCGGTGCTAACACTCCTCCTTGCAAATGGTGAATGAGACCTGTCGTTTTGGAAATAGCATAAACGAAAACCAAATCATAGAAAAGCTCAGTGAATTCAACCCGCTTATGCTGAATCAGTGATGTCATAACAATTCCTTTCAAAATATGATTTTCCCTAATGTTTGGGAAGACAAAAACTAACACATACTATATCACAAAATTCCCAACAAAAACAAGTAAATACTTAACTACTGCTACGTAAGAGTACAGCCTTCACTACTGTCAAGTCACTTATGTTATAATGGCATTAGGAGGACGACTATGAAACTTATTCCACTAGAAAAAGCTGACTGGAAAGCATTTATAGCTGATTGTCAGCGCTCTTTTTCTCTTGCTGTTAGTGAGGAAGATGTTGCTACTGAACTCATTCCCTCAACAGCTGACCTGTTGCAAAGTCTTGAGCACCCACAAGTACAAGCTTTCTATATCTATGATGGCGATACCTGCGTAGGTGGTGCTACTATCCAAATCACACCTAACCAGCACAACCATCTTGATTTCTTCTTTATTAAGACAGACTTCATTGGTCAAGGATATGGTAGCCAAGCTTGGCGTACCATTGAGACAACCTTCCCAGAAACCAAGGTCTGGGAAACTGTTACTCCCTATTTTGAAAAGCGCAATATCGCCTTTTATCTCAAAAATTGTGGCTTCAAAATCGTTGATATCTTCCCCTTTGGAGATAATGTCAATGAGATGATGTTTCAATTTGAAAAAGTAATGCCACAAATTTCTAGAAAAAGTAAAAATTAGTATTTTACGAGCGAAGCAAGCACTAAACCAAGACTTTCCACTGTAATAAAATGCTCGAAGCTGGTGTGTTTCAGGCATTAGGAAGATTGGCAACTCTAGGCTAAAATCTTAGGTATGGTATTCCATGGATTTCTGAAATCATCCACTGAGTCATTTCACTTACCATCCGCTATCACCTGAGGAAAGTCTAAAAAGAGACGTTATCTTCAGTCTTAAGCTAGGACAATTTGTCATGGCCTTTTCTCCACTTAATCTATCAACCCCAGCAGGATCTTGCGTAACAGGCCCGACTTTAGCGCATGCTGTGTTATCAATAATGGGACACCATGTGCACAACATGCCACGCCTAGTGTCCAAGACGCATCAACGAGGTTAGCTTCCTTAACCATCTTGGGATAAGCGTTAGTGGCTTTTATTACGATTTCAAGATATCCTAATACGGTCTCTCTGCTGTCTATTTGAATACGCTACGCCTGTTCTAAAATGCGCTTCCATTCTGATATGATAAAAATTTCTTTTCCCAATCTTGACTATACCAAACAGAATTTTATCCAGATAAGTCCGCCATCTGAAAAAACAATTCACATGCCATCCGCCAAGTGAGCTAAGTCATTGACTTAATTTGCAGAGCTAGGTCAGCCAGTGAAAATGATTTGCCTCTTCCACACTAAGAACCTGTATTCACAAGCGAAGTGCTTATAGATAAGAGGAGATAGTTTTTCGCTAATCAAGGTAGTTTTTTTGAGAGAATACCGACTGTATTTTGAAAAAAACTAACGATGAGTAGCTCAAAAACTAGCCTTAGATAGAAGTTCTGAACTGTGAACACAGGTTCTATAGTCTTTTAGTTTGCTTTTAGTACTAGGCAACGAGCTGCAGGCAGTACTGGAGTACGGCAAGGCGAGTTAACGAAGTAATAAAAGATAAACTAATTGACTATAATATCTTCAAAGCATAAGCAAAACCTTCATAAGCACAGTTGACATCATCAACTAACATCTAAATGAGTGATCACTACAGTTTCACCTTTATAGCTCTGCTATTTACAAAAGGATTATCTTGATTTTCATTAAATATTAGCCCTAGTTCAAGCTAATCGCAAAAAAAAGAGCTTGTACAAAGATGGTTCCAAACTCCTCTTTTCATCGTATTTGTCCCACTTTCAGTTTACAAGATAAAGCTCGGTCCGTACTAACTGTCCCTTATGCGAGATAAATTCTTTTCTGATTTTGATCCGTTGTTCAATGGCATAGTTGTTAAAGTTCTCACGGCTAACGACAAATTCCTTATTTTTATCATCTGCAAAGACTTTGATGTAGAAAGTTTTCTGTGCATGTCTGTTAACATGAACACGTTTATTGATAACCATACCTGGAATAATCTTATTCGTTTGGGTGTAAAAGCCTTTGACAAATAGTAGCTTTCGAATAAAGGAATAAGGAATCACCCAAATAAACATGGTAATCATAAAACTCAAAGCAATATAAGCAAGAATTAGAAAGATAGCCCCCTTACTCTCCATAGCAATTTGGAGCAACCAATGAATAGCATCAGCAAAACAAGCAACTACAATACCAATAATTATAGCTGTCACAAAACCACTTAGAAGATAATCCATATAAGCGATAACAAATTTTTTCATAGCTACTCCTTTTAATTTACTGGTTTAACTGCAATCTGACCATTAACAATAGTTATCACTGATGATGCAGTTAATTGATCTGTCCCTGTTATAGTTCCTCTGACTTGACCATCATCACTTAGAAGCTGCCAGGTCTTATCGTCTGTTGTCATAACAATAGCTTTTTCTCGTTTTCCATTTTCTTCAACGTCTAAAACCATCACATCTTTGGCATTCGGAATGGCTTGCTTATTGCCAGTTGCACTATTTTCAATGGAATAAGTGTGAGTATCACTGTCATAAGTCACCGTGATGGTATCCGTTACAGTTTTGGGAATGGACTTTACAACCTCATCAATTGCTTCTCGTACTTTTTGAGTATCGCTGGATGGTACCGGAGTATAGCTGTAAGAAGAGCCGCTATTTGTTTTTAGGTCAGTCTTTGTGCTAGAAGACTGGACTCTCTGGTAATTACTAGGAGTCTTATTTGTTGAAGAAGATGAAGGAGTAAGCGTTGGCATAATCGCTATAAGCGCCCCAATTAATAAGAAAATAAGGCAAGTATATTTAAAATATTTCCAATTTAGACTGCGATTTTCCTCTTTTGTTAAGGCGCCCTTACTTTTTCTTTGAAATTCCAACTCTTCTAGATAGGCTTCAAAACCTGTCAAACCGCTTGATTTAGACAACATCAGCATAAACTGAACATTCTCTGGTCTGACTTGACTGTCACGCATATGAACTATCAAAATATCTGAAAAAGCTACTTTAAAATCTGGATCACTCAATAACTTTTCAGACTGTGCCATGTTCAATAACCGCCTGAAGAGTGACAAGGTCACTCCCTTCTCCAGAAGTGGATCAATCGTGTCCAGAAAATCATGAATTTTTTCATAAGTATTCTCTACACCCAACTGAAAAATGTCATCTCTACGCAATCCCATTGATTGACCTAGCCAGCTATCATTATCTAACAAATTGATATTAATGAAGGGTTCAGCTCCATCATTCTTTGACCATGAGTTTGACTGGTCACCATCAATCGGTTGATTAATATCAGGTTTAACCGACTTCCGGTCAGTTTCAGCATTTGGCAAACCCATGTCACCAATATGGACATTCTTGTCGTTTTTAGATTCTGGATTTAGCTGACTACCATCAATTGGAGCGTTAGTCTTAGATGTAACTGACTCAGACTCCTCATCTCCTCTAATCGTAGGCAAACTGTGACCAAATTGATCAAAGTCTAGCCTAGACTGGCCAACTTCTGGCAACTCTAAATCGCCTAAATATCCCTGTCTAGTTGCTTCAGGCTGGCCTAACAGGCTATCCAAATCAGGCACTGCAGGCGCTTGCACTGCGTGCGCCACTTGTCGTTTTCGCCAAGCCATAGCCTCCTTATAGGCTTCTTGGATGCTTTGAAATTTTTCTGGAAATTCCTCAGGATGATATTGTCGGCTTTGTTGAGCGTAAGCTTGCTTGATTTTACGTAAATCGGTTGTCGGGTCAATCCCTAAAACACGCCAGAAATACTCCACCTGTCATTAACCTCCTTTCCTTACTAAACTGTTCTTTTTTACTCTCCAAATTTTTGACTCATTCAGTTATCATCGTCCAAGTCTCTGAAAATGTCCAAATCTTCCCCATAAACATAAGATTCCAATTGCTCCAAGTAACGTTTAAAGACATAAAGGATTTCCTGTTTTTTCTTAATATTGTTAAAGGCAGTGTCATAGTCTCGTGAAAATTGAGCAATTTTTTCGATGAATTTTGGTTGAATATGGTAAGGTAACTCTTGACAAATTCGCTCTGCTTTTTCCATCAAAGCCTCATAAACAGGCTCTGAGTTGAGATTGCTTGAAATGGTCTTGATGCGATCCAAGTGACTGGATTTGCTTAGGCGTTCCATATTCTTGCCTCTACCCATCTGGTAAATGTAGTGCTCCTTGGTGGATAGTACATCAACTTCGACATAGAGTAGCGAATTGATATCATAAGAGAAAGTCACTTTGACAACTTCATGTTTTTGATGGTTGACAGGTACATCAATGGAAAATTCTCCCAATTTTAGGTTAGAATCTACATTGAAAGATTCCCCCTGATAAATATTAAACTGAACCTGAGATTGACCTAAATCGTGCGTTTGATAAAAAGCCGAGGCACTGGCTGGCAGGACAGTATTTTTAGAGATGATTTTTGAAAATGCAACCTTTTGGAAATCCTCATTGAAAGAATCAACCCCCAACGAAAAAGGACAAATATCGGTCACGACGAGGTCTTTGACCTGTTCCTTACGCTCTTTGATAGCTAGATATGTTCCCAGACCACGCGCCACCAACTCGTCCATGTCTGCCACTTTCTTGATGGGGATATTGAGGATATGCTTAAGGTATTGCTGAACCAGAGGCATCTGACTGGATCCTCCCACGAGGATAAAATAATCCAAGTCCTGTGCGGTGTAGCCACTTTCTTTGACTGCACGAGCAATAACCTTTTTCACGCGATGCAGGACTGGTTTGATGATTTCTCTGACATCATCCTGACTGTATTTTTTGAAATACAGTTCTTCCTTGACAACTAGGGAGATTGTGGCAGTTTCTTCATCTTGTAGTTTTAGTTTGCAACGCTCTGCTGCCAACAAAAGGCTAGACTGAACCGTCTTATCCAGACTATCAAAGTCGAGTCCCTGAACCTGACAAAAATGCTCTGCAATGGCCTTGTCAAAATCGCTACCACCAAGAAAGTTATCGCCTGCAATAGCCGTAATGGAGATAACATTCTCAAAACAATCAACAACCGAAACGTCCAAGGTCCCACCGCCAAAGTCAAAGACGATGAAGAGCTCATAGGTGCCAAGTTCATGACAAGCAATGGCCGCTGAGGAAGGTTCGTTAATTAGACGCTCAACCTTGATATTAAGTACCTCACCGATGGCCTTGGTTGCCTGCCGCTGGCGATCATTGAAGTAGGCTGGTACGCTGATGAGCACCTCATCCACTACTTCACCCAAGAAGGCCTCGGCATCAGCGATAAGCTGTTTAACAACTAAGGCTGATAAATCAAGTGCTGTAAAAACCTGGCCATCTAAGACAAAGCTATCATTAGTTCCCATAGAACGCTTAAAAAGCTGAGCTGTATTAGCACTGTCGGTAACCAAACGCTCCTTGGCTAACTTGCCAACAGTTAAGATATCTTTTGACACATGAACCACACTCGGTGTCAAAAATTCACCAAAACTATTGGGAATCAAGACCACTTCACCATCTAGATAAGCAACAGCTAAGCTGTTTGTCGTTCCCAAATCAATACCAATCGTTGCCATCATCAGCCTCCAAAAACAATTTTGTTTATTATAACATAATGAGGAAGCAAGGTAAAACATCCCCATAATTACCTCGATTGCTAAATCCGGTAAGACTGTAATTTCCAAATGGGCGGTGTTTGTCTCTCATTTGGAAATGGTCAGATTGAAAATTCCCAACTTGTCAGCTAGTTGCATCTAATTGAAGTCCAATGCCAAACGCAGATTTTTAACGTTACCGCCGATTGTTTTCACAAGATGCTTCAGAAAATATTTCTAAGCTTGCTTGATGATTTAGTTATAGCCCTTCATATTTGCTCCTTAAACCAGCTTGATTAAAAAGCATTTTTATTCTCCAACTCCTTCAAAGCCTGATAAAAGTTTGGAAAATCTCGTTTTAGGAGGACAAAGTTGCCATCTCGGTTGAGAAAACTGTGTTCTGAGTGGCCTTGGCAGGCAAGAATCTGGTCTTGATTTGTCATGGTGTAATCCAGCGCCAGCCTTGCCCCCTTAACACTAGCCACTTCGATGACAATCGTAATCTCATCTGCAAAAGTCGAGGTTGCCTTATAGCGACAATCCACAGCTGTAACGGGGGAAATGATCCCCTTCGCCTCTATACAGTCATAAGGAAAACCAATATCCTTTAACAAAAAGGAGCGTGCTTCTTCCATCCAGCGCACATAATTGGAGTGGTGGGTAATCCCCATGCGATCCGTTTCATAGTATTGAACGCTATGTTTGTATGCTTTCATGAGATTCTCCTAACCAAGGTTAGCAATGGTACAGCCACTACCTCCGGCATTTTGCGGTGCGTAGGCAAAGGATTTGACGTGTTTGTTTCGGCGAAGATAGTTGGTGACACCTTCGCGAATGACACCTGTTCCAATACCGTGAATGATGTCCACTTGTGCCATATTATTGAGCAGGGCTTGGTCAATAAATTCGTCTAGCTCTTGCATAGCTTCTTCGTAACGTTTACCACGGAGATCCAAACGAGCTCGTGGTCCACCACCTGACTTGGTCTTCTTAATGACATTAACTTGCTTCTTCTTAGGTTTTTGAGTTTCTTCTTGTACCTTGACCAGACTAAATTCGTCCTCTTTCAGGGTCATCTTAATCAAACCAATCTGCGCTTCCCACTTACCATCCTTGAGTTGGCTGATGAGGGTCCCGTGTTGACCATAAGCAGCGACAATAATGTCATCCCCCACACGCGGCGCACGAAGCTTCTTAGCTTTTTTGAGTACCTTATTCTTAGACAGGTCAACCTGCGGAGCTAGTTTTTTGAGTTTACTTTTGGCTTCAATGATTTCATGTGGCTTGAGTTCAGCTTTATCATGCAGATGTTTGAGAATGTCATCACTCTCAGCAAGAGCCAAGTCAACAATTTCTTGGGCCTGAGCAATAGCTTTTTCCATTTCCTTGTCACGTTCATGCGAGAATTCATTATAAAGTTTTTTGACTGCACGGTTGAATTTAAGATTTTCCTGCTCTACTTCCTTGATATGCCCAAGTCGTTTACGGGTCTCCAAAGTCTGCTGCTCTAACTGTTCAATGATACGATTAACATCACTGTCCGCATCAGTCATTTGCTCTGCTTCATTGACAATAACCTCTGCCAATCCCAAACGGCGAGCAATCTCAAAGGCGTTAGACCGACCTGGAACCCCCTGCATAAAATGATAAGTAGGGCTCAAAGTTTCAGTATCAAACTCCATGCTGGCATTTTCCACAAAGGCAGTCTCAATCCCGTAAGCTTTAAGCTCCGGATAGTGAGTCGTCGCCATAGTCTTGATTTGCATCAGTCGTAAGTGTTCTAGGATAGCCATAGCCAAGCTAGCACCCTCTTGCGGATCCGTACCGGCTCCCAACTCGTCAAAAAGGACAAGACTATCGCTGTCTGCCACCTCTAAAATCTCCACAATGTGAGTCATGTGACTTGAAAAGGTTGATAAACTCTGCTCAATGGATTGCTCATCACCAATATCTGCAAAAATAGCATTAAATACAGCAACCTTGCTACCCTTATCTGCCAAAATAGGCATACCAGACTGGGCCATGAGTTGAGCCAATCCCAGTGTTTTCAACATGATGGTCTTACCACCTGTATTTGGACCTGTAATGACAATGGCTGTCAAATCGTTCATGAAGTGTAGGTCATTAGGAACAGGGTTGGTCAGCAGCGGGTGACGAACATTGAGCAACTGAACCGTTTTGTTTGCTGAAAGGCTGGGCACCGTAGCCTGATTATCCTGCATGAAGAGATACTTAGCCCGTACAAAATCAAGGTGTCCCAGCAACCAAGCATTATTGCGAATGACATTGGTATGAGGACGGAGCATGTCTGACAATTCACGCAGGACACGCGCCATTTCATGTCGTTCATCTGCACGAAGCTGCGTGATTTCTTCGTTGAGCTGAACAACTGCACGTGGTTCAATATAAACCGTACTACCAGACGCTGAAATGTCATGGACAACCCCTGCTACACGGTTACGGTATGTATTTTTGACAGGTAGGACACTTCTACCATTACGACTGGCAATGAGATTTTCTGACAGGTAGTCTCCCTGTTTTTTGAGGACGTCTTGCAGGACCTGACGAACCTGGCTTTCACTGGCAGTAATTTGACGACGGATTTTCTCCAACTCTGGACTGGCAAAATTCTCAATAAAACCACCATCATTAATGGCTTGCAAACTGCCTTGCAAGGTTGGAAAAGTCTCCAGTTTTTCAAATAAATCCTTGAGAGCTGTTAGCTGAACGTTTTCCAAGTCAGCATAAAAGCGCTGCATTTCCGCAGAGACTTGCAGGACTTTCTTAATATCAATCATTTCAGGAATATTGACATCCGTTTCTAATTCTAAGCGGCGCAAGGGCTCCGAAATATCACGCAGATTACCCATGCCAAAGGAATGGTGCTCAATGAAAAGCTGTTCCATATCCACCATTTCTGCAAATGCTCGACGAATCCGCTCACTGTCAGTCATCGGTAGCAATTTGCTTAGTTCCTCCTGCCCTTGTTCAGTTTGGAGATAGGCTGCAAAAAGCTGTTTGACTTTATCAAATTCTAACTGTTCCAAAATCTTAGTATTCATAGGCTCTATTATACCAAAATTTCAGAAATAATGACGGAAATGTCACACGAGAGCAACCTCTCTTTACTTTGAAGAGCAAAAGTTGACGCTGTAAAACTTTTGAGGGGATGTCACTTTTATCCAATTAAATTGGCTAACTCAAATTTTCAAATGCTTAAAAACCTTTTAGCCTGAGATAAAGCTCAAAAGATCAATGTTAGACAAAAAATAATTGAAATTTCTTTGTCTGTCAACGTAAGAAATGACTATAAAGCAATCTAAAATATCATAAACGCTAAACTCGCCAACTACCGAAAACAAAAAAACAAGCTTGGAACAATTAAGTCCCAAGCTCATTTTCGGAGATTATGAAAAATTTTGAAATCAGTTCGTAGAAAACTAATCTCATAAAAATTTAGGATTGAACATAGTATAGCACATGCATCAATAAAATGCAAAAATCTTGACTCATACAAGTCATTATGCCACCCAAAGCTGGCTTAAAAGTCCCGAAATAATTGGAAAATGGTTAACCAAAAATTTTATGACACCACTAGAAGCCAAGGTATTTTGTACAAAAGGCATTGGAACTGTCGCAAGAACACTAAGGCCTAGTTCCAGAAAAAGACATGTCACCAAAATCGCTAAAAGACCACTTACAAGATTGGTCTTTCGACTTTCAAAACGATCAAGCGGCGCAAAATGAACAAAAATTCCTAAAAGACGAACCAATAGGTACGATAAAAAAAATAAGATACAAAAAGACACACCAGCGTAATAGACCGAACTGAGCTTAAAAACATTAATCGCTGTATAAAAAGACATGGTCACGCCTTCAGCCGGATTTGAGAAGGGTATCCAAAGAGAAATTTTTTCTGCCACTTTCTGATAATAGTTTGAAGCAATAATAAATGAAAACACTGCCCCAACACTATAAAAAACCTGTAAAATGATACCACGATTATAGCCAATGTAAAAACTCCAAGCTAAAATCAGCAAGATTAAGAATGATAACATACTTACTCCTCACCAGTGTCTGCCCGACTTGCTTTTTCCTGCAAATCACTAATAGCTGTTTGACGCAATTCTTGGACTTCTTTTTCAATTTTTTCAACTTCAAGTTCACGTGTCAGCTGAGTTGATAGAGAGTTGATAGTCATCAAGATGGCGATCGTTTCATTATCAGCTTGAGGGAGCCTTTCTTTGATTGCCTGATATTTTTCTAGAGCAACACGTTCAACCTCTTCCATAAAGAGATTATCTTTATCTGTTGTCAGCGTCAGCACTTTTTCACCAAATGTAAATTTATAGCGATTCTTATTTTTCATACTAGTTACCTCTTTTAGCATTATACCGTAAAATTTAGCTTTCGTAAAATGATGAAAGAAAAACATCTCTAAAAACAGTTAAGACGTCCGTATTTTTTAGTTTTGTGATAAAATAGTGACATGACTGCAATTGTAATGACACTCGGTCAGGGACGAACGACCGACATTCCTCAAGAACTATCCCGCTTTCAAGTAAATAGTAATAATCCTTATGTCAGTTTTGCCGCCAAAACACGAGAAGCTTCCGTCCTCATCTATACATCTGGCAAGGTCGTCTTTCAGGGGACTGGTGCCTCAGTTTTAGCTAGTCAATTTGGCTATCAGGATATTTTGGAAAATAGCAAAGCTAAAAGTCCAGCTGGGCAAAATCTTGCCTTAATTGGGTCTGATGAGGTAGGGAACGGTTCTTACTTTGGTGGTCTTGCAGTCGTTGCTAGTTTTGTCACTCCAGATGAACATGCTTGGCTAAAAAAACTCGGTGTGGATGATTCCAAAACTCTCAATGATATCAAGATTCGACAACTAGCACCGGTCTTAGAAGAAAAAATTCCCCATAAAGCTCTGCTATTATCCCCACAAAAATACAATCAAGTGGTCGGCAAGGGAAAGCGTCACAATGCTGTCTCAGTCAAGGTTGCTCTCCACAATCAGGCCATCTATCTGCTCTTACAAGAAGTTGCAAGACCTGACAAAATTGTGATTGATGCCTTTACTAGCCAGAAAAATTATGAAAAATATGTTAAGGCTGAAACCAATCACTTTGACAATCCACTGACATTCGAAGAAAAGGCCGAAGGGAAATATCTAGCAGTTGCCGTTAGTTCTATCATTGCGCGTAATCTCTTCTTGGAAAACCTTGATAAACTAAGCCAAGAAACAGGTTTTATCTTACCAAGTGGCGCCGGAAACAAGTCCGATAAAGTTGCCAGTCAGATTTTAGCAGCCTATGGCATGTCTGGCTTGGAGCATACTGCCAAGCTTCACTTTGCAAATACACAAAAGGCACAGGCCTTACTAAAAAAATAAGGAAAGATTAATGAAACATTTTATCAAAGAATGGGGACTTTTTATCCTCTTCATGCTAGCATTTGGCTTATCACGCTGGTTCATTTGGCAACCAGTCAAAGTTGATGGTCACTCTATGGATCCGACATTAGCAAATAGTGAACGTTTAATCGTGATTCGCACAACCTCTATCGACCGTTTTGACATTGTTGTCGCTAGAGAGACTGAAGATGGTCAGACCAAAGACATTGTTAAACGTGTTATAGGTATGCCTGGTGACACTATCTCTTACAAAAACGACATCCTCTATGTTAATGGCAAAAAAGTCAGTGAAACTTATCTAAAAACCTATCAAAAAGCTTTCAAAGACGATAAATTACAAAGCATCTATTCTTATAACAGCTTTTTCCAACAACGCGCACAGACTTCTACTGCTTTCACGACAGATGCTAGCGGAAATGCTGAATTTACAGTAACTGTCCCAGATGGAGAATATTATTTGCTCGGCGATGACCGTATTGTCTCCAAAGACAGTCGCGAGGTAGGTACTTTCAAAAGAACTGCCATTATTGGTGAAGTCAAATTCCGCTTCTGGCCTCTTTCAAGTTTTGGTAGCGTCGAATAATCTAGAGGGCTGGGCTCAGACTCAGCCTTTTCTTTGTAGAGTAGGAAAATCACTATGGAAGTTTATTTTTCAGGAACTATTGACCGTATTATTTTTGAAAATGCCAGTAACTTTTTTAAAATTTTATTGCTAGAAATTGAAGATACTGACTGTGAAGACTTTGATGATTTTGAAATTATCGTTACAGGAACCATTGCGGATGTCATGGAGGGTGAGAATTACACCTTTTGGGGTGAATTGACCCAACACCCTAAATATGGTGAGCAACTCAAAATCAATCGTTATGAGCGCACCAAGCCCAGCTCATCTGGTTTGGTCAAATATTTTTCTAGCGAGCATTTCAAAGGAATTGGTAATAAAACTGCTGAAAAGATTGTGGCACTTTACGGTGACAACACCATTGATAACATTTTGGAGGATCCTAGTAAGCTAGATAGCATTTCTGGGCTATCCAAAGTCAATAAAGAACGTTTCATTGCCAAACTTAAACTCAACTATGGTACTGAGCAAATTTTAGCCAAACTCGCTGAATATGGTTTAACCAATCGTATCGCTGTTGAGATTTTCAACGCTTATAAAGATGAGGCACTGACCATCATTCAAGAAAATCCCTATCAATTGGTTGAGGATATTCAGGGTGTAGGTTTCAAAATCGCTGACCAATTAGCAGAACAATTAGGCATTGAAGCCGACTCTCCTCAACGTTTTCGCGCTGCTCTCGTTCACAGTCTCCTAGAAACCTCGCTAGAACAGGGTGATACCTATGTAGAAGCTAGAAAATTACTCGAAAATGCTATTGTCTTGCTTGAAGAAGCACGACAAATTGAACTAGATCCCGCTACTGTAGCGCAAGAATTAAGTAATCTCATCGCCGAAGATAAGGTACAAAATATTGATACAAAGATTTTTGACAACAGTCTTTTTCACGCAGAAGCGGGTATCAAAAAACACCTGACACGCATCTTGGATACACCGCTGAATACTGATTTTTCAACTGAACAACTCGCTGAAGAAATCACTGAAATTGAAAATAATCTCGGTATCAGCTATGATGACGTTCAAAAATCCGCCATCCAGCAGGCTCTTCAAAGTAAAGTTTTTATTCTGACTGGCGGACCAGGGACAGGGAAGACTATGGTTATCAATGGTCTTATCGCAGCCTATGCTAGTCTTAATCGACTTGATCTCAACAAGGGAGACCTCCCTATCGTTTTAGCAGCACCGACAGGTCGTGCTGCCCGCCGCATGAGCGAATTAACTCACCTCCCAGCAGCAACTATTCACCGCCATCTAGGTCTCAATGGTGACAATGACTACCAAGCCATGGACGATTATCTAGACTGTGACCTGATTATCGTTGATGAATTTTCTATGGTTGATACTTGGCTAGCCAACCAACTCTTTAGTTCCATTTCATCTAACACTCAAGTCATCATAGTGGGTGATAGCGATCAGCTGCCTTCCGTTGGTCCAGGACAAGTCTTAGCAGATTTACTAAAAATAGCTGAGCTGCCTCAAGTAGCGCTTACCAAAATTTTCCGACAATCGAAAGACTCTACCATTGTCACCTTGGCCGCGCAGATGAGACAGGGACAACTACCTCATGATTTTACCCAGAAAAAAGCTGATCGTTCCTATTTTGAAGCCCAAGCTCAACATATCCCGACTATGGTTCAAAAGATTGTCAGTTCTGCCATCAAAAGCGGTATCTCCCCACAAGAAATCCAAATCTTGGCACCTATGTATCGTGGGCAGGCTGGTATCAACAATCTCAATGTCCTCATGCAAGAACTCCTCAATCCTCTAACTGATGGCATAGAATTTCTCTTTAATGACATTAAATTCCGAAAAGGCGATAAAGTTTTACACCTTGTCAATGATGCCGAAGCTAATGTGTTCAATGGTGATATTGGCTACATTACCGACCTTATTCCAGCCAAATATACTGAGTCCAAACAAGATGAAATCTTCATAAACTTTGATGGAACTGAAGTCATCTACCCGCGTAATGATTGGATCAAAATTACACTTGCCTACGCTATGTCTATCCATAAATCACAGGGAAGTGAGTTTCAAGTTGTCATTTTACCCATCACACGTCAGAGTGGTCGTATGTTACAACGCAACCTCATTTACACTGCTATCACACGCTCAAAGAGTAAGCTGGTTATGCTGGGAGAAATCTCAGCCTTCGACTACGCCATTAAAAATGAAGGTGCCAAGCGAAATACCTATCTTGTAGAACGTTTTAGTCCTGACCTCATACCTCTACTGCCAGCTTCCGATTCTTTGAGACTACAAAGACAAACCTCAGACAAGACTGACCCACCCAAAGCAAACAAAGATGTCAGTTGCCAGTCAGACAACCAGTTAAGCCTAAACTTAGATGATGTTAATCTAGAAAATGAAACAATTGAACACCGCCTTACTGAGGAAAATCTTCACTTCATTGATCCTATGATTGGTTTAACGCAAACTGATATCAAGCATTTTTTTAAATGATTTTTCTGTCCACTTATTGAAAAAATCATTTAAACATATTTACATTTTCAGTTTTTGTGCTAAAATAATTGTATATTAAATCTAATACAATTATTTTGGAGGTCTTCTATGATTTCTTATGAAAAAGTTAAACAATCTTTTCGTAGCTTTACCATTTTGAGTATTGTTATCAATGCTATCGTTACGGTTATTTATCTATTGGGTATTGCTGGTATTTTATTACTTATGGCAAATCTAAACAATCCTAAGTTCACAGCCGCCTATACAGATAATCAATTGGCTACTCTAAAACTTTCAATCACACCCTTTGCTATTTTCATGTCTGTTTTATCACTTGCTATTGCTATCTCAATTATTGTTTTCAGTGCCCTAAACTTGTCCAAATTAAAGAAAAATGCAGAGCTTAGCTATGTTCCACATTTCTTAGGTATCGGCGTATCGGTTCTTAGCATTTTATTTAGTTTTACAGATCAAATTAGCATTTTAACCTTGGTTATCCAAGCTGCTCTTATCGCTATGTATTACTATACCTATTCCCGCGCAAAATTGCTTAATCAGCAACTTGAAGAGGAAGAAGATTAATATCTAAAAACACGAACTGATCTCAATCGGTATTCCACCGATAGAGATTAGCACGTGTTTTTTATACTTCTAGTAAAATATCTTGCTTCCCATTTTCCAGTCCAGTGACCGTCACACCAAGCAAGCGGACACCGGCTGAACTCTCTTCAAGACTATCATAAATCGTCTTAGCAGTTTGATTGATTTTATCAAAATTATCTGTCACATCATCTAAAGTCACACGCTTGGTCAAGGTTGAAAAATCAGCATAGCGTACCTTTAAGACCACTATCCTACCAACCTTTTTATTTCGGCTCAAGGTGTCAGCGACACGTTGAGCATTTTTGGAAATTTCTGCCTTAATGTCATTATCGTCATAGAGTAATTTCGCATAAGTCCTCTCACTGCCGATAGACTTACGCACTCGATTGGGTTTGACTGGTGAATTAGAAATTCCGCGAGCCTTACGATAAAGATCATAACCAAAACGCCCAAAGCGGTCAATCAAGGTCCACTCAGGAACCGCCAATAAGTCTTTTCCAGTAAAAATCCCCATGTCATGCAACTTTTCAACAGAGCGTTTCCCTACGCCATGAAATTTTTCGATGGGGAGTTTTTCTAAAAAAGCTTGCGCTTCTTCTGGCAAAACTAAGGTTAGACCACGCGGCTTTTCAAAATCTGAAGCCAACTTTGCCAAAAATTTATTATAAGAAATACCCGCAGAACACGTTAAATGAACTTCCTCCCAAATATCATACTGAATCATCTTAGCAATCTTAACAGCTGATTTAATGCCTAGCTTATTCTCTGTCACATCCAGATAAGCTTCATCGATAGACATGGGCTCGACTAAGTCAGTATATCGCTTAAAAATCTCACGAATCTGATAACCAATCTCACGATACTTGCGATGATTGCCAGAAATAAAAATAGCTTGAGGACAACGTTCGTAGGCTTCCTTGGAGGACATGGCTGAATGCACTCCAAACTTTCTGGCTTCATAATTACAAGTTGACACCACTCCACGTCCACCCGTTTGACGTGGATCGCTACCAATAATAACAGGTTTCCCCTTGAGTTCTGGATTGTCTCGTTCTTCAACAGACGCAAAAAAGGCATCCATATCGATATGAATGATTTTCCGAGATGTGTCATTTATCAAAGGAAAAATTAACATGAAGCCTCCTTAAAGTCTCAAAGCATGAATAAAATAGTCACAATAATAAAAGTTTTCTTATAGTCTTTATTGACCAAAAGATAGACACTACCAAATAAAAAGCCTGCTAAACAGGTCATGATACCTGTCAAAACACTGCCTTTTGACAAAATGTGCATCAAGCCCCAAGTCAGCCCAAGTAAAATACCGCCATAAGGGATTTTATCATTTTTAAACCAGGTTTCAAAAGCCTTTTGCCCAAAAACCAATACTAAGGAAATCAAAAAACTTTCAGCAATATAATAGAGGTATTGGAAGATAAACTTTAACCAACCTAAGCGCTGGAATTCAAGGAGAATTTTGAAGCCATTCCAGTCCCAGTATTGCACAAGCGTAACTAGAACGAAACTCAAAGCAATCGCTAACCATTGCCAAGGTAATATTTCCTTTTTTTCACTACTTAAGAGATTAAAGCCTGTCTGTTTCTTGGCCAAAGCAATGATAGCTAAGCCTATACCCAGCCAACCTAGGCTTGTTATGGTCCAGTGAGCAATCATCTGCAAAGTGCTTGCCTGACTGAGAGTAATACCCAAGAAATTCTCAACAATAACCAAGACAATTTCAAATAGAAAGGCAGCTGTTGCATACAGAGCTAGCCACAAAAAAGTAAAACCTGTAACATTGTTGTTTTTCATCATGAGAGACCTCCTTTAACTTTGCAATTTCCTAATTTTATTATACTCCTTTTCATCATTTTCATCCAAATTTTCATATTTATAGGACAGATAAGATATCTTTAAGAAACTGTATTATAAAAGAAATACTATTTTAGAAGTTTTTTCACTTTGGAAAACGCTTCCTGTATGATAAACTATACTTGTAAATGTAACAGATGTGCTGTTACTAGATTTAAGGAGACAAATAAATGGCAACTGTAAAAACTAACACAGATGTTTTCGAAAAAGCCTGGGAAGGCTTCAAAGGAACTGACTGGAAAGAAAAAGCAAGCATAGCACGTTTTGTACAAGCTAACTACACACCTTATGATGGTGATGAAAGTTTCTTGGCTGGCGTTACTGAACGTTCACTTAAAATTAAAAAAATTGTAGAAGAAACTAAAGCTGGTTATGAAGCTACTCGCTTCCCTTACGATAGCCGTCCTACTTCAATTGCTGGTATCCCTGCTGGCTACATCTCAAAAGAAGATGAATTGATTTATGGTATCCAAAATGATGAATTGTTCAAATTGAACTTCATGCCAAAAGGTGGTATCCGTATGGCTGAAACTGCTATGAAAGAAAACGGTTATGAACCTGACCCAGCAGTTCATGAAATCTTCACAAAATATGTAACAACTGTTAACGATGGTATTTTCCGTGCTTATACGTCTAACATTCGCCGTGCCCGTCACGCACACACTGTAACTGGTCTTCCAGACGCTTACTCACGCGGACGTATCATTGGTGTTTACGCACGTCTTGCTTTGTATGGTGCTGACTACCTCATGCAAGAAAAAGTTAACGACTGGAATGCTATCACTGAAATTGACGAAGAATCAATTCGTCTTCGTGAAGAAGTTAACCTCCAATACCAAGCACTTGGTGAAGTTGTTAAATTGGGTGACCTTTATGGTGTTGATGTACGCCGCCCTGCTATGAACGTTAAAGAAGCTATCCAATGGGTTAACATTGCTTTCATGGCAGTCTGCCGCGTCATCAATGGTGCCGCTACCTCTCTTGGACGTGTGCCAATCGTTCTTGACATCTTTGCAGAACGTGACCTTGCTCGTGGTACATTTACAGAATCAGAAATCCAAGAATTTGTAGACGACTTCGTTATGAAGCTTCGTACAGTGAAGTTTGCTCGTACTAAAGCTTATGACGAACTTTACTCAGGTGACCCAACCTTCATTACAACTTCTATGGCTGGTATGGGGGCTGATGGACGTCACCGTGTGACTAAGATGGACTACCGTTTCTTGAACACACTTGATAATATCGGTAATGCTCCAGAACCAAACTTGACTGTACTTTGGACTGATAAACTGCCTTATTCATTCCGTCGCTACTGTATGAAGATGTCACATAAACATTCTTCTATCCAGTATGAAGGTGTGACAACAATGGCCAAAGATGGTTACGGTGAAATGTCATGTATCTCATGTTGTGTATCACCACTTGACCCAGAAAATGAAGAACAACGTCACAACATCCAATACTTTGGTGCTCGTGTAAACGTCCTTAAAGCTCTTCTTACTGGTCTCAATGGTGGTTACGACGATGTTCACAAAGACTACAAAGTATTTGATATCGAACCTGTCCGCGATGACGTTCTTGACTTTGATACTGTTAAAGCTAACTTCGAAAAATCTCTTGATTGGTTGACTTCAACTTACGTAGATGCTCTTAATATCATTCACTACATGACTGATAAATACAACTACGAAGCTGTTCAAATGGCCTTCTTGCCAACGAAACAACGTGCTAACATGGGATTCGGTATCTGTGGCTTTGCCAACACTGTTGATACTTTGTCAGCTATTAAATACGCTACTGTTAAACCAATCCGTGATGAAGATGGCTACATCTATGATTATGAAACAACTGGTGAATACCCTCGTTGGGGTGAAGATGATCCTCGTTCAAACGAATTGGCTGAATGGTTGATTGAAGCTTATACTACTCGTCTTCGTAGCCACAAACTTTACAAGAACGCTGAAGCAACTGTATCACTTCTTACCATCACATCAAACGTTGCTTACTCTAAACAAACTGGTAACTCTCCAGTTCACAAAGGGGTTTACCTCAACGAAGATGGCACAACAAACCTTTCTAAACTTGAATTCTTCTCACCAGGTGCTAACCCATCTAACAAAGCGCGTGGTGGTTGGTTGCAAAACCTTAACTCACTTGCAAGCCTAGATTTCTCATATGCTGCAGATGGTATCTCACTCACAACTCAAGTTTCTCCACGTGCCCTCGGTAAAACATTTGACGAACAAGTTGACAACTTGGTAACAATCCTTGATGGTTACTTCGAAAACGGTGGTCAACACGTTAACTTGAACGTTATGGACCTTAAAGACGTTTATGACAAGATTATGTCTGGCGAAGATGTTATCGTTCGTATCTCTGGTTACTGTGTCAACACTAAGTACCTCACAAAAGAACAAAAGACTGAATTGACACAACGTGTCTTCCACGAAGTTCTTTCAATGGACGATGCTGCTGAAGCTATCTCAGGCCAAGCCTAAGCCTTAGCTCATACTAGAAAAGAGATTTGTTACTTGGCAAATCTCTTTCTTTTAACTATAATAAAAGACATGATAATCAAACAAACACGCAATACGCTATCAGATACCTACCTTGACGCACTAAAAATTCGACAAATCGTTTTTGTCAAAGGACAAGGCGTTCCACAATCACTTGAGATTGATGAAAATGAAGCACATTGTTTGCATTTTGTTCTTTACGATGACAATGGTAAGGCTGCGGCTACCTGCCGTATTTTACCTAGTAAAGATCTGACTTCTGCAACCCTGCAAAGAATGGCTGTACTATCAGACTATCGTGGACAAAGTCTTGGTAAACAGTTGCTTCAACAAGTAATCTCGTTTTGTCA
The DNA here is from genome assembly GCF_000380105.1 of Streptococcus orisratti DSM 15617. Taxonomy (GTDB): domain Bacteria; phylum Bacillota; class Bacilli; order Lactobacillales; family Streptococcaceae; genus Streptococcus; species Streptococcus orisratti. Next base: position 68,504 of record NZ_KB904471.1, read on the forward strand.
AGAGCAAAACTTTCAAAAAATAACACTACATGCTCAACTAACAGCAGAGGGTTTCTATCGCAAGATAGGCTTTCTACCTTGTGGTGACATTTTTGAAGAAGCTGGTATTAAGCATGTTACCATGGAAAAAGGATTAAACTAGACTAATGATCTATTGCCTAAAGAGCTAAAACCAAAGTGTTTGAGCTCTTTTATTATTCCTCACGCCCGTCAGACATTGATGAGCGCCAAATCAAGGTCAGTATTATCAAATTTACTTTGAAGTATCAAATTAAAATCATTGAATATTCTGAAATATTGGCAATTTAGTTATTTTATGATATACTTGTTGAAGTAAATTTAGAAAAGGGAGTTTTTATGAAAACCAGAAAAGAACTTAAACAAGAAGCAAAAGATGCCTTAAGAGGGAACTGGGGGTGGGCTATTGCCCTATTTGTTCTCCCATATACCATCATATCTGCTGTACTATATGCGTTGATCTTTGTGATTGCACTGATTGCTTCTGTGACATCTGATCCTTATAGCGGTGAAATATCTCCTGTTATTATCTTAATCTTTATCCCATATATCCTAACTCTATTTGCCTACATTGGTGTTCACTCTAGTCTAGATTCTTCTTATCTTGATCTTATTCGAGGTAAAAAAGAGGATCTATCACTGGCATCTACCTATGCTTTTAGAGAAAAACGCTACTGGAAATTCTTCTTAACAGGATTATGTCAATCTATCTTCACCTTTCTTTGGACATTACTTCTCTATATTCCAGGCATCATTAAAACTTACAGTTATTTCATGACTAGCTATATTCTAAAAGATGATTTGGATAATGGCAACTCAACAACTGCTACTTCTTCGATCACTAAAAGTCGTGCATTGATGGATGGACATAAGTGGGACTTCTTCGTTCTCAACTTAAGCTTCCTTGGTTGGGCATTTCTGGCAACATGTACTCTGGGTATCGGATACTTTTGGTTAATTCCCTATATTCGTGCAACTTATGCGGCATTTTATAACGATTTAGTAAAAAATGCTACTGTAGAAACCGAGTAAAGTTCTCTAATCTTACTTTAACTAAAAACCAGCTCCTTATAAATAGAGATGGTTTTATATTACTATCCGTGATGCCTTATTTCTTCCCTCTTAGCCTCTTAAATGTTGCTTTAATAGTATCAGCAATGTCACTGCTTTGTTCTTTAAGATGTTCCATACGACGCTTATTCATATCTTCTTGCACCTTACCGTAAAGATCATCTTGAACTTGACCAGCTAGTTCAACTTCTCGTCCAATTGCCAGAGCATCCCAACGCATAATGTTCACTTTAAATGGAGCAAAGACATGGTTAAGTATAGATTCATCCTCCTCATGAACCAGTGCAATGACAGCTACATCACCATCAAGCAACTTAGTAGTAACTTCTTCAATCAAATTATTGTCAGTTGAATCTGTCATACTCCCACTTGCTGCGCCAGCTAAGGCTCCCAAACCATAGCCAAAAATAACTCCTAGAGGGCCACTTAGAATGCCAATAAGTCCACCGACGATACCACCAATAGTAGCATAATCACGAGTAGCATCATCAAAATCAACAGAATCCTTAATTGAAACCTTTCCCGCTTCGTTCTTAACGAGTGCAATCTGTGCAATCTGAGTCCTATCATCCTGCTTAAAAGACTTTAATTCAGAAAAAGCCTGATAAGCTTCACTTTGAACATCGAAAACCGCAACTAAAATATTTGCCATAAGATCTTCCTCCATTTACACGAAAAACAGTAACCGTTTTCTTTATTTTCATTATACCACCTTATCATAAAAAAAGCTGAGAAAAAATAAATTTCTCGGCTTTTATTTTATAAAAAATCAGCTAACTTTTCGTAGGTCCTACCATTACTAATGGTCACTTCCTTGTAAAGTGGTGTCTTGATTAGCTCCTTATGATAGGCTGTTTTCAAATATTGGCTTTCGCTGTATTTTCCCCAGAAAATGGCAAAGCTGCCAAAGTGAACCACTTCATCAACTAGGTTCATCTGACAAATCAAATCTTGAGCAAGCTTATGCTGGTCGGTTGAGGTGTAAAAAAGGACATCTTTTCGCGCCAAGTCACTGTGCCACCAAGCAGGAAGTTGGTCATAATCATCTTGATACTCTTTCTGACTAAGCAAACAAAAATGCTGAATGAATGGATAATACTCTGCAAAGAAAGCTTGCAATTTATTACTAATCAACTCTGCGGGCCGCTGGCTGTCAAAAAAGAGATTACCACTATTGATGTAGCTGGTCACCTTCTCGAACCCCAATTCAAGTAAACCTTGTTTTAAATCTGCCATGATAACCTTGTTCTTGCCACCAACATTTATCCCTCGTAAAAGTAAAATGTAACGCATCTAGCCCCTCAACTCTTCCTTGATAGCATCACGAATAAGACGACGCCTTTCAATCCATAGTGGCCGATCATCATATTCAAAAGTACGATTAGTCAAAAAAATGGCCGCCAACTGCTCTTTTCTATTGACCATGACAAAAGGACCAGTGTAACCTGTGTGGTCGATCCAATCACCATCTAAATTCCAAGCAATCGAACGCGGTTTAACTTGACTGCCATAATATTGCCAGAGTTTTTCTGCAAAATCATCACTCAGATAATGCTGACAAAATTTCTCCAAATCGTTTAGGGTTGAAAATAGCCCAGCTGATCCCGCATGAATATCTAATACTCTCGCTTTGGGATCGTGAACATAGCCATCCGATATTCCCTTAACTGTTGGAACTGCTCCTTCAACTGGGCCAAAGCTTGTTTGCTGCATAACAAAAGGCTTGAAAATCTGTTCTTCAAACAGACTAGGCAGGAGTTGCCCAGATAGTCTTTCCAGCATAAAACCAAGCAACAGAAAATTGATATCGGTATATTTAAAATCCTTATCCTCAGTCACTCGAATATGATTGATAGCCTGTCTAAGTTCTTCTGCATTCATCTCATCACGATTTGGAATATAGGGGTCAATACCGCTAGTATGGGTCAAGAGCTGACGCAATGTCACAGAAGCATCATGAAAATCAGGATAATAAGCTGTCAGAGACTTATCCAGATCTAAAGCTCCGCTATTGACCATAAAAATCACCACAGTACCCACACCCACAACCTTTGAAACAGAGGCTAAGTCGTAAATCAATCCCTTCTCAACTGGCTGAATACCATCAATCGTTCCCAAGTAGTATTCTGACCACTGGGCATTACGGTAAATTGCTAAACTGGCACCGTGATAAAGATTTTCACCAATCTGCTTCCTGATAAGTTCAAGTGTTTTTTGACTCATTTGACAAACCAAATTTCAATCTGGCTAGGGTCTGAAATCACCAGAATATTTTCTTTCTTATCAAGATATAAAGCCAAATTTTTGCTGATAAAATAATCTCTAAGTGCTGTCAAGTCATAATCTTTTGGCACTTGACATTTCATAATTTCTAAATCCCAAGTAACATTTGGTTCCACGGCTAAATCCGCCCCTTTAGCCTCAACAAATTCAAGTTTCAAAGGAAATTGACCATCAAAAACAGTTTGATAAAAATTCTTTGATGCCACTAAATCTGAAACATTTAAAACAATGCGCTCAAAATGATAAGCTGATAAGCCCTTGATTTCTGGTTGAACTGGTAGATTAGGGCGAGCAATGACTTGTAAATCATTGATATCATCCTCAGCATGTAGGAGGAAAAGGTCTCCTTCTGGTGACAAAGTTTCGTAGGCATAACCTTTCTTTCCTTTAAAAACTTGTTGCGCTGTGGCACCATTTGCTAAAAGTGCCGCAATCTCATCAGGATTTTCAGCCTTAACTGAAATACGATTGACCTTCTTTATCCCCTCTACAGCCCTTGTACGCATGGACGGAGATTCTTCAATGATAAAACTAGAGGTTTTATGACCATAATCAGAAAAAATGGCAATCGCATTTTCCTCGCTAACTAATTTAAAGCCAAGACATGTTTCGTAAAATTCAATGTTTCTGTCGCGGTTATTTACTCGTAAAACAGGATGAGCAAATCTAATGTGTTCAAATAATGACATAGTGTCCTCCCTTACAATCTCTTCTATTTTAGAAAAAAACTCACCATTTGACAAGAAATTATGTGCTAACTCTCTGAAAATTTATAAACAAAAAAGAAGGCTTTCGCCTTCAAAGTTAATTCTTAAAGATACAAGTATTTGAACAAAGCTACTGCGGCAAGGGCAGCAAGAATAGGTGCTACAACGGGTACCCAAGCATACCACCATTTTGAATCGCCTTTAGCTTGGCCAAGGATTGTTTTTGGAAGCAAAGCATGGACGATACGAGGTCCAAGGTCACGCGCTGGGTTAAGTCCAGGACCAGTTGGTCCACCAAGAGAAGCAACAAGTGTCATCACCAAGAAACCAATTCCAATGTGTGCCACTGACAAGCTTCCTCCTGCCATTAGGGAAGCAGATGGATTTTGAGAAAGGAAATCAGACTCAGTTATCGCACCAGCGTATTGTTTCACGGTAGCAAGGATTGCTTCATGACCAAAGTAGTTTTTTGTCAAAGCAAGAGCTCCGAAGAAAAGAACGAATGAACCTAAGAACTCATTCAAGAAACCGTTAACCCAAGCTGCTTTGTGGCTTGTTGGAGTGCCATCGTCAACGTTAGAGATTGTTGAGAATGAACCCAAGATATGGTTTGGATTTTCAGTTTGCAAGTAGTAAGGCTTGTGAACCATAACTACCATCAATTGACCAAACATAGCACCGAGCATTTGTGCAACGATATAAGGTGCAACGTGTTGCCATGGGAAAAGTCCTGATACAGCAAGACCGAGTGTGAAGGCAGGGTTGATGTGGTTTCCTGATACGTTACCAAACATAAGCGCAGGCATCATCACACCAAAACCATAACCAAGAGCAATGATAACCCAACCAGAGTTATTTCCCTTAGTACCCTTTAAGTCAACGTTTGCAACGGCACCATTCCCCAAAATAAGCAAGAAGGCTGTTGCGATAAATTCAGTGATGTATTTCACTGTCCATGTAACATCCATGTGTCTTTATTTCCTCCAAAATGATAATAATTTAGACATCTACCATTTTATCAAGTATAATAGACATTGTAAAGATGATAATAATAATTAAAACGTTTACTTTTTAGAAGGGAAAATTTCATGAAATACAATCAATTCTCTTACATTCCTGTCTCCGTAGAAATAGCAGAACAAGAATTACAGGCCCTAGGCTTTGATGTTGCCAAGGAAAAAACTCCAAAAGAAAATCTGGAAATCTTTGTTCGAAAAATTCATTTTAATTATGCTGATACCGATTATCCTTTGTCAAACCTCATTTCTGATTTTGAAACTGACTTATTAGATTTTTTCCAGTCTAGTCGTAATTTGACTATTGAAGTTTTTAATACTATCGCTCTGCAAGTACTAGGTTTTATCCCAAATGTTGATTTTTCAGACATTGCTAAGTTTGTTGAACAGATTGATTTTCCTGTACTTTTTAATGAAACTGAGTTTATCAGAACCCTACATCATTTGCTAGCCACTCGTATGAAAAAAGGTATGACTCTCATCGACGACTTGGTCAGCCGTGGCATGATTCCAATTGACAATGACTATCACTTTTTCAATGGTAAGTCTCTAGCAAGCTTTGATACCAATGACCTCATTCGTGAAGTGGTCTATGTGCAAGCTCCAGTGGACACCGACGACGATGGGGAGTTGGATCTTATTAAAGTCAATATTATCCGCCCTAAGGCAGCGCAAGCTATTCCTACCTTAATGACTGCAAGTCCCTACCATGAAGGCGTGAATGGCCCTGCTAATGATAAAAAACTCCATAAGATGGAAGGTCAATTGTCTGTTAAGAAATCTGGTCAAATCTCAATTGAGAGTCAAGACTTTACTCCACTTGAAGTTCCAAGCTGTCATCTTCCTATTACCGAAGCAGAACAAACCCTTAATTACATTGACAGCTATAGTCTCAATGATTACTTTTTAGCTCGTGGTTTTGCCAATATCTACGTTTCTGGTATCGGAACAGCTGATTCAACAGGTTTTATGACCAGCGGAGACTATGCACAAGTGGAAAGTTTCAAAGCTGTGATTGATTGGCTCAATGGCAGAGCAGTGGCCTTTTCTAGCCACCGTCGTGATAAACAGGTGTTAGCAACCTGGTCTAATGGTCTCGTCTGTACAACCGGAAAATCTTATCTTGGAACACTCTCAACAGCTCTAGCAACCACAGGTGTTGAAGGCTTGAAAGTTATTATTGCTGAATCTGCTATTTCATCTTGGTATGACTATTACCGTGAAAATGGATTGGTCTGCAGTCCTGGCGGATATCCAGGTGAAGATCTGGATGTACTCACAGAATTGACCTATTCTAAAAATCTATGGGCTGGAGATTATTTACGTAACAACTCCCACTACCAACTTCTTTTAAATGCTCAGTCTGAAGCCCTTGATCGTGAGTCTGGTGATTATAATCAATTTTGGCACGATCGCAATTATTTGCCTCATGCACACAAGGTAACTGCTACTTGTGTCTATACCCACGGTCTACAAGACTGGAATGTCAAGCCACGACAGGTTTATAATATCCTCAAAGCGCTGCCATCTTCTATAGAAACACATGCATTTCTACATCATGGTGAACATGTCTATATGCATAACTGGCAATCATTAGATTTCCGCGAAAGTATGAACACTCTCTTGTCTGAGAAGCTACTGGCTCAAAATTATCACCTAGACTTACCAAATGTGCTCTGGCAAGACAATAGTCAAGAACAAACCTGGAGGGCCTTAGATCATTTCGGGACAACCACTTCCGTTAATCTATCTTTAGGGATGGGGAACCGTATCATTGACAACTATTATGACAAAGAGGACTTCAATCGTTATGGCAATGATTTTAGAACTTTTAAGACTGACCTCTTTGCAGGTAAGGCTAACGCTATCTGTCTAGACATCACTCTTGAACAAGATATTCATCTCAATGGGGAAATGATTCTTCACTTAACTCTCAAATCTAGTGAAAATAAAGGCATACTATCTGCTCAAGTCCTTGATTTTGGCAAAAAGAAACGCTTTACAGATATTCCTGGCTTTGTTGACTACAACGCTATTGATAATGGTCGTAATTTCGCTCGTGAAGCTTTACGTGAATTACCATTCAGAGAAACACCATATCGGGTTGTCTCAAAAGGTGTTCTCAACTTACAAAACCGCACTAGTTTGCTGACTGTAGAGGAAGTGCCTACCGATCAGTGGATGACCATTGATTTCAAACTACAACCTAGTCTTTACAAGTTCAGTAAAGGAGATAAGGTTCGCGTGCTTCTTTACACAACAGATTTTGAACACACCATCCGTGACAATTCTAGCTATGATTTGACCATTGATTTAGACAAATCAAATTTGGAAATTCCTATAGAGAAATAGCACGGGGCTTTGACGCAGAAGCATCCTCTAGGTTCTCAGAGAAAAAACACCTCCTCTTGTTCATAGAATCTAGAGGAGGTGTTTGTGTTTTTATTCTCAACGAAAATCAAAATTGGGATAAGTAACGCAGTTTCAGATAGAACTCAGCTATTTTATAATTTTGGAATGACAGGCTAAAAACTTCCGTTGGAGGTTTTCACTCCTCAAATCAAGTCACAAACGTCTGCGTTTAATTTTCAAAGAGGTTTATTTGTGAAAGGTCACGGTCATTTTAGTTCCCAAGCCTAGCTGACTTTCCACCTTAATATCGGCATGATGTTGATTGACCGCGTGCTTGACAATGGAAAGCCCCAAACCAGTGCCACCCAACTTCTTCGAGCGACTCTTATCAACCCGATAGAAACGCTCAAAAATGCGTTCCTGCTCATCTTTGGCAATCCCAACTCCAGTATCCTGTACTGTCAGAACAATATCGTCCTCATTCGAGGTGATACCTACAGTCACATCTCCCTTATCACGGTTATAGATAATAGCATTATCACAAAGATTATAAATCAAGGAATGAATAAGGGCATGATTACCAGTAATATAAGCTGGTTCCCCTAATAAATGCAAGTTGATATGACGTTCATTTGCCTTAGCAGATAGACTCTCTAAGACTTCCTCTGATATCTGATAGAGATTGACGGGTTCCATAGCTAACTCTTCTGACTCATCAAGATGTGACAGTTTAATAATATCTTCTACCAACTGAATCATACGTTGAGACTCACTATGGATTTTCTCAGCGAATTGTGGAACATCTTTTTGCGCAACAACATCACTGGCCAACATTTCAGAATACCCAGAAATCAGATGCAAAGGTGTTTTCAGTTCATGAGAAACGTTTGCTGTAAATTCACGGCGCAGCTGCTCTGCCTGAAGTTGCTCTGTGACATCAAAGAAAAGAAGCGCTAAACCAGTCACCTTATCCTCAGACTGAATAGGACGCACCATAACTTTGTAATGCGAGTCATCTAATTGCAAAATCCCTTCTTGCTTGCGACCTTGAAGACCTTTTTCAAGCCAATTATTTAGTGATAGGTTACGGATAATTTGTAACATATCTTTGCCCAAACACGTTTGATCAGTCTGTAAAATATCCTGTGCCGCCTGGTTGATACTGATGATGCGACAGTTATTGTCTAACAAAATCATGCCTTCTTTAATTTTAGAAATAATGGTGTCAAATTCTGATTGACGTTGCTCTATCACAACTTCTCGCTCAGTGACTTCCTTTTGATGTCTGGCAATCCGTCTTAGAAGTGGTGAAATTTCTTCATAGGCATCATTTTCAAGCGGATGATCAAGATCCAGCCGATTCAATGGTCCCACGACACTCTTAGCAATGGAGTGTGAAAGCCATAGAGAGAGGAAGAAGGCCAATACAAGAATAAGAGCCAAGGGCTGGAACATCCGAAACAAAAGCACTAAAATACTATGTCTTGTCACAGATAAACGAATAACAGTTCCATTATCCAAGCGCTGAGCAGAATAAAGAGACTGAGTGGTTAAAGTTTTCGAGTAGCGAACACTCTCACCGTAACCATCTTTCAAAGCTTCTTTGATTTCTTCTCGATTGGCGTGATTGTCCATGGTCCGTGCATCAGACTCATTATCATAGAGAACCTTTCCTTGATTATCAACCCAAGTGATTCTGACATTTGACATCTTGAGCTCATTAAAATAATCTTGACCTTCCAGAGAAGCCCCTTGAGCAGCTAAGGCTGTCTCCGTCTGCAACTGCTCCTTTTGTACTTGAGTAAAGTAACCATAAAGCAAGCCAACAACCATAAATAGGGTCACAAGAAGAACGCCTAACGTGGCAAAAAAAGTTGAACGAAAGATTTTCTTAATCATCTGTCACCTCCAAACGATAACCAACACCACGAACTGTCTTAATCAGATGACTAGCATCTCCAAGTTTCATGCGAAGGGTTCCAATATGGACATCAACTGTTCGTGTTTCTCCGATAAAGTGTTCTCCCCAAATTTTATCCAAAAGTTCTTGCCGCGTAAAAACACGGTCAGGATTTAACATCAATAAAGATAACAGCTCAAATTCTTTCAGAGTTAATTCGATTTTTTGCCCATTTTTTCTAACCGTGTAATTTTTTGAATCCAGAGCGAGGTTTTTTATTGTCAAATGAGTTTCCTGCTCCTGACTGGATGTACGTCTGAGGACTGCTTTAATGCGAGAAATCATTTCCATCATACCAAAAGGTTTAACCAAGTAGTCATCTGCGCCCAAATCTAATCCTTTGACTTTATCGAATTCTGTTCCTTTGGCAGTTGTCATGATTACTGGAATATCTTTTGTCATGCCATTTTCGCGTAGAGATTTCAAAATGGTCAATCCATCATCTACAGGCAGCATAATATCTAACAGTATAAGTTTTGGTGGCTCTTCTTCCATGGCTTTCCAAAATAGAAGGGAGTCAGGGAAACCCTGAGCCTCAAACCCTGCTGTTCGTAAAGTATAAAGCATCAGTTCTCGGATATCATCATCGTCTTCAACGCAGTAAATCATGTTTCTTCTCCATTTAGTTCACCAGTGATTGAAAAAATTACCCACTTAGCGACATTGACGGTATGGTCACCAATTCTTTCCAAATATTTGGCAATCATCAAAACATCAATAGTATATTCACCATCATTTCCAAGTTCAGCAATATGGGCAATTAAACTTGCCTTTATTGTATCAAATTCTTTGTCCACTGTGACATCTTTTTGGATAACTTTTAAAGCTAAAGCCTCATCATCATGGACAAAGGCATCCACACTGTCTGTTACCATATTGACAACGTGTTTAACCATTTGCTTGAGATGACGAAACTCAGCTCCTTCATGAACATGACCATCACCAATAATATCAGCAATTTCAGCAGATTGTGCACCAATACGCTTCATATCATAAACCATTTTTAAAGCAGCTGAAATACGTCGCAAATCCTTGGCTACTGGCTGTTGACGAAGCAATAGTTTAAGACATTGTGATTCAATATCTCTTTCCATCTGCTCAATTTTTTGATAGGTTTTACTGACATCATTGACCAGATGATGATCATTTTCACTGATGGGCATTAAGGATTTTGAAATGATATCCTCACATAAAGACCCCATCAAAATTAAATTGGTATTGAGTGCATGCAGTTGATTTTCAAAGGTTGAGCGTATCATCCGAATCTCCCTGTTATATAATTTTCTGTGCGTTCGTCTTGGGGCATTGAAAATAGTTGGCTTGTTTTGTTGTACTCAACAATTTCTCCCAAGAGGAAGAATGCTGTCTTATCAGAAATCCGCACAGCTTGTTGCATGTTGTGGGTCACCATGACAATAGTATATTTCTTCTTGAGTTCAATAACCAAATCTTCAATTTTTGCTGTTGAAATCGGATCTAAGGCACTTGTTGGTTCATCCATGAGGAGGACATCAGGTTCAATGGCCAAAGCTCTAGCAATGCAAAGCCGTTGCTGTTGACCACCAGACATTCCAAGAGCAGATTTATTGAGGCGATCTTTGACTTCATCCCAGATAGCGGCTTGTTTTAAGGAACGCTCCACAATTTCATCCAATTGAACTTTATTGTGAATGCCATGAGTTCGAGGCCCGAATGCAATGTTGTCATAGATACTCATCGGAAATGGGTTTGGTTTTTGAAAAACCATACCTACTTTTTTACGAAGGACATTGATGTCCAAATCGCGATACACATCTTCTTTATCTAATGTGACCTCTCCAGTAATACGGCAATTTTTCACCAAATCGTTCATTCGGTTAAGACTTTTCAGTAAGGTCGATTTTCCACATCCTGATGGACCAATGAAAGCTGTAATTTCATTGCTGGCAATTTCCAAATTAATGTTTTTTAAAGCCTTGAAGTCTCCATAGTAGAGATCCAAATTTTTAATTTCTATTTTATTCATCGCTTGTTTTACTTCCTAATCGTCTAGCAATCAAACCCGACACTAGATTAATGATAATAACTAACACTAAGAGAACCACTGCTGTAGCATAGGTTTGATTGACATAAAGTCCCTCTCCTGATATGGCATACATATGCACAGCCAAAGTCCGTGACGAACTGAAAACACTCTTAGCCACTTCAGCAACCGTACCTGCCGTAAAAATCAAGGCAGCCGATTCTCCCACAATTCGCCCAATCGCTAAAATAATTCCTGAAAAAATTCCTGGCATGGCGCTAGGAAGGACAATTTTAAAAATTGTTCGAAGTTTGCCCGCTCCAAGTGCAAAAGCCCCTTCACGATAAGAGTCTGGTACCGAAAGCAAAGCTTCCTCTGTTGTTCGCATAATCAGAGGCAAAATCATGATACTAAGTGTAACAGCTCCTGACAGCAAGGAAAGTCCCATGTGAGCGAACTTAACAAAGAAAAGGGCACCAAACAGTCCATAGATGATGGAGGGAATCCCAGAGAGCGTTTCGGTTGCAATCCGAATAACACTAACAAAAGGATTATCCCGGCGCGCATATTCTGCCAAATAAATAGAAGCCCCTATACCAATAGGTACGGCAACACTTAATGCCAACATGGTCATAAAAATCGTATTGATTAAGGCCGGTAACAGAGAGACATTCTCACTATTGTAAGTCCAAGCAAACAAACTCATGTTTAAATTGGGCAAGCCTTTAACCAGAATGTAGCCTACCGTGAAAGCAATGCCTACAAAAGTTGCCAAAGCAGCCCCATAAACTAAAAAGTACAAAATTAGTGACACCAGATCCCGCCGACGTGACTGCCAATTTTGCTTGAAGCTGCGGTGATTGATATTTTCCATACTCACTCCTCTTTATGTAACAACGAAAAGCTGATGTTAATGATTAGGACAAATATAAAGAGAACAACAGCTGTCCCTATAAGAGCCTCTCTGTGAAGACCACTAGAGTAACCCATCTCCATAACAATATTGGTTGTCATAGTTCTGACTCCTGATGTCAAGGAATCTGGCAAGACAGCTTGGTTACCTGCAACCATGATAACTGCCATAGTTTCTCCGATTGCACGTCCAACCCCTAAAATGACAGCTGCCAAAATTCCTCGCTTCGCTGCTGGCAGTACCGCAAAAAAGATGCTACGCTCATGGGAAGCCCCAAGAGCTAAACCACCTTCATAATACGACCTAGGAACAGCACGAATAGCAGCCTCAGAAACACTGATGATGGTTGGTAAAATCATCAAACCAAGCAAAATCGAGGCGGTAAGAACCCCCATGCCAAAGCCACCGATGTTATCACGAACAAAGGGAACTAAAACAACCAAACCAAAGAAACCATAAACAACCGATGGAATTCCTGCCATGAGGTTAATAGCCGCCTTGAGTGGTCTGTAGATGGCTTCAGGACAAAAAGAAGACATAAAAACTGCTGTCAAAACCCCAACGGGTACTCCAATAATAAGAGCCCCTGCTGTCACATAAAGTGAGCCGACAATCATTGGGAAAATACCAAAAAGATTGTTAGCCGGTCTCCATACCGTCCCGAAAAGAAAGTTACCTAAGCCAATTTTGTGAATAGCAGGAATCCCACTCGAAAACAAAAAGAGGCAGATTAGTAGTACGGATAGAACAGAAATGCAGGCGGTAAGGAAAAATACCGCTTGCATCATTTTTTCTTTTGTATGATTCATTCATGACCCCTTAGTCTGAAAGACCGTCCCAGCTTGTTGTCTTACCTGTAAAAATCGTCTTGACTTGTTCGCTTGTTAAGCCATCAACTTTGTTATCTTTATTAACAATAACAGCAATACCATCCATAGCAATAACTGTTGAGCTGACTCCTTTAGATGTTTCTTCATCTTTCAAATCACGTGACGCCATTCCAATTTCAGCTGTTCCCTCAATAGCATTTGTGATACCAGTTGAAGAGTCGCTTTGTTGAATTTCTACTTCAACCTTAGAATTGACTTTGCTATAAGCTTCTTTTAATTTTTCCATAACTGGTGTGACAGAGCTTGATCCTGAAACGACAATCTTGCCAGAATCAACTGAAGATTGATAAGCTTTGGTATCGTCAAGTGGAATGTAACCATTTTTTTCTACGACAGCTTGACCATCAGAACTTAAAATAAAGTTGATGAAATCTTGAGCAGCTTCACTTATCTTATCTTTGGTAACAATGTTAAACGGTCGAGAAATCTTGTAGCTTCCGGCTTTAATATTGGCAACACTTGCTTCAGTACCATCAATTTTCAAAACCTTGACGGTATCATCCAAAGAACCTAGCGAAGCATAGCCGATGGCTGACTTATCTCCAGCTACTGTCGTTAGCATAACAGAGGTCGAGTTAGTAACAATGGCTTTGTCAGTTGTCAAATCAACCTTTTCACCATTTTGCTCTTCTTGGACTCCGAAAAGTTCAACAAAGGCGCCGCGCGTCCCTGAACCATCTTCACGGGAAACAACGCTGATATTACCAGATGCAGATGAAGAAGTAGACGAAGAGCCTCCGTTTGATTTACCACAAGCTGAAAGTCCCACTAGAGCCGTCAAACCAGCTAAAGTCAGTACTGAAAACAATTTACATTTTTTCATGATGTTCTCCTTTAAAATCTTTACAATGACCATTATAGAGAGCAAACATCAAATCTATTACCATACTTTTGTAAAGTTTTTGTAAAATCAGCACCAAACGCTCGCTTTTCTCACACAGTTAAATAGGCAGTTGCTTTAAAAAATGCTATAATAAATGAAGCTTTAAGAAATACCCAAAAGGCAACATAAGGCAACGAAAATTTACAAACAAGGTCTAAACCCTTGATACGAAAGGAATCTTAAAAATCTTATGATGAACATGCAGCAAATGATGAAGCAAGCACAAAAAATGCAAAAACAGCTAGAAAAGAAACAAGCTGAGTTGGCAGAAACAAATTTCACTGGTAAATCAGCTCAAGAGCTCGTTACCGTAACTTTCACAGGTGATAAAAAACTGGTTTCCATTGATTATAAAGAAGCTGTCGTTGATTCTGAGGATGTCGAAACCCTACAAGATATGACTGCACAAGCCATCAATGATGCACTCAGCCAAATTGACGAAGCAACTAAAAAAACAATGGGAGCATTTGCAGGTAAATTACCATTCTAGAAAACAAAAATGGATTGGCAGAGCCCAATGTCATTAAGTTAAGCATTTGACCAATTAAAGAAACTATTCCCGTCTGAGCAGTTCATGACAAAACGGGAATAGTTTTTATATTTAGGGCGCACAAAAGGAAGGTTCTTTTGCCCTATTTTTCAACTATTATGTTACTCTATAAGTGAAGCTTACAGGTAGCTGGCTTCGTATTTTTCTTCGGAATGTTCGATTGGGTCGAATAATAGATAGGTGCTTGGCAATGTAAGTTTCTAATTGGGAGGAAGTGAGTTTGTCTCTAAGAAATTTTC
>NZ_KB904472.1 GCF_000380105.1 Streptococcus orisratti DSM 15617
TCAGTCAAATAAGCATCCGGATGGTCATTAAAATAGTTTTTGAGTCTATCTCTATCAACTTTTCTTGGTTTTGTTCCTTTTGCTTGATGGTTTAGCTTCCCTGTTTTCTCTTTTAGTTTTAACCAGCCATAAATGGTATTTCGTGAGATTTGGAATACATCTGATGCTTCTGTGATACTACCTGTTCGCTTACAATAGTCGAGAACTTTTTTACGAAAATCTAATGAATATGCCATAAAAACATTATATCACATTATGTACTATTTGTGTTTCATTTTACTATAACTGATAGAAAGAGTCGCTATCAAATCATTCGTCTTATTCCTGAAAAGTCGGCTGAGTCGGTTAATCAGGCCTTGAGCATGATTCTGAAAGACTACCAAATTTATTCTATTACGGCGGATAATGGCACAGAATTTAGTCGCTTAGCAGATGTTTTTGACCCTGAGCATATTTATTATGCTCACCCGTATTCTTCTTAGGAAAGGGGAACCAATGAAAATCATAATAGACTCATCCGTCGTTGGTTACCAAAGGGAAGCAAAAATGCGACTCAACAATAAGTCGCATTCATTGAAAATTGGATTAACAACTATCCAAAGAAAATACTAGATTACAAGTCTCCTAGAGAGTTTTTACAAAATGCCTAAGTTGGACTTGAAATTTGGCATCGGAGGTGGCTTTTTTGAAAAAAGGTTGACAAAAATCGGTATATACCATATACTGAAGATAGAAATTCGGTATATACCAAATAAAAATATCGGTCTATTGAGTCCAATTATTTCTACTACAGTAGTATTTAAAATTCATTATCATTGAAGGTAAACAAGAGAGTTACTGTTGCGAGTGGAATAGTTTTGGGTGAAAATGGAGCTTTGGGCTGAGTTTAAATGATCAAGGGCGCTTACTTGATTTTAGGGATATTGAAGCATTAGAGCGAAGTGGTTAGAGGTGATTTATATGAAACTAGTTATAGTTAAGAATAAAGAAGAAGGAGGCAAGCTTGCGTTCTCTCTACTCAAAGAAAAACTAGATGCGGGAGCTAAGACCTTAGGGTTAGCGACTGGAAGTACTCCTTTGAGTTTTTACAAAGCAATCACATCCAGTGATATTGATTTTTCAAAAATAACAAGTCTAAATTTAGATGAATATGTTGGTTTGTCGGCTGATAATCCACAAAGTTATGCACATTTTATGCAGGAACATCTCTTTGCAATCAAGCCTTTCAAGGAAAGTTTCCTTCCTAATGGTTTAGCTATTGATTTGCAAGCGAAAACGCAGCGTTATGAAGAGCTGATTGCAATGCATCCTATTGATTTTCAGATTTTGGGTATTGGTCGCAATGGTCACATTGGCTTTAATGAACCAGGGACACCATTTAACAGTCTAACTCATGTGGTGGATTTGGCTGATAATACTATCCAAGCCAATAGCCGTTTTTTTGAAAAGCTGGAAGATGTTCCGAAACAAGCTATCTCAATGGGCATTGCCTCCATCATGAAATCAAAAACTATTGTACTCATGGCCTATGGTGCCGAAAAAGCAGAAGCGGTTAACCAAATGTTGCATGGTCCAATCATTGAAGACTTGCCTGCTAGTATCTTACAAACTCATCCCGATGTGATTGTCATCGTGGATAAGGCTGCAGCAGGTCAAGAATAAACTAAAACCACAAGAAAACTTGAGGTTTTATGCTATACTTGTTTTATAAAAAAGCTGAAAAGGAACTTATGGAATACAAAATTTATGGCATGTCTTTTGCTAAAGTTTACCCGATGTTGATTGCAAAGGCTGAGCGAAAGGGACGCACGCGCGCTGAAGTTGACACTATCACAACTTGGTTAACCGGATACTCTGAGGAAGCAATAGCAGAGTTCTTGAAGTCAGATGTGACCTACGGGGATTTTTTCCGTCAGGCTCCTAGTCTCAATCCTAATCGTCACCTAATTACAGGAAGTGTCTGCGGGGTCAAACTTTCAGAGATTGAAGATCCCCTGATGCAAGATATTCGCTACTTAGATAAGCTGATCGACGAATTAGCCAAGGGAAAAACGATGGCAAAAATTTTGCGAGATTGATGGGCATTGGTTTAGGTTGAAAAATGTGCTGATTTACTAGCGATGTTTATCCTTTCTAAATCAGAGTACAAAATGCAGAGAAACCGCCTTGAAATCGAGGCTTAAGAAACCAGATGTAGGGCGGTTGAGTTTTTTTTCTAATATTCATACTCTTCGAAAATCAAACTCAGACATTGGACTTGATTTGATGAATCCCAGTCCTATCTGTATCCACCTTGTCCAGTTTGATTTGTATTGAATATCAAAATAACTGCGAAACTAGAGTCGAAGACAAAATTAAAGTTTATCGAAACAAGTTGACAAAACATAGTTTTACTCGTCCAAGAGTATATGAAATTTAGAGATGCCAATCCAATTCGGGTCCCACTGGGATGATACCTGTAGGATTGATAGTTTTATGGCTGCCATAATAGTGTTTCTTGATGTGGTCGAAGTTGACTGTTTCTGCAATTCCTGGCATATTGTAAATGCGTTTGGTGTAATTCCAGAGGTTTGGATAGTCAGTCAGATGTCTGATATTGCATTTGAAATGGCCATAATAAACACTCTCAAAACGGACAAGAGTTGTGAAAAGGCGAATATCTGCTTCCGTGAAATGATTACCAATCAGATAGTTTTGGGAAGATAGTATCACTTCTAATTTATGCAATGCAGAAAAGAGATTTTTAACCTCTTTTTCATACACGGTTTGTGAAGTGGCAAAGCCAGCCTTGTAAACTCCATTGTTGATGTTAGGATAGACGAAGTCATTCATCTGGTCAATGTCAGCTTGCAAATCTGTAGGGTAATAATCTTCAGTATTGCCTGTAATGTCATCAAAGGCACTGTTAAATATGCGCATAATTTCAGCAGATTCATTATTGACAATGGTCTTGATTTTCTTATCCCAGAGAACAGGGACAGTCACACGTCCAGAATAATCAGGTTTAGCCGCTAGATAGACTTGGTAGAGATAATTGCTATTTAGCTCAGAATCTGCTATGACACCATCAGCTTCTTCAAAGGTCCAGCCATTTTCTAACATTAGGGGATGCACCACTGATAGAGAGATGTGGGTCTCCAAGCCCTTTAACGCACGCATGATGAGAGTTCGCGATGCCCACGGACATGCCAGAGAAATGTAGAGGTGATAGCGGCCAGAGTCTGCCTTAAACCCTCCTTTTCCAGTTGGACCAGCAGAGCCGTCTTTTGTAATCCAATTTCGAAATTGGGTTGTTGTGCGGACAAAATTACCGCTAGTTGACTTTGTATCATACCATTTGTCCACCCATTGTCCATTTTGTAAAAGTCCCATGTAAGTTCTCCGTTTTCGTTTATTACTATATAGTAATAGTTTGCCTTTATTTCAGAAAAGATGCAAGATTCTGCTCTGCTATGTTACAATAAGATTATGCGTTTAGATAAATTGTTAGGTCAGGCGGGTTTTGGTTCACGTGGTCAGGTCAAAAAACTCATTCGTAGCCGACAAGTCCTGATAGATGGAGAAGTGGCAAAGAATGACGGTCTTAATGTAGATCCAAGTCTGCAAACGATTACCATATCAGGTGAACAGCTCAGCTATTTTGCCGAAGTCTATTACATTCTTAATAAACCTAGCGGTGTTGTATCGGCAGTTTCAGATTCTAACCACCGGACGGTAATTGATCTTATTGACCAAGTTGACCGTAAGACTGATCTTTATCCTGTGGGGCGGCTAGATCGTGATACGGAAGGACTGATTCTCATCACTAATAATGGGCCACTAGGCTTTCGACTTCTTCATCCCAGACACCATGTCAAAAAGACCTATTATGTTGAAGTCAATGGTTGTTTGAAGGCAGATGCGCTTGATTTTTTTGAAAATGGCATAGCTTTTTTAGACGGTACCGTCTGCAAGCCAGCCAAACTAGAGATTATCAATTCTAGTCCGGAAGTCAGCAGCGCTTATATTACTATTTCGGAAGGTAAATTTCATCAAATCAAGAAAATGTTCTTAGCTTACGGAGTAAAAGTCACCTATCTTAAACGAATTTCTTTTGGACCTTTCAAACTGGGAAATTTACCAGTAGGAGAGTATCGGGAACTGACGGAAGAGGAAAAAGACGAAATGAAGAAGTATTTCACTAAAAATGAAAACTTCTAATTGGATCTTGTTACACACTGGTACAGTTTGCTATTTTGTTCTAAAAGGGATCTATGAGGCTATACTAAGCATAGAAGATGACTCCTAAATATATCTCTGAAAACTGTAAAAAAAATGAAGCAGTCACTCCAATTTATGATAAAATAATGATAACAATTATCAACAGGAGTTTATGAAAATGACTGAAAACGTATTGTTGTATATATATATATATATATATATATATATATATATATCTGCGCTTCGCGACTAAAAAACCTTCAAAGGAGTACACTGTTCAACCTGGCAGAAAACTGTCAGGCTTTTTGGCGTACTCAAATTTTACTTTCTGTAGAGGGGTGTGATGAGAATGTTTGACACCAAATTACAAGAAGAAATTAAAAAAACTGCTCCAGAATTAACGAAAGTTGTAAGTAATATTAATGAGTACCAAGAAACTCTGCGTAAGAAACTTGAAAATCAAGAAAGTTTCTTGGAAACTACGGCTATTTTAGAAGTGAACCAAAGACGTATTCTGGACCTTATTGATGGATATCTCAAGATGCGAAAGACCCCTTTACATTATAAGCAAGTACAAGAACGTTTATCACAAGCACAAGAACAAATTAAAGCTTATGAAAAAGACTTGCTAGAGCAACTGCAAATCTTAAATGAGCAGCAACTGAGCGATTTTGACATTAGTTTAAAACTACTATCAAAGCAAGGCAAGAAAGAATCTTCCTCAACCAAGGATGAAGATAAAAAATCATTTCACATTGCTCCCTATGAAGTTGATAATCGTAATCTTCTTTTGGGAGATGCTTTAAAAAATGAACTCAAGCCTCATAGCCGAGTTAAGATGGCAGCTGCTACGTTTTCGATGTTTGCTTACCAAGAGTTAAAAGAAGAGTTAGAAAAGATTGACGAGCTGAAATTTATCTTTACGAGCCCTACCTTTACTAACGATGACTTCAAAAAAGAATACCGAGAATATAGTATTCCAAAGCGTCGCAGAGAAGGTAGTATTTTTGGCGCAAACTATGAATTAAAACTCATGAATGAGCTTACGCAAAAGTCTCTAGCCAAAGAGTGTGCTAACTGGGTCAGAAAAAAAGCGTACTTTAAGTCTATTAACATCTCAGATGAAGAGATTGATAGCGGCATTCGTATCGAAAACTCAGATGATCTAATCTCGGTAGATAAATTGAAAAACTTTGATCGAAAAGAGTTGGGCTATGAAAAAAGCCTTTTTAAATCAACGCGTAATGTTTACCACAGCCCGCAAAGTTTATCCTATCTTAAGGAATTTGATGAATATTGGGCTAATGATGACTATTTTCGTGATGTGACAGAGGAAGTCTTGGATAATCTTGAAGTTGCTTATAAAGAGCATTCACCTGAATTTTTGTATTATGTGACTTTATATAATATTTTCAAAGATTTCCTAGAGGATGTTAGCGTAGATCACTTACCTAATGATGCTGTAAAATATAAAGAATCTAAAATTTGGGGATTACTGTATGATTTTCAAAAAGATGCGGTGGAGTCTTTAATTGCCAAACTAGAAAAATACAATGGTTGTATTTTAGCGGACTCGGTTGGTCTAGGTAAAACCTTCACAGCGTTAGCAGTTATGACCTATTATGCTTATCGTGGCAAACGTATCTTAGTTTTATGCCCTAAGAAGTTAGAGAATAACTGGAACATGTATCGCCACGACTACAAAAATAATCCCATTTACGATCGTTATTTACAATATGATGTGCTCTATCATACAGACTTGAGCCGTGATAAGGGATTCTCAAATGGTATTGATTTGGAGCTAAATCGTTTTGATACTTATGACTTAGTTGTGATAGATGAATCTCATAATTTCCGTAATGGGGGATCAACGGACAAAGAAATTGATGAAGGGCGTGAAAATCGTTACACTCGCCTTATGAAGCGAATTATTAAAGACGGTGTCCCAACAAAAGTCTTGATGCTATCTGCAACGCCAGTTAACAATCGATTCAATGATTTAAAAAATCAGCTTGCTCTTGCATATGAGGGAGACAGTAGTCGTATGGATGAAAAGTTAGATACATCTTCCTCAATTGATGATATTTTTCGTCGTGCACAGCTTGCTTATAATCAATGGGCTGATATGCCAGCTCAAACTAGAACAACAGAAAACTTACTAGATAAGATTGATTTTGACTTCTTTAAAGTTTTAGATAGTGTTACCATAGCCCGAAGTCGTAAGCATATTAGGGAATTTTACAACAAAGAAGCAATAGGCGATTTTCCAGAGCGTCTGAAGCCTAAAAACTACTACCCTGACTTGGCTAGTCCTAATTTGGGCATTTCCTATAAACAAATTTATGATTTACTAGATCAGTTACGATTAACTATTTATCAGCCTAGCCAATATATTTACCCATCTAAGCGATTAAAGTATGAAAAGGATGGTGGAAACGGTGGGAACTTAACACAGTTTGGTCGTGAGTCTGGAATCAAAAAATTGATGATGATTAACCTACTCAAGCGACTAGAAAGTTCTATTGAAGCTTTTCGATACACTTTAGTGGATGTTGTTAAAGCCTATATAATCCAGACCATAGAAGTGATTAACCAGTATGAGCAATCAGGTGGTCAGAGTCGGGTCAATTTAGCGACTCTAAATGATAATGATTTTGACCTTGAGGACAGCAATAGTGATTTTATCGTAGGTAAAAAAGTGAGCATTGATCTAGCTGATATGGATTATGCTAGTTGGAAGCAAGAGTTGGAAGCTGATTATCTCGTGATAACACAAATTGAGAACTTTATAACTCAGCTGACTCCAGATAACGATCAAAAATTACAGCAGTTAAAAGCGGTAATTGACGAAAAGATGACTCACCCAATCAATGAAAATAATAAGAAACTTTTGATTTTCTCTGCTTTTGCAACAACAGACTATCTGTATGATAATTTGAGTCAGTATATACTAGATAAGTATGGACTCTATACAGCAAAAATTTCAGGTTCTGATGGTTACCAGACGACCTTCCCACTCAAGACCAGAGACCTCAATACTCTTTTGACCTACTTTTCACCTCAATCAAAAGATAAAAACTTAATTTACCCTGACGATGGTTTGGAGATTGATATTTTGATTGCCACTGATGTCATATCAGAAGGTCAAAATTTACAGGACTGTGATACCATGGTTAATTTTGATATTCATTGGAATCCTGTGCGTATCGTTCAACGTTTTGGACGGGTTGATCGTATTGGCTCTAAAAATCATTATATTCAGTTGATTAACTTTTGGCCCAATATTGAACTAGATGAGTATATTAATCTCAAGGCACGGGTAGAATCCAGAATGAAAATCTCCGTCTTGACATCAACAGCTGATGACAATATCATTTCCGAAGAGGAACTTGAGGATAATAATTATCGCAAGAAACAGCTAGAACGCCTCCGTAATGAAGTAGTGGATTTAGAGGACATGAGTGAGGGTATCTCAATCATGGATTTAGGTCTTGAAGATTACAGAGTGGATCTCAGAAAATATCTGGAAAAACATCCTGAATTAGAAACTGTTCCCCATGGTCTACAGGCAATTTTAGGAGTAGATGAGGAAGAAGCTCAAGGTGCTATTTTTGTTCTGAAAAGTAAGACAACCAGTAAAGGAGCTATCCATAACCAGCTTTACCCCTATATTCTCGTTTATGTGAATTCAGATGGGCAGATACTCTACCCCGCTTCGAACGGCAAGCAGCTTCTTGAAAAGTTGCGTTACTTGACCAAAGAGGTTAAAGCTCCTAAACAAAAATTAATTCAGCGCTTTAATCGTCAGACAAAGGATGGTAGTCAGATGTCCGTTTATTCGGCGTTGTTACAGGCCGCTATTGATAGCCTGATGGAGGAAGAGCAGAAAAGTTTTATGGACACACTCTTTTCTACTTCTCCAGTTGATTTCTTTGATCAGGGGATTGAGGGGATGGAAGATATCGAGCTGATTTGTTTCTTTATCTTGATGAAGGAGGGCGAAGATGACTAATTTTCCACAACGCAGTCAGCTGCCTAGTTCAAAAGTTCTTTACAAGCCAAATAAAAAAGGAAATACGGATTTTTTCGAGCACTTGAGTTTGACGACCAAGGAAAAACAAGCTCTACGAAGTCAGATAGGAATGATGGCTATCACTCATGTTTTAGATTCGACGACTACCAACATACCAGCTGGAGAGGCAGTCAAGCAGTTGGTGGTTCTTGAGGTAACTCTCAAGGAAGAGCCAGACGTGACCCTCTTTCAGGCCTTGGATCAGCGTTTAGGATTTTATTTAATTTTTAAGCTAATCCAAAAAAATGGTAATGTGAGCTATCTGATCAACTACAAAGAGCCTATAAAGACTAATCAGAATGGAGTTTTATACAAGATTATTAGGAACTTTGAGAGCTCAGAAGAGATCACCTTAGATTATGGGGTGAGCACACTTGATGTCCTTTATGATCAAATTGTTAAAGAAGTGGCAAAAGATGAACTATCTAGTGAGCAAACCGAGGATGTCCGCTTAGCCATTGTCAAGAAACAAGAACAAGAGAAGCTAGAGAAAAAAGCTGCCCAACTCAAAAAGAAGATGTTTGCTGCTAAAGCTATGCGCCAGCAAATGTCCTATCGCAAGGACTATCAAGAGACCTTGGCAGCTCTAAAAAAACTAACAGAACATGTAGAAAACAAAGGGAGACTATGATGACATACTATGGAGAATACACTCAAGTTGAAAAGCTAGACCTAAGTTCAAAAGATGTTTTATCAGACAACATTGCAAAGATTGGTCAGCTTTTTCCTGAGGTTCTGACAGAAAGTAGTGATGAAAATGGCAGGTTACGTCCGGCTATTGACTTTGAAAAGCTACGGCAATTCCTTTCAAGAGAGATTGTTGAGGGGCGGGAGTCCTATGAGTTTACCTGGGTCGGCAAACGCGGAGCGATTGCCGAGGCTGGTAAACCCAGCCTCAAGACCCTCCGACCAGATCTTGAGGAAAGTGTTGATTTTGACAAGTCTGAAAATGTCTTTATAACAGGGGACAACCTTGAAGTCCTCAAGGTCTTGCAGGAGTCTTATCTGGGTAAGATTGATATGATTTACATTGACCCACCTTACAATACAGGCAAGGACTTTGTCTACTCGGATAAATTCCAGATGAGCGAGGAAGAACTAGCAGATGAAATGGACCTACGAGATGAGAATGGTTTGCAACGGGTGGGCTTGACCAAGAATGAAAAATCCTCCGCTCGCTATCACTCCGACTGGCTCAATATGATGTACCCCCGTCTAGTCCTTGCTCGCAACCTCCTCAAAGACAGTGGCGTTATCTTTATCTCCATTGACGACAACGAACAAGCCAACCTCAAAGCTATCTGTGATGAGATATTTGGGGAGGAGAATTTTGTAGTAAGTTTAGCTATTGAAAATAATCCAAAGGGTAGGAAAAACGGAAAATTTGTTTCTGTAAATCATGAATCATTACATATTTATGCGAAATCATTCGATTTAGCCGAACCTTTTGCTAATGTGGTAAAAAAGGATGATTTGTTGGAAGATGAGTATGGATTTTATTCACATGGAAAACGTGTATTGGTGGGAGAAAGTACCAATTTGAAAGCAAATGGAGGGGAAAAAGATTATTCTGTTTATTACAATGGTGTAGAGGTTGTGTTAAAGACAGAAGAAAAATCTGAAGTTGACTGCGACTTATTAGATAAAGGATATAAAGTCTATAAATCAATAAAAAATAACATCTTACTAGAGAATACATATTCAAAAAGTAAATTCCTAGAATTATTTCAACAGCACTCTTTGTTGTTCAAGGAGAATAGTATTTATGAAAAGGATAGAAATATCTATAAACAGCAAAAAAGTCTAATAAAATCAACTGAAGAGTGGGATTTGAAAACGGAATCGGCGAGCTTTTCTTATCAAAGTTTTGATTCTAAGAAACTTTTTTCAATGCCTAAAAATCCCCAATTTATAAAAATGTTGGTGAAGATGTATGGAAATCCTTCCTTGACAGTCCTCGACTTCTTCGCTGGTTCCGCCACCACGGCTGATGCGGTTATGCAGCTGAATGCAGAAGACGGTGATAACCGCAAGTACATTCTCTGTACGCTGGATGAGCAGGTGGCAGACAAGTCCGCTGCCAAGGAGGCTGGCTATGAAACCATTGACCAGATTTCTCGTGAGCGGATCCGTCGGGCTGCCAAAAAGATTCAGGAAGAACATCCTGAAACCGTCGGCAAGCAAGATTTTGGCTTTAGAGCTTATAAGCTAGATACTTCAAACTTCAAGGATGTCAGTCAAACACCAGACAGCTTTAGCCAAGAAATCCTATTTGACAGTATTTCCAACATCAAAGACGGTCGGACAGACCTTGACCTCCTCTTCCAGATTATGCTGACCTGGGGGATGGAATTATCTCTTCCAATTGCGAAAACTACAATTGATGGTACAGACATTTACAATGTGGCAGACGGTGCCTTGATTGCCTGCTTTGCAGATGAGATTTCAGAAAGCGTCCTCCGCCAAATCGCCAAAGAAGACCCCCTCCGTGCGGTCTTCAAGGATGAATCCTTCGCCAACTCCGCAGCCAAAATCAACCTCGGCCAAATCTTCAAAGAGGAAGCACCAAATACCAAAGTGAAGGTGGTGTAAAAATTGAATAAACAGCAACTAAAAGAAGTTTCTAAAGATACAATGATTGAAACTTTTTTAGATATTTTACAGTCACAAGGTACAGATTTTATAAAAGAACAAGGTTTGTCACTGATTTCAGAAATTGGATTTGAGACAGCTTTATCATTTGTACCAGCATTAGGCGGAGCGGTATCATCTTATAGGACAAACCGAGCTATCCGCAATCTTGAAATACAGGTACATCAGCTTGCAGAATATCAAGAAGTCATACAGAAAAACCTAAATATCATGTCAGTTGAGGTAAGAAAGGAGTTAGATAAACTATTTCTGTACATGCTTGAAAAAACAGTTAATGAGAAGCAAGAACAGAAAATTAAATATTTAACAAATGCATTTATTAATCTTACTGGACATAGTGAAATTGATGTAGATATTTCGTATATTTATTTTGATACATTGGAGCAGTTGACATTTCTGGATATAAAAGTATTGGTTGAAATCAGCAAGTCACATTTTTATTATTACTTGAATCCAGATGAACAACCTGATACGACAATAAAAGATGAACAATTCTCGGCGATAAAATCGAACTTATATCGTTTGGGACTAGCTGAAAATAAATTTGAAAAAGACTTAGGAGAGGATTTAGGAAAAACAAATACGACTTTGGAAGAACTACGAAAAGCTATCATTGAACTTCAAGAATTTCTTTCTAAGTCTAGAGGTAAGATTACTTCAATAAAAAACAAGACACGGGCAAAGGTTTCTAAATTGAAAGCCAGAGACAAAATAGTAATTTCGAAGTTTGGCAAGGAAATGATAGAGTTTTTCAAGGAACAGGAGGCAACCAATGAAACTTCAATTTAAGCAGCAGCAATTTCAGTTAGATGCGGTGGCCTCTGTTGTGGATGTTTTCGCTGGTCAGGGCAAGCGTGACCCTTTTCGATACCTTTTGGATCCCGGCAGAGGTGGATTAGATGAGTCACATCTTGTAATGGATGCTTTTAGGAATACCCCGATTTCTCTGAGTGAGGAGCAAATTCTTGAACAGGTTCGTTCACAGCAATTTCGTAATGCTCTTAAACCCTCTGAAAAACTCAGCGTCAGCTCATTTAATGGACAGCAGTCCTATAACCTGACGGTAGAGATGGAGACTGGTACTGGCAAGACCTATACCTATATTCGTACTTTGATGGAACTCAATAGACGCTATGGTTGGCTAAAATTTATCATTGTGGTTCCTAGCATTGCCATTCGTGAGGGGGTTCTCAAGTCCTTTCAAATTATGGCTGACCATTTTCAGATGGAGTACGGTAAGAAATCCCGCTACTTTGTTTATGATTCCAGTAGATTAGGGGATTTGGAGACTTTTGCTAATTCCTCTGATATTCAGGTCATGATTATCAATGCTCAGGCCTTTAATGCGACAGGAAAAGATGCCAGACGAATCCATACTGAACAGGAGAGTTTTCGTTGGCGTAAACCAATTGATGTCATTGCGGGGACCAATCCAATTTTGATTATTGATGAGCCTCAGTCAGTTGAAGGGAAAAAGACAAAACAGCGTCTGGCAGATTTCAAGCCTCTCTTTACCTTGCGCTATTCAGCTACTCATAAAGAAAAGTATGACATGGTCTATCGTTTAGACGCCATGGATGCCTACAACCAAAAATTAGTAAAGAAAATCGCCGTTAAAACGGTGGAACAAACCTCTACTACAGGAACTCAAGGATATCTTTATTTGCAAGAGTTGGTTCCACAAAAATCAGGTGCACCTAAAGCAAGAATTGAGTTTGAAATTCGAACCAAGTCGGGTCAGATCAAACGTGTGACTAAATTGGTTGAACAAGGATTTGCCCTTTATGAAGAATCAGGTCAGCTTCCAGCCTATCAGGAAGGCTGGACTTTGAGTAATTTTGATGCGCGTGAGGGAGAAGATTCCATCCAGATAGGGGCTAACCGTAAACTTCAAGTGGGTGAGGTGATTGGGGAAGCTAACGAAGATGACATTCGCCGTATTCAGATACGAGAAACCATCGCCAGTCACTTGCAAAAAGAACAACAACTTTATAAATATGGCATCAAGGTGCTGTCTCTTTTCTTTATTGACGAGGTCATCAAGTACAAGTGTTATAATGACCAAAACGAGCCACATAATGGCATTTATGCCGAAATTTTTGAAGAAGAATATGAAGCACAAGTTAAAGCTTTATTGGCCAATCCGAATATTCATGGTAGCAACTTTTGGCATTATCTAAACAACCATAAAGAGGGGGGTTCTGTCCATGCTGGTTATTTCTCAGTGGATAAGGTCAAAAAGTCTGATAAAGTCAAATTTATTGACTATAAGTCTGCTACTGAAAAGAAAAATAACCAGTCCAACGATAAGGATGCCTATGACTTGATTATGAAAGATAAGGAGCGTCTTTTGTCGTTTGATGAACCTGTTCGTTTTATCTTTTCTCACTCAGCCCTCAAAGAAGGCTGGGACAATCCCAATGTCTTTCAGATTTGTACCTTGAAAAATACAGGTACAGAGACTGAAAAACGCCAAAAGATCGGTCGTGGCATGCGCTTGGCAGTTGACCAAAAAGGGGTCCGTCAGGATGAAGAACTCTTAGGGGCTGATGTGCACACTATTAATAAACTAACGGTTATCGCAAATGAAAGTTATGAAGATTTTGCAAAGAATTTGCAACGTGAATTGAAAGAAATTCTTACCAACCGTCCCAGCAAGGTGGAGGTTGAACTCTTTGTTGATAAAGTTCTGGAAAATGCAATTGGTCAGAAACTGGTGGTAACGAAGGAAATTGCCAAAGAAATTGAAGTACAGCTTATCAAACAAGATTTGATTGATAGTAACGGAAACTTGACAGAAAACTATTTTAACAAGGAAACTAGAGATAGTTTTGTTTTATCAGAGGAGTTAGCTGGTTATGAAAGTGCTGTTGGAACAGTCCTTGAAACTATTTATGATGATAAACATTACCATATTGAACATGAAAACGATACATCGGTTGTCTTTGCTAGAGAAATTAATCAAGAAAATTATTATCGAGAAGAATTCAAGCATCTTTGGGAAAGTATCCACTATAAATCAACCTATCAAGTCGCTTTTGATGATGAGGAGTTAATATCCAAAGCTGTTGAGGCGCTTAATGCCAATCTTTATGTCAAAAAGCCTAGCTATATGATTACAGAAGCCGAAGCTAAAGAGATGAAAGAAATACAAGGTTTAGATTTTAAAATTAATAAGAATGGTAAGCGACAATCGGAGTTAAATAAATCAAATATCAAATTGAGATATGACTTGATAGGAGAAATTGCAGCATACACTGATTTAAAACGGAAAACAATTGCTAATATTCTAAAACAGATATCACCAAATAAGTTTGCTATGTTTAGCTATAACCCTGAAGAATTTATTCAAAAAAGTAGTAAGCTGATCAATGAGCAAAAAGCTAATCAGGTGATTGAGCATATCCGCTACAATATCCTAGATGAAACGTTTGATAGTTCTATCTTTACGGATAATCCTGAAACTGGGAAATTATCTGATAACAGAATCCTAACTTCGGAAAAAGGTATTTACAATTATATCAAAGTGGATTCGGATATTGAAAAGCGCTTCAAGGAGGAGTTGGATCAGTATGAGGATGTTCAAGTCTATACCAAATTTCCAAATAGTTTCAAGATTCCAACTCCTGTAGGAAACTACAACCCAGACTGGGGGATTGCTTTTAGGAAAGGCAGCGTCAAACACGTTTACTTTATTGCGGAGACAAAAGGTGCAATGTCAAGTCTGCAACTTAAGGGGGCTGAAAAAGGTAAGATAGCCTGTGCTAAAAAACATTTTGAAGCTTTGCGCAATTATCAACCTCAGGATACTGCTTATGACGTGGTGGATAGCTTTGAATCTCTCTTATCAATCTTAAAATAAGTTTTGATCAAAAACTGATATCCATTTTGATTTTTTTAGATTTTACGAATAACAAGAGTGAGTGCAGTTGTAGTGTGAAAAGAAGTAGGTTTACCGGCTCGTCTTTAGGCGGGCTTTTCTAATGAAGGGAGCTGTTGATATGCTGGTTGCAAGAGATAAGAATGGAAAGTTGATCAATCTTCTGACTGAAATTCCTGTAAAGGGCGATTTTTACTGTCCTATCTGTCAATCGGCAGTCCGTCTGAAAAATGGCAATGTCATGCGTCCACACTTTGCTCACATAACTTTACAAGCTTGTTATTTTAATTCGGAAAATGAGTCCAATGAGCATTTGTCGCTGAAAGCGGAACTTTTTGCTAGTCTGTCAAAGACTGAGAAGGTTGTGGTGGAAGAGGCAATGCCTGAATTGGGTCAGATTGCTGATTTGTTGGTTAATGAAAGTTTGGTACTAGAAGTCCAATGCTCACGTTTATCTGAGAAACGGTTGCGGGAACGGACGATTTCTTATCGGCAACATGACTTTCAAGTCTTATGGTTATTGGGCGAGAAACTGTGGCTAGGAAAACGCTTGTCAAATTTGCATAAGCAGTTGCTTTACTTTTCGAAAAATATGGGATTTCATATCTGGGAACTGGATGCCAAGAAAAGGGAAGTACGCCTTAAGTATCTGATTTATGAGGATATTTTTGGAAATATTTATCATCAAACTAAGACCTGTTCTTTTGATGGGGATCTTATGGCTTTTTTCCGTCTGCCTTATGCCAAACAGGCTACGACTTATTACAAAGTTGAGCAACGTAGGCAGGTTGGATTGTTCATTCAAAAACAGCTTATGGCAAGAAATCCGCGTTGGTTGCGTCAGCAAGAACTTGCTTATTCACAAGGACGTAATCTGATAGCACAGACAGATACTGAGTTTTTCCCGCAGGTCAGACCACCTGAGGCAAAAGGCGGTTTTTGTCAAATTCAGAACGACTTAACTCTTTTTCGCGAAGCTTTTTTTCAATATTATCAAAATCAAGAAAATAAGACAGTTCAAAACCTTTATCCGCCAGATTTTTATGTTAAAATGGTAAAGAACTTATAAGAAAAGAGGACGCTATATGTCAGATAATCGCAGTCATATTGATGAAAAATATACTTGGGATTTGAGTACCGTTTATGTTACTGATGCAGCTTGGGAAGCTGAAATGGAGGCTTTAACAGCCGACATTGAAGATGCTAAAAAGTATGCTGGTCATTTAGTGGAGTCAAGTAAGAATCTACTTGAGATTACTGAGGTTGAATTGGCTCTGTCACGTCGTTTGGAAAAGGCTTATGTCTATGCTTCTATGAAGAATGACCAAGACACTACGGTGGCTAAGTATCAAGAATTTCAAGCTAAGGCAACGGCGCTTTATGCCAAGTACTCAGAAGTATTTTCATTCTACGAACCTGAGTTTATGACCTTGTCTAAAGAGGATTTTGCAGCTTTTGTAGCAGAAACACCAGATTTGAAAAAGTATGCTCATTTCTTTGAAAAAATCTTCAGACGTCAAGCCCATGTTTTGTCACAAGCAGAAGAGGAATTATTGGCTGGCGCTGGGGAAATCTTTGGTGCTGCTGGTGAAACTTTTGAGATTCTTGACAATGCCGATATCGTCTTTCCTTTGGTAACTGATGAAAAAGGTGAGGAAGTGCAGCTGTCTCACGGAAATTTCATCAGTTTTATGGAATCCCAAAATCGTGACATTCGTAAATCTGCTTATGAAGCTATGTACAGTACTTACAATCAATACCAACATACTTATGCCAAGACTCTGCAAACCAACGTCAAAGTCCATAATTACAATGCCCGCGTTCATAAATTCGCATCTGCCCGTGAAGCGGCCTTAGCAGCTAACTTTATTCCAGAGAGCGTTTATGAGACCTTGCTTGAAACGGTCAATAAGCATTTGCCACTCTTGCACCGTTATGTTAAGTTACGTCAAACCATTCTTGGACTTGATGATTTGAAAATGTATGATATTTACACGCCTTTGTCTAAGACAGATATGAGTTTCACCTATGAAGCAGCGCTTGAAAAAGCAGAGGAAGTCCTGACTGTTTTTGGTAAGGATTATTCTGAGCGTGTTCATCGTGCTTTTACAGAACGCTGGATTGATGTTCATGTCAATAAAGGTAAACGTTCAGGAGCATATTCAGGAGGTTCTTACGACACCAATGCTTTCATGCTCCTCAACTGGCAGGACACACTTGATAATCTCTATACCTTGGTGCATGAGACAGGTCACAGCTTACATTCGACCTTTACCCGTGAAAATCAGCCTTACGTCTATGGAGATTACAGCCTTTTCTTGGCAGAAATTGCCTCTACAACTAATGAAAATATCATGACAGAAACTTTGCTTAAGGAAGTCGAAGATGACAAGCAACGCTTTGCCATTCTCAATTATTACCTTGATGGTTTCAAAGGAACAGTATTTCGTCAAACACAATTTGCGGAGTTTGAGCATTTAATTCACAAGGCTGACCAAGATGGAGTTGTTTTGACTAGTGAATATCTCAATAAACTCTACGCTGACCTTAATGAAAAATATTACGGTTTGGCGAAAGAAGATAACCCAGAAATTCAGTTTGAGTGGGCGCGTATCCCGCATTTCTACTATAATTACTATGTTTATCAGTATGCCACAGGTTTTGCGGCTGCTAGTTATCTTGCTAACAAAATTGTACACGGTACTCAAGAAGATAAGGACAAATATCTTGATTACCTCAAGGCTGGTAACTCAGACTACTCGCTTAACGTTATTGCCAAAGCTGGTGTTGACATGACAACGAGTGACTATTTAGACGCAGCTTTCGAAGTCTTTGAAGAACGTTTGACGGAATTAGAAGATTTGGTTGCTAAAGGCGCTCACAAGTAATACTCAATGCAAAACAAAATCAGCAATGTTTAGATAGAAACGAGGGTTATCAAATCAAGTCACCAATATTTAGGGTTGATTTTTGATGAATATAAGTCTCCGAAAAACAGATAAAACTCCCCACCACTTTCAAAGTGATGGGGAGTTTATTGTATCGACTTCACCTTCTGTGTATCGGTATAGTCTGCAATCTGTCATCTAGTTCAAGTAATACTCTTCGAAAATCAAAATTATCCGTTGTCAACTTGCCTTGATGAACTCAAGTTCTATCGTCGGCTTCGTTTCCTAGGCTATTTTTGATTTTCATTGAGTATAATATTGCAGAATGTCGTTTGAATTTTACAAAATATCAATCAGAGTGTCCGTGTTTTCTGCTGTATAGGATTTATCGTTCCAAAGTAGGCAGTGAAAGTGTTCAACGTCTTTAGTTTCCAGAACGGTTACGCTAGCATTATCCAGACCGCCGCTATCTCGCAATCTCGCAGGCTCGTATCCCATCAAAGAGCGGATAGAGGCGGTCAAGTTAGCACCGTGTCCGACCAAAAGGACATTTTTGAAATCTTTGTTTAGTGAGAGGATGAAATTGCGAACACGCTGAGTTGTCTTATGAACGGTTTCAGCTTCAAAGACATCAGCATCAAAACGAGCCAAATTATGACGAAAAGCATGCATTTGTTGGGGGTATATAGAAAGGGCAGTTGCAATTTTGCTCCCCTCAAGACGCCCCAGCTTCCATTCTCTCAGAGCAGAGGTGTAGACAATGGGTTTAGGATTATTGTTTTCTTGGATGATAAGCTGAGCGGTTTTGCGAGCACGTTTTAAATCACTGGAATAAACAGCATCGAAATCAATTTCAGATAAGTAGTGTCCCAAAGCGCGAATTTCCTCCAGTGATTCTTGTAGCAGCGGGGAGTCTCCGCTCGCACCTTGAAGCCGACCTTCCAAGTTCCACTCTGTTTTCCCGTGCCTGACAAAAAAGATCTTCATATCCTAGTCCTCAATTAGATCTACAAATGTGGCACCAACAAAATCAGCTAAAGCTTGGCTGTCAATGCGGATAGAGCGACCAACTTCACCAGCCGAGACAATCATTTGTCCCAATTCTAAAGCTCGCTGATCAATGAAAATCGGAAAAGCATGCTTTTGGCGAATACCGACAGGATTGTTGGCTCCGTGAATGTAACCAGTTGTTTTTTGTAAGTCTTTTTGGGGAATCATGCTGACTTTTTTGTTACCAGAAATTTTAGCCAATTTCTTTTCAGAAAGATGCTCTGTAATCTGAACGATGCCAATTACTGGACCAGACTTATCCCCAGTCAGCGCGAGGGTTTTGAAAATTTCCTCACGTTTGATATCGTTGGGAAGTTCACCTTCTAAAGCATTGATTGCGAGACTTTCGTGAACAATTTTTGCCTTATCTAAAATTTGATCAACCAAGGTCTTTTTTAATTTGACTTTTTTCGCCATTGATGTTCTCTCCTTGTTACTAAAAAAGCGATATAAGATTATTATACCACTTTAAAGTAGCCACGGATTAATGATTTGGTTGGAAGAACTGGGGCTGACTTCTCAATAAAATAACAATACTAATGATAACAAAGGCAAGTGTCAATATGCCAGCTGTGCCATTGACAGTGAAAGAATACCACTCTGCGGACATCCCTTTTGGGGCATAAGAGGACCAGAAGATGACACCAGCGATATAGTGCAAAATATAGCGTGTGATGGTCGCTAGACAGGCTCCTACTAAGGCAAATAGCAAAGCTTTCTCTTGTTGATCAGATTTGAGAGCCTTTTGTAGGGGAGTTGTCAGAAAGCCAGCCAATCCCATGCAGGCAAAAGCTAAGACATACTCAATCAGGACTTGTGAAAGACTGAGGTAATAGACTTTTCCCAGAGCAAAGTGCAGCAGCCCCCAAATCAAACCAGCTAAAATCCCATACTTAGAGCCGCGACGGAGTGCAAAAAGTACCAGAGGTACAGCACCAAAAGAGGGTGTGAACCAAGAAGCAAAATCTGGAATAAAGGAAAGTGCCATTGCAAGAGCTGCAAAGATGGCTGCTTCAACAAGTGTACGAACATTTTTTGACATAAAAAACTCCTTTTGTATCACAAAAGGAGTGCAGTACAGCAATGCTATAGTAAAATTTGAAAAGTGCGAAAAAGCGCCTTTCAACTTCTCTACCGACATATCTACACACAATTCCTCCGCTCGTGCTAACGAGATCAGGTTCTTAGGATTTCGCAAAATGCGATCTCAGCCAAGGCACTCCTTTGTGATATTATTTAATTGATTACATTATAGTCTGAAAACAAAGGCACTGTCAAGACAATTCTGAAAATTTTCCGAAAAAAATCAGCAACTAACAGCTAGCTACTGACTTTTAATTTTGCCAAATAATTTTTCGTAGGTAGATTTGGTATCTTTGGTTACCGCAATCTGATTGAGATCAAGTGGTGAGCCAAATCCATTTATATAGCCTTGTGACGTGTATTGATGGAGGTCGTAGTCAAGTGTCGTATCTGGTGCAGCATCGTAGTAACCAGAGTCAGACCCGTAAGTTGGAATCCAGACAGCGTCAAAATCTTTCACAGAAATTTCCTGCTCAGTCATGAAGTATGTGCCAATATAGATACCGACATTTTTAGCACCTAGCTTTTTCAATTCTTTACGAAAGGCTTGAACACCTTTATCCATATCAGCCATAGTTTCTTCCTCAACGTCAATCCAATAGAAAGTGGGCTTATAAGGAGATGCAGCTTTATAGAATGCGCGAGCTTCCTCTTTCATTTCTTTAGTAGAGCTTCCAAGGGCATAGCTATAAACAGCAACAGGCACATTTCTCTTCTGAAATTCTGTGATATGTGTCTTAAATGATTTATCAATCCCAGTGGTGTAGGCGGCATTATTATCTTTGGTAATTTGTGACCCTCCATAGACACGAACAATAGCACCAGAGATATTATTTGAAAGGGTATCGTAGTCAATTTCACTAGGAAGCTGCCAACCTGAGACATCAATAATCGGGTTAAGAACGAATTCCTCTGTTTCTGAACTCGATGAACTTGTCGTACTCTTACTAGTTGCAGAGGGTATTGTTTTCTCTGCACTTGCAAGCTGCTGACTCAGAAGATTGTCTGAGTGGATTTTTCCGATGAAAAACAGCAGAGTTAGTAAGGCAAATAAGACAAGAACAACAATTGGTTTAATTCTTCTTCTCATTAGTCATATTTTAACGTAAAAACCCCTAAAAATCAAAGGAAGCAGACTCTTGTAACGAAACTGTCATATATTTTTACAAAACTATCAAGATAGCGTGTTCCTTTTTTAAAGATAAATGATCAAGATGATGTTATTTAGGGATTTTGAGGAATCACGATTTCATGACGGGGGTGTGATTTTTTTGACTTCTACTTTTAAAGTTTTTGTGATTATGGTAAGATATAATGTGAAAAATAGGACTTAAAAAAATAGAAAAGAGAAACTCATGCCTAAACAAACTTTAGTTCTTTTGTATGGTGGACGTTCAGCAGAACGTGAAGTATCAGTTTTATCGGCTGAAAGTGTCATGCGTGCCGTGAATTATGATAAATTTTATGTTAAAACATATTTTATCACACAAAGTGGTGATTTTATTAAGACTCAAGAGTTTTCAAATACGCCGACTGCTGATGAAAAATTAATGACTAATAGCGATGTGGATTTTAGTCGTCAAATTAGGCCAAGTGATATTTATGAAGAGGGAGCAGTGGTCTTTCCAGTCCTTCATGGTCCTATGGGTGAAGATGGTTCCATCCAAGGTTTTTTGGAAGTTCTCAAAATGCCTTACGTTGGTACTAATATTTTATCGTCAAGTGTTGCCATGGACAAGATTACAACTAAACATGTTCTTGAATCTGCTGGTGTACCTCAAGTTGCTTATGTGACTTATGTAGAGGGGGGAGATTTAGAAATGGCTGTTAAGGAAGTTAATGATCAACTTTCTTATCCAGTATTTGTCAAACCTGCTAATATGGGCTCTTCTGTAGGGATCTCAAAAGCAGATAATGAAGAAGAACTTCGCTCTGCTATTTCGCTTGCGCTTAAATATGATAGTCGCATTCTCATTGAGCAAGGGGTAGATGCGCGCGAGATAGAGGTAGGCATTTTAGGAAATGTTGATGTAAAGACCACACTTCCTGGCGAGGTGGTTAAAGATGTTGCTTTTTATGATTACGATGCTAAGTATATTGACAATAAGATTACGATGGATATCCCAGCTAAAATCGACGAGGAAATTATGGAACGAATGCGTGGGTATGCGGCAAGAGCCTTTCGTGCTATTGGCGGTTGTGGATTATCGCGCTGTGATTTCTTTTTGACAAAAGACGGTCATATCTATCTCAACGAACTCAATACTATGCCTGGTTTTACACAGTGGTCAATGTATCCTTTACTGTGGGAGAATATGGGTTTACCCTATAGTGATTTGATTGAAAAACTTGTTCTTTTATCACAGGAGATGTTTGATAAACGTGAAAGTCACCTGATTTAATAATTGAATTTTATCAATTGAACTAGAAGAAAAAGCCTTCGTTAGATTTTTCTTGAAAGAGATAATGGAGATCTATATGTTTTGGGCGTATATTTTCTCTAATATTCATGACAATCGAAATTAGACTAGTTTCAACGATTGGGAAGATTTTATTGAAGTTTGGAAATGGAGAAACGTCGTTCGTATCATAATGTACAGATAGAAACCTACTACCCTTTAGTCTTCGGGTTTAAGATTCAGTGGAACTTGACAGTCATCAATCGAGCCAACATGCCTGATTGGTATTAACCATGTGGTGGAAGAATCATTTAAAGGCTCATGAGGAAAATAGTTGAAGGACTTTAATTTGTGATATAATAGAGAGAGCCAGAAGGCTCTTTTTATAATGGAGAATAACAGAAATGAAAATTACTTTACACGAAGTTGCCAAAGTGGTTGGCGCAAAAAATACAATTTCGGAATTTGATGACGTTCCTCTGCAGAAGATTGAGTTTGATAGTCGTAAAATTGGGGTTGGAGATTTGTTCCTACCGCTCAAAGGCATGCGTGATGGTCATGATTTTATTGAGACGGCTTTTGACAATGGGGCTGTTGCAACTTTTTCCGAACGTGAGATTGCAGGTCACCCCTATATCTTAGTGGATGATTGTTTAGTGGCCTTCCAACAATTAGCGCAGTATTACCTGGCCAAGCAACGTGTCGATGTTATTGCTGTGACAGGGTCAAATGGTAAGACAACGACCAAGGACATGATTGCTGCCATTTTATCTACAGAATACAAGACCTACAAAACTCAAGGGAATTATAATAATGAAATCGGCCTGCCTTATACAGTTATGCATATGCCGTATGATACTGAAAAAATTGTCCTTGAAATGGGACAGGATCACAAGGGGGACATTCATCTTTTGTCTGACTTAGCCAAGCCCCACATAGCGGTGGTGACCTTAATCGGTGAAGCTCATTTGGAATTTTTTGGTAGCCGTGAGAAAATTGCAGAGGGTAAATTGCAAATTGTTGATGGCATGGACTCAGATGGTATTTTGATTGTGCCATCAGATCCAATCATTGATGATTTCTTGCCTGAGAATCAGATGGTGATTCGTTTCGGTGATGGTGCGGAAATTTTTGTGAAAGATTTGCAAGAAAATAAAGAATCGTTGACCTTTACGACAAATGTGATTGATCGTCCAATTACCCTACCTGTACCTGGAAAGTACAATGCTACAAATGCTATGGTAGCAGCTTATGTTGGTAAATTACTAGCTATTTCTGATGATGATATCATTGAAGCACTTGAAACAATTGAGTTAACTCGTAATCGTACGGAATGGAAAAAAGCAGCGAACGGAGCAGATATTCTATCCGATGTTTATAATGCTAATCCAACTGCCATGAAGTTGATTTTGGAGACTTTCTCAAGAATTCCAGCCAATAAGGGTGGTAGAAAAATTGCAGTATTAGCTGATATGAAAGAGCTCGGCGAACAGTCTGTTTCCCTCCACACGCAGATGATTATGAGTTTAGCACCTGATGTGATTGATACAGTGATTTTCTATGGTGAGGATATTGCAGAACTGGCTCAGCTATCTAGTCAAATGTTTCCAATCGGAAAAGTTTATTATTTCAAAAAAACAGCACAAGAAGATCAGTTGGAAGAACTTATTAAGTACGTCAAGGAAATTTTGAAACCAGAGGATCAAATTCTTTTAAAGGGCAGCAACTCGATGCAGTTGAGTAAAGTTGTTGAGGAATTGGAGAAGGACTAAGTGATAGAGCGATTCTTTTCTGCTCAAACGACAGAAGTCTTTCCTCTTTCGCCGTTGGGCTATTTGGTGATACTCCTGTTTTTGATAATTTTAGCAAACTTGACACTTCGTTACCATCAAAAGAAGAGGTTTCAACATTTTTTCCAAGGTATCCAGTGGGTGCAAGTTATTTTCTTATATGTTTGGTATGCTTGTTGTCACATTCCCTTATCGGAAAGTTTGCCCCTCTATCATTGTCGGATAGCTATAATATCCTTGCTTTTACTGCCCTCCCAAATAGCTTATAAGCGCTATTTTGCTTTATTAGGCATGTGTGGCTCAACG
This sequence comes from Streptococcus orisratti DSM 15617, assembly GCF_000380105.1. Classification (GTDB taxonomy): domain Bacteria; phylum Bacillota; class Bacilli; order Lactobacillales; family Streptococcaceae; genus Streptococcus; species Streptococcus orisratti. The sequence continues at coordinate 24,321 of NZ_KB904472.1, forward strand.
CTGGCACTAACTGTACCTTCATTTGATCCTTATCCATTTTGGCATCTTTCTACGTTTTCTTACTTAATTGGTCATTATGCTCTTTTTGTTAATTCTCTGGTGTACTGACTAAATGACGAGAAAACTTCATTTTTGACCAGACAACAGATTATCCTATCTACTTTTGGGCTAAACTTACTGTTAATTGTTGCGAATGCACTAACAGGTGGTAATTATGGTTTTTTACAGCGAAGTCCTATTATCAATATTCATAATGTTATGCTTAACTATGCTTTAGTTTCTTTCGTTTTATCCATTTTACTGATTTTAGTCAATCAAGTCTTCAATGATAAATTAAAAGAAAGTCTAGTTGCTAAATAGGTTCTTATCTTAGCAACCTTTGGTAATTGCTAAAGCAGGTATTTTCCGATATAATAAGAAGAGCTGTGTAGACGGTTCTTTTTATATGCTAAAATCAAGGAGTAATCCAATGTAGTTTTTAGGTGGAAAACACTAAAAGTAAGCTCTGCTATTAACAAAATAAAAGGAAAAGAAAATGACAATTCAAGACGAAATAAAAAAACGTCGTACGTTTGCCATCATCAGTCACCCGGATGCTGGTAAGACGACAATTACGGAACAATTGCTCTACTTTGGGGGAGAAATTCGTGAGGCTGGTACAGTCAAGGGGAAAAAGACTGGGAACTTTGCCAAGTCTGACTGGATGGATATCGAAAAACAACGTGGCATTTCAGTGACATCATCTGTTATGCAGTTTGACTATGCTGGAAAGCGGGTTAATATTTTGGATACGCCAGGGCATGAGGACTTTTCGGAAGATACTTATCGTACCTTGATGGCGGTGGATGCGGCAGTCATGGTGGTGGACTCAGCAAAAGGTATTGAGGCACAAACTAAGAAACTTTTTGAAGTTGTAAAGCATCGGAATATTCCGGTTTTTACTTTCATCAATAAACTTGACCGTGATGGTCGTGAGCCACTTGATCTTTTGGAAGAATTGGAAGAAGTGCTTGGTATTGCAAGCTATCCAATGAACTGGCCAATCGGGATGGGAAAATCTTTCGAGGGTCTTTACGACCTCTACAATAAACGTTTAGAACTTTATAAGGGTGACGAACGCTTTGCGTCCATTGAAGATGGGGACAAGATTTTTGCTAATAATCCTTTCTATGAACAGGTCAAAGAGGATATTGAACTTTTGGAGGAAGCTGGAAATGAATTTTCCAAAGAAGCTATCCTTGAGGGAAATTTAACCCCTGTTTTCTTTGGTTCAGCCCTGACCAACTTTGGGGTGCAGACCTTTCTTGACACCTTCTTAGAATTTGCTCCAGAACCACATGGACACAAGACGACTGAGGATGAGGTTATTGACCCACTAGATAAGGATTTTTCAGGTTTTGTTTTCAAAATTCAGGCCAATATGGATCCACGCCACCGAGACCGTATCGCTTTTGTTCGCATTGTTTCAGGTGAATTTGAGCGTGGCATGGCTGTTAACCTTGCCCGTACTGGAAAAAGTGTCAAACTCTCAAACGTCACTCAGTTTATGGCGGAATCTCGTGAAAATGTTGAGAATGCTGTCGCTGGTGACATTATTGGGGTGTACGATACCGGAACTTATCAGGTAGGAGACACGCTAACCGTAGGTAAGAAGAAATTTGAATTTGAACCACTACCAACTTTCACACCTGAATTATTCATGAAAGTGGCTGCTAAAAATGTTATGAAACAAAAATCCTTCCACAAGGGAATTGAGCAATTGGTGCAAGAAGGAGCTATCCAGCTTTATAAAAACTATCAAACTGGTGAATACATGCTTGGTGCTGTTGGTCAATTGCAGTTTGAAGTGTTCAAACATCGTATGGAAAATGAATATAATGCTGAAGTTGTGATGACACCAATGGGGAAAAAGACTGTTCGTTGGATTAAACCAGAAGACCTTGACGAACGTATGAGTTCAAGCCGAAATATCTTAGCTAAAGACCGCTTTGATCAGCCTGTTTTCCTTTTTGAAAACGACTTTGCGCTCCGCTGGTTTGCAGATAAATATCCAGATGTGGAATTAGAAGAGAAGATGTAAGAGCAGTGCGGAAATCAGTCATCAACAAATCTGACTTTCTTTCGCAAGATTAACCTTAGGAAAACTAGAGCGTAGTGCTGTTCGATTGGGTCGAATAATAGATAGGTGCTTGGCAATGTAGGTTTCTAATTGGAAGGAAGTGAGTTTGTCTCTAAGAAATTTTCGACAGGCATAAATAGCGTCTGAAAACAAATCTTATAAGTTTTTTTGAGCTTTGGTGTTTTAGTGGTAACGTGTGAGGTTAGCCATTTACAAACATTAAAATTGATAAAGCGAGCGTAGATTTCTTGGAGAATCCCTTCCTTCTTTTTAGCATGAAAATGAGTCAGACCGATACTGTATTTTAGGTCACGAAAACTGGTCTCTATGCCCCATCTGTAGGCATAGAGATCTTTTAATTTTTCTGGAGAATAATCGGCATCTTAGGAGTAACATCCCTAAAAAGTGCTTTAAAAGCATGATGTTTAATCTGATAACGTCGTTGAACAAAGGCAGATTGAGAGATCGGCAAGTACAAAACAAGTAACTCGTTGGCTAAGGTATTGCCATCCATGGTAAGAATAGCTTGAATCGTGGTTTTCATAGTCAGATGAGTTTTCCGAATAAAATCTTTTTCGGGATGAAGCACAATCTGGTCGGCATCAGAAACAACGTCATTGATACTGTCAAATAAATACGATTTAATCTGGTTTAGCATGATTTTTAGTGTAACATAAAAAACTAACCTACCACAAAATGTGATAGGTTAGTTAACTTGATGACATTGGGATTTGAAGTTCCCTTTTTTTCTCGGTCTTAATGACCACGATGTTTTTGATGTCGCTTGGCTTGCTTGCGGGCAAACTTGTTGGCCTTTTCTTCTTCCTTACGCTGTCGCTTGTCGGTTTTGCGCTCTTTTTTCAGCGCCTCGTGGGTTTTCTGAAGTTCTAGTTGCGCCTTTGTAGACAAGACAGACTGGTTTTTGGCCTTACTGATTTCTCGCTGCATCCGTTTGGGATTGGTTCGCTTTTTCTTTTTTGGGACAATAGCGGAGCTACTTATTTGTCCTATCAGACGCTCTTGCCTAGTCATGATACCTTGTAAATCTTGGTGAATAAAGTTCCAGACCTCATGGTTTTTTGGCTCCTTACCAAAAACATGGCGGTAAACCAAATAGGCTTTTCCGCTTTGCCATTCTACCAAAGCTGCCCAAAAAGCCCCATCAAAATAGACTGTCATTTTCATGAAAGTCCCCTCCTAAAGTACAAAATTGATAAAGGACGACCCGGAGGGAAGGTTACTGGCAGCAAATACTCTCTGGTTATATACTGCTTGCAGACTACCAACTGCAACTGTGTTTTTATATCACTGACTATTGTATCACGAATGCTGTCATCATAGAAGGCTAAAATCTGAAAATATTATCTAAGAGAAAGTTTGCTTGTGAAATGGTGATGATTTAGCATTACGACAATAAAATTATACGTTTTCCTTGACTTATAGTTAACTATAAATGGTAGAATAAACTGAGACATCTTAAAGAAAGGGACATACATCAGAGGAAGAAATCGACACTGTTACTTAGGTGTCTGGAAAATATCATATCTGACTTTGATTTTTGAAGAATATCAAAAAGATTTCTTAAGATGGTAAGTTATTATCAAGACTACAGCAAGGCTGAGCAAAAAGTCCAGCCTCGCTTCTCAAAGTTCGTGTCAATATTTCGTCGCAGTGGTTGATTGGGTTTAACAGTCCAGTGGACTGTTAAAGGTTGGAGATAAGATTTGCAAAGCAAATCTCAGCAATTCGTGTTTCACACTCCAAATCTGACCTCTACGACTGATGCGAACAGAGTTCGCTTCATTTCCAACCTCCAAAGTTTCCCCGAACCTTTGGAGCTGTGCGGGGGTGGGAGTAAAATAGTCCAGTGGACTATTTTAGCCCGAACCTAGATGTTTGAAAGTGAAGCGAATTCTTTTTAGACTTATTGAGTTCTTTCCACTTCCACTTAAAAGGAGACAACACATGATGAAAATCGATATTTTTGCCCACATTTTACTGCCTGATTTCTATGAAAAAATGCTCATGCTGGATAGGGATCTGCCTGCCAAGATGCCCTTTATTCAAAATCCTGTCCTAACTGATATGGAAAAGCGCCGTGCGACCATGCCAAAGAATACCAAGCAGATTATCTCCTATGTCAACGCCAATCCTGAGGATTATATGGCTGGGAAAATGGCTGCACTCTTAGTGCAAAAGGCCAATGAGGAGCTTTTGACTGCGGTACGAGATAATAGCGATATTTTTGCTGGTGCGGTTGCCATGGTAGCCATGAATAACATTCCAGCTGCTGTTCGAACAATTGAAGACTTTGTTCTGCCAAACAAGGAAGTTCTGGGAATTCAGCTTTTTACTCGGCATCTGGGCAAGTCGTTGGCTGATCCTGACTTTCATCCTATCTTTGAAGCGGCAGCTAAGCACAATGTACCTATTTGGTTGCATCCTGTCTTTGACCCGCGCAAGCCAGATAATAATATTATTTTCAGTTGGGAGTATGAGCAGACTCAGGCCATGCTAGAGATTGTACAAGCTGGTTATTTCCGAGATTTCCCAAATCTTAAAATTATCATCCATCATGCGGGAGCTATGGCACCTTATTTTGCAGGGCGGATTGACCACATTTTGCCTGCTGAGCAAGCAGCGGATTTTCGCAAATTTTACGTTGATACGGCTCTTCTTGGAAATAGCAAAGCTTTGGAACTTTGTGTAGATTTCTTCGGAGTGGATCGTGTGCTTTTTGGGACAGATGCCCCACTGGGTATTATGCCTGCTGGCGCGACTGATATTATTGGAGAAGCCATAGAAGCTCTGCCATTAACCCAAAGCCAAAAAGACCAAATTTTTTATGGCAATGCTGAGAGATTATTTGGAGGATTATAAGATGACACAACCTATTTTTCGCTTGTTCAAGCTAGGACTAGATTTAAACTACCAAGATGACTATGACAAGGTCGGCTACACCAACTTGACAACCTCTATCCAACAGGAGTCGGGTACATTAGCCATGTTTGTCAATCACGTATCTGGTCACAAAGAACAGCAGGTGGTCGTAGAGGTCTACGCAGATGAAACTGCTTATCAAGAACATGTGGCAGCCGATCATTTCAAGGCTTTTGCAGCCGTAGCAAGTCAAGCCTTGATTAGCCGAGAAGTCATCAGCTTGGACGCCCAAATTTTACTACAAAAACCACAAGCCCTGCGTGTGACAAAGGGAAACAAACTCTCTGTCCGTCTAGCTCATGTGGTTGTCAGAGACAATCAGGCTTTTTCAGATATTGTTCTACCTGAGATGAAAACCAGTATGGCAGTAGAAGATGGTGTCTTACTTATGTACGCAGGCCGTGACAAAGAACAACCAGACCATTGGTATTTCTACGAGATTTACGCTGACCAAGCAGCCTATGACAGCCATTGTCAGACCAAACATTTCAAGGATTACATTGCGGGCACAGCAGACCTTGTTCGTGAGAAGAACTTGCAAGTATTGATAGGTGATATCTTAGTAAGCAGAGAAAAATAGATAAGAGATTTTTAAACTTGCTCTCTTGTTAAGGGCACAGTAGAAGTAACTTTAATAAGATTTTTGTAAGACTACTAACAAATTTGATAACTCAAGTAAGATATTAGAATTAACCTGAGTAAAGGTTTTATATGACTCGATGTGTACAATTACTAGTACCAGCGGTTAATTTGAAAAGGCAACACTTTATAATATTTGTACAGAAAAGTGTTGCCTTTTCAGTTGAAGCTTACACGGATTTACAGGCTAACATTCAGGCTGGTGTTAATGATGCCTTTGCCAAAGATGCCAGCTTAGCAGGGAAGTTTCAAGAATGGTCAGCGAATTAAGTAGAAAAGTTGATTAACTGGATGCGGAGATTAAAAAGCATAACAGCAATCTAGATCGTTTGGAAGATGGTTATAATTTTCAAGGCCACCGGTTTGAGGAGGAGTCATATGGCACTTCTAAAAACTGTGAGAAAATTTATGTTATTTTATAAGTCAATTAGAAAGTCTAATTTATTTATAAAATAACGTAATAAGGGGAATGAAATGAAGAAAAGACGACTATTCGTTTTACTGCCAATCGCTTTAGTTTGTCTCATCAGTGGAGGAATATTTTATATGCTAGATCAACATCAAGTCAAAAAAGAACAAGAATATCAGAAGATGGTCAAGATTGCGACAAGTAAGGAAGCGAAGAGGATTTATGAAGAGCATATGAAAGCAAATGATCCCCGGGCATTGACTCCAAGAGGTGTCATCAAATCCTATCATGTTGATACAAAAAGCCTTTACTACAATCCTATGGGAGGAATGGAGGTTACAGTCTATGTAAATGGCAACAAAGACTTGGACTTTCAATTCTCCATCATTGAAGATGATGATGGAAAACTTAAGTCAGGCACCTACACATTATCAGGAAAACTTTATAGAATGATAAAAGAAGAAAGTAAAAGCGCTGAGTAAAAAATATATTGACGAAGATAATCTACAAATTGCAATGACGGAATATAAAGATTTACATGAAGATAAAATTGTTAAAACCCAGTATGATGACACAGTAGGTATTGTCTCCAAAGTCTACGACAACGAACATGGCAATGGTGAGCAAGTTTATGTGATTGTCCCTAAACAGGGATTTAGCAAAGATCCCAAAGAAGTCTCAGAGGTTACGGTTCTCTTTCGTGGGTCAACTGGGTTTGGCAATTATAAGATAGACTGGACTCGTATCCTGACCTCCGGTACCACTCCAATTGGGCTGCCAGACCAAACACAGTCTTCCCTCTCCCAATCTGAACAAATAACTAATACCGATGTTCTTAATGATTGGCTAAAGGCTGATGCGAATATGGTTCTTCTACGGGACATTATGCTATAATGTTAGCAACCTATTTCTAATTTAATAACAAAACCAACTATAAGGGAGAACAAATGAAAAAGAACATCTGGAAGATGCTATTGCCAATTGCTTTAGTTTGTCTCATTAGCGGAGGAATATTTTATATGGTACATCAACATCAAGTCAAAAAAGAACAAGAATATCAGAAGATGGTCAAGATTGCGACAAGTAAGGAAGCAAAGAAAGTTTACGAGGAGTTTTTGAGAAAGGAAGATCCTAAAGCTTTTACTGATAAAGGTACTGTAAAAACTTACCAGATTGATACTTCAGAACTAAAATATAACCCTATGGGAGGACTTATGGTAACAGTTACATTTAACAACGATAAAAAACTTTATGTTAGCTATAATTTGATTGATAACGAGGATGGGACCTATTCTTCCGCATATTACATTATGTCTCCTAAATTATCTGATATATTAGAGGAGAAAGAATAATGCCTAGTAAACATTACGTAAATGACATCAATCTACAAATTGCAATGACGGAATATAACGAGAAAATGTCTCCTAATGCTCGTGTTTACACTCAAAATGGAAGGAATATAGGTCGTGTCTCCAAAGTCTACGATAACGAACATGGCAATGGTGAGCAAGTTTATGCGGTTGTCTCTGAACAGGAATATGACAAAGATCCCAAAGAAGTCTCAGAGGTTACTGTTCTCTTTCGTGGGTCAACTGGGTTTGGCAATTATAAGATAGACTGGACTCGTATCCTGACCTCCGGTACCACTCCAATTGGGCTACCAGACCAAACAAGGTCCTCCCTCTCCCAATCTGAACAAATAACTAATACCGATGTTCTTAATGATTGGCTAAAGGCTGATGCGGGGATGGCCTATAACATCCTTAACCCTTCTAAAATAAATGTCACCGCTCAGCTAAAGGATGCTTCCAAGGCCTTTAATGATATTCTAAAAAAATATCCGAATGCTAAAATAAAAACCTACGGACATTCTCTTGGCTCGATGAAGGTTCAGTACGCTTTAGCTAATATGCCTGAAGAAGATACTCACCGCATTATAGGAGGCTGGGCCTATA
>NZ_KB904473.1 GCF_000380105.1 Streptococcus orisratti DSM 15617
CTAGACGACTTCACAAGTATAAAACCGCAAATATTTTGTTTGGGCTAGCCCAAACAGCTTAACCTCTGGAACTCTAGTTATCAATGAACTTGTTGCACTTGACTTGACAAGTGGGGTTAGGTCTATTTTTACTAAAAATCAAACATTCTGCTTGAAACTTTCGAATAAATAGGTATGGCAAATTTACTTATTTTTTTCTTAGGAACCAGTTTTGGATCTTTTATTGGTTTGGTTGTGGATAGATTTCCCGAAAAATCTATCCTTTATCCACAAAGTCATTGCGATTCCTGTGGAAACTGTCTGCAAGTCAGAGATTTAATCCCCATCTTCTCACAACTTATCAACAAGTCGCGCTGTCGGTGGTGTAATCAGAAGATTCCTTGGCGCTACGTCGCTCTTGAGACCATTTTGGGCATCGTTTTCTATCTAGCTTGGTGCGGGCAATTCAGTGGCAGCCAAGTTTTCATTATTTGCCTTAGCTTGACACTCAGTCTCTATGATTGGCAAAACCAATCCTTTCCTCTCCTCGTCTGGCTCATTCCAAGTTTAGTGGCACTACCTTTTACCGGGATTAACAGTCTAGCTCTATGCTTCTTATTATTCGGAGTCATGGCAGAGCTGGTTGACTTGAAAATCGGTAGCGGAGATTTTTACTATCTGGCAACCCTTTCACTATTCCTTAGCTTTCAGGAAATCCTTTGGGTGGTTCAGTTAGCCTCCCTGTCAGCTATTCTAGCCTGCTTTTTTATCCAAACTAAACGCCTACCTTTTGTACCATTTTTATTTTTCGGCTATTTAGTGATTAGCATTATTTGTTTTTAACTATACCTAACTTTATTTTTAAATATTCTTAACAAATAATCTATTTTCTGCTATAATACTTCTTGTCAGAAAGAAGTATTTATATGAAACAAAGAAAAATATCTCTTAGCGAAGTTAATCAAAGTGTCAACGTCCCTAAAAATGCAGGTTTTTTCAAAACCCTCGGTGCTTTTTTAGGCCCCGGAGCTCTAGTGGCCGTTGGTTATATGGATCCAGGGAATTGGATTACCAGTGTCGTTGGTGGCGCAAGTTATAAATACCTTTTATTGTCCGTCATCCTCATTTCTTCCCTCATTGCCATGCAGTTACAGCAAATGGCTGGAAAATTAGGTATTGTTACTCGTCAAGATTTGGCTCAGACAACAGCTGCCCACCTTCCTAAATGGCTACGTTATTTACTCTTTGTGGTTATCGAGTTAGCCCTCATGGCAACTGACTTAGCTGAAGTCATTGGCTCTGGGATCGCTCTTCACCTACTCTTTGGATGGCCACTACTTTTCTCCATTCTCATTACCATTTTAGATGTCTTTTTACTCCTGTCGTTGATGAAGTTAGGTTTCCGTAAAATTGAAGCTGTGGTATCAACCTTGATCTTAACCATTCTAGGGATTTTCATTTATCTGGTTCTCCTCTCCAAACCTAGCCTCTCTGGGATTTTACATGGCTACCTTCCCAACTCAGCTATCTTTGATTTGCGACAAACAGCGGCCAACAGCCGACTGACACTGGCTTTGGGGATTATCGGAGCAACTGTTATGCCACACAATCTCTACCTACATTCCTCTATTTCACAGACACGAAAAGTTAATTACAAGGACCTTGATTCAGTTACAGAAGCCGTACGCTTTATGACTTGGGACTCCAATCTTCAATTGAGTCTGGCCTTTATCGTCAACTCCTTACTCCTCATCTTGGGAGCCTCCCTCTTCTACGGACACGCTAGTGATATCAGTGCTTTTTCACAGATGTACAATGCGCTACGCGACTCATCCATTGCTGGTAGTGTTGCCAGTGGGCTGCTATCAACCTTATTTGCTGTGGCTTTGCTAGCCAGCGGTCAAAATTCAACCATTACAGGAACACTGACTGGACAAATTGTTATGGAAGGATTTCTTCATTTCAAGCTACCACAATGGCTTATTCGTCTGGTCACACGACTCTTAGCATTGTTGCCGGTCATCATTGCTGCAGTGCTCTATGGTAGTAAGGAAACCATTTTAGATCAACTTATTGTTTATTCACAAGTTTTCTTATCACTTGCCTTACCATTTTCAATCTTCCCTCTAGTTTACTTCACTTCAAATCCTAAAATCATGGGAAAATTTGTCAATGCCCGTTGGAACACCTTCCTTGGCTATCTGATTGCTATCATTTTGACTCTACTCAATTTCAAACTCATCTACGATTTAATCCTATAAAAAGCTGAATTGAACTGAATCTTTCGTTAGATCTTACGTCTAACCATAGGAACAGTTCAATATCAGCTTTTTATTTTTTCTCAAATTGAGAGCCAAATGCAACAAAGTCTGTCACTTCTTGAATTTTACCATCGTGAAGCCCTTGGACGATTTTCGTACCTACGATAACTCCATCAGAAACAGCATTAAACCGCTCGATATCTTCTTCTGTGGAAACGCCAAATCCTGTCAAAATAGGGATATCAGCATGGGCAGTCAAGTTGGCCAAATGCTTGTCTAAATCATCTCGATAATTTCCTGTCTTACCAGTAACCCCATTGATGGCAACTGCATAAACAAATCCTTCTGCCCCATCAATCAAGAGTTTTTGACGGTCAAGTCCCGTTGTCAGACTAACAAGTGGCACAAGTGCAATATCGCTTCCTTCCAAGAAAGGCTTAATCATATCTTCATGTTCATGTGGTAAGTCAGGAATAATCAAGCCTTTGACAGAAGTGTCCACTAAATCTTTGATGAATGTTTCAATACCATATTGATAGACGGGATTAATGTAGGTCATGATGATAAGGGGAACTTTTGTTTTTTGCTCCTGCAATTTTTGGACTATAGCTGCCAGATTGACACCTTTAGCTAGACTGCGCTGTCCTGCCAACTCTATCACAGGACCATCGGCAACTGGATCTGACCATGGGATACCGACTTCAATGGCGGAAGCTCCGCTATTTTCCAACAAAGTAATAATCTCAAAAAGCCCATCTAACCCCTTAGCATGGTCGCCAGCCATGATATAAGGGACGAAAATCCCACGCTTACTATTCTTAATTGCTTGCAAATGTTTTGTTAATGTCTTTGTCATATCTTACTTCCCTTCCGCTTCAAAACGCTCTTTGACCTGCATAACATCCTTATCACCGCGTCCAGATAAACAAACGATAAGAGATTGGTCTGGTGTCATTTTCGTTGCTACCTTTTGTGCTAGGGCAATGGCATGGCTTGACTCCAGAGCTGGGATAATGCCTTCCAAACGTGAGAGGAGTTTAAAACCTTCAAGCGCTTCTTCATCGGTGATAGAATCATAAGTCGCACGACCAATCTCATTGAAATAACAATGTTCAGGCCCCACGCCAGGGTAATCTAATCCTGCCGAAATTGAGAAAGCTTCCATAATTTGACCATGTTCATCTTGCAAGACCTCCATCAAGGCACCATGGAGGATACCTGGACGCCCCTTAGCAAAAGTTGCCGCATGCTTATCAGTATTGAGTCCCAGACCAGAAGCTTCTGCACCATACATGGCAACAGATTCATCATTGACAAAGGGGTAGAACATACCGATAGCATTTGAACCACCACCAATACATGCCATGACCGCATCTGGTAAGACTTTTCCAGTCATCTCCGTAAATTGACGTTTAGATTCTTTACCGATGACCGATTGAAAATCTCGGACAATTTCTGGAAAAGGTGCTGGGCCAAGAGCAGAGCCCATGATATAGTGGGTGTCATCAATACCCGCCACCCAAGCACGCAGGGCTGCATTGACCGCGTCCTTGAGTACGCGTGAACCATCTGTCACACTATGTACCTTAGCACCTAAAAGCTCCATGCGAAAGACGTTGAGCGCCTGACGTTTAACGTCTTCTTCACCCATATAAATGGTACACTCCATGTCAAAGAGAGCGGCTGCGGTGGCTGTTGCTACACCGTGTTGACCCGCACCTGTTTCAGCAATGATTTTCTTCTTACCCATGCGCTTGGCCAGTAACACTTGACCAAGGGCGTTATTAATTTTATGAGCACCAGTGTGGTTCAAGTCTTCACGTTTGAGGTAAATTTGGGCACCACCGATATACTTGCTCAGCTGCTTTGCATGGTACAGTGGGGTTTCACGCCCTACATAATGAATCAGTAAATCATCCAATTCCGCTTGGAAAGTTGGATCTGCCTTAGCCTCACGATAGGCCTTATCCAACTCAATCACAGCTGTCATCAGCGTTTCTGGGACAAACTGTCCACCAAATTGTCCATAAAATCCATGTTGGTTTGGTTCTTGATAGGTCATTTTTTCACTCTTTCTATAAATTGTCTAATCTTGTCTAAGTCCTTGATACCGTTGGTTTCCACCCCTGACGAAACATCCACCGCATAGGGCTGAAAAAGAGCTTGCGCTTCTGTCACATTTTCTGCTGTCAAACCGCCTGCGATAAAGAAGGGTTTTCTAATCTCCTTCTCCGCCAATAAGTGCCAGTCAAAAGCCTGACCAGAGCCAGCTGTTGGAGCATCAAAGAGCAGGAAATCCGCTGCGCTGTCAAGCTGGGGTTCATCATCTCTGATTTGGATGGCTCGAATGACAGGAACAGAGATTTTAGACAAGTCTTTTTCAGGAAAGTCTCCATGAATTTGTACTATATCCAATGGAACTTTAGCAATTGCCTCTTCTAATTCCGAAAGGCTAGGTGATACAAATACTCCAACGATTTTTGTAGCCTCAGGAACTACTTTCGCAAGTTCATTAGCTCGCGCCAAACTCACCTGTCGCCTGCTTGGAGCAAAAACAAAACCAATGTAGTCTGCTCTGCTATTAACTGCCATCTCTACCGCTTCTAGCGTTGACAGACCACAAATTTTAACCCTTGTCAATCTGCAACTCCTTTATTTTCTCAGCAACATTATCAGCCGTCATTAGGGCTGTCCCGACTAAAATACCATTAAAGTAAGGCGCCACCAAAGCCGCATCCTCAGCTGTAAATAGGGCTGATTCAGAAATGTAGGCAGGCTTGCCTTTAAAATATGTGGAAAGTTCCAAGCTAGTATTGATATCTGTCTCAAATGTCACAAGATTACGGTTATTAACACCGATAATATTCGCACCAATACGATGAGCGACCTCTAGCTCGGGCAGGTTGTGAGTCTCAACCAAAACTTCTAAACCAAGTCCTGTTGCAAAGTCATAAAGCTCCTTGAGATGCTTTTCTGATAAGGCCGCCACAATCAGCAAAATTACCGTTGCTCCAGCATTTCGACTACGAACAATCTGCTTTTCATCAATAATAAAATCCTTGGCTAAGGTCGGAATTGACACTTGTGAGGAGATTTGTCGTAGATAATCAATATCACCTTTAAAGAACAATTCATCTGTCAAAACAGAAATCATCGCAGCACCATTTGCCTCATAGGTTTTGGCCTGAGTGACGATATCTATATCCAAATTGATGTCCCCCAAACTCGGACTAGCTTTTTTTACCTCAGCAATTAGTTGCAGTTTATTGGGGTGAGTTTTTAGGAAATCATAAAATTTATAAGTCTGACGAAGTGACTTCAACTCCTCCATCGGCAAGCCAGCCACTTCTTTTTCTTTCTGTTCTAAGATTGTGGGGAGAAAACTTTTGCTCATATCTGTACCTCCTGCAAGTGTCTGAGTTTAGCTAGAGCTGACCCATCTGCTAGTAGCTTGCGAGCTAGTGCCACACCTTCTTTGATGGTGTTAGTCTTACCGTTGGCAAAAAATCCTAGTCCAGCATTTAGAACCGTTGTTTCAAGGTAAGGGCTAGCTTGATTTTGGAGAACGCTAAGTAAAATATCCGCATTTTCCCTGGCATCACCTCCAACAATATCTGCTAACTCTACCTTTGGCATGTCTAAGTCCTCATAGGTAAAGTTATGCTGACTAATTTGACCATCTTCTAATAGTGTATAGGTATTGGTACCATAAAGCGCAGCTTCGTCCATGTTGTCTGGTCCAGTGATGATAATAGCTCGTTTACGTCCTAATTTTTTCATGGTTTGAGCAGCCATTTCTTGCAAGTCTTTGCGGTAAAGCCCCATCAGTTGCGACTCCAAATCCAAAGGATTGGCCAAAGGACCGACAATATTCATGACTGTTGGAATCCCTAGAGCTTTTCTTGCCGGACCAATATAGCGCATGGCTGGGTGCATGGTTTGGGCGAAGATAAAGGCGAGACCAACTTCATCAAGTGCTCTTGATAGGGTTTTCGGGGCAGCGGAAACATTGATACCCAGCGCCTCTAAGACGTCTGCTGAACCTGATTTTGAAGAAACAGAACGATTGCCTGCCTTTGCCATGCGAATCCCACCTGCCGCTAAGATAAAACAAGCTGTTGTTGAAATATTAAAACTAAAGGATTGATCCCCTCCCGTCCCACAATTGCACATAGCATCCTCAAAAGAATCAGGTAAAAGGGTAGCGTGCTTTTTAAGAGCTCGAACAATACCAGTAATTTCAGCAGCAGTCTCCCCTTTAGTCTTAAGTCCTATAAGAAAAGCAGCAATTTGACTTTCTGATACTTCATTTTTCAAGATTTTATCAAAAAGAGCTTCCACTTGTTCTTCTGATAAGTCTTGTCGATTTGAGATTTGTGTAAAAATTTCTTTCATTGACGTCTTCCTTTCATGATGTAAAAAATGTTTCCTCTGTTTCGCGTTATTAGAACCTGTATTCACAAACGAAGTGCTTATAGATAAGAGATCACTTTTCGCTAATCAAGGCAGTTTTTTGAGAGAATACTGACTGTATATTGAAAAAAAACTAACGATGAGTGGCTCAAAAACTAGCCTTAGATAGAAATGCTGAACTGTAGATACAGGTTCTTACTTAAACTCAGATTTTTATGAATTCTCTTCGAAAATCAACCTCGAACGGTGTTGACCTGATTTGATGAACTCTAGTTCTGTCTTCACCTACGTCACCTAGTCTGATTTTGATTTTCATTGAGTCTAAGCATTATGTTTGACTAAATTTACAAAATTCTCAATCATTTTCAATCCATCTGGACTACCGATACTTTCTGGATGGTACTGCAAGCCATAGATGGGGAAATGTTTATGCTGAATAGCCATGATTTCTTGATCGTCTGTGGTAATAGCAGTAACCTCAAAGTCTGCTGGTATTTTTTCCACAACAATGGAATGGTAACGCATAATGGGAACTTCCTTGTCAATCCCTTCAAAGAGAGGAGATGGTGTTTCAAGAGAGATAAAACTCTGTTTGCCATGCATGACATTTTTAGCGAGCCCTAGTTTTCCACCAAAACTTTCAGCAATAGCTTGGTGTCCCAAACAAACTCCCAAGATGGGTTTACGGCCAGCAAAGTCCTTGATCATGCTTTCCATCTTGCCTGCGTCTGCTGGCCAGCCTGGGCCTGGTGAAAATACTAAACCGTCTGCTCTTTCGGCCTCCTCATACAGAGCATCAGCATCATTTCGCAAAACCTTGACCTCTGTAAATGTTCCTAAATATTGTGCCAAATTGTAAGTGAAAGAATCATAATTATCAATCAGTAAAATCATCGTGTATCTCCTATTCTCGTCATAGCTTTGGCTTTGTTGATGGTTTCGTAAAATTCATTTTCAGGTAAGCTATCATAAACAATGCCAGCACCTGCCTGCACATAGGCTTTTTGATTTTTCAAAATCATAGTGCGAATAGCAATGGCAAAATCCATATCCCCAGTCGCAGATAAGTAACCAATGGCACCCGCATAGATGCCGCGCTTTTCCTGCTCTAATTCATAAATGCGACGCATGGCACGGATTTTAGGAGCACCTGATACAGTACCCGCTGGCAGAGTTGACTTAAGCGCATCAACAGCCGATAAGGCCGACAAGAGTTCTCCTTTGACCACACTGGTCAGGTGCATCACATATCGAAAATACTCAACTTCCATGTACTTACTTACCTTGACAGTGCCATTTCTAGCAATTTTTCCTAAATCATTACGTCCCAAGTCAACTAACATGCGATGCTCCGCTGTTTCCTTAATATCTGAAACCAAATCCTTAGCCAGAGCTACATCTTCTTCCTCGCTGTCACCACGAGGTCTCGTGCCTGCAATTGGATTGGTGGTTACTACTCGATTTTTTACCGAAACAAGACTCTCCGGACTGGCACCAATAACCTGATAATCCCCAAAATCATAAAAATAAAGGTAATTGGAGGGATTAGTGATGCGTAAATTGCGATAATAATCTAAAGGGTCACCTTCAAAATCAGCTGAAAAGCGCTGGCTGATGACACATTGGAACATATCACCTTCACGAATCAGCTTTTTTGCTTTGACTACCATTTCAGTGAAGGCCTCTTTTTCGATATGATTGGAAAATTGCAAAGCATGAAGTTCCTGCGGTGTAAATTCATTGGAAGCCTGCGTCTGTAAGTCTGTGATAACTTGACCAAGAGCTTGGCGCACCGTATCATTATCACGACCAGAGTAGATGTTATCCTCTATGACGTAAATTTTTTCCTTCTTATGATCGAAAATCAAGTAAGATTCATAAACAAAGAAGTGCATATCTGGTGTTCCAATAGTATCTACTGGAATATCTCCGATATTTTCATAAAGACTGATCATGTCATAGCCGACAAAACCAATGGCACCACCAGCAAAGGGGAGTTCTGAGCTAATGCCCTTTATCGTTATTTGATTCAAATAATCCAAGGGATCTTGCTCCACAGCTTTGCCATTTTCATAAAGAACTCCTTCTTTAAAGATAATTTCAAAGACAGGATTGTAAGCCACGATGGAAAAACGGGCATTTTCTTTCTCACGTGGAATAGACTCCAAGATGATCTTGTGCTCACCTTGCACACGCATATAAGCCAGAATAGGTGTCAAGGTGTCTGCTGGTAAAATTTTTCTCATAGAAATTTCCTTTCATCAATTGTCTTTATTAATTGTCATTTCAAGCTCGGTGAAGGCTTCAATCATTGAACGCCAAATTTTCTCAGCCACATCTGGAGACAAATGGGCTTTAGCAGCCTCCTATCGCCGACTAGCAAGAACTTGTGATACCCTGTCAGCTACCTGAACAACTCGGATATCGTTCTTATTTTTAACCGCCCAGCTTGTTCAACTAAACGCTGACGCTTGGCCAAAAGAAGAATTAAGAACCTGTATTCACAAGTAACGTGCTTTTATATAAGAGATCGTTTTTCGCTAATCAAGGCAGTTTTTTGAGGAATACTGACTGTATTTTGAAAAAAAACTAACGATGAGTAGCTCAAAAACTAGCCTTAGATAGAAGTGCTGAACTGCGAATACAGGTTCTAATCCTTGGTCTATTTGATCAATCGCATGACGAATCTCCGTTATATTTTTCATACAGTCACTCTCCAAATAAAAACAAAATCCCCACACAGAAAAAAACTCTGTGCGAGGGCGTTAGTTAATCTAGCGCGGTGCCACCTCATTTGACGAAAATTAGCTCTCGTCATCTCAACCTCCTCCAATAAGGAGTTGCACAGTAAGGGGTGCCACCCTGAGGACTATTGTTTATCCCCAATCCCTCTTTCAGCCCAATGTTCATCAAAGTCAGATACTTGTTCCCATCGCCCACAAGCTTTCTGAAATCCACCTTAGACTACTTTTCTGAAAGGTTTAATCATTTTTCGATTCTAAATAATCTGCGATTGACGCTACATCCTTATCGCCACGACCCGAAATATTGACAATAATAATTTGATCTTTGCCCATTTTAGGAGCACGCTTGACAGCCTCAGCAATGGCATGAGAACTCTCTATAGCTGGTATAATCCCTTCTGTTTTTGAGAGCAATAGCAGAGCTTGTACTGCTTCATCGTCTGTAGCTGGGACGTATTCTACACGCCCTGAACTTCTCAAGAAAGCATGCTCTGGGCCAACTCCTGGATAATCAAGACCCGCAGAAATTGAATAAACAGGAGCAATGCTACCATCATCTGCAAAAAGAGCATAAGTCTTCATTCCATCAACAATTCCTACAGTTCCTTTGGTCATTGTCGCAGCATGCTTATCCGTGTCAATCCCATGCCCAGCAGCCTCAACACCAATCAAAGTAACTTCTTTATCTGCAACATACTGTGAAAAGGCACCAATCGCATTTGAGCCTCCACCGACACAGGCAATTACCGCATCTGGCAGACGTCCCTCTTTTTCTAAAATTTGATGACGTGACTCTTCACTGATAACCTTCTGAAATTCATGAACAATAGTTGGATAAGGGTGAGGACCAACAGCTGAACCCAAAACATAGAAAGCATCCAAGTCTGACATCCATGCTTCAAAGGCTGCATCAACAGCTTCTTTAAGAGTTGCCGTCCCCGCAGTCACTGCATAAACTTTTGCCCCCATCATCTCCATACGGAAAACGTTTAGGCGTTGGCGTTTAACATCTTCTGCTCCCATGTAAACATCACAGGCCATACCAAATTTCGCTGCCGCAGCTGCAGTGGCTACACCGTGCTGACCCGCACCTGTCTCAGCAATAACCTTGGTTTTGCCCATACGTTTAGCTAAGAGAATTTGACCTAGAACATTATTTAGTTTGTGAGAACCCAAGTGATTCAAATCTTCACGTTTGAGATAGATTTTCGCCCCACCCAAATGTTTGGTCAAACTTTCCGCATAATAAAGTGGTGTTTCTCGACCTGAGTAGTCTTTTAAATAATAATGATATTCGTTCAAAAATTCTGGATCATCCTTATACCGATTGAAAACATCTTCCAGTTCGTCCAATAAATGTTGAATGGGTTCAGGTACAAAACTACCTCCAAATTCACCAAAATAACCTTTTTTACTGATTTGTTCTGCCATTTTATGTCTCCTTTTCGTTTTTCTCATTCGTTAATTTTTCAGCTTACTTTTAGTTATAAACAGAAAATTTTGCGGTATACCATAGCACCAACTCCTATTTAATGCTACAAAACAAACTAAACTAAAGACTATATCTGAAATCCTTATAATTTAGAAAAACAGTCGCCATCGTTTAAACATTAACATTCCTCCAAAGAAGCAAAAAGCCCCGCACAGAAAAAAGCTCTGTGCGAGGGCGTTAGTTAGTCTAGCGCGGTGCCACCTCATTTAACGAGAATTAGCTCTCGTCATCTCATCCTCCTCAAACAAGGAGTTGCATGGTAAGGACTGCCGCCCTGAAAACATTATAGTCTCACTTTTAAAGAGTTACTTCCCATAAGACTTTGACATCAAAAAACCTCACACAGAAAAAACTGTGTGAGGGCGTTTTAAGTTGCCTAACGCGGTGCCACCTCATTTAACGAGAACTATTTCTCGTCATCTCATCCTCCTCAAACAAGGAGTCGCACGATAAGGGGTGCCTACCTGAAAAATATGTTTTATCTTCACTCTTTACTATCAGCCCAATTTCACAATCACCCGCTACCTGCTCACAATAACCGCAGGCTCCCTGAAAACTTCTTACTGCTACTTTTCTGATTTGAGATTATTATAGCTGGATTTTTAGAGTCTGTCAATATTTTTTTGAAATTTTCTAAAAATAATAACACTTGATGACAATCAAAATCAGACAAATTTTAACAGATTGAGCGAGTCACATAAAACGAACTTAGAGGCTGGACAAAAAGCCCAGCAGCGCTTCTCAAAGTTCGTGTCAATATCTCATCGCAGTGGTTGATTGGGTTTAACAGTCCAGTGGACTGTTAAAGGTTGGAGATAAGGTTTGCGAAGCAAATCTCAGCAATTCGTGTTTTACACTCCAAATTTGACCTCTACGACTGATGCGAACAGAGTTCGCTTCATTTCCAACCTCCAGAGGTTCCCCGGACCTTTGGACCTGTGCGGGGGGCGGGAGTGAAACAGTCTGGGAATAGACTGTTTCAGCTCAACAACTTGAAACGAAAAATTGTTGACGAACTCTCTTTTTACCTGTTGAGTTCTTTCCCGCTCCCACCATAAAACTCTACGTCTTCTTATACTCTTCGAAAATCAAAATTATCCGTTGTCAACTTGCCTTGATGAACTCAAGTTCTATCGTCGGCTTCGTTTCCTAGGCTACTTTTGATTTTCATTGAGTATTAGTTTTCGGGGAACAGGCTGTTAAGTTCACCACTGATAATTTCTAAAAGAGGAAAGGTAACACTGATACTTTGTCTGTACAAAAAAAGGCTGGAATCATCCAGCCTCTTAAATAGTTTTCGTTAATAAGTCTGCCTAGATAGAATCAGCCTGAGTTGCGAAGTCCTGTAGCAATTCCGTTGATAGTGGTATGAATGAGTTTTTCGTAGTCCTCATTTACCCCATCATGGCGTAGACGTTTAATCAGCTCAATCTGAATGTAGTTTAAGACATTGAAGTAAGGAAGACGGAAATCAAGACTAGCACGAAGAGATGGATTTTCTTCCAACAACTCCTTGTGATTTTCAATAGCTAGAATGACTTCTTTAGTCAGTTTCCATTCCTCAAAAATAATCTTGAACACATCACGAACTTCTTGACTTTCAGCCAACTGTGCGTATTGGTAGGCGATGCTCATGTTAGATTTTGACAAGACCATATCAACATTTGACAAGAGCGAATTGAAGAATGGCCATTTTTCATACATGTGTTGTAATTTGGCCAAGTTACCTTCTGCGGCATCAATATAATGCTTGAAGGCTGAGCCAACACCATACCATCCAGGGAACATGATACGGTTTTGTGACCATGAGAACACCCAAGGAATAGCACGCAGTCCTGAAATTTCAGTAATCGTTTTACGAGCTGCTGGACGTGAGCCAATGTTCAGACTGGAAACTTCCTTGATAGGACTAGCCTCAAAGAAATAATCGTAGAAATGAGGATTTCCAAAGACAAGATCACGGTAAATGACATTTGAGTCAGCTACAATACCATCCATAGTCGCACGGAAATCATCAATCTCATTTGGATCAGTAATCATTCGCGTCACCATACGGTCAATAGTTGCTGAAATCAGCATCTCAAGATTGTAATAGGCCACATCCTTGTTACCGTATTTATTTTCAATGATTTCACCTTGCTCAGTCAGACGAATGCGGTCTTTGATAGAACCAAAAGGTTGTGAAGTAATGGCTTCATAAGAAGGTCCACCACCGCGTCCAACAGTACCACCACGGCCGTGGAAGAAGGTGATTTTCACTCCATGTTCCAAACCGATTTGTGTCAATTCATTTTGAGCTTTGTAAAGTGTCCAACCTGAAGCGAGATAGCCGCCATCCTTGTTTGAATCAGAATATCCAAGCATGATTTCTTGATAATTGTGATTTGTAGCCACCCATTTCTTGACGATATCGTAGTCAAGGTACTGAGTCATAATACCACGTGAATTATCCAAATCTTCAATGGTTTCAAAAAGCGGTACAATCTGAATACGAGCCTTTTCCTTGTCAATCAGACCAACTTCTTTTAGCATGATGGCAAGTTCAAACATATCTGACACACTCTCCGTATGTGAGATAATATGCTGTTTAATCACTTCTTCGCCCAATTTGTCTTTGAGCTCACGCGCCACTTGATAAATAGCCAATTCTTTTTGCAAAAGTTCTGACTTTTCAACATTTGTTGAGGAAAGTGTCCGCGGATCTTCTTCCAATTCTTTGAGAAGGATAGCACATTTTTCTTCTTCGGAGAGAGAACTGTAGTCATCAACAATATTTGCAGACTTAAGCAATTCAGCCACACAGGCTTCTTGTACGCTAGAATCCTGACGCATATCAATACTTGCAAGATAGAAACCAAAGACTTCAACGGCCTGAATCAATTCACTCAAATCCCCTGTCAGAAGGGCATCATCGCCATTGTCCAAGAGAGATTTCTTGATGAGTAGGAGATCTTCTTTGAATTCTTGAGCTGTGGCATAGCGTGGTAAATCTTCCTCGCTAAATTCAGAAGCCACCTCTGACACTTTGTTCTGAACATAACGTGCAACCACACCTGCATTGTTTGCACCCGTGTTAACATCTGCAAAGACCTCATTGCCATCAATGCGAGAGGCCAAGCTAGAACCACCCACTTTGAGACCAATCAAGGTTTGGATGAGTTTGGACTGGATGTAATGGAAAGCCTTACGATAAGGTTCGTTTTCACGGTAGATAGATTTGTCACTAGATTGGGCAGCCAAATATTCAACTTCTGGGCTGATATTTGTTAAAGTCGTTGACAGTGAGAAAGTACGGTAAAGCCCTGACAACTTTTCAATGTAATAGTTAATAATGACTTCACTTTGAACAGTGGCAGAAAGGCGAAGAGTCTCAGCAGTTACATAAGGATTTCCGTCACGGTCTCCTCCAATCCACATGCCCATCGTAATAGGTGTCGGATTGTCTAGTTCAAGTCCCTTATCGGCAGCCAATTTTTTATATTCAGCTGTCAATTTTGTAATGGCCTGAATCAATGAAGAGTTGTAATACTCCATGACGTTAGTGATTTCATTTTTTACTTTGAGTTTCTTCTCACGAATAATATCCGTTTGCATGATGATCTCAATGTAACGGCGCAAATCTGTGTGCCATTTTTCTTCATTGACTACACCCGCACGCACATCACGATATTTACGAAGAAGGTCATGAATTTTATTCGTCAATTCAAGAACGGTCTTACGCTGAACTTGTGTTGGGTGAGCTGTTAAAACAGGAACGACATTCACATGTTCTAAAATCTCCTTGGCATTTTCCTGCTCTGCCACCATATCAATGGTTAGGGACATTTTTCCTAGATAATCAGCCTTGGTATTGTTTTGATAGTTAATCTCATAAGCCAAGTCAACATCTTCTGAAATGTTAATCAAAAGTGGCAAAATTGAGAAATAACGAGAAACAATAACCATTTCTTCATTAGTCAATTGAGAAATCAAGTCATTTAACTGAACATCATCTTCCTTAGCAGAGAGGTCAATAATTTTTTCGATTTTAGCAAAAGAAGCATCGCCAACCATTTGGCGAGTGATTTCTTCTAGCATTTTCTTCAAAATACTGACTTCTTCAGTGATGATAGCCTGATTATTGCTGCTTTCTAACTTTTTGACGGTCACACAATCACTCCTTCATTAAGAGACCAAGCTTTTGCCATCATTCAAAAATGATGTGCTTTAGCTTTTAACAAGTTATTTTACTAAACAATGATAACGATTTAGCCAAAAAATGCTTTAAATTCCGTATCATTTTTAGCTTACCCTTCTATCATACCACTTTTTCCCGAAAAAGTAACCCGAAACAAGGAATATTGTCTAGTATTTTATAAATTTTCTGATTTTTTCTTTGTTTTTTCAAATTTAGCTTAGCATGCCCTGCTTTTTTACCTCTACTTATTTTTTTGATATACTGATATTATGACATTGACTAGGCAGCAAGCCTAGCAAGCAAAGGAGACTATATATGGAATTAAAAAAACGCTCTGAATTTCCTGAAAATGAACTTTGGGATCTAAGTGCCCTCTACAAAGATCGCCAAGATTTCTTACTGGCTATGGAAAAAACTTTAGCCGACATTGATGTTTTCAAGCGAAATTATGAAAACAACTTGAACAGTGTGGAAGAGTTTACAGCTGCTCTGATGGAAATTGAGCAGATTTATATTGAGATGAGTCACATCAACAACTATGCTTTCATGCCACAGACCACCGATTTCAGCAATGAAGAATTTGCCCAGATTGCTCAGGCTGGCGGTGATTTCTTTACCAAGGCTAGTGTGGCGCTCAGCTTTTTTGATACAGCCTTAGCCACTGCGGATATGGCTGTTCTTGATGCTTTGGAGAAAAATCCTTACTTTAGCTCTGCCATTCGTCAGGCTAAAATCCGAAAAGAACACTTTATCAGCCCTGATGTTGAAAAAGCTTTAACTAATCTTGGTGAGGTTCTAGGAGCACCTTATGATATCTACACCAAGATGAGAGCTGGTGATTTTGCCATGGAAGATTTTGAGGTGGATGGAAAGACTTATAAGAACTCTTTTGTAACCTATGAAAATTTCTATCAAAATCATGACGATGCCGCTATACGTGAGAAGGCTTTTCGTTCATTCTCAGCTGGTTTGCGTAAACATCAAAATACTGCTGCAGCTGCTTATCTAGCTAAGGTTAAGTCTGAGAAAATTCTCGCTGACATGGGCGGCTACGACAACGTTTTTGATTATCTTCTAGCGGATCAAGAAGTTGATCGTGCCATGTTTGACCGTCAAATTGACCTGATTATGACAGAGTTTGCCCCTGTTGCTCAACGCTATCTCAAACACGTTGCCAAGGTCAATGGCCTTGACAAGATGACTTTTGCCGATTGGAAATTGGACTTAGATGATGAGCTAAATCCTGATGTCACCATTGATGACGCTTATGATTTGGTCATGAAATCAGTGGAACCTCTGGGACAAGAATACAGCCAAGAGGTTGCCCGCTACCAAAGCGAGCGCTGGGTGGACTTTGCTGCGAATGCCAACAAGGACTCTGGTGGCTACGCTGCCGATCCTTATAAGGTTCACCCTTATGTCCTCATGAGTTGGACTGGTCGCATGTCTGATGTTTATACCCTTATTCACGAAATTGGTCACTCGGGCCAATTCATCTTCTCGGACAATCATCAGTCTTATTTCAACGCTCACATGTCCACCTACTATGTGGAAGCTCCATCAACCTTTAACGAATTGCTACTCAGCGATTATTTGGAGCGTCAGCTGGATGACCCTCGTCAAAAGCGCTTCGCTCTTGCCCACCGCTTGACTGATACCTATTTCCACAACTTCATCACTCATCTGTTAGAAGCTGCCTTCCAACGCCGAGTTTATACTTTGATTGAGGAGGGTAAAACCTTCGGTGCTGAGCAATTGAACAATATCATGAAAGAAGTTTTAAGCCAATTCTGGGGTGATGCGGTGGAAATCGACGACGATGCTGCTTTGACTTGGATGCGTCAAGCCCACTACTACATGGGACTTTACAGCTACACCTACTCTGCTGGTCTGGTCATCTCAACGGCTGGCTACCTCAACCTCAAAAATAATCCTAATGGTGCTAGCGACTGGCTCAACTTCCTCAAATCTGGCGGCAGCCGTACACCACTAGACACCGCCCTTCTCATCGGTGCTGATATTTCTACGGATAAACCGCTGCGCGACACTATCCAATTCCTAAGCGACACCGTTGACCAGATTATTGCTTACACAAAGGAGCTTGAAAATGCCTAATCTTTATGATTTTACTGTCAAGGCTCAAGATGGCAGTGATAGCCCGCTTAGCCAATACGCTGGCAAGGTTGTGCTCGTTGTAAATACGGCAACGGGTTGTGGGCTTACACCGCAGTATGAGGGGCTTCAAAAACTTTACGATACCTACAAAGACCAAGGATTTGTCATCTTAGACTTTCCTTGTAACCAGTTTGCTGGTCAAGCACCTGGTAGCGCAGAGGAAATCAATACCTTTTGCAGCCTCAATTACCAGACAACTTTCCCACGTTTTGCCAAAATCAAGGTCAATGGCAAGGAAGCTGACCCTCTCTATGACTGGCTCAAGTCAGAAAAAAGCGGTCTGCTAGGCAAACGTATCGAATGGAACTTTGCCAAATTTCTCATCGACCGCGAGGGCAATGTGGTGCAGCGCTTCTCCTCCAAGTCCGAACCTGAAAAGATGGTGGTGGACATTGAAGCTCTGCTCTAAAAATAAAAGAACTCTGAGACAAAATCTCAGGGTTCTTTTGGTTTTGAAGGCTACATCATTGTAACTTATACTCAATGAAAATCAAAAGTAGCCTAGGAAACGAAGCCGACGATAGAACTTGAGTTCATCAAGGCAAGTTGACAACGGATAATTTTGATTTTCGAAGAGTATTAGCTAAGAAATCCTCCAACTCAGCCTGTGCTTCTGGTGTGGTACCGACTAGCTGACCAAGCATGCTTTCAAGTTTCGCTGTGGTTTCAGCGATTTCCTTATCTGTCTCAGCTAGCTTGTCCGCAAGTTCTGTCAATGGAACGACAGGCTCTTCCTCAAAGGTATCCACATAGCGAGGAATGTTGAGGTTGTAGTCATTTTCGACAATCTCTTCAAAACTTGCCAGATAAGCAAACTTATCCACTGTTTGACGATCACGATAAGTTGCTAAGATTTTGGCAATGTGGTCATCGGTCATGACGTTTTGGTTTTTGCCTTTGTCAAATTCTTTTGAGGCATCAATGAAGAAAACATCTTTGCTGGTACGATTTTTCTTGAGAATGATAATGGTCGTTGGGATGCTCGTATTGTAGAAAATGTTGGCTGGCAAACCAATGATGGTATCAATGGCACCTTCTTCGAGGAGGTGTTTTCTGATTTTCTGCTCGGCATTGCCACGGAAAAGAACGCCATGCGGCAGGACAATAGCCATGACCCCATTATGTTTGAGATGGTAATAGCCGTGCAAGAGAAAGGCAAAGTCTGCCTTGGATTTTGGTGCTAGGACACCGTATGGGGCAAATCTAGCATCTTGCAAGAAGCCTGGGCTTGCTGCCCACTTTTGTGAGTAAGGTGGGTTCATGACAACCCCATCAAAGTCTGTCGGCTCTGTGTTTGGCCAGTCTTCGTCAAGGGTATCTCCATTACGTAGGTGGTGGTTTTCTGTCGCTACCCCGTGTAGGATCATGTTCATGCGCGCCAGATTATAGGTAGAGGTTTTGTTGTCCTGACCAAAATAAGACACGGTTGAGGCTTGGTGGCTATAGCGCTTAGCATTGAGCAAGAGTGACCCCGAACCCATAGTTGGATCGTAGAGGGTAAAACCTTTTTGATTTTCTCGTCCGCTAAAAACAATCTGGGTCATGAGGTGAGAGACGGCTTGTGGGGTGTAGAATTCTCCCGCTTTCTTACCAGAGTCACTGGCAAACTGGCCAATCAGGTACTCGTAAGCATCGCCCAAAATGTCCCCATTGTGGCCTGCCAAGTCAAGGTCGTTTAAGGCGAGGATGACTTGCGCAATGGCTTTATTTTGCTTTTGTGGAGTGGTGCCTAGTTTTTTCGAGTAGAGGTCAATGTCTTCAAAGAGGTTTTCAAAGGCTTCATTGCTCTGCTCAATGTCACGAAAGCCCTGTGCCAAGTCTTCCAGTTGGAAGCTTTCTTGGTGAATGCTATTGACAAGACTGGCAAAGGTGAGCGTTGGGTCAATGACATAACCAAGTTCATCTTCTAGGACGTCTATCAGGTCTTCTTTGACATCTGGATCAGCATAGTTTTCGGTATAAACCATCAGTGCTTGGGATAGGCTATCAAAAGGTTCATCGAGGTTATCACAGACAGCCATCAAGAGCTTGTCTGAGAGGTATTTGTAAAAGATCAATCCCAAAAGGTAGGATTTGTAGTCGTTGGCATCCATGCTGGCACGCAGGATATCGGCAGCGTTCCAAAGGGATTGAAAGAGGCTAGTGGAATTATCTGTTTGTGTCATGTACTTTCTCTTTCTAGCTTTAGTGTGTCGTTTTTGACACTCGGTGAGCATCTCATCAAGGGCGTGCTTCATTGAGTGTCAAGGGGGTGTCAATTATTGGTCAAGATCGTCCTTGGCCTCTTGTGGCTTTTTAGTTGGGGTGACCTTGTAGCGGTTACGGATAGTGTTGAGTTGGTCTCTAAGATCTGCAAGCCCTGTCTTTTCTGGGTAAGCATAGGCATTGATGGCGGTAAAGTCCACTAGGAACTCATAGATTTCCTGCATCTCGGCACGAAGTGCTTTGCTATTGCTTTTTACCACGGTCTTTTGCTCTTGCAGCCGTTCAACATAATAGTGGGCAAAGACTGACTGTGTCCGACGCAATTCGTCATAGTGGGGGTAGAGATGGAGGGTGGTCAATGCTGCTTGGTACTCCTCTTTGGCTAGTTGACCGAGGAGATGGCTGATGGCCTCCGTCTCTTTTTCATAACTGGCTGCAGCGACCTGCTTATAGTTTTTGAGCAAGTCACTTAGACGCTGGTAAGCTGCCGCAGTCTCTGGGACGCTCACACGGGAAAAGGCACGCACTAAGCTAGTCAAGGTCATAAAGGCTGCATCACGCCCCTTATCAGCCTCCTCTAGCTTGTCACTGACCTGACTGGCACGAGAGCGGTGCAAGCCTGCCTGAAAGTCTTGCAAAAGAGGTTTGAGGGCTTCATTTTTGGACACGTAAAGCAGGTCTTTATTCTTTTTGACGAAGCTGTCAATAGCAGAGCTGCTCTCTGTCATCAACTGAGAAAAGCTGGCGTGGTCCAATTTACTTAATTCAAGGCTTGTGATCTTATATTTTTTCATAATCATCTTCTTTCTTTTTTGTTTTTTTGAGTTTACATTTACTGGCTATTAGAAAAACTAGCCAAATCATCTATCTGAGGGCCTAGGGAGATGAGACAATTTCCCGACAAGTTAGCTGAGAACTTAGACAGTTCAGAAAAGTTTCCTACAAACTACCTGAGGGCTCAGACAAGCTAGAAAAATTCCCGACGGACTACCTGAGAACTTAGGCAAGCTGGAAAAGTTCCCGACGAACTGCCTGAGAACTTAGGCAATCCAGAAAAGCTCCCGACGGACTTCTAGACATGGGTAAAGCGTGATAACTCCTCATCCCTCACGAGACAAAAAGCTTACGCAAGAGAGTCTTTTTCATCTCTTTCAAGCTAGCCAACTTGTCCTCCACCTGAGCCATCTCTTGGTCAAGGGTTTGGAAGAAAATTCCGATGGCTTCCTGTTCGGGGAGGGTGGGGAAGGGGAATAGCAATTGTACTGAATAAATCCAAATCGAGATTTCTTCGAACAATACTAGCACCTTGAACTGAGGCTTGAGCATATTCAAAGAACATTTGTGGTAATCGTAACACGGTAACCAAAAAAAGTTCATTAGGACCATCTATATTAAATACTTTGTAACTAGGAGATACAATCCCGATTTCAAATTTAGCATTGTAATTAATGTTCCCCAACCATAAATTCTGTGGTGATAAGACAACCATTCCTTTTTTTATTATTTTATATCCAATATTGCTTTCTCCACTCACACGTCCAGACCGTGGTTCTATTCCACTATTGGTAGAGCTCAGTAATTCAAATTGATTTTCAATCTCAGATTTCCTGTTATATTCAACCAAAACATCCCCCAACTTCACTTCTTCCCAGTCGTCTTCAAAGCCTTGGAAGCGGAGGGCTGGTTTGGTTTGTCCCTTGGCTGGAAAGAGGAGTTTGAGATAGGTTTTCTTCTGCTCCTTGAGTGTGTCCAACTTACGCTGATGAAGGGTGATGTGGCGGTCCAGAGTGGAGAAGAAAGTGCCGATGGCGGATTGTTCTTTTGGATTAGGAACCAAAACATTTTGCTCATCTAAATCATTTTTATTTAAGTTTCCAATAGCTCCGTTTCCACCTGCAACATATAGGCTAATAAATTTGGTATACCATGCAGAACTCATAAGTGAGTTGACAAACTCTGGGTTTCGACAAGAAGCTAACAACATGAAACCACCGTGTATAGCAGAATTTGCAGGTAAATCTTTAATTATTGCGTGTTTCCCAACTAGTCTGCTAGAACCATTCGCAGCAGTTATCAGAATGTCACCTTCTTTGACCAATGGAATTTTTACTCCCCATTTATCTACAAAAACATCATCTTCTCCAAATATAAATGTATCTTCATCAATATTTGAAGAGCGTAACACTCTGACACCTTCTTTTCTGATACTTGTAGGGGAATATGTTAGTCCTCTACGAATTTCTGCTAACTCAGAAAATCTCCGCAGTTCCCAAGCGTCAGTGTAGCCTTGAAAACGATAGGCTGGGATATTATTGTTTGTTTTCATTTAATCTCCTTTATACTACTGTATTTGTATCTGTATCAATAAACCTCAGTTGATAAGCTTTCTTAGCTCCCCAATCATTCAAAGTTCTCTTGATTTTATACTCATCATACTTGGCAAATGAATCAATATAGATATCTATATTAGGGACTTTTTCAAAAAGTTCCTCAAAGTATGGTCTATCCACTGTATGACTATCGGTCAAGTTAAAACCAATTACATAGAGTTCCTTTATATCTTTCAGTTTGTCAAAAAACATTTGATGATTGTTTAACTGCTCAATAACTGGTTTTTTTAGTGCATTTTGTAATCTATTCATCGAATAAGTCAAATCGCTATAAAATTCTGGTTCATCATCAGGTAACACAATCTGACCATGACAATAAATAAATGGCTCATCAACTATACTTCCATGAATATGACAAATTCTTTCCTCCGATATTTGATACACTTCCTCTAATAGCATCGTGTAGTTAAACGTTAAGAACTGACTATTTTTGTTATCAAGAATTGTTTTTTTAATAGGCTGAAGTTCAAGATATTGCTTCGTGTCAGGTAGCGATCGAACCCAGTTTGGAAATAAATCGTTCTTTAGATAATGTATTGCGTTTATTAGTGAGTTATTCAAATCTTCTAAATAATACTGATTTTTAAAATGATCAAAGTCACCATCTTTATCATAAAAAGTATTAACATCAATTTCTAAGTCAGCTATCTCTCCAAGTGACGATTCAAAATTACTCCAATCACCATCTGTTAATTGAGATACCAATCGGAAAAAGAACTTAAAAATATCATCTTTCAGAAATTCTTCCCCACCGTCAGGCATAGTCATTAACTGCGGTAATAAAAAATCACTAATAAAAGAGGCGCCTGTTTCAAACTCATTTCTTTCAGTTTCTGTTAACTTTAATTGATTGAAAATCCAACTTTTGAAATCATAATAACTGGTTGGCAATTCGTGTGCCAGATCAAACCCATTTCCGATAATAAATAGTTTATCCATCTCTACCTCCCCCTCAATGGCAAGATGTCTTCTGCGATCATGCTAAGGTAGTCCTCTTTGAGGGCTTTTTTGTACTTGAGTTTGTTGAGGGCTTGGTCACCTCGGGCATCTTTGTAGGCTTGATAGTCTTGGGAGTCGGTGATGGCTTTTTCTCCAATTTGCTTGTCTTTTCCTTGGCGGTAATTGTCCACGACAAATTGGAGTTCGTCTTCGCCCACATGCCAGTAGCTAGCTTTTTCATGGACCTTGTCTTGGATAGTTTGGTCGATGATGTCATCCAATTTCTGGGCGACTGATTGGCCTTGGTAGCTGGCGGCATTGGCTTGGATATCTTTCCACATGTTTGCGATGAGTTGGGAGAGTTTTGGATTGGTCTTGTCCAGATCGGCGATATAGTTATCCACCATCTCTTTTTCGCGTTCTGGGATAGTGGTCTGACGGCGCTCGATAAGAGATTGGATGAGAGAGAGGATGTAGTGGTAGTTGATCTCATCAGTCCGGATGGATTCTAACTCGTAGGTGATGTCTAAGATCTGACTCTCATCATCGGGGTCAGCCTTGCGACGCTCCCTGATTTCCTCGATAACATTTTGATAATGCCCTGAGTAGTCTTCGATATCTTCGAGGCTAAGTCCAATTTCTGACAGGAGACTGTCTTGGTCATAGTCTGTATAGACTTGCACCGAGGCAAAGAGTTTGTCAAATTCTTGGAAAGCTTTGGCAAAGTCTTTTAACTCTCGGTCTGTCGCCACATCAAGGTCTGGGGTCTGGTCAGGACTTGGGGCAATCTCCAAAAGTCTGTGAACTTTTTCAAGAAATCTTGCCTTTTCCTGTTCCCAGTCAGGAGCTAGGACACTATTTTCCCCTCCATTTGAATAAAGGCTCAAGGCTTGGTCAACCTTTTCCTTAAAGAGCTGCGGGCTTTGGAATGTGACGACTTGACCAAACTTCTTATAGTCGTCAAAAAGACGGTTGGTTCTTGAGAAAGCCTGAATCAAGTGCTGCGGTTTCATGGGTTGACGGTCTATGAATAGCGTTGACAAGCAAGGCGCATCAAAGCCTGTTAGTAACCTATCTACGACGATAACCATGTCCAATTGTTCTTCACGAAAGGCATAGCGGTCATTCTTTCGAGCCAAGCGGTCGTTGAGGTCGGCATTGTAGGCCTTGATATTGGCCATGCTAAAGTGTGTCCCAAACATCGCATTGTAGTCATTGAGACTATCTTGCATTTCTTCTTGATTGGTGAAAGAGCCATCGGCATTTTCAGTAATGGAGTAGGTGATGGCTATTTTGGGAAAGTCGGGTAGGACTTTTTTGACATCTTCTGAGATGGTGAGGGGTGTCTCTCCATTTTTGACCGCCTTAATCAGGCGGTAATAGGCTTGCGCTTGGGCGATACTGCTGACAGTCAAGATCGCATCGTAGGTCTTACCGACCCCATTATCAATCCCTAGTTTACGCTTGGAGTGATTGAAGATACTGTCCAAGACCTTGAGCATATGCCTCTCATCTGTATAAGCTTCCTCTGGTATGCTATCTTCTGCTAAGTGAGGCATAGTGGTCTTGTACTCCACCTGAAAGCCTAAGACAGCCTTATCATGGATGGCTTCCTTGACAGTGTATTGGTGCAGGCAGTCGCCGTACTGTTCTTGAGTTGTTTGCGGCAAGTCACCTTTTTGTTCACGTTTGTTTTCTTCAAAGATGGGAGTTCCTGTAAAGCCATACCAGAGCGAATTGACAAAGAACTGACTCAGCTGGCGTTGGCGTTCTGGGGTGACCGCCCGGTAGCACTCATCTACGACAAAGGCGAGATTGAGGTGCTTGATCCGATGGAACTGCTTGGCATGACGTCCTTCGTCAAACTGGCGAATCATGGCATTGATTTTTTGGATAGTGGTAACCACCACTCGCCGTTCATCTGAAAAGAGATTTTTCACCAAATGTCTGGTATCATCCGTCTCGTCAATATCAACCATATCATTTTCGGCATAAGAGAGAAAGGAGGATGTGGTCTGCTGATCCAAGTCCGTGCGGTCAATGACGAAGATGGTCTTGTCAATAGACGGAATCTGCAAGAGGTTACGTGAGACTTTATAAGAGGTTAGGGTCTTACCCGAACCTGTGGTGTGCCAGATGTAGCCAGACTGGCGGTTACGACTGGCTTCTCGTATAGCCTCGATGGCATGCACCTGATAAGGTCGAAGTAATATCAAGGCTTTTTTATCGTCATCAATTACTGAGTATTGCATAATCATCTCATGCGCTCGGGGAATAGAGAGGACAGAGCGGGCAAAGTCAAAGAGATGGGGCTGTGGGGTATTGTCCTTATCCACCCACTTGGTCAAAAACTGCTCATTCAGTTTTGATTCTTTGGCTGCTGCGATATAGCGGGTGTCATTGACATTTGAGACGACAAACATCTGTAGGCTAGAGTAGATACCGTGAAATTGACCTTCTTTTTCATACTTTTGGATTTGTCGAAAGGCATCTTTGAAAGGATGGGAGCGTGATTTGAGTTCGATTTGAATCATGGGGAGGCCGTTGATGAGCAAGGTGACGTCTCCACGGCGTTGGCGAAGCCCCTTTCCTCCTGTAACGATCTGATTGACCACTTCATAGGAGGACTTGCCACCAGCCACATTGGAGCGCCAGAGGACTTCTAGTCGAATAGTACCCAAACTAGCATCTTCTCGCTGCACCTGAACTTTGGCAATTCCATTTTCACCTGAAATCCATTTAGCCGCTTCGTAAAAATTGACAAAATTAAGTTGGTTCTTAATTTGGTACTTTTCATTGTCTGTCAATGGGTGGTCTGCCAAGAGACGGACATTGTTTTCTGCCAATTTGGCAAAGAAATTGTCCCACAAATCTTCAATGTTACGGATATCTGGGCGATAGGTCCACTGGCTCTCCCCACGGGTCAACTGAGTGATGAGGTCTTTTTCGATTTGTAGCTCTTTGGTCGTCTCTTCTTGGGACTGATAATCAGCAGTGACCATCCGCATACTGACCTCAAAATCGTGGAGGTCATCTTCGTTGATGTGACGGACAAGCCCAAGCAGGTGTTTGTCAATGGCTTCTAGTTTCAAGTGGGCATCTGCCAGACGTTGTTGGGCATTATGGTAGTGATCAGGATTTTTCACAATGGCAAGATAGCCTTGCAAGAGGTCGTCAGCTTTGGTAAATTCGCTGCTACAACGTGCCACAAACTCCTCACTATTTTCCATATCAAAGCTGACCTCTAACAGTCGGGTTTGATAGCTTTTGAGGTGTTGGCAGATGTCAAGCAAGTCAGGCGCTTCTGTCTTAATCTGTTCCAGATCAATGGTCATTTGAGAGAGGGCTTCAGTCATGGTCAAGCACCTCCCTTTTTGGGGTAAGCCAAAAAACCTGACAGAAAACTGGCAGGTTACTTAAGTGATTCGATTTTAAGTTGCCTAGACGCGAAGCGCTAATATATATATATATATATATATATATATATATACGGCCGCAAGGGTTTGCAGGATTTCCATACGTTCATTATCTCCTTTTTGATTAAGTTTATTTTACTATTTTTTTAATCAAATGACCACCCTTTTGCCGTATCTAATGACACTGATAACCTCAGTAAATTCTTTTACACCCACAAGAATCCAAGAGCACCCTTTCCTGACATCCCACTACCAATCACTTACTGAAATATCACCATATCGCTGACTCATTCCAGTACAACCGAACAGCCCTACCCATGTACTCTAGCAGCCAAGATAAAATCGCGACAGACTGATTTTGAACTCTGGCTACTCAGAAAAAATCACGACAAACTGACTGCGCTCTAAGGCGGTTCAGAAATAATTGCGACAGACTACCTACGCTCTAGGGCTATCCAGAAAAAATCGCGACAGACCACCTACGCTCTAGGGCGGTTCGGAAATAATTACGACAGACCGACTTTGAACTCTGGCAGTCCAGAAAGAATCACGACAGACTGACTATGTACTATGGCAGTTCAGAAATAATTGCGACAGACCACCTACGCTCTAGGGCGGTTCGGAAATAATCACGACAAACTGACTTTAAACTCTGGCAGCCCAGAAAGAATCACGACAGACTGACTTTGAACTCTGGCTATACAGAAAAAATCACGACAGACTGCTCGTGAACGCAGGCGGTTCACTTCGCTTGGTCCAGATGAAACTTTTCCATCAAAAAACAAGCTGCTCGCAGAAGCTTTCTGTTCTTGGGGCAGCTTGTTGGGTATCGTGTTTATCTATCCTTTATAGACTGACTGGTAGAACTCAATCTTGTCACCGTCTTTGACTTTGATTTTGTTGGCAGTTTTTGGAGCGAGTTCGTCATTGACATCAAACATCCAGTAGAGACCTTTTTCCTCATCTTGGGCGACACCGTCAATGACCGTGATGAAGCCTTTAGATTCTTTGACCTTATAGTTGGCCTTGAGGACATCCATGACCGTATCTCCCTTTTGAAAGCTGACTTTTTCGTCAGTCGTGTTATCACCCTCTTTGACAATGAGGCGTACGGTTCCCGCACTAGATGACTGGGAAGTCTTGGTCGAATCAGCTGTGCTATTGCCGCAGGCCGTCAGAAAAAGGACAGATAAGAGTAGGGCAAGCAGGCTAAGTGTTTTTTTCATGTGAAAATCTCCTTATGATGGGGAATAGTAGGGGGTAAAAGAGCAATGTTGAGAGGGCATGGGCTAGGTTGAAGCTAGCGCCTGCTAAGACATAAGTCCACCAGGGCATGCCATAGAGCAGAGCATAGCAGCTGTCGATGATGACACCATAGGCCACGCCCATCAGTCCTGCAAAGACAGACTGGCTGAACAATTCGCTGATACCTAGGGTAGCCAAGAATTGGGACAAGGGGCAAAGCAACCACCGCCAAAGCAAAAGGACCAGCGCAAAGGCCAAAATCTGCCAGAACACCCAAGGGCCAAAGCCCAAGAGAAAGGACGATACCAGCATGGTTACTGCCATGATGAGCAGACTCTCCCTCAGGGAGACGAGCAGACCCCAAAGCAAAAAGATAGCGGTAATGGGCTGCACATTGGGTAAGCTGGCAAAGGCATAGCGCAAAACCACACAAAGAGCGGACAGCAAAGCTATGCGTGTCACTTGTTGCAAGGAAAGTATCGGAGTTTTAGTCATATTACCAGTCTAGTGAAAATTTTCCTACCTGTCAAGCAGGCTAAGGTAGCTTTCTGACTAAGGATAGTTTACTTATGAATTGACTGTCGGTCTTATGTTAACACTCCTCAGACCTTCTTGTCTTGATTTTCAGCTTTGTTTACTTAAAACAACAGCGGAACAGAGTCCCAGCTGCATCTTGCCGATACAAACTGTGGTCATCTGATTTTCATTGAGTATGACTTGTCAGGGTGAGTTTGATTTTTCATTGAGCATAACAACAAAAAACCGGAAAAAATTTCCGGCTTCTTGCTATCTTATCATGAGAATGTGCTCTTATCCCCACACCTCATCAATCACTTCTTTCACCAAGGCCAATTTCTTCCATTGGTCTGCTTCTGTCAGGATATTGCCTTCTTCGGTAGAAGCAAATCCGCACTGAGTAGAAAGCCAGAGTTGATCCAAAGGCAAGATTTTTTCTGCTTGACGGATACGGTCAATAACTGCCTGCTTATCTTCCAAAGTTCCTTCTTTTGAAGTAATGAGACCAAGAACCGCAACTTTGCCATCTGTGATTTCAGCCAAAGGTTCAAAGCCACCTGAGCGGTCATTATCAAATTCCAAGAAGTATTCAGTCACCGCTTCTTTGCCAAAAAGTTCTTTAGCGATCGGATCGTAGCCACCTGACGCTGCCCATGTTGAGTGGTAATTCCCACGGCAGACGTGTGTATTGACCAAAAGTCCTTCTGGGACATTTTCATAAACGTCATTGTTGAGGGTCAAGAAAAGATGACCGAGTTCTGTACGAACTTCTTCTGCCGTCTTGCCTGTGAGAGCGCCCCAAGCTGCCAAGAAATTGTTATCAACCAAGGTACCCCAAGTACAGTCATCCACTTGCAAGGTTTTAAGCCCTGCCGCAACCAAGTCAGCAATAACTTGAAGGTAAGCTGCCTTGATGTCAGCACGCAGTTCTTCAAAGTCAGGGTAGATGCTATTGAGTTTTTCAACGTGCTCAGCATCACGAATCAATTCAAAGTAAAATTGTGCTGGCGCTGGAATGGTATATTTTGCTTCTACTGGTGCACCTGTCTCATCAACGTAGGCCTTCAAGAATTGGTATGCTTCCACAAATGGATGCTTGTCACCAGTAATCTTGCCAGCAATCAAGGCAGAGTCAGCTTTGGTCGTTTCATCATGGAAGTGATAGCCTTCTGCTGCTTGGACATGATCGATACCACCAAATCCCCAGAAGAAATCCAAATGCCAGTAAGCACGGCGGAACTCTCCGTCCGTAACCTTTTCAAGACCAGCAGCGATTTGTTTATCAACCAAATCTTTGATAGCTTGATCTTCAACAGATTTCAGTTCTTGAGCTGTTACTGTACCAGCTTCAAAACCTGCACGCGCCGCCACCAACTCAGCCGGACGCAAGAAACTGCCAACATGTTCAAAATATTTTTTCGTCATTATTATTACCTCATTTATTAGTATAATCTCAGTTTAACAGAGTTTGCTATAAGTGTAAAATATATATTTCTTATGCTTTTCCATAGTTATAAACTATAAGAGCTCGTATTCACAGTTCAGCACTTCCATCAAAGGCTAGTTTCAAGCCATCAAAAAAAGCCGAGCAATGCCCGACTTCTTCAATTTAAGCCCACACTTTATCAGTGATGGTTTTAATCAGTTGGAGTTTGTTCCACTCATCTTGTTCAGTCAAGATATTGCCTTCTTCGGTGGAAGCAAAACCACACTGGGTTGAAATACCAAGATTTTCAAGTGGTACAATGGCCGCCGCTTCCTGTATGCGAGAAATGATTTGGTCAATATCTTCCAATTCTGGCTTTTTAGAGGTAATGACACCCAGTACCAACTCAACATTTGGACGATTGTTCCAAATGTCCGCAAGTGGGGCAAAATCTCCCGAACGCTCATCGTCGTATTCTAGGAAGAAAATGTCATAGTTAAGCTGTCCCAGATATTTAGCGATGGTGTGATAGCCGCCTTCAAAAAGATAAGTAGATTGGAAATTACCGCGGCAGATGTGCGTTGCCACTGTCAAATCCTCTGGTAGACCTTCCAAAATTTTATTGATTACATAGACATCATCTTGAGCAATTTGTTCAAATTCTGAACGAAGCTCAGGATTGTTTTTATTGTCTTCTAGCTGTTGGATTAAATAAGCCCAAGTAGTGTCATCTAATTGTACGTAACGTGCTCCCAAGTCATAGAAATGCTTGATCGTATCTTGATAAGCCTGTGCCAAGCCATCCAAGAAATCTGTCCAGCTGTCATAGTAATCAGCGTAAAGATCACTGCGATGGTCACGTTTGATAATCAAAGATGGACTAGGAATGGTGACCTTAGGCGTTACACCTTCTGGTGTGATAGACTTAAGGTAAGCAAAATCACGGTAAAAAGGATGATTAGGATTCTCAGCCAACTTGCCCACGATGCGTACATTGGTCGTACGGGTCTTGGCTCCGTGGAACTTATAAGAGTCCTCTTGCAGATATTGTTCCAATCCCGTCAAATTCCAAAGGAAATCCAAATGCCACCAAGAACGACCAAACTCACCATCAGAAACAACTTGAAGACCATTTTCGACTTCATGGTCCACCAATTCCTTAACCAATTTGTCTTGAATAGCTAACAGTTCTTCATGAGAAATTTTTCCTTCTTCAAACTGCTCACGCGCTGCTTTTAATGCTTGTGGGCGAAGATAAGAGCCGACATGATCGAAATGAAAATGTGTTTTTGTCATAATACGTACCTCTTTTGATTTGTTTCCACCATTTTACACTTATATCCTATAGCTGTAAAATATATATTTCCTATGAATTGCCATAGTTTTAGATTATACCTCGGTAAAAAAGTATAATGCCACAGCACAGCCCCCAAAAATACGACATAAAAATACACTTCTGTTGAAATCTAGTAAACTAGAAATTCATTGGCTCCATAAGACTGTAGTGAGTAAATTTCACAGCGGTAATGATAGGGTCGATATTAAGCATAATACTGTTGGTTGCAGGAGTTTTGACAATTTTAAGAACTCATTCTTCTCTCTTTGAACATACAAAAAGAGAAGACACGATTCGTCTCCTCTCATGCTTATACTCAATGAAAATCAAAAGTAGCCTAGGAAACGAAGCCGACGATAGAACTTGAGTTCATCAAGGCAAGTTGACAACGGATAATTTTGATT
>NZ_KB904474.1 GCF_000380105.1 Streptococcus orisratti DSM 15617
CCAGTATCAGATGACACGCTCTATGTCGCGTGTTGGTAAGTGTATTGACAACGCACCAATTGAGAGTTTCTTTGGGCACTTTAAGACGGAGTGCTATGATTTGAAGAAATATAAGACCTTTGAGGAGCTGGTTTCAGATATTGATGCCTACATCTATTTTTACAATCATCAACGTTTTCAAGAACGCAACAACGGCCTTGCCCCTCTTGAAATGAGGAACAAGGCCGTCGCCTAATCTTTTATTATTTCATTGTCCACTTGACAGGGAGCAGTTCATTGTTCCACATGGTTTTTCAATTTCTAACTAATTTATAAAGCAGCACGCAAACGGGCTTCTGCATTTTCAACATTACGGATGGAGCGTGGCAAGAAAGCACGGATATCGTCTTCTTTGTAGCCAACTTGCAAACGTTTATCATCAATCAAAATCGGACTCTTCAAGATACGAGGATTTTCTTGGATGA
Organism: Streptococcus orisratti DSM 15617; assembly: GCF_000380105.1. Lineage (GTDB taxonomy): Bacteria > Bacillota > Bacilli > Lactobacillales > Streptococcaceae > Streptococcus > Streptococcus orisratti. The sequence goes on from NZ_KB904474.1 coordinate 465, forward strand.
GATCAATCACCTCGCTAACGCTCAAATCTTCAATATCACAATTTAAGGCTTTAGCATAGCGATTCTTAGAAGATACAATGCTTTCAACACCATTTTCTGTTTTTGTAAGGATTGCCATAATTTCTGCGCGTGTCAGTGGTTCTTTTCCGAGGTTCTGTTCTTTGTAAGGGAGCTGATGAGCATTGAGCCAAGTCTTTGCTTTTTTGCAGCTTGTACAACTTGAAATTGTATAAATCTTAATCATGTTCATTCTCACTTTCTATCCCATGATACTTGTATTATACCATAGGCTTAACCAGTAAAAAATAGGTCTAGAGACCTATTTTAAAAAAGTCAACTAAAAAGTTAAAAAACGACACATTGTCATCTAATTGTCACAAAACCAGAGTAAAAAAGTTTGGAGGCAAGATCAGCTCCAAACTTTCTAGACAAATTCAAGTTAAATAAGAATTATCTCCTTTATGTTTAATCACCGAACACATGAAACTTTAGCATTCGAAAAAGCCTTACAGCTCATTCCTATTCCTCAATTTCGATAGCATCTTCAAGTTCCAAAACAAGATCAGCTGTGTTGTCCTCAACTTCTGGTACTTCTTTTGACTGGGTTGCATTTGCAGTCGCTGCATCATCCTCAATTAAGCCATAATGCACGCGCACCTTGTGGTCAATTTCATCAAAAACTTCAGGATGGTCAGCTAAATATTTCTTGGCATTTTCTGAACCCTGGCCAATCTTTTCACCATTGTAGGAATACCATGCGCCAGCTTTTTTGATAATGTCCAAATCAGTCGCAATCTTAACAAGTTCGCCTGTCCGCGAAATTCCTTCACCATACATGATTTCGACAAAGGCTTCCTTAAATGGTGGAGCAACCTTGTTTTTAACAACCTTAATCTTAGTTTCTTTACCAACGTTGCTATCTTTTTGGTCACCTGAACCCTTGATTTGCGTATTGCCACGAACATCTAGACGAACAGAAGCATAGAATTTCAGTGCGCGTCCACCAGGTGTCGTTTCTGGGTTTCCAAACATAACGCCAACTTTTTCACGTAACTGGTTGATAAAAATCGCAATGGTTTTTGTTTTATTGATTGAAGCAGAGAGTTTGCGCATAGCTTGCGACATCATCCGCGCCTGCAAACCAACGTGGCTATCTCCAATATCCCCATCAATTTCGGCACGAGGTACAAGAGCAGCAACCGAGTCAATAACTACAAGGTCAATAGCTCCAGAATCAATCAATTTACCAGCAATTTCAAGACCTTGTTCTCCAGAGTCAGGCTGTGACAAGAGCAATTCATCAATATTAACGCCAAGAGCCTGTGCATAAGCTGGATCAAGGGCATGCTCAGCATCGATAAAGGCAGCAATCCCGCCTTCTTTTTGAGCTTGGGCAACCGCATGAAGAGCCACTGTTGTTTTACCTGAACTTTCAGGACCGTAGATTTCAATAATACGTCCTTTAGGATAGCCACCTGCACCAAGGGCAATATCAAGAGCCAACGAACCTGAACTCATCACTTGAACTTTCTGTTCAGCGCGCTCACCCAAACGCATGACCGCTCCCTTACCAAAGTCTTTTTCAATGACCTTTAGGGCATCGTCTAGCGCTTTCTTGCGCTCATCACCAAATTTCTTAGTGACTTCTTCTATTTTTTTTGTTTTTTTAGCCAAATTTTTCTCCTTCTCTTTGAGAGATATACTCCGCATATTATATCAAATTTTAAGCATTTAATAAAGCTTGGCGTACTAAATTGAAAGCATATAAAGTTGCGATGTAACGAACGTCCGAGCGGCTACGACCTCCAATAACAACCCTTATAGAACGAACTTCTTCCCCACTAGAGATGGCAATGAAAACTGTTCCTGCTGGATGTCCTTCAAGTTCGTCTGGACCAGCAACACCAGTCAAACCGATGCCAAAGTCGGCATTTGTTAAAAAGCGAGACTGCTCTGCCATTTTTTCAGCTGTAAAAGCACTAACTACTCCATGTGACTGCAAGTCTTCCAAAGGAATCTGCAACATTTTAGATTTTTCCTCAATACTGTAAGTTACGAAACCACCATTGAATACCTCAGAGGCTCCTGAAAAATCAGCAAGACTGGCTTGAAAGAGACCTGCTGTCAAGCTTTCAGCAGCAGTGATAGTTTTCCCCTTCTCTTTAAGTAATCCAAAAGCTACCTGCGCAAGACTATTATCATCACCATAGCCATAATGTAGCTGACTCAGCTCCACCCCTTCCAAAGTTTTGACTGATAAAATCTGAGTTTCCAAAGCATCCAGTTTGGCATCAGCTTCTTCTTGTGTTTTAGCCTTAGTCGATAAGCGCAGCGTAACCTCTCCTGTCTTAGCATATGGTGCCAGAGTGGGATCCGTCTGATTATCAATCAATTTCTTCAAAACAGTCACTAGCTGACTCTCACCTATCCCAAAGAAGCGTAACACACGCGAATACAACTTGGTGTGATTAATTGACAACAGAGGAACAAGATGCTCATTGACCATGGGCTTGAGTTCACTTGGTGGACCAGGTAAGACAACATAAGTTACGCCATTGACCTCCTGTAGGCCTCCAACTGCCAAACCAGTGATATTTTGGAGAGGGATAAACCCCTCAATAATCTGCGCCTGCCGTTCATTATTAGGTGTACGTGCATACTGAGGACGTATCGCAAAAAAGTCATCCAACTTCTGACTGGCTTCTTCATTAAAAACTAACTCACGTCCTAAATATTTGGCTAAAGTCTGCTTGGTCAGATCGTCTTCGGTTGGACCAAGACCTCCGCAAAGTACTACCAAATTACTACGTTTGCTGGCAAGGTCAATAACAGACAAGAGCCGTTCTTCATTATCTCCGACAGCGGTCTGGAAAAAGACATCTATTCCCAACTCTGCAAATTTCTCCGATAAAAATTGGGCATTAGTATTGACAATTTGTCCTGTTAAAATCTCAGTGCCTACAGCAATCAGTTCAGCTTTCATATTTACCACCTACTTAGTTATTCGTAATGTTGTCTATTATTTTAACAAAAAATCCCAAATCACGTAGAAATTCACTGAAAAGTTGTTTAAAATCTTTTATTAGAACTATAAAACACGGTATCTTCTCTTATTTTAGTAAATAGCCGTATTTTTGAAACAACGATATCATGTAAACTGAGGATAAGGGCCTAAAATGAACTGATTTCCAAAGAGTATGATTTTCAAGCGTAGACTTGAACCCACCTAATTCTATAATAAAAAAGCCATCTTATGATGACTTTCTCAGTAAAATTCGCAAAGACTTAGAATTTGGTCACCTTTACCAATCACAATGAAAGCTACTTAGGTAGTTCTACTTGTTTGACTTAAGATGTTTTTGCGACAGTTCAGAATAAAATAACATAACTTCAGACGACAGCAATTACTTTTACTTGAAAGCAAGAGATGCCATTGCTTGCCATATATGATGTGTGCCTGAACCTCCTAAAGCATTTCTCCTACACATTAGCAACACTAGGAATATCAACAACCTCGTCTGCCAATTCCCAAATTCTTGGATTGTGGGTTGCAATGATAATAATTCTCTCACTCTTCCTTAAGGATAGTAAAATCTTCATAATCTCTTCAGAAGTTTTAGGATCCAGAGCAGCTGTTGGCTCATCTGCAAAGATTAGTGGAGGGTCTTTTAAAATAATTTTCGCCAAGGCAACACGCTGTGCTTCGCCTCCCGATAATTCAAAAATTTTTTGCGATAAATCAAGATAGCCTAGACCAACGGTTTCAATAGCTTGCTTTTGCAAAGCTCTACGCTCGGTCTTGCTAATCTTTTTACCTACCAAACCTAAATCAAGATTTTCCTGAATCGTCTGACTTTCTAGTAAACCGAAATTTTGAAAAAGGTAACCAAGATAATCTCGGAAAAATACTCGTGATTTTATCTCTCTCAAATCGGTACCCTCGTAACTAATTTTTCCACTGTCGTAAGTTTCCAACTTAGCTAGAATATTGAGTAGAGTAGTTTTACCGCAACCACTTGAGCCAACCAAGGCATACACCTTCCCATCTTCAAACTGAAGTGTCGTATTTGAAAAAATTTTGCGCTGCCCAAATGTTTTTGTTAATTGTTCAATCACTATCATCTTATTTCCCTTTCAATACAGTAACAGCTAAGCGATTTTCAGCTGACAATTGCCAAACAAGCGTAGCCAACGAGCAGCCAATAAAAAGCAATAAAGTAACTAAACTTATAAGTAAATTCTGACTCATGAAAACAACCGTTGCAAAGCCGATTAAAAGAACCACAAATTGTGCCACTAAATAGTTTCTATGGATGGATAAAGGGGACATGCCCGCAATACGTTTAATAAAGATAACTCTTCTAAACTGCTCAAAATACAAAAGGTTCATAGAGTTGAAAAGTAAAATAGACGTCAGTACCCCTAGAACACTTCCAGCCAAAGTGCTGATAACTTCTGTTTGAATATTACTGACCTGCATTTCGTAACTGGCTTGGCTATTTTCAACATAGGAAATCCAAGGGTAAGTACCGTAGTCTTTCAACATCTCAATCGTTTTATCATAACCATTAAAGAAAAGATAGTAGTTAAGAGCATTATTCCAAAACGACTTCGCTAAAGTACCATTACCCGTTGAAGTTGGAGTTAAGACCAAAAAAATCGGATCAGTGACATATTGTTGTGAAGCAATTGGTGTTTGATTAAAGACAAAGTAAGAGCGATGATTAGGTAGATAGGAAACCTTCGCTTCTACCTGCTCCAGCCCCATCATTTTAGCAAAATAGTCCTCATAGATTTTAATGTATTGTTGACTATCTTTTGATAATTTCTTAGGCAAGATAAGACCAAATTGACCTTCTTTGAGTTGCGTCAGTTGCTCCATCACATGACTAGGCACATCAATCTTCTGATTGGTAAAATAATTAGGTGTCACAAAGAGTGTGTTTCCTTCAGGCGCGTAGTCTGTCAATCTGGTACCTTGAACAGTTTGAGAACTCAGCATATAGTTGGCAAAATTGTGCTGCACAAGCATGGTACCATGATTGGTAACACCATCTTGAATCAACTGATACCAGATAGTTTCTCGACGATCCTGCTCTTTCTTGTTATACGGTTGCTGTCCACCAAGATTAAAACCAAGATTGAACCAGTTTTTCTCTTTTCTCCACGCTACTTGTGATAAGGATTGTTGCTGTAGTTCTCGATTATAAATAATAATACGGTTGACACTATTGCCAACAATAACCACTGCCAAGAGTTGCCCCAGCAACATTAAAATAATTAAACGCCGCAGAGGAAGTTTTCCTTTAATAACTTCAATCAGACTGGTCTTTTTTAAACCAAGAAGATAAACACCACTTAACAAAAGAGATACGAAAGCTAATAGAAGCGAATAGCAAAGAGTTGTCCCTGCTATTAAGAGAATAAAGTAGGATTCAAACAATCCTAAAATCCCCAGAAAGCCCAATCCTAATAATACTGAAGCGACATAAGCCTGTAAAATAAGAAAGAAATCTTTTTTAACCGTTTTAACCGTGATTTCCAACAGTGCCTGACCAGAAATAAGCCTAATACCAGCGGACCTTAACTCTCTAACGCGATAAATCAAAGTCAAAGCCAAGAAGGTTAGGAGAAAAATAAGCAAGGCTAAAAATTGTGCTCCTTTAGACAAACAGGATACAAAAAAGTATAAGGGATTCGATTGTTCACCAAAATCAACTGCCTGATACCCCAGTTGTGTAAAGGTCTCAAGAAGCTTTTTCTTAGTCAGTGTTCCCTTGATAATCAAATAGCTATTAGCAAGAGAGCTGCTTTTAGCACTTGCGACAGATGCCTGACGCATCGTCTTAGGCAACCGTCCTTGTCCGTAAGTTGCATAACTAAAATTAGCCTTTCCAGAGCGTTGTGGTTCGGCAATACGTCGAGCAACCAAGCTATGCGTTTCATTAGCTAAGTCTTCTAGTACCTTTTCAAAATCTCCGCGAGAAGGGGGCTCTTGAGTCCCTAAAGTCCCCATGATTGTAACAGAAGGATAGCTCATATATCTCAACTGAGTTGACCTCTCAGAGATAACCCACACAAAAAATAAGGTCATGATAGCAGTTGATAGAAAAATAAAAACTCGTCTCATCTTTGCCCCCTATAACCACGGAGGAGCTAATGAAATAGCTCCTCATTTACAACTGTTCTACTTAACGCCACAATTGAAATAGGCTACCTCACCTACACTAGTATTTATAAAAGCTGTCGAAGTTGCATTCGCCCCTACTTCGCTATAATTAGCTTTTGAATCGCTAGCTCTGATAACATTTGACCAGTGTCTTCTGGTTCGATGGTAATAATTAGAAAAAGCTCCCCAATTATTAGGATCATGATGTCCACCGTATGACCAAACACCACCATAAATATTTTGCGCTGCAAGAACTCCTGGAGCAATTGCTAAAGACAATAAATCACTGTGCAAATTTTTACAACATTATATCTGACTTTCATGATTAACTCCTTATATTATATTTAGTGCAGTTAGCTACTGCCAAGGTCCAAGTGATACACTTGGAATAAGCCACTGTGAATTAGTTCTTTTGCTCCAATCGTTTGACGATTTCAAAAAGGCTCTAACCACAGCTTTTTGTTTCAATTGGTAATGAGTTTGATAACGCATAGATGTTTTATCTCGTGTGTTGAAAATTCTTACCAGACATATTCATCTACTCAAAAGCAACATCTCATTGATGAGAAAAAGTGAGATAAACAACGATAGCTAATAACGTAATCCCTTGAAAAAATTGGCTTTTTCAAAGGTTCTTTGGCTGACTCTAAAATTAGCCAAATTGAAACAAGAATTATTTCAGACGAAACTATTGACTTTTCTTATAACTTGTCTTTCTAGGATAATCAGACAGTATCCTGAATTAACACAATATATTAAGTTTCCTATCCCATTGGACTCATCTCCTCCCTTTTTCTATTATAATTTAAAACGGCCATAGCCATCTCCACCAATCTTCAGATAGCAAGCTAGTAAATAGTACAACAGCAGATAAAGGCAACACAAACTGCGATAATAATTTTTTCATCTTTCTACCTCCATATTTTATGCTATAATACTAGCATAAAAATAAGTTGTTTTTATAAAATGTAATCTTTTGTCACACTATTGGAGGAGTTTTTATGCGTTGGGATTTTGGAGCCATTTACAAGAAAATCAGAAAATCCAAAGGACTATCACAAAAAGAAGTTTGTGGTAATCAACTTTCCCGAACTAGTCTGTCAAAAATCGAAGCCTGCGAGCGTGTGCCAAACATTGAAAACATGATTTTTCTACTTAATCAGATTGATATGAGTTTGGAAGAGTTCCGCTATATTTGCAATTATTATCAGCCTAGTAAAAAGCAGCTTATTTTTAACAAAATATATAACCATACATCCTCAACTGACACCACAGAACTAGAAGGTATCCAAAAAGATTGTCTAACGTATCTAAAAACACACCATGATGTTCCAATTCAACACATCAACGATACGCTGACTATTGTCATCCATCTACGAAAGCACGGGCTCTCTAAATCTAGTGAAGAATTTTTAGAAGCTACACGGCGTATTTGGAATTATATTGAAAAACAAGATGAATGGTATGAAAATGACATTAAGCTTTTAGGAACTATTCTTTACAGCTATCCTATTGACTATCTGCCTTTAGTTACTGATAAGTTACTTCGCAGTCTAAAAAAATATCAATACTACAGAAACATTAAACCATTGGAAGTTAATTTGCTAGCTAACATTGCCAAACTTTATCTACATCATGATAGAAAAGATAACTGTGAAGACATTAGTTCCCGACTGTTACTTGTTGCAAAAGATATTAAACAATACGATGTAATGGCTATCGCTTATATTTATCTCGGTATTTGCCGTGGAGATGATGTTCTGATTGACAGAGGAAGGGCTCTCCTGCGGCTGACTGAAGAAACTCAATTACTAGAAGTGCTTGAAAAAGAAATCAAAAACTACCGCTGATACTCAGTGAAAACCAGACGAGGTGATACAATCCCAAATAGAATCATCTTTATCAAAACAAGGCAACAACGTCCGAGTTAGATTTCGAAGAGTATGAGATTAAACTTGGCGGTAGCTTTCTTATATCCTTATCTTGTAAGTTTTTTGAAGAAATCTTCTTTATTGCAGATAATAAACAAGGAGCAAACTGGTATTGCTAAAAATATGTAGCAGACTTGAAAAATAGATATTCCGATTGGTTTTTAAAAATAAACCTGAGTAAACCAAGCCTGAACCTAGATAGCCCAGCAAACCTATCACTTCCCGTAATTCCCAGCTATGCAAATGACTAGCAGCAAATAGCAAACCAGACAGGCTTATTGCCGCTACCGTACCAAACCTATCCTCTAGGTAACTTGCTAAAAATTGCCGATAAAACAACTCTTCAACTACAGGACCCAGGATTCCCACAATAGGAATAATCATCCATGCGGGGTAGAGCTGAAGTATCTTCCCTATATTCCCTTCATTTATCATAGCTACTGTACCACCTGCCAATTCCTGCAAGTAGCCCAGAAACAGAGAAAATATCCCATCACAGCATATTGCCAAGACATAGCCAAGAAGCAGAATAAGACAGGACTTCCACTTGTGCTGAACAATCCATCCTAGCTTGTCTGCCAACTCTCTCCTCCATGCATGCAGACCTAGGAGGGCCAGAAGGACATAGGTAGCAAGTTGAAATGGATCCCATACTGCTCTAGGGAGAAGCTGGTAGCCATTCAGTAAAAAAATAAACGTATAAAGGAAGAAAAAGACTAGAGTTTCTTTCTTCGGGAGTACCATAATACCACCTCTTTGAATAGTAATCGTGCAAGATCCCAAGAGGCAAAAACAATCACGATAGCGGTGAAGATAAATATCAAGGACGACAGACTGCTCTCTGAAAATGGTAAGAGAAAGAGAAAAGCAAACAGGACGCTTAGGTAGAAAAGCAGTCGCTTAGACAGCTTGGTCTTTCCTACTTCATTTGTCTCTAAGCGAAATAACTGATCCAAGGATAGCTGATATTCTTCACACAGTTTTTTCATGTAATCTAAGGCAGGCACCGTTCGGTCATTCTCCCAATTAGAAATCGTTTGGCGTGAAACACCTAATTGCTCTGCCAAATCTTCTTGGGATAGACTGTGTACACTTCTTAGCTGTTTAATTATTTTACCAATAGTCATCTTACCTCTCCAGTTTACGCTTTTTTGAAAATGATACAAGATAAAATCCTTTGACTACTATTGTCAAAATCCTTTTACAGTGACGTTTTCCAATGACAGCTATTTTCATGATCATTGACGAGCCCCGCTGCTTGCAAGTAGGAATAGACACAGACCGGCCCCGTAAATTTGAAGCCCCGCTTCTTCATATCTTTGGATAATTTCTCAGACAAATCTGTCTTAGCCGGAGCCTGCCTGTAATCCTTGACAGAGTTGTCAAGCGGTGTAAAGTTTACCCAGGACCAAAGGTAATGATCAAAAGAACCAAAGTCTTTTTGAACTTGAAGAAAAGCCTGTGCATTAGCTCTGGTGGCGTAGATTTTCAGACGATTGCGGATAACATTGGGGTTTTGTAAAATCTCATCCAACTCTGCATCTGACATAGTGGCCACCTTGTTAAGATCATAGCCATGAAAGGCTTCTCTGAAAGCTTGACGCTTATTAAGAATGGTCTCCCAGGAAAGACCCGCCTGATAGGTCTCCATACATAGCAATTCAAACAAATCATGTTCGTTATGTAGCGGTTTCCCCCACTCCTGATCATGGTAGGCGATATATAGAGGGTTGGTCAACTTGACCCAAGTACAACGTTTTGTCATGATATTTTTTCCTTCAGTGCTGGTAGGTGATTGATAAAGCCAAATTTTATCAATTGGACACCTTTTTAGTTTTATGGACTTTACAGATTTCTTAGCACGTTACTAACTAAACACGAAGCTAAGGACTGTGTGAAAAAGATAAATCTTTCTAAAGCTTCTTGGCTCTTCGTCAGATTTCCTATTGTCACTTTGTCCTTTTAACGCTCCTTATACCTTCACTTCATCAGCATTTTCAAGCTGGACTTGATATATTGTTCAGCGGTTTCAGTGGTACCTTCAAAAAAGGCTTTGATTTTCTTGAGTTCGTTGGCTTTATAACCTAGAGCTAGAAGGGCTTCCATAGCTTCTTCTAGTTGCTCATTATTAGCTGAAGAAGCCTTAGAAACTTTGCCATTTTCCACGGGAAGCTCTACAAACTTGCCAGCTAAATCCAAAACCATCTGTTGGGCAGTCTTTTTGCCAATCTTTGGAAATTTAGACAGGTATTTGATATCGCTATTATCAATAGCATTAACAAGGCCTTCGTTATCATCCACAGCAATAATAGCTAGCGCAGTTGTCGGACCTATACCTGAAACCGAGATGAGGTTGAGAAAGACTTTCTTCTCATCCTCTGTGTGAAAACCATAAAGTAATTGTGCATCTTCCCGCACCACATGATGAAGATAAACTTGCACTTCCTGATTCATCTGACCAGAAAAGCTATAGGGATTAGCGACATTGATGATATAACCCAGACCATATGCTTCCACAACAATGTATTTTGCAGTAATCTTAGTCAGGTTTCCTTTGATATAATCGTACATGTTAATATTTTCCTAATTCTCTTAGACTGGTGTGATTCTCTTGAATACGGCGAAACATCTTTTCCATATCAGACTTAGAAAAGTTGACTAGAACAGGACGACCGTGAGGGCAATTGTATGGATTTTTACACTGAGCAAGCTGCACAAGCAAATTACGTGCTGAATAATCATCCAAACTATGGTTAGCCTTAATGGAACGTTTACAGCTCATCATAATAGCCAACTCTGCACGATATTTTTTTACCGAAACATCATTGGTCAAAAGAAGCATATCACACATTTCATAGACAGCAGCCTCAATTTCAATCTCTTTCATCCAGATAGGGTGTTCTCGCAGAATGAACGTATTATTGCCATAGGGCTCTAAGTTGATGCCAACCTGATTAAGCATTGGCATCTTTTCCTGCAAACTAATAAAGTCCGCTCCTGAGAACTCAAAAAGATAAGGTACTAGCAACTGCTGTAAAGAACTGTCAACTTCCCCAATTTTGTCACGATAATATTCATACTTAACACGCTCCTGTGCAGCATGCTGATCAATGATATAAAGACCGCCATTTCCTTGAGCAAAAAGATAGGTACCATGCATCTGACCAAAGTAATCTAATTCTGGAAAGCTAGACTGTTCTTCATTTTCCAAATTATCAAGCATCCGGTTAATCTTTGCCTTGTTTTTAAAATCCAGGCTTTCGTGCTCACCCACTGCTTCATCTGCTGGGCGCTTGGCATGTTTGATGTTTTGGGTAGGTTGCTCAGTGTCAATTTCGTTGACAACGTCGTCAACCTTATCAAGTTGAGCAGTCGTCTCCTCAACCACATCAGACTTCATAAAGAAATCGTTTCGTTCTTTATCATAATAAAGTTTGCTTTGTTTGAGAGGAAGGGTTGTCTGTTCAGGTTTTGGAAAACCTCGTGTGCTAGATTTGGCTAAATTTTCAAGAGCGTCTGGTATCAAGTCTTGTTCCCTTAGACTCTGGGCAATCGCAGAACTAACTAGCTGCATAAGTTCCTTTTCCTTGGAAATACGAACTTCTTGCTTGGTGGGGTGAACATTGATATCTGCCAAATAAGGATCTATCTGGATATCAATCACAGCAATAGGAAAACGTCCCACCATCAGCTTTGACCCATAGCCATCTAAAATAGCACGATTAAGTAAGAAATTTTTGATGTAACGACCATTGATAAGGATTGTAATATAATTACGGCTTGCTCGTGTCAATTCTGGTAAACTGACATAGCCTGATACCTCAAAATCAAGATCAGCTGCTGAAATTTCAATCATTTTCTTAGCCGTATTGAGCCCATAGATCCCAGCAATAGCCTGACGTAAATCACCTGTTCCACTTGTCTTTGTCAACTCACGTCCAGCACTAATGAGGGTAAAAGCCACTTCAGGATGAGCTAAACCAAGCCGATTTATTACATCTACAATATGAGCTAACTCTGCCTGCAAACTTTTCATGTATTTTAAACGGGCAGGGGTATTAAAAAAGAGATTCTTAACAGTAATCTTCGTTCCGACTGGTGTAGAAGTCACTTCCTGTTTTTCAATTTTGCCCCCATTTGCAACTAATAAGGTTCCATGTGGTTCATCAGCTGTTGCTGTTTTCACTGTAAAGGAACTGATAGAAGCAATTGAAGGAATGGCTTCACCACGAAAGCCCAGTGAACGAATGCGAAAAAGGTCTGACTGGCTTTTAATTTTACTAGTAGCATGACGACGCAAACTAAGCGCTACATCATCAGCTGCAATTCCTTCACCATTATCCGTAATTTGAATGAGTTTGAGACCAGATTCTTCAATCTCAATGGTAATTTGTGTGCTCCCTGCATCTATGGAATTCTCCACCAACTCCTTCACAACACTAGCTGGGCGTTCAATTACCTCACCAGCTGCAATTTGATTGGCTAGAATTTCTGGAAGTTCAATAATTTTTGTCATAGTAGTCCTCACTTTATGTCAAACCTATTATAACATAAAAGGCGGAGACTTTTCATAAAGCCATTCTCCACCTTGTCAACTTATCATTGTTCTTGTCACAACTGTCAATTTATCGTCAATCATCACAACAACTTTTTCAATTCATAAATAGTATTCATAGCCTCCATTGGAGTTAGATTCATCAAATCAACAGCTCTTAAGGCTGCTATAACCTGCTGATCAGTATTCTCTTCAAACAAGGATAATTGCTCCACTCTATTCATTTCTTTTGAAAAGGAAGAAGTCTTAGAATCTTCTAAAATCGGTAATTGAACAGCATTAGATTCTAAATTGCTTAAAATTGAATCCGCTCGCTCAAGAAGCTTTCCAGGGAGACCAGCAATCTTGGCAACGTGGATACCATAGGATTTATCTGCTGGACCTTCTGCAATTTTATGAAGAAAAGTCACTTCGCCATCATTTTCTAAAGTTGCCACATGAACATTGACAAGCTGTGTCAACTCCGTTGACAACTCTGTCAATTCGTGATAGTGAGTTGCAAACATCGTCTTGGCACCAATATAATTGTGAATGTATTCAATGATAGATTGAGCTAGTGCCATACCATCATAAGTTGCTGTCCCGCGGCCTAACTCATCAAATAAAATCAAAGAATTTTGACTGGCGCGTTTAATAGCTTGGTTAGCTTCCATCATTTCAACCATAAAAGTTGATTGCCCCGAAATTAAATCATCAGCTGCACCAATACGCGTAAAAATTGCATCAAAAATCGGTAAATCAACCTTGTCAGCTGCTACGAAGGAGCCTAACTGAGCCATGATAACCGTCAAGGCCAACTGACGCATATAGGTGGATTTCCCACTCATGTTTGGACCTGTGATTAACTGAATACTAGTATTCTCATCAAAAACAATGGTATTTGGAATGTACTCCTGCACTCCCATAACTTTTTCAACAACTGCATGACGCCCATTTTCAATCATAATACGATGGGTATCATTAAAACTTGGCCGAGCATAATGGTTATTTTCAGCTACTACCGCTAAACCTTGCAGTACATCAACAGTAGCAATTGCTTTGGCAAGGTCTTGTAAACGCGTAATATAGCGTTCAACCTGTGCACGGATACTCATAAAAATATCATACTCTAAACTAGCTGACTGTTCACGTGCTTCTAGCATCTCTCCTTCAATCTTAGCTAGTTCAGCAGTCCCATACCGTTCTGAGTTTTTCAAAGTGGCCTTACGGAAAAAATAATCTGGAACCAAAGAAAGATTAGAATTGGTCACATGAAAATAATATCCATCTTTGCGGTTATAATCAATTTTAAGCGTGCTAATTCCACTAGCCTGACGCTCCTTTGCCTCAATTTCTGCAATCCAACCTGTCCCCTCACGTAATACTTTTCGATACTTATCAAGGGTATCATCAAAGCCAGTCCTAATAATATTTCCTTCAGTAATTGTCGCTTGAGCGTCTGGATCAATGGCTGAACGAATAAGGCTTTCTAACTCAGGTAACGTGTCAAGTTGGTTGACAAGCTTATCAAGTTCAGGTGCGCCGATAGATTCCAATATCGATTTTATCAAGGGAACTCGTGCCAAGGTATCTCCCAATTGAAGAAGATCTTTGGGATTAGCTTTTCCAAATGAAACACGGCTAGCCAGTCGTTCAATGTCATAAACACCCTTAAGGCTTTCCGATAAATCACTACGCTCAAAAAAATGATCCAAAAAAACTTGAATAATGTCTTGACGCTCAAGAATTCTCTCCAAATTTACCAATGGACGATCAATCCAATTTCGCAGAAGACGCATCCCCATCGCAGTCTGAGTCTCATCTAGCAACCAATAGAGACTACCATGCTTCTTTCCTGTCCTTGCATTTTCTAATAAATCCAAACTTGTTTTTGTTGCATAAGACATCTGCAGATAGTTTTTTATCTCATAATGAACAAGCTTCTGTAAGTGACTGAGTTCACGTTTTTGTGTTTTATGAACATAGCAGAGCAATTTCTCAGCTGCTGAGATCTCCACTGCTGTCAAGTTAGTGTCAATCAAGTGTACATCGTCAAAACGATCTTTTTCAGCTGATAAAAGCAAATTCATCTGTTTTACTAACACCTGCTCATCTGCCTCTGATAGATCATAACCGATAACAAGTTCACGAGCTTTAAGGTTCTGAATTTCACTGCGAACAGCTGCAAAATCGTTCAAGTTTGTGGCAAAAAATTCACCCGTTGATACATCCATATAAGCCAAACCAAACATTTGGCCATCAGTGTCAATAGCCACAAGAAAATTATTGGCATTGTCTGGTTTAGTAGAATCAACAACAGTCCCTGGTGTGATAACTTGTACCACTTCACGTTTAACCACGCCAACAGCCTTTTTAGGATCTTCAACCTGCTCTGCAATAGCAACTTTATGACCCATCTCCACAAGCACATCAATGTATTGTTGCGCCGAATGATATGGAACTCCCGCCATCGGAATTGGATTTTCTGCATTTTTGTTTCGGCTAGTTAGACTGATTTCTAAAATCTGAGCAGCCTTAACCGCATCTTCATAAAATAATTCATAAAAATCCCCCATACGAAAAAGCAAAAAAGCATCTGGATAATCTTTTTTGACATCCAAATACTGTTGCATTCCTGGAGAAATTTTGTCATTTGCCATTGACTAACTCCTCATTAATTCTGTCTTCTATACGTTTAGTGACATACTGGATGAGATCACTTGCATCTTGCATCTTACTACGGTAATCCTGAACAATCGGAAGTTCTAAAAGGTCTTTCTGAATTTGCTGCGCTTGCTTATCCGCTTCATGTTCTGCCTTTTGCTTATCAATTTTTTTAAATAGCACAGCATCTTGTTGATGAGCTTTCATTTTATGTACTAAATGTTTTAATTCTGGATAAGATTTCAGTTTTTGTTCAACTTTCTGAAAAGATTGAACACTTTCATGATGCTGAACAGCTTCGGCCAGCCGTAAAACGGCCTCTTCGTAATTACTCATAGTGTCGCCGATAACTCCTGCTCAAATTTTTGAGCTATCTCCTCATCTTTGCAAATCACAAGGAGAGTGTCTGCGCCAGCAATTGTTCCCAGAACCTCTGGAACTCCATCACTATCAATGACATTAGCAAGGACATCTGCTTCCCCCAAATTTGTGTGCAATACTAGCATAAAGCCTGCGCGCGCAACCTTCAAAATATAGGGAATTACTGCCGAACTAAAACTACTATTACTTGTTTCTGCGAGGCTATAATATAGTTTACCCTCAGCATTACGCAACTTGAGCAGACCTATTTCACGCAAATCACGTGATAATGTTGCCTGAGTTACATCAATTCCTTCCTCATGCAATTTTTTCTTGATTTCCTCTTGAGTACCAATTTGTCCCGACTGAATCAGACGTTTTATCAAATTTTGTCGACTAATTTTATTCATTTATTTTCCTCGTCTAGTATAATTATCCCTAAAATTATACCAAAAATTTTCTTTTTTTTCATCTATCTATTGTTTTTTAGAGAAGTCACGTAAAACTTACCCTAAATTTTCAAAAACAGTTCTAATGCTTAATGAAAATCAAAACCAGACTAGACGACATAATTGCAGATAGAACTGTTTTCATCAAATAAGGCAACAGCCGTCTGAGTTTGACTTCCTTCGAAAAGTATAAATGGTAACTTCGAAGAAAATCAATATTTCAACGTGTTGTATTTCAAATTTCATCAGGTCAAGAGCTTTGAAAAGGTCTGATACTCAATGAAAATCAAAAGTAGCCTAGGAAACGAAGCCGACGATAGAACTTGAGTTCATCAAGGCAAGTTGACAACGGATAATTTTGATTTTCGAAGAGTATGAGTATTTTTATTTTATCGTTAATTATGTTTACCTACCTAATATTAACTTCTTACAAGAAAATACAATTTTTGTTTAGGTTTAGAAATCTAAGAGTTTACTTTTTTGAATTTTATCTTTTTTAAACGTTTTCTGGCTCTACAGCTCTGCTTTTTTATGATAAAATAGTATGACTACACTATTATGAGGAGACTTTCATGGATACCAAAATACTCATTGCCCAAGAAATTGCTAAAGTTGTTCCCGAACTTGAGCAAGATAATATCTTAAAACTACTCGAAAAACCTAAAAATACTGATATGGGAGACTTTGCCTTCCCTGCCTTTTCTCTGGCAAAAGTGTTACGTAAAGCACCTCAGATGATTGCTACTGAAATCGCCGAGAAGATTGATACCTCTGCTTTTGAAAAGGTTCAAGCAGTTGGTCCTTACATTAATTTCTTCCTCGATAAATCCAAAGTTTCAGCCGATGTCCTTAAACAGGTCATCTCAGAAGGTCGGAACTACGGTCAGCAAGATTTAGGACAGGGACGTCATATCGCCTTTGACATGTCTAGCCCAAACATCGCTAAACCCTTCTCTATCGGTCACTTGCGCTCCACTGTCATTGCCGATAGTTTGGCTAATGTCGTTGAGAAACTTGGCTATAAACCTGTCCGTATCAATCACCTAGGTGATTGGGGTAAACAATTCGGAATGCTTATCGTAGCCTATAAAAAGTGGGGTGATAAGGCAGCCGTTGAAGCTAATCCGATTTCAGAATTGCTAAAACTTTATGTCCGTATCAATGCCGAGGCAGAAAAAGATCCTACGATTGATGAAGAGGCACGTGAATGGTTCCGCAAACTTGAAGCAGGTGATCAAGAGGCTACCGAACTTTGGCAATGGTTCCGTGACGAAAGCTTAGTTGAATTCAATCGTCTTTATAAAGAACTTGATGTCTCCTTTGATTCCTATAATGGCGAGGCCTTTTATAACGACAAGATGGACGAAATAGTGAATCTTCTGGAAGAAAAAGGCTTGCTAGTAGAGTCACAAGGTGCACAAGTGGTTAATCTTGAAAAGTACGGCATTGAACACCCAGCTCTTATAAAAAAATCAGATGGGGCAACACTTTACATCACTCGTGATTTAGCTGCAGCCCTCTATCGCAAACGTACTTATGATTTCGCACAAGCCGTCTATGTTGTCGGAAACGAACAAGCTGCTCACTTCAAACAGTTAAAAGCAGTTCTAAAAGAAATGGGCTATGATTGGTCAGATGATATGACCCATGTAGCATTCGGACTTGTAACAAAGGGTGGTAAGAAACTCTCGACTCGCAAGGGTAATGTTATCCTCCTTGAGCCAACCATTGCTGAAGCTGTCAGCCGTGCTCAAGCGCAGATTGAAGGAAAAAATCCAAATCTAGTAAATAAAGAAGCCGTTGCTCATGCAGTTGGAGTGGGAGCTATCAAGTTTTATGACCTTAAAACCGATCGTATGAACGGTTATGACTTTGATTTAGAAGCCATGGTATCTTTCGAAGGCGAAACCGGACCTTACGTTCAATATGCTCATGCCCGTATCCAATCTATTTTACGAAAAGCCAACTTTACACCAATTGTCAACCAAGTTTACAGTTTAAACGACCCTGAAAGTTGGGAAATTATAAAGCTAATTCAAGACTTCCCACGCATCATCAACCGTAGCTTTGACAATTACGAACCATCAATCATAGCAAAATTTGCCATCAGCCTAGCACAGGCCTTTAACAAATATTACGCTCATACTCGTATTCTTGACGAAAGCTCTGAACGTGATAGTCGCCTAGCTCTCTGCTACGCAACCGCAACTGTTCTAAAAGAAGCTTTACGACTCCTTGGTGTTCAAGCACCTGATGAGATGTAATAATAAAAGATATTTCAAAAATCCCAAATTCAAATGAATTTGGGATTTTTATATTCTAACTTTTATCGTAATTTTTTCGTCGAATCTTAAAATCAGAAGAAACTACCTCATCAACATCAATAATAGAAATAAAAGCATCAGGATCAAGCTCTGCCATTATTCCCCGAACATCACGCACCTCACTGGGGTTAAGGACAACATAAAGAATATTAAAATCCGCTCCCGAATATGCACCCTGTCCCTTTAAATAGGTAACTCCTCGATTTATTTCATTAAGAATTGCTTCTGCAGCTTCTTCAGACCTTTTCGTAATAATAATCATACCACGAACGGTGTAACCACCATTTTGGACAATTGTTAGAACTTGGCTGAAAACGAAACTTGCAATTAAAGTGTAAAGCATATGTTGTAAATCTACATAAGACAACGAAGCTAGTAAGACAATAGCATCAATAAACAGTAAAGTTTGTCCCAGTTTAAAGCCCATTTTTTCTTCTGTTACTCGACCAATAATATCGGTACCTCCTGTTGTAGCTCCGTAACGAAAAACTAAACCACTTCCAACTCCAGAAAAAAGCCCAGCTACAATAGCCACTAACATCATATCGTTACGAAGGGGAATTTCGATTGGAACGCACTGCCATATCCAAATAAAAATAGACATGAGTACTGTCCCATAAATCGTTAATGCTAGAGACTTTTTCCCAAGAACTTTTGCCCCTAAGATAAAAAGTGGAATATTAAAAACCAAAGAAGAGTAGGCTGGATTGATACGGTACAAGGCATGAATAATCAAGGTCACACCTGCAACTCCACCTTCTGCTAGTTCGTGAGCCATATTGAATTTAACAAAACCAAATGTATAAATGGCTATCCCCAGAGCAATGAGAAGCAACTCTTTCGTTTTCGTTAAAATTTCTTTTTCCATATTACCTCACCTTATCACTATTCTTCAAATATAGTCACCCAGCTCAGCTTTCATGATTTTTCAAATCGTTTTTTTCTAGATCAATTTCCAATTAAAGTTTGGTAATAAAGCTGAAAACTATAAAGATACTACAAAAGACCATTGCCTAACATGGTTTAATTATTATTTTTTTATTGGACGCTTGTATTTGCTCCTAGCAGCCACGAACTCTGGACTCATGACTTCATCAATGCTAAAGACAGAAACAAAAGCCATCGGATCTAACTCTCGTATCATGTCCTTGGTTTCTCTCACATCCTGCGGGCTCATCGCCACATACATGACTTGCTTTTCTTTTCCAGAATAGGCTCCCTCACCTTTAAGATAAGTAACCCCTCGTCCAAGTTTTTCCATAATCTGTTGAGAAATTTCTGGAGCTTGATCTGAAATAATCATCATACCACGTACAGAATAGCCACCGTTTTGAATGATATTAACCACTTGACTGTACATAAAACTAGCAATCAAGGCATACATCATCTGGGGAATGGTAATGTAGGTCAATGATAGTATCATCACAAAAATATCAAATCCGAGCAAGGCTTGATTAAGCTGGATTCCAAACTTATCTTCAATGACACGAGCGATGATATCAGACCCGCCAATTGTTCCACCGTATCGAAAAACAATACCACCACCTAGCCCTGCTATGGTTCCCGCAATCAAAGAGACAACCAAATAATCCTGTTGCAAATCAACGATTAAAGGAATTTTCTGAAAGAGCCAGATAAAAAAGTAAAGAGAAGCGATACCTTCAAGTGTATAAACCATAGCTTTTCGACCAAAGAGATAAGCTCCTAAAATAACCAGCGGAAGATTGATAAGATAC
Organism: Streptococcus orisratti DSM 15617; assembly: GCF_000380105.1. Taxonomy (GTDB): domain Bacteria; phylum Bacillota; class Bacilli; order Lactobacillales; family Streptococcaceae; genus Streptococcus; species Streptococcus orisratti. The sequence goes on from NZ_KB904474.1 coordinate 20,632, forward strand.
CCCGAGTACGTTGGATTCACCCCAAACAGAGCATGAAAAACAAGCGTTAAACCAGCAATCCCGTTCGCCGCAACCTTATTTGCCATGTTAAAATAAACAAATCCAAAGGCATAGATGGCTGCGCCTAACGCAATGAAGATAAAATTTTTCAGACGAAATGTATAATCAATCTGCATTTTCCCTTACCATTTCTAATCAACGTCAACAAAACGTCCCATAACATGGACATTTTCAGCTATGGAAACAAAGGCTTTTGGGTCTGCCTTTAACATGAGGTGCTTAAAATCATTATATTCCTCACGAGTAATAATAGTGATTAGCACTGCTTTTTTCTCATGATTGTATGTTCCTTCAGCATCATTGATACAAGTAACACCTCTATGGAGTTGCTTATGAATTTTACGCGTAACCCGATCTGGATTGCTTGTGACAATCATGGCTTGCATTTTCTTTTGTTTGGTGAAAAGCGCATCCGTCACACGACTAGAGACAAAGATGGTAACCATCGAATAAAGAGCATATTGCCAACCAAATAAAAGACCCGCAAAAATCATGATAAGTCCATTAACCATAAGAGAGATATTTCCCACATCACGACCTGTTTTTTTACGGATTGTCAAACTAACAATATCAGTTCCACCGCTTGAAATTCGGGATTTTAAGCCATAGCCAATCCCAGTTCCCATGACCAAACCACCAAAAATTGCATTGATGAGCGGATCTGTTGTCAACGTAATCTGTGGCATAATTTGGATGAAAAGCGAACTCATGGTTACTGTTATAAAAGTGAAGATTGTAAATTTATGACCAATTTTATACCAAGCCAAAATTAAAAGTGGGAGGTTGATTGCATAAAAAGTCAGCGATACAGGAACGGTAAATCCAAGCAAATGGTGACTCAGAGCTGACACCACCTGTGCTAGTCCAGTAACACCACTTGAATAGACATGACCTGGCTGAAAAAAGAAATTAACCGCAATTGCCGACATCAAGCCATAAAAGAGAGAAGCGGAAAACTTCTCTGCATATTTTTCTTTGGAAATACTCCGAAGAGTACGCCACAATCCGAATTTTTTTGCCCATCGGCTAATGACAAACTTACTTCGTTTGTATAAAGATGCTTTTTTAATCATTGCTATCGATTGATAATGCTAATTCATCTAACTGTTTATCTGAAACGACACTTGGTGCCTGAGTCATTGGATCAGAAGCTTTGTTATTTTTAGGGAAGGCAATCACTTCACGGATGTTATCCTTACCAGCAAGTAGCATAACAAAACGATCAAGACCTATCGCCAAGCCACCATGCGGTGGAAAACCATAGTCCATAGCTTCCAATAAGAAGCCAAATTGTTCATTAGCTGCTTCAGTTGAGAAGCCTAAAGCCTTGAACATACGTTCTTGCAATTCTTTTTGATTTATCCGTAGACTTCCACCACCAAGTTCATAGCCATTCAAAACGATATCATAGGCGACTGCACGAACTTTAGCGAGATCACCTTCAAGCTCATGCGCTGTTTCTGCTTGCGGTAAAGTGAATGGGTGATGGGCAGACATGTAGCGTCCTTCCTCTTCTGACCATTCAAACATCGGCCAGTCTACAACCCAAAGGAAGTTGAATTTCGAGCCATCAATTATGTTGAGCTCTCTAGCAATACGCGTCCGCAAAGCACCCAGTGTCGCATTTGCGATTTCAAGCGTATCTGCTACAAAAAGAACTAAGTCATTCTCTTCAAGTTGTAAAGTTGCTGTCAACTTGCCTTCAATACTTGTCAAGAACTTAGCAATTGGACCATTTAAGGAACTATCATTATATTTAACCCAAGCTAACCCTTTAGCGCCATATTGTTTAGCAACATCTGTCAATTTATCAATAGCTTTGCGAGAATACTTATCAGCATTATTTTTCACAACAATGGCTTTGACCGATGGTGCTTCTGAGAAAACTTTGAAGTCAACTTCCTTGACAATATCTGTCAAGTCCTGTAAAAGCATATCAAACCGAGTATCAGGTTTGTCTGAACCATAGTTATTCATGGCATCATCATATGCCATACGTGGGAATGGCAGTGTAACATCAATCCCTTTGGTTTCCTTCATAACACGAGCAATCATTCCTTCTGTAATGTCTTGGATTTCTTGCTCTGAAAGAAATGATGTTTCCAAGTCAACTTGTGTAAACTCAGGTTGACGGTCTCCACGCAAATCTTCATCACGGAAGCATTTAACAATTTGGTAATAGCGATCAAAACCAGCATTCATCAAAAGTTGCTTGGTGATTTGCGGACTTTGTGGAAGCGCGTAAAAATGACCTTGACTAACACGGCTTGGCACCAAATAATCACGCGCACCTTCTGGTGTTGATTTGGTCAGCATCGGTGTTTCGACATCAATAAACTCCAACTCATCTAGGTAGTTACGAATACTATGTGTTACAGCTGCACGTAATTTAAAATTACTGAGCATTTCTGGGCGTCGAAGGTCTAAGTAACGGTAACGTAAACGGGTATCATCACTAGCCTCCATACCATCTTTAATTTCAAAAGGCGTTGTTTTAGCTGTATTTAGTATAGTTAAGGCAGATACTTTCAACTCAACGCTACCTGTTGGCAAGTTAGCATTTACCTGCTCACGCGCAGCAACCTGTCCACTTACTTCAATTACAAATTCATTACGTAAGCTTTCAGCAGTTGCCATAACATCAGCAGAAACCTCCTCAGGATTGATGACCAACTGCATAATCCCTTCACGATCACGAAGGTCAATGAAAACCAGCCCACCGAGGTCTCGACGACGACCCACCCAGCCTTTCAACGTGATTTCTTGTCCGATATGTGTCGCGCGAACGCGACCAGCATACATTGTACGTTCCATGATATACATTCTCCATCTAAAATATTCATTCCCATCTATTATAGCAGAAAGCACACAAAAACCCCACCCATTGTGGGGACTTTTTTAGGTTTTTAAAGAAATAGCAGAGCTAATTTGTTAAAACAGGCTTGTCAAAAAATTTTGTCATTCGAAAACCACAGTTGTCAACAATATTTGATAGACAAACGGGATGAAATCTTTTACACTAAGAGTGAGAAAAGGAGAGGTTAATATGACAGAAAATATCAATGTTGGACAAAAACTGCAGATGGCTCGTAACAAACAAGGGCTAACACAGGAACAAATAGCTCAACAACTTCAAGTTTCTCGCCAAACAATTTCTAATTGGGAGAATAATAAGTCATATCCTGATATCGTTAGCCTTATTACACTAAGTGAGCTTTACCAAATTAGTCTTGATCAACTTCTGAAAGGAGACAAAGCTATGATTGAACATTTATCAAAAAGTACTAACACTGTCGCTAGTAATCGGCGCTTATTAACGGCTATTATTTTAAATATCATTATTTTAATTGCATTTATTTTGTTTAATAGCCTCATTACTCAAAATACTACTTTGCTTTTCACCTGCTTCTTAATTGCTTTAGCAAGTACAACTTTCCTTTTTTACCAAATTATCAATCGCATTTAGGAGGTGATTTACATGCTTTTATTTGTTAGTCTTGGTTGTAGCGTTATTATTCTCTCAGGTATCTATTTGACATATCAACTTTTTCAAGTCGTTTACCTTGATGCCCAGTATCGCCATATCAAGAAACCTAAATTATGGGCCTGGTTTTCTATTAGCGGTCAACATAGCGAAGGGCTTATTCTTTATCTTCTTACACGAAAAAAACATCCAAGAGATGCGTTCTCCGATGATGACTTTCTAGCCTTTCAAAAAGGCAAAAAGAAAGCAATTGCGGCATTTATCTTTGAAGTGATTGGCGTAGTTCTATTTCTTATCGGTATTTGCTTTTATCACTAAAAATCAGCTAGAACAAGTCTAGCTGATTTTTATACTAATGTTTTAAAAATTTCAGCAAAATTGCTATTAATTTCTTCAAATCCAACGGTGATCTCTTGACGTGTCTTATTATTCTTAAGTGTTACTTGCCCAGCCTCAATTTCACTTTCACCTAGGGTAATAATCGTTTTTGCTTTGAAGTAATCTGCTGATTTGAATTGCGCTTTGATTTTGCGCTCAAGGTAATCACGCTCTGCTGAGAACCCTTGATGGCGGATAGCTTGTACTAACTCTAAAGCTTTGCTATTAGCCTTATCCCCTAAAACAGCCAAATAGACATCCAGACTTTGCTCAAGCGGTAACTCAATACCTTGTTTTTCCAATATGAGAAGAAGGCGCTCTAAACCTAGTCCAAAACCAAATCCTGGGGTAGTTGGTCCATCAAAATACTCTACCAATCCATCATAACGACCACCAGCACAGATAGTGAGTTCAGATTTGTCAACTTTTGTGATAAATTCAAAAATGGTGTGATTATAGTAATCTAGACCTCGTACCATATTGGTATCAATGACATAAGGAATATTTAAAACTTCTAGCATACTACGCACAGCATCAAAATGAGTTTGGCTATCTTCATCAAGATAATCTAAGATTGATGGAGCATTTTCCACCGCAACCTTATCTTCCTTCTCTTTAGAATCCAGCACGCGTAGAGGATTTTCATCCAAGCGACGTTGGCTGTCTTTTGACAAAGAATCACGCAACGGTGTCAAATAGTCAATCAAAGCTTGACGGTAAGCTAGCCGACTTTCCGTATTCCCTAGACTATTGAGATGCAGGGTTACATCTTTAATACCAAGTTCTGTGAAAAGTTGGTAAGCCATGGCAATAGTTTCAACGTCTGTAGCTGGATTGCTGGAACCAAAGCACTCCACGCCAATTTGGTGGAACTCACGTAAACGACCAGCTTGCGGACGTTCGTAGCGGAACATCGAGCCAATATAATACATTTTGACAGGTTTCTGAACCTCTGGTGCAAAAAGTTTATTTTCCACATATGAACGCACTACTGGTGCTGTTCCTTCTGGACGCAAGGTAATGTGTCGATCCCCCTTGTCGTAAAAATCATACATTTCTTTTGTTACGATGTCAGTCGTATCGCCCACTGAGCGCGAAATGACTTCGTAGTGTTCAAATAATGGCGTACGAATTTCACCATAATTATATTTTTTGAATGTTTCACGTGCAACATTTTCTACATACTGCCATTTTTCTGATTGTCCTGGCAGAATGTCTTGAGTTCCTTTAGGTTTTTGAAGTTTCATTTTATGATATAAAGGCTGTCTCCTACTAGCTAAAACAGTAACATTTTTCTACATAATGATTGTGTTTTCCTTGTGGAGACTGTGTTTTTTCTCAAAAACACCCTTTTAACCCTCACCTTTCACTTAAATTCTTTTCTATTTTAACATAAAAAAAGCATCTTATAAACGTAGGTGAGCCATTTTTATGAAATTCTCATCTTCTGTTACAATTCTATTGCAATTAAGACCCTGAAAGGGTATAATTAAAACAAAGAAAACGCTTGCTGGGGGAGATTTTATGGCTACTAATTTTTCATTTAGACCATATGGAGAAAAGGCTTATCACACAGGTACTGCTATACCTGTTTTTTCATTAAAAAGCGACCGTGATTTTGGTATTGGCCAATTTAGTGACATTAAATTATTAGCCGATTTCTGTCATCAGGCTGGGCTTGATCTGATTCAACTGTTGCCAGTTAATGACACAACTGTAACAAAAACTTCTAAGGATTCTTCTCCTTATACAGCCATCTCGGTATTTGCTCTTCATCCTATTTATCTTGATTTGGAACCCCTTATTAAACATTTAGATACGAAGACGCTTAAAAACTACGAGGCAGAGAAGAAACGTCTCAATGAACTTAGCGAAACAGATTATGCTGCTGTTATCACTGGAAAATTAAAATATGCCCGCCTAGCTTTTGATGCTGTAAAAAAGGATCTACTCACTGACATTGCTTTTAAGACTTTTGTTAAAGACAGACAATTTTGGTTACCTGCTTATGCCACCTTCAATTATTTACTAGAAACATTTGAAACTAAAGTTTTTGACCAATGGGCGGGTTATGAGAAATTTAGCCAAGAAATTTTTGAAAGTCTCTGTCAGGATGACAAGGTCAGCGACTTCATCAATTTTCAATTTTATTTGCAATATTTGCTCCATCAGCAGCTTTTAGAAGCTAGTGACTATTGTCATTCTTTGGGAATTGCTCTAAAAGGAGACATCGCCATTGGCGTTGGACGCTATTCAGTCGATGCATGGGAAAATCCTGACCTCTTTAATCTGGACATGCAAGCTGGGGCTCCACCAGATGCTTTTTCAACCACTGGACAAAACTGGGCGCTACCAACCTATAATTGGTCTGCCATTGAAGCAACTGATTTTCAATGGTGGAAAGATCGCTTGAAAACTATGGCAACCTACTTTGATGCCTTCCGTTTGGATCATATTCTCGGATTCTTCCGTATCTGGGAAATTCCTGAGACCTCTGTTCGTGGTCTGCTAGGTCATTTTACACCCGCTAAAGGATTCACCGCCGAGGAAATTGAATATTTTGGTATTCCTTATCGTTCTTGGGGGGGAGATGCTCGCTTCACTCAACCTTTTATTAAGGACTGGGTGATTGATCGTATCTTTGGTCGCGATAATCGCGATATGGTTATTCAAAATTACCTCAACTACATCGGTTTTGAAAATTATGAGATCAAAGCTGAATTCCAAGATCAACGTGTGTTACAAGAATTAGATATTGATGAAAATATTCGTCAAGGTCTCTATCAGTTGACTGAGAATGTTGTCTTTATCAAAGACCATGCAAACCCAAATCTTTATCACCCACGTATTGAACTCATGGATACAATTTCCTTTGCAGAATTTGGCCATAACGTTCAACAAACACTGCGATGGATGCACGATGACTATTACTACAACCGCAACAACTATTTCTGGAAAGAAAAGGCATTCGAAAAATTACCCGCTTTGATTACTTCGACAGATATGCTTGCTTGTGGAGAAGATCTAGGCATGGTTCCTACAACCGTCCCAGAGGTGATGGATGAGCTGAAAATTTTAAGTCTGGCTGTGGAACGCATGCCTAGTGATCCTAGTCAATTTGTTCAAAATCTTGATAACTTAGATTACCTCTGCGTTGCTACACCATCCACTCATGATACCGCTACGCTTAGACAGTGGTGGGAAGAAGACTACGAAACTAGCCAAAATTATTATTCTAATGTTCTACACTGGTATGGGCCAGCACCACATCCTATTAATCATGATGTGATTCGTGAAATTATCCGAAGACGCTTTGACTCAAATGCCATGCTGGTTATAGTCCCCTTACAAGACTTATTTGCTTTAGCTCCAGAGACAACTATCGCTGATATCAACAGTGAACGTATTAATGATCCGAGCGATCCATTAAACAACTGGAATTATCGTATTCATCTGCCATTAGAGGAGCTTTTACAAAAAACAGACCTAATCGGAAAGATTTCTGAGCTCTCTCACACAACACGTCGATCGTACCATCATGTTTACTAGAAAAAAATATTGACACGAACTTTGAGAAGCGAGGCTGGACTTTTTGCCTAGCCTCTTAATTAGGATTGGAACATAAAAACGAGAATACTCAATACCATTAGTATGACTATTGGCATTAGTGTGGTGTCTAAGATGCAACCTCCACTACCTGTTCTTTATTCTAATAAGTTGGAAGAAAGACTTCAAAAGGTCAAATCCTCTGGTAGACAATTATTTAGGATATTTTTGATTTTTCTAGTGGATGTCGTTTTTATATTAAGAACTCCGCAGGAAATGGTCTGATAACTGAATTTAGCGGTAAATTCTCAAAGTAAGTTCTAGTTCCCGTCCTTCCAGAAGTTACTCTGAGAAAACTGCATAAAACCAACAGAATTTAGTCTCAGACTAAGTTCTGTTTTTG
>NZ_KB904475.1 GCF_000380105.1 Streptococcus orisratti DSM 15617
TGACTGAGGGCACTCGAACGGCTAGCTGAGGCATTCGATACCGTGCTGGCCATTGTGGATAAACTTCCTGCATTAACTTTTACCATCTATTCCTCCTTTAACTGTCTTATCTGTCTCTGCTAATAGACGACTCTTAGATACTGCTAAATCTTCTATGCGGTCTTCCAGTGCTGCCCTTGCTTTACGATAAGTCTCTGCCTTCTCTTGAAAATGACCATCTAATTGCTTCATTAGCTGACTCACTAAATCGATGTTTTCCATCAACTTGGCATAGTCATCAGATGAAAGAGTAGAGTAGGTGAGATCAGTTAGACATGACTGAGATATCCGCGCATTTTCCATCACTTCTTCCTCAAAAAGAAGGTCTTTCTTACGCTGGCTAGCTAACTCTTCCAACTTTTGTTGGTACTTTTTTTCTTCATAAAGCAATTCGTCGTAACTTTTATTATCCAACAATAGCCTCCTTACTGAAAATAGTTAGTATACGGTAAGGTCTCTCCAGAATAGATACCTGATTCCGTTTGCTGGAATATCGCTGTTTTCGACTGAATAGAGTTACTCATTCTAGCATCGGTCGCCTCAAATTCACTAGCCATAGAATGAACCAATGAAACAAACTGTGTTAACTGACCTGCGATTTGACCACTGTAGGTAGACTCTTTATCAATATAGGTTGACGCATCATTGTTCCCGTTATAGACACTGTCACCATCCTTTGTACCACTAGTAACATTGGTAATGCCTGAAGCACCCGTTGAAATTTGACTTGCAGCCTGAGAAGCTGCCGATGAATTACTCTGAATTGTCATCTAAATTCTTCCTTTACACTGTAATTTTAAGTTTTTCATAATGTCTTCTATCATGTAGATAAATCTCATCGCTATCCAATGTTGGTTCTTTACTATTATACACTTTATCTAAGAAATTCTGATCAACGAGACGCATGCCCAAAATAAACCACTGAGCTTCTGTCCTAACTTTCTTAGCGTTGGCTTCACTGGTAACACCAAGGTATTGGTAGTGATCCCCTAAAATAAAGAACAGACCAACTTGATATCCCGCGTTAAATAATGTATTCCAATCTGCTGTAGAAAGATTAGATTGCATTAAGAAAGTTTGAAGACTTGGGATAATAATGAACCATGGTTCCCTTTTTTCATCTGATAATGCTTGTCTCATCTTGTATTCCTCAATCAACTGATCCGCAAGAACGGGTAACTCAGCTAACGTTGAAACATAGGTTCTAACTTGATTTGATAATGAATCATACTGTCCAGTTGAATCAATTAACATGAGACGCGGTCTTGAAGCCATATGATTAATCGCTCGAACGAGATGCCTTGTGATAACAATTAGCGACTCCTCATTATCTGAGATATAAGCGAGGTGTTTGAATCCAGCCATCGGTATTGACACACTCTCAACTCTCATCACATCCAATCCTAGTGGTAACTCACCATTTTCTATAGCTTCCTGTACACTAGCCTTGGCCATGAAGTCTTCCATGCTAAGCTTCTCTGGTACAATTGGAATGGCTTTAGGACGGTCACCTGTCCAAGCTTTATCCATGTCTTGAGCCTCCTCTTGAATGGCTTGGATGATTTGGAAGGCTTCTCCTCCTCTAGCTGGAAGAGCCACTTGGAAGACTTCGGGTTGCTCCAACTTCATCAAACCACGTCCCGGAATGTCCTCTAAAACATACTCATGACGACCAATCAAGGTTCTGACATCATTATCATCGGTCAGTTTCAACGTCAGGCGTGTCTTCAAGTTAGCTTGCAGGGCTGATTTGAGCGCTCCCATACGCCCTGCTGTCATGACCACATTAATCCCCAGTCCCGTGCCATCTCGTAAAAGCGTTTGGAAAGTGGCTTCTAGCTGCTCTCCAAGCTCGGCTTCCTTGATCCCATCATAACTATCAATGACAATGATAATCTGTGGTAAGCCTTCCCCACTCATTTGTCGGTAAAGACCGATATTGGATACACCATAACGACTAAAGAGCTTCTTACGAAGAGCGACTTCTTCCTGCATCCGAAGCATGAATTTTGTCAGTTTTTCACTATCTTCCATCATAAAACTATCGGCCACATGGGGCAGTTTCCGAAGCGGGAGGAGACCATTTGTCCCGAAATCAAAGAGGTAGAAATGCATAAGGTCGGGAGTATTCTGACGAGCCAGATCCATAACCAGTGTTTGTAAGAAAGTTGATTTCCCCATCCCTGGAGCAGAATAAAGCACCAAGTTCCCGTCCTTATCAAAGTCATGGCTGATGACTTCTTGAGCCTGTTGGCTTGGCAAATCCACCATCCCAAAGATAGCGCTCAGGCTACCCTGATGACTCTTCTGCCATAGCACTTTGAAGTCTTCTGTTCGGAGGTCTTGCACATAAATCGCCTTCTTAAGCGGCGGTAACCAGGGTTGTGGCAAGGGCTGAATGTGCAGGTCGTCCACTAGATTATGGATGTTAGTGACAATGGCATCCAGCTCACTTGGCACTTGGCGAATGTCATCCACATCCTCAAGCCCAGACAAGTCTTCATTGAGGATATCGTATTGCCCCAGAGCATTGATGGCATAGATGGTATGGTCTTCGATGCCTTGGTCGTCCTTATCAGGTTGGTAGTCCGCCCCTGACCAAGCACTTTGGAAGAGTTCATAGACTTCGTTGTTACCGACTTGGAGGTAGGCACGCCCCGTTTGGGTAATCTCTGCTGCATCAGGTGTGTGCAACATTTCGTTCGAATCTTGACGATCCGCCACTTTCAAGGCAATCTTGAAACGAGAGTTGGACCAGATTTGGTCATTGACAACACCCGTCGGCTTTTGAGTGGCTAGTATCAGGTGAATCCCCAAGGACCGTCCAATACGAGCTGTTGAAACCAACTCCGTCATAAAGTCTGGCTGATTTTGTTTCAACTCCGCAAATTCATCCGAAATCAGGAAGAGGTGAGGCATGGGCTCTTCCACTTCACCCAGCTTGTATTTCTTCTGATACTGATTAATGTGATTGACATCGTACTTGGCAAAGAGACGTTGGCGACGTTTGAGTTCGGCATTGATGGACACCAAAGCCCGCATGGACTGGGCACCATCCAAGTTGGTAATGGTTCCCAGCAAGTGTGGCAACTCTTTAAAGAGATTGGCCATCCCACCACCCTTGTAGTCAATGAGCAAGAAAGCCACATCATACGGGTGGAAATTAACCGCTAGGCTCAAAATATAAGACTGAATCAGCTCTGACTTCCCAGAACCCGTCGTCCCAGCAATCAGACCGTGAGGCCCATGCGCTTTTTCGTGTAGGTTAAGATAGACAATATCATCTTGACCACGAAGACCCAATGGCACCGCCAAGGACTTATACGGTGCATGTTCTGCCCAGCGCTCTTGAACGTGCAAGTCTTTGAAGTCTTCGGCATGGTACATTTCCATAAAGGTCACGCTGTCAGGAATAGAGGACTTAAGGTTTTGCAAGTGATTGAGCGGCGCCAAACGACGAGCCAGACTCTCCTTGTCATAGGCCTCTGGGAAATGATCTAAGGCAAAGTCCGTTTCTCTTAGCTCACCCTCCTCAATGACCAGTTGTCCAACATTTCTATCCTTGATATTGATAATGGTCTTGATGTTTTCAGACAGACTGGACAAGACATCCTCCACAAAGATGACCGAGCAACCAAGCTCAGTAGGATCTTCACTGAAAAATTCCATGATGACATGGTCCAAAATCAGCTTTTCATCCGTTACCAACACTACATAGTGAGGTGAGAAGAGCAGACTTTCTTTGGCGGATTTGTCATCCAGCTGATTCTTGCGCAGTTTGAGGATTTGATTGAGTGAATTCAACACCTGATCACGCGTGCGTTGATTATAGACAAAACCACGAACATTCATCTCTTGCAAAGTAGCATGCGGCAACCAGCGTAGCCATTCCCATTGTGATAATTCCTCTTCAGGCATGATGGTAATGAATTGTACATCATGATAAGAGTGGAAGAAAGCCAGCTGATTCACCATGAGCTGCAATTGCTCGATGACCAAGGGACGAGGTCCGATGTAACCAACAGGACCATGGGCCAGATTAGCCACGATGGGCATCTTATCAATGGTGCGATTTTGCATATAAAGTTGATAGCCCTCAGCTTCCAGCGGGTCAGTCTGCCCACTGCGCTCCGTTTGAGAATAGCGGAGCTCATAGGTGGTGGGTACCTTCCCTAGACCTAGACGGTAGTGAAGAAAGTCAAAGTGCAAAGGTGTTTTCTCATAAATCCGATGATTGTAACTAGCTGATAACTTATCCAGAGTCTCAATAGCTGGGTAGTGATACAATTGACCTTTCTTTTGATCTTGCGCCAACTCATTAAGCTCCATAGACTTGTCCATGACATAACGTTTGTATGAATCTATGCGATCCTTTAAATCCTGCTTGTATGTTTTACGATTTTTGATATAAGTTGTCACTGAAAAGATGACCGTTGTCACTGACATAGCCGCCATCATGAGGATATAGATCCCTCGAGGTTGGACAAGTGAAATCAAAAGCATGACCGCAAGCATGACCAATGGAGGCACGATCATCCGTAAAAGACCATTTTCTGGCTTCTTAGGTTCCGCTGAAGGAGCATTAATCTGAATCTTGTCCTCTGAACTCCGATAAATAATCCGAGGAGAACGATGATAATCGGGATATTCTCCGTAGAAACCGTAGCGTGAAGTGGTCTTCTGTGCCAGACCTTGAGACACCTTCACCTTTCCCATCACCCAGATTTCATCTGGAAAGATTTTAAATGTAATGCCATGATAGCTCAGCTCAGCACCTAAGTCTAAAGAGAGACTTGTCTCAGATAGGGCAAGATTATTGAGGAAAATATTCCCCGACAGAAGTGTCATCAACCACCTGTCTTCTTGCTTTTGCAAAAGGAGGCTAAAGGCAGCATCAGCGATATAAATATCACTCTTGGACTGTTTACCAAGCAATAATTCCTGCTTGTCCAACAAGTCATAAATTAATGACTCTCCCTCCATCAGATAGAAAGTTAGACCAGCGACTTTTTGACCATCACTGAGTTGACCTGTTTCTTCCTCATAAGCATAGGTAATAACACCTTCTTTTAAGGACAGATGAAGTGGAATGTTCAGACCATCAATATAGAGTGAGGCTTTCTCGGTGTTAGCTAGCACATAGTCTCGCTCAGGAGAGAGCGCCAATTCGTAGCGCAAATCGTCTTTATAAATAGCTAAATAGTTACTCATTAGCAGATTCCTTAGTTCTTAGTTGATGATGTTGTTTCTGTACTGCTACTTTCTGTTGTAGAAACGTCGGAAGAAGCCGTACTATCTGTTTTACCAGAGGCATCTGTCAGAGCTTCATCACGATCTTTCCAGTACTTATTATAACTACTTTGTAGCTTGTCTAGCTGCTCTTCACGCTCACTACCAGACAGACTATCGTCATCACGGACACGTTCAATCTCCATTGCTAGGGCATATAGGATAAGATCTGAGTCATCCAGACGTTTGGCAATGTCCAAAGCTTTGCTATTTTCCCCACGACCGACTTCAATCCAATATTCCAGATAGAGGTCTTCTGTTTTGAGTGTCACATTGTTCATTATGACTTCTTCCTTATCCTCAGAAAAGCCAAGATTCTTGATGTAGGCGTAAGCCAGCTCATACTTTTGGGTATATGGCAGAGCATCCACTTTGACATTTTTCAGCTTATCAATAACGCCAGAATAGTCCACCTTGATAAAGGCCGTATCTGCTGCCAGCATACGCTCTTGGAAAGGGGTTCGGTTGAAAACCAGATAAATCAAAGGAATAGCCAGAACGAGAACTAGTGCCCCCAACCAGATAGAAGCATATTTGAACAGCTTATACCCCGCCTTTTTGACAATCGCCAAAGTTGCGGATTCTTCTTCAAGTTTTTCACGATAAAATGTTAATAGGCTTTCCCTAACTTCTGCTACACTATTCAATTTACGAATATCATCTAGAAAGCGAGGAAGTTCAACCACATCTAAAGAGCCATCATATAAATCGCTAAACTGATAATCTGTAAAAATAGTGATAATATAACACTTAACCTGTTTGAGAAATTCCTCCTCATCCATAGATTGAGGTGTCATGATTTCTGGAACAGCTCGATAAGCTATTTTCAAACACTGATTCTTGGTGATAAAAATGTTCTCTGGGTGGAGGAAAAATGTCACAGGAAGTCTCAAACACTCTTCCAAGTCTAGAACATTCAGCGCCAAACGTAATTGCTCTGACATGGTTCGTGCCTTGACAGCTGCTAAAGTCAGTCCATCCTCTTCTAACTGGTAATTAAAAGTCACTTGATCATCATCAAAGTTCATCTCCTGTTCTAAAAACATAGGATGATGCAAATTGAGTACACGCAACTGATCTATCTCTTGAGTTGCCACATCCGAACGCTTCAGACTAAGCGCCCAGTGGTCTAACTCCTTATCATAATGAAATCCTTGTCCCGAAAAGGTTAGTACTACTTCACTCACTCACTAAATCTCCTCTACTTTAATAACATCTCCTGTTGTCACAGGGTAGTCAGCCAAGACCTTGCCCTCATCCAAAAGGAGGCCCTTATTCACCACTCGTAGCTGGTATTTTCGTCTGATATCACTATTCCCATAAATCTTATCAAATTCCTTGATTAACTTGCGCACTTCAATCTTAATAGGGATACGGACATCTCTCGGTTTTCCTTGAAAAACGAGGCTAACATTAATATGATTTTCCACTTAAATTTCCTCTTTCTTACCAACCATAAAAGTAGCAAAACTAGCCCCACAGAGCAAGAGAAAGCAAACGACTCCATAAAGAATCGCCACAAGCCCACTCTTACCTGTTTGGCTAGTCGTACCAATATCTGTATCTACTTTTGTCACATACTGACCAGATTTAGCTGTTGTCCCAAAAAGTTTCTTTACTTGATTTACATCAGTACTTTTTTTGCTCGTTTGGGAGAATAGCTGTTCTTGTTGCCGATTAAAACTTCTAGCCTTATCACTTTCCATCTTTTTCAAGATTTTGTTAGTTTCAGCCGAAAAAAGGGTTGGATCAAGATTAAATGGCTGGTTGGAATCAGTCGTTTTTTCCTCCAAACGATTGCTGTCAATATGTAGACTATTATCCTTGATGCTATCATCAGCAAGCACAAGGGTTGGAATAAAGGCACAAACCATCATAAGAACGACCAAATATTTTTTCATATTATGCCTCTGCTTCTGCATTCCCTTTTATCCAATTTTGCCAATTCAGGGTAAAGAAAACATTGACAAAGATCAGAGCAATCACAACAAGAACTGACAAAATGATTAAACTCAGGCTAGCCGCACGACTATCAAAGTAGTTTGACAATGCTGTTTCCAAGATAGACAGAACATTGATTTTCTTCAGAAAAGCTGGAAGCCCTTTAAGCGTTGCCGTTGTTCCAATAGCATTTGACAAATAAACAAAGCTAATAGTCATAAAGAGACTTAGACCCATTCCAAGTGCCTTAAGATTTTTGAACAAGAAGTAATGCCCTTGCATCAAGATAAGGCTAAACAGTGTCACAACAAGAACCCATGATGGCATCAAATCTTTTTCAACTGATAATTTAGAAGCTGAAATCGAACCAATGACCACACCCGTAATTATAGCCAAAACTGAGATAATAGCCACGTTAAGCACATCTGTATCATGCAAACGATCAACCGCTCTAAACTTATCTTTGACTCTCTTCATGAGATTGTAGGTTGTGAAAATATAAGCTGTAAAAAGACTAACTACCTCAAGCAAAAGAATCCACGTGAAAGGTCGATAAGTGTTGATACTTGCTTTTACTGAAGACGATGATTCTGTGACAGGATTAGACAAAAAGTCCAAAATTTCGTTATTTGCAACACCATCTTTATAAGCGTTTGAAAGAACTTTAGAGAAGGCTGTTGAAAAATTACCACTGTTGTCTAACTCTTTTTTAAACTCAGCCATCAAATCATCAGCGTCCGTGGACAGTTTCTTGCTGTTCTTCTGAGCAGTTTCAATATCTTGGTTAAAGGAAGTAAACAGTTCTTTAACTTGCCCAGCCTCATTAGCATTAGAATCTGATGTAGATTTGAGTTCTGATGTTGCTGACAATAACTTAGTCAAGCTAGAGTTTAAGTCAGACATCTTAGAGTCACTCTCTTTAGTCGCAGTTGATGAGGTATTTTCCTTTTCCTTAACAGCACTCACTTTATCTTGAACAGCTTTGACTTCTTCAATTTTTTTGTTGATATCTTCTACTAAGGTTTGATTGGTATTTTGAATTTCAATCAGCTGATTTTCTAAACTAGTTTTTTGTTTTTCAAGTTCATCAATATCACTAATTAAATCTTTCGTAGGAGTTTCCAAATTATTGTTAATTCCATCAACTAGAAAATCTGTAACAAGGCCGGTAACGGTTTGTTCAAAGAAACTATCCGTGATGCTCTTGTCTGTGACATTCCCATCTTTATCTTGATAATAAGCGTTCAAAAGATTTTGGGCATTTTCATAAACATCTTTAATTTCCTGAACTTTTTGAGCATAGGCTGCAACATTATCTTTTAAAGGAGTCACATCATCTGTAGAAATGGAAACCGTTGTTGAGGAAGTTGTTTCCTCTTTTTTATGATAAGTGATAGTAATCGTATCATCCGCAGATGATGAATCTTTCAAGATAACATTATTAGCTTGCTTATTAGTATATTCTGTTCCATTGTAGGTCCATTTATCTAGAACAAGACTTTCTGGAATATTAAGGAGCAAATTAGCTGTTACGTCTGATGTCGCAGCATCCACACCGACACCAGTAACTTCGACAGAAATTGTTGTTGGACTATTTGTTGAAGCTGTCGAAGAGGTCGCAACTGCGATACTTGATATCTTATTATTCAAATCAGTTTCAGCAGTTTCTAAATTTGATTTTGCGTTAGCTAGTTCATTTCCCAAATCGGTTTTATGGCTATGATACTCATCATTGTCATAATGTTTAGCTAAGTCAATATTAAAGTTTAGCATTGAATCTGCGGCATTGGAATCAATGACAGTCATGTTAGCTGCGATAGCAGCAATTCCTTTGCTATCAATAGCTGGTAATTTATTAATAGCTGCTTGAATCATGTCATCAACATTTTTCCTATAAGCATCTACTGAAGTAGTAGGGTAATCTTTTTCTGGGTTATCACTCGTCTTCCCAAGAAGATCAGCAATCGTTACCTTTTCACTGCCAAAATACTCTTCAACTTCCTTTTGAGCGAATTCACTGATTCTTGTTTCATCACTAGAATCTGTCACTGCCTGTCGAAGATGCTCAATCTGGTCACCCATTTTTTTAATTTCATTATTTGCTTGATTATCTTCTGAGGCAGTAGTGCCTAATGAATCAATCGCTGCACTCAAGGATTCCTGTGATTTTTGTAATTCTTCCGTCAATGATGTCAACTCAATTTTCAGCAAGTCATCATCCATTGATATTAAAGCATTAACAAACTCCTCATAACTCAACGCATCTTGGGAACGTTTTTCGATTAGCTTATTCAAATCAGAACCAAGTGTCTCCTGAGAAGTTGACATTTCCTTGTACAAATTAGAAAAATCTGAGAGTGATTTGGTTAAATTATCATTTGCTGCTAAGCTACCATTTGTAGTTGTTACTAATGATGGAAAATTATCTTCGAAACCTTTAGCTACTCCCAATAAATTGGTTTGATAAAACGAAACATTGCTTGATTCTTGTTCAGTTAATGCCTTTACATTCTGTTGAGCCGTGTAGAGATTTCCCAAAATACTAGCCATGTACATATCAACCAACTGGTTATTCAAATCGGAAACAATATCCTTACCAACCTTATTGGCTTCCGTCTCAATTTGTTGATTACCATCAGCATTGACCTTATAGCTAATAATAGTACGTTCTACCGCTAGACTATTCAAGTCTAAAATCTTTGAAGAGAAATCATTAGGGATGACAACCATTAGTTGATACTTGTTCGTTTTGAGCCCGTTTTCAGCTGTCCCACGACTAACGACCGACCAATTTTGACTGTCATCTCGTTCAATATTTTTAATATAACTTGCCCCAAGATTGTAGCCCGTATTTCCTACAAAAGCCATTCTATCTTCATTAACAATAGCAACATCTAGACGCGTAGCTTTCTGGCTTTTCAACTCTGTTGAGGCTGTGTCATTATTCTTTTGAACAGCAACATTCAAACTAACAATAGCACCTAATAACACTGCAACACCGGCTATACTAGCCATATATTTTATAAACTTATTCATTTCTACTTCTCAAAAAATAGCAGAGCAGTTAAGCACCTGCCCTGCTACATTCTAGCCTTTTAATTATTAAAAATTAACGGAATCCAATTTGTGATGCAATTTGAGCATCAGTATCTTCAAGCGTAGCAGCAACAGAATTCAATTGCGCATTAATCTCATCCAAAAGATCCGCAAATTGGCTTACTTTAGGTGATAATTCATTAAATTGCTGTTCAAAGCTGTCAAAAGCGTTACCGTCCCAGTTAGCGTCAATTTCAGCCTGAGTATTAGTCAGACGTGTCAAGACATCACGAACAGAATTTGCACCTTCTGTGTAGCTTTGCGCTTGTGAGCGAAGTTCTTCCGGCGTTAACTTAATTTGTGCCATTTAGATAATCTCCATTTCTTTTTATATAAGGTTATTATACTCTTTTTCTTAGTTTTTAATATTTCTTTTTGTTTTCTAATTGTAACATTTTTGTTAAAAATGATATTTTTCTTTATTTTCCAAACGTTATGCTTTGTTACTTCAAACAAATATAAGGAACTGCACACTTGCTACCATTTCAGATAAACTGGCACCATGGTAAAAGGTCTGTTGATTTTAAAATTATTTATTATATCTTTAAGGTACTACAGCTACTTCACAATCTTATCAACATTGATTGATTTACATAGGTAGCTTATTGGTTACAATTCAGCAATTTGGTACAATTCAAGTTCAGCTTGTGTTTCTGTACCAAACATGTTAATCATGATTTTAACCTTGTTGTTTTCAATTTCAACGACACGGCCTTCTTGTCCCATAAAGGCACCATCAATGATTTGCACCACATCACCAACTTTAATGTTAGTATCAAAGACATCAACTGTTTGCCCCATTGAGATGAGAATAGAGCGAATCTCTTCTTCCAAGAGCGGTGTCGGTTTAGATCGGTTACCATGTGAACCAACGAAACCAGTAACATTAGGTGTATTACGGACAACAAACCACGCTTCATCAGTCATGACCATTTCCACCAAAACATAACCCGGAAAACGATTTTCTTCGATTTCCTTGGTTTTTCCATTTTTCTCAACATTAACCGTTTGTGTCGGAATTTCCACGCGCAAGATATTATCAAGCATGTTATAAGTTTGAGCGCGCTGCAAAAGGTTTTCCTTAACCTTATTTTCGTAACCCGAGTAAGTTTGAAGGACAAACCAGCCCTTATCAAATGAATCTAACATAATTTCCTCCTTATTGCATTATAAAAAAGCCTGGCGGCTTCTCTGTCTGCGTTTTCCCCTTTATTATAGGAAAAAATACCAACCTTGTCAACAAAATGCAAATCAATTCACGACAAACCATGAGACAGAATTTTCTTTGCGTTTGCCGTGATTTTAGCATCCTTTGTTTGAATCATTTTTGAAAAAACCTAAAACCGGCGTTTCCTAAAGTTTTAAAGCTTGAAATTTCATTCCATTTCAACTCATTTTATTTGAATAGCGTGAGTTTTGCTACCAAACTACGTGAATTGAGTTAACTAAGAACCTACATTCACAAACGAGGTGCTTATAGATAAGAAATAGTTTTTTCGCTAATCAAGGCAGGGGGGTGAGAGAATACTGACTGTATTTTGAAAAAAAAACTAATGATGAATAGCTCAAAAACTAGCCTTAGAGAGAAGTGCTAAACTGTGAACACAGGTTCTAATACAAAAAAACTCACACCAGACTATTAATAAATGAAGATAGGTTGGATGAGATCATTCATCTGAACAATCTCAGTAAAAACTCAATATAGATGCTACAATAGTTGGCGACTTCTCTAGACTATGAATTTCCAATCAATCACCAAACATCAATACTCTGATGTAATCTATGTAAACCTACCTTATGGGCAAGGGGCCCTTATTTTCCTTCCCTACCTTCCAAGAGCCAGTCAATGATGTTTTTTTTCTGAATCCCCTCGTAATTAGCTGTAGGTTGGATAACATCCAAAGTCAAAAGGTATTTAGGATATTGGTCGTTAATACTATGAAAAGGACGCAGTTCACGTTCCAATGTTTCAGGTGCAAGAGTTGTTTCACTAACCTGATAATATTCATAGGTCCCTTGGTCTGTCACGACAACAAAATCAACCTCATACTTCCCAATATTACCGATATAGACTTTTGAAAAACGTCTTCTCAATTCTAGATAGACTAAATTTTCAAGTATATGTCCTAAATCTTCTTGGTGATCAGGCAATAGTAATCGTCTAAATCCCAAGTCAACAACATAATACTTTTCTAATCGTTGTAAAAGTTGTCTCCCCTTAACATCAAAACGAGGGACAGAGTAAAAAAGAAGACTATCCGTCAAAACATCTAAGTAATTTTCAAGCGTTCCATTCGCAATCTTAACACCTTGGCTGACTAAAGTATTTCGAAGTTTATTCGTTGACACTTGGCTACCTATACTACTCAAAATGGTTCGTACCAAGCGCTCTAATAAGTCAGGACTAGGTGTCCCTGCTCTTGCAACAACGTCATTTAAGAGAATCGAATGATAAATACCTTGTAAATACTCAATCTTCTCTTGGTAACTTTTTGTCTGCAAAAGATAAGGAAAAGCACTAAATAAATAGTCATTAAACAGCTCAGCCTTAGATTTTAGGGAATCTTCATCACGCACTCCTGAGATATACTCACTAAAGGATAGTGGAAGAACCTCAAGTTCTACATAGCGTCCTGTCAAATTAGTTGCTAACTGACCACTCATAAAATACGCATTAGATCCTGTTAAATATAAGTCAACATTGGGCTTGATAAATAAACTATCCGCCACCAACTCAAATTGTGGAACATGCTGAATCTCATCTAAAAAAACATAGTAAGTATCTTCAGACACTAAACGCTCTTCAATGTAATCATTCAACTTGCGAAAATCTCGCAAATCGTAAAATCTTAAATCTTCAAAGTTCAAAACGATTATCTGATGGTTAGGAATCCCAGATGCCAAGAGTTCCTCTCTAAATAATTGAAATAATATAGATTTCCCAGATCGCCTGACACCACTAATAACCTTTATCACTTGACGGTCTTTATGCCGTCTTAAAAAGTCTAGATATATTGTTCTGTCAACCAATTTCATTCGCTTCACCTCAAAAATAGTATAGCACACTCGTGAATTATTTTCAATCTATCGGAAATAATCAAAATTTTAGAAGATTTTCTCTATTCATTTGGAAATATCTGATTAACATACAAGTTAGTTTCAAAAAATTGAAAATAATAGTTCATTTGATGTACTCCCGATTGATTGATATTCTGTGCACATACTAAGGTTATTGAAATAAGCTTGTCTTTTCAACGACTTTGAGAAATTAAAGGGAAACTGAATAGGTATCTGACTCTTAGCGACAGTTTGATAACCTAAATTTATGTCAATACCTCTAATGTCATTCCAATGGCTGTTGGAGAATTCGCTTTAAACTCTTTGAAGCAATAAGGTAAAAATAAGGTGAATTTTGAGGCGAGTTTTTAAAAAAAGTGCACAAAAAAGCACCCATGAGGTGAACTCTTGAATGCTTTGAAGCGTTGATATAACTGGATATTAACGTTTTGAGGCACAAAAACTTTGTTTTCTGTATAACCGTATCTGTAAGCGACTAAAGTCGCAACAGCTATATCAACTATTTCGTCAATTTAGACAAAAAACACTTCCCGAAATCAAGAAGTACTTGAGTTATTGATAACCCGAACAAACAGACTAACGTTTACTCAATTGACTTGCTTTATGTACTTTCTTAAGACCTGATTGGGACATCTTTTATTTCAACCAATTTCAAAAGCTTTTAAAACCAACGTTTTTACGGATTTTCAAAACTCAAAATTTCATCCAATTTCAACTAATTTCATCAAAATAAGGTAAATTTTCAAGCAAAATAAGCAAAATCGAACCAGAAAATATAAAAGTTTACCTTACTCTTGATTCTAGAAAATGCACCACCCCAAAGTATTCACTTTTAATTTTTGTATATATCATGTATAATGTATTTACAAACATAGGAGGTAAATACAATGAATGTTCTGCTACGAAAAACAGGTAACAGCACTGTTATCACTATCCCAAACGCTATAAAAGAAGCGCTTGGTGCTGAAATCGGTGAAGAAATCGAATTCGTCACCTCTGGAAATAACATCATTATTCGTAAAGCTGAGCCAACATTTGATTTTGATAAAGAGTTAGAAAAAGCTATGAGCCAATACGATGAATTATTGAAAGAGCTAGTAGATAAATGAAATACCTATCCGCTGAAGACATTATCAAAATCAATGTTATGGTTATTGGAAAATATTCCCCAAAGGAGCCCGTTGGGATAGCTGATCCAAATAGCCTGCAGATGATTGTTGAGCAGCCAAAACAAGAGATTTTTGGAAAAATACTCTATCCCGACATTTATAGTAAGGCTGCCATTATCTGGATAAACCTAATCAAGAAACACCCATTTAAGAACGCCAACAAGCGAACTGCAGTGCTTGCTTTACATATGTTTCTAGCAATAAATGGTTTTCAGTCAAATCTCTCATTAAGCGATGGATTAGAAAAGACAATTGAGATCGCTACGTTTCAAGGTGATTTTGAGGAGTTAAAGGATACTGTTATCAGATTTCTCAAAGAAGAAAAGCGGGTTTGTAAAAAGTAAGAAAGTGGTTATTAGCCAAGGAGTTGAACTCTGTTCTGTTATCTGAAATAATAGACAGAATATGATATTTGCTCAAGATTAACCTAAGTATCAAATTGACAGATTCAGTGGTTTTATTTGGGATTAGATGTATGATTTGGAGTCTACTCCATCGGTCGGTTAAGACTAAAAGGCAATGATTTTTCATTTTGGTTAATAGAACTGCACCAATTTCATAATGTCCATTTTCCAAGTAAAGATTGATAACCTCAGGTCGCTCTTCGATAGATTTACCAGCAGGTTTAAAGTTAGTACTGACTTTCTTCTTGGCACTTTTCCTTTTTCTAGGATAAAGCATGTCTAACTTTTGGGGTGCGGTACAAAATCTCCTAAAGAGTTTTTACAAAATGGCTAACTTCAACTTGAAATTTGGCATCTTCCATTCACTGGAAGAGCTAATCCTTAAGACCAAAAACTACGTTCACTGGTGGAATCACCATCGCATTCACAGCAGTCTCAACTACCAAACACCAATAGCTAGAAGAGCAATCGCTTAACAAAAATACTTTATAAAATTGAACAGAAAAGTGTCGCCTTTTCAATATTCACGATAAAGTTGATGACAATTTTTTGATAATTACCCCATATTCCATTGTAAATGATGAGATTTAGCGGTACACCGTAAGTGGCTCATTTAGACTTTAACCTCTGTTTGTTTCGTCACTTACAGTATAGTCTATTTGGGCTTTTTAGTGTATTTTATGTCAACTAACACCACGGCTTGAATCTATAATTTAGTATTTCCAATTACAGAAGCGATTACATTTATTTTAGAAAAATCTTTATTTGCCTTACTGTTAAGTCTACTCTCACTTTGATTATACTGATCAATCATTTCTCCATCAAACAAAGTAATAAATCTACTTAGGTTAGTCCAAATATTTTCATAAACATGTTTACTACTTATATCACCATCTTTATCACGTAGCAACTTCAAAAAATCATTTTGTTCTTTACTAAATCCCCGATTACTTAAAGAATCTATAATTTTTTTTAGTCGTTTCGCATCTACTCTTTGACTTAGAATATTATCACGATAGTCTTTTTTAGCTCCTCTTAATAACACTTCTCTCAATTTCGAAATAAAGGCAGGTTGAATTTCTAGCTTAGAAACACTCTTTAAATTATGATTATGACATTCAACTAAATCACCAATAACGTTAGCATACTTACTAGTTGTTCTCTCTATTAATTGTTGTGCTTTTTGCTCATCTACACTTAAGTCTTTTTGTAACAAACTTCTTACTAGGTGTTCAACCTCTACAAAAGATAAAGCCTTATTGTTAGTTAAATCCCATAAATTTGGGGCAGTTACCATGATTGAATGTTGATTAATATCTTGTAATTCTGCTGTATATAAAAGCAATGATTGCTCGGAATTTCCAAAAGAATATGGAAAATAAGCAAATACTTGTTCATCTTCACAAAATTCTCCATAATTTTGATAAAAATCAAAAACACGTTCACGTGCTTCCGTCTCGGATACAAATGCAATTAATCCATATTCTTCCTCTAGAATACGGCTTTCTGAAGCGGTATCCTCCCACATGATCCCTTTATATTGACCCTTATTTACAAATGGTAATTTAAAGTCTCCCTCTGTATCCGTTGTGGCCCCCTTAGCTTTATTTTCAAACCTTTCAGATAACTTCAGTTCTGCGCTGATAACTTCTTCAGAAGGAAAGGCATAAACAGAGATTCTGTTTTCCCCACTTAGTTTGGGTCTGTCAATACGGCCTATGCGTTGCTCTAACCTCATCGGATTATATGGCAGCTCTATTGTAATGATATGATTAGCGTCTTGTAAATTTTGACCTGTGGAAATAGCATCTGTACCAATCAAAACTGAAATTTCTTCTTCCTCGACTAACTCATAAGACTTAGACTGAGGAGAAAAACAACCTAATACTTCCTCTTTAGAACGATCATCAAAATTAATACGGCTCGCTCCTCCACGAACCATACCAATTCCAGCGCTAACAATCTCTGGTTCATCTAGCATTGCTCTAAAATAATTATCTACTGTATCTGAAAACTCTGAAAAAATGAGAACTTTATCTCCAGCAGACAGTATCTCTTTAATCTGAGTTACTATCACCTTTTGTTTCTCATCATTTTTAGAAACAATATACCACTGTTCTAATATCTCGTCTAAGCTATTAATATCGTTTTCCGTATCACTAAGCATTTGATCCAAATAAGAATCAAGCGTCTTTTCTGATAGTTTTTCATCAATGTAATTAATACGGTCTTTCTGAGCTTTATTCAAACCTAGATCCATCTGATTAAATTCACTGCTAAAATCAAAGCCTTCCTCATTCGATGAGTACTCTTCAGCATAATCAGAATTAACTTTTTCATAAAAAAATTTCTTAATAAAAGAGAGGTTTTCTGTCTTCAGTTTTAAAATATCTTTTTCAAAATATTCTAGTTTACTCTTTATGTTCTCTAAGCTCTTTCCAAATGCAGCATTACTAGAATCAGCTCTACGGAGCAGTTGAAAACGTTGCCTCATAATCACATTACTTTCTGCATTTGGACCGAAATATTGCCAAACAGTATCTTGATAAGGAAGTTTTAAATCAATAAGTCTCTCTAGTATTTCATTGAGTGCAGCTGAGACCTTTGGAGAATATGTCATTGTAAAAGGTTCATCACCATTCTCAAGCGGAAAATCTCTTTTAGGATATCGATCAGAAAGAAAGCTTTCATTAGCTAAACTTGTACGAGTTCTCTGATGGAATAGATCCTTCCAAAATTCAATATACGCTTTTTGATTATAATTACCGCTATCCTTCACATCATACAATAACTTTTCCCTATCATTTATAAGATAAGAATAATACTGACGTTCTTGAGGTACCTTTTGAATATTGAGTAATAACAAACCAAGACGAATAACATCCTCCCGTGAATTATTCCAAGGCGTCGCTGTCAACAGCAATCCTCTCAGAGTACGGCCTTGTGACTGCCGACTTAATTTAACCAATTTTTGCATATTTTGATATGCCCTGTTATTTTTTCTTAAAAAACCTTCATGGGCTTCATCAATAACGACTAAGGCATATGTTGCCGCGTATATTTCTAAATTTTCATCGTTTAGAACCGTGAACTTCTGACGCGTAGTGATATCTATAAACGATAAGTCAGCCTTAACATTATTCAACTCTGCTATCCATTGTTCTCTCAGGCGATCATTCGCCAGAATAAGGACCTTTCGTTTATCACTCGCTAATTGCAAATCTTGCAAATACAGTTTAATGATCGTAGCAGCTTCCAACGTCTTCCCCAACCCTACTCCATCTGCTAAGATTTGCGTATCAAATTCATTGAGTCGAGTATATACGTGTTGAATCCCTTTAAGCTGATGTACAAAATACTTGTTCCCATCATTATGTCTAGGGTACGGTAAACCGCCTTCAATCTCTTTGATTCGAGAAATTAATGATTCAGGTGCCTTTTCACCAAAATACTTTCCTAAATTCCAATAAAAATACTCAATAGGGGTGTATGTAATTTTTGGTGTTGAATACTGCTCTTTCTGCTCCTCAAACTGGGCTAGTAGCTCCTCTGAATACTTTTCTGAGTAGTTTTCCCACATTTCATCAAACCAATCCTTTATTGGTGGAAATGAATCCTGAGAAAAGATATTTAGTTCTCTATTTTCAACCAATCCACCATAGGTGAAGTTGGAAGACCCAATTAGAACATCTCCTCGTCTATCTTTAAAGTTATGTGAAAAAAGGTAGGCTTTTCCATGCAAAAAAGCAATGTCATTTTTAGAGTGTGTTTCATAAAATTTTGAATCCACAAAAATTTTAACCTCTAATCTATCTGACGAGATCCATTGAACTACTTCTTGATAGAATTTATTGTCAAGTTTAAAAGATTCTGTACTATATTTCGACATCTTTTCTGCAATACCTAACAGTTTACGTGTATCAGTATTTTTATTATCATATTGGTTGCTTATTAAAAGTTGGATTTTATTTTTTTCTGACCGAGCAAAGAACCTTCTCAAATCTTCTTCCAACTCAACAACGCCACTTAATCGAAAATAGCCACTTGCAATCCGAACAACTCCACTGTCTTCAAGTAAGCCACCGATTGCCCCCCTCATGGTTTTCCCTGGTGAATTATCTATCCTATTAGCCTCTCCCACTTTAGGAATATAGTTATCAATCGCCATAATTCTCCTTTTCTAGTCGTTTAATAAATTTTGAAACTGTTGCTCGATTTACCTCATAAAAACGCGCTATTTTATTTAAAGACAAACCTTCTTGCCGCATGTTGATAATGTCTTTTTTGTACGGATATAATTTATAGGTTGTGATTTTTGCCAGCCCCTTTGGTCTCCCCAATACAACTCCCTCAGCTCTTTTTCTTGCTAAGGCCTCCTTGGTTCGTTGAGAAATTAAATTTCTTTCTATTTCAGCCGATAAACCAAAAGCAAATGCTAAAACTTTTGAATTTATATTATTTCCTAACTCATACCCTTCTTTAACTGTATATAACGTAATTTCTTTCTCCATTAAATCGTTAAGAATGGACATGATTTGTAATAAATTTCTCCCCAACCTAGAAAGCTCACTGATGATTAGAATATCCCCTTTTTCCAAACGTTCAAGTAAAACACCTAATAGACGCTCATCTGCTTTTTTTGTCCCGCTGATTATTTCTGATGTCCATTCATCAATTGTTATATTTCTTTTTTGAGCAAACTCCTCAATTTCAAAACGTTGATTCTCTACTGTTTGCTTATCAGTACTTACTCTAATATAACCGTAAATCATAGTAAAAACCTGCTTTCTATAAAGGAGCGATTATATTGAGCAATGGGAAATTCCCATTTCTTATAAGAAGGATGAAAGTTGGATTATTTTAACCCCAATAGAGCAATCCATTAAATCAAAAATAGAAGCTGTTGGCACACCACTAAAAGATTGGAATATTTCAATAAACTATGGGATAAAAACAGGTTATAACGAGGCTTTCATCATTAGTAAATCTAAACGCGAGGAAATTTTAAATAATTGCCAAACAGAGGATGAGAGGTTGAGAACAGCTGAAATAATACGACCGATTTTAAGAGGCAGGGATATCAAGAAATTCGGTTACGAATTTGCCGAATTATATCTTATATATATTCCTTGGCATTTTCCTTTACATAATGATAGTTCCATTCAAGGTGCATCTAACGAAGCAGAAAGGTTGTTTGAATTAAAATATCCAGCAGTATATAACCACCTTTTATTATTCAAAGAACAGCTATCTGAACGGAATAAATCGGAAACTGGGATACGCTACGAGTGGTACGCATTGCAACGTTGGGGAGCAAATTATTGGGACGATTTTAATAAACCGAAAATTGTTTATCCCAACATGACAAAATTTTTGCCATTCTACCTTGATAATGAAGGATTCATGGTAAATCAAAAATGTTTTATCCTGACAGGTGAGAAGCTGATTTACTTGACAAGTTTTTTAAATTCTAAGGTTTTTAAAGTTTGTTTTAAAGACTATTTTCCAGATTTACAAGGTGGAACAAAAGAGTTAAGTAAAATATTTTTCGAAAGAATCCCAATACCTCAAATTGTAAAAGACCGCGCTGTAACAGATGAAGAAATTTATGAACTTTATAACTTTGATGAAGATGAAATAAATTGGATTTCTTCTTTGTTTAGTGAATAAATTTGAAAAATTAGTTTATCAATATAATCAATATCGTTATTTCTTAAATATTCTATTATTTTATGCTCTATTTCGCTTGTAGGTTGTATTATCGGTAAATTCTTAACATTGTTAGCATTTCCAGCATTGCCCCCAGCAGATTCTCCAACAATTGTATTCATTAGCCAACAAAATAATGAAGAATTAAGTACAGCAGACAGATATTCAATATGGTCACCTGTAATAAAATGCATGCTATCTTGGATATAAATGCCTTCTGGGACGATTCCAAAGATCTTTTGATTTGCAATTCTGTTCCAAGCAAGTTTCGGTTTATTAAAATCGTCCCAATATGCTATACTGTCTTGTGTTTCAAACCATTTGTTATTTGTCTTTTTGCGAGCATTGTTCCCTCTGATCCCATCTATATCTTTAGTGCCAGATTGTTCTAATTTTCTTTTATCAAAATTTAATAAATAATCTCTAACAGCAGGAAAGTTATCAATATCATAATGCTTTGATGGAAATGTACAAATTAGATATAAACCAGCAAAATCATAACCATATTGCTTAATATCACGGCCTCTTAAAATCGGTCATTTTCTGAACTCTCTGACCTTGAAAAGTTGGATAGTATCGAGCGAAAAAAGAAGAATTTGAAGCAAAAACGCATTGACGTTATGCGGTTAATTTCTGCTAACTTCAGACCAAACTGGACGAAGTTTGTTACTTTGACTTTTGCTGAACATGTGACAGATAGAGAAGTAGCAATGAATGAGTTTAAAAAATTCATTAAGCGTTTCAATTATCAAGAAAGAAAAGCAAAAAGGGCTGATGTTCGTTACATCGGTGTTATTGAGTATACCAAAAAAGGACGCATTCATTTTCATGTGGTCTTCTTTAACTGTCCATATATCCCGAAAGAAAGGCTACAAAATCTTTGGGATAATGGTTTTGTTTATCTCAACAACATCCGAGGAATGAACGGCTCTGCCGTGGCTCGCTATGTAACCAAATACATGGCAAAGGCTTTTGCTAGTGCTGAAGCAGACCTTGAAGAACTCTTCAAAAAAGGGGTTGAAACCTTCAAACAAAAGGATTATTTTGCTTCTACTAACTTGAAGAGACCTCAAGTCATTTACATGAACAATCAGAGTATCGATGAAATAGAGCTTTTGAAAGGCTATCAGCAAGGGAGAAAATCAGCTTATGAACGGAAGATTTTCTTGGGAACTGATGAAAATGACAAGCCTATTTTAGGGTCTGAAATGGTTGAATATTATCTGTTTGAGAAGCCCTCGTCTATCGCAAAAAATATTGCTTAGATAGTCTTTTTTGTCGTGCCTTAATTTCTATAAACTTGATAACAAGTTATTCAAAAAACGCCTTTTCTAATATTGCCTAAGCCTGAGAGGGTTATTTTTTTGGCTTCTTTTTTAGGTTTTCAATTATGCCATTTTGGCATAATGTTTTAATCAAAAGAAAAAACGCTCTTTATCAGAAAAAAGAGGTCAATGACATTTATGTCCTGTTCCTGAAGGTCTTAGAACTACCCATGTCAAACGCTTGTTTTGAGGTGGTGGGACTTCCGTTTTCTTGATCCAAATTGAGCAAGAGCTGGCGACCATCGACGACAAACAGAGAGAGAGCTCAATGCGTTAGCTTGCCATCTCGGAATAAGCCTGCGATGGAGAAGGGGCAAGCGTACGAACGACGAGCAGGAGGAGAGGGGAGCATGCTGAAGCGAGATTGGAAAGCAAGAGGGCGGATAGTTCCCACCCTGAAAAACCAGTTTACAGGGTAAGTCTTGACCTTCAGGGGCAGAAATAAAGAAAAAAGCCCTTTGAAAAAAAGGCGTGGTTTTTTTTGATTAGAAAATATGCTATAATAGCTTTATTGAAATTCTTGAAAACAAAAGCACAAAAAAAGACAGCTTCGGTTACTTTGGCGAGTTCGGAAACTGTCGGCGTTTTTGAAATAACTTGTTATCAAGTTCATAGAACATTATACCGTAAAAAGTGCTGAAAAGCAAACTTATAAACGCGATAGAATGGGCTTTGAGCCTGAAATATATAACATGATTATTATAAAAACACTGACAGCAAGTCTTTTTAAGGGCTTGCTGTTTTCTGATTTCAATGAAAAAAATTTATTGAAAGGGCGTGTTTTTATGAAAATATACGCAGATTTAAGAAGAACATTGTCTAGCTTTGACTTTCGTTTCAAGCAACTGACACCTACATTTGATTTTCAAGATAGAGAAAAAATCGTTGGTACAACGATTGAAGCTCTAGATGAAAATGGTGAGCTTCTAAAAGTAAAACTGAAGCAAATGCCTTCGGATTTTGAGAGTATTGCAGATTTGAAAGTCTTTGATAAAATCAAATTTCTTGGTCTAGATGCTACTGTTTACGCTCGCACTTCAAAAGGTTCTGACTATGCTGAACCTCGCTTGTCGTTTACTGCTGAAGACGTTAAGAAAGCAGGTGTCTGATATGTCTAGAGATTATTTGAAGTTAGATAAAGATGTTGCTTATGCTCTGGATATTGTTGATTCTCAAAATTCTCAACTTGCTATTTATATTGTGCCTTTCAGCTCTTTAGCTGAAAGAGGTCAAAAGTATGTTTTAGCAAATCATTCTCGAGTGTTCGGACGGTTGAAGAGTGAGAAATGCTATCCAGCATTCAAAGACGAAAATGGCTCTTTCTTGCATATCAATCTTTATAAAAAATGGAAGTCTGAAGCAGATAATGAGCCATTCAAGCCGTAAGGCTTTTAGCGAAGCGTAGCGGGTGAATTGCCTTAATAAAAAGGCAAGAGGGCGAAAGCCCTCCCTTGGCTATGCTATGCGAGAGGTAGCACAAAAACAAAGATTAGAACAGGACATAAATGTCCTTGACAAGCCCAGCCTCGCCCAGCGTAGCGGACGGGCGAACTCCTATTAGTGAATAATGGGTTAAGTCTCTAAAAGTCAAAAAAATCTATTTTCAAGTGAGAGGGGAGGGGCGAAGCCACTCCAAGACCCCGAAGGGGTCCTTTGACTTGATAATAGAAACTAACATCAGGCGAAAACAATGGAAAGGAGGAAAAATGAAGGAACTAATCAAAGATATAGAGCGTAAAATCTATGCCCGTGAGAACTTTAGTTCTTACGATACAAAGATTATTGCTAGTGGCGATACAATAGAAGTCTATAAAATGACTACGAAACAACGCAAAGGATACAAAAGCGCCAACGCTGGAGCGAAAAAACGGTCGTATTATTTCAGCAGATTTTGGGTCTTGTTTAATCAATTCATCTCGTTTCGTTTTATTAATAATAAACGCTTCGTTATATCCAGTCAAAATCCCTCGATTGATACGAATGTCCCATTCTTTTAGTGGTGTTCCTACTGATTCAATTTTTTGTTTTATTGATTGCTCAATCGGTGATAATATTAGCCAGCTTTCATCTTTTTTATACGAGATTTGTAATCCATGTTGCTCAATATAATCGCTCATATTTTCTAAACGTACTCTAGGATCATTAGAACGCTGCATCAAATCTATGGCTTTCAATTCATTTTGATTTTTTGCTTTTTCAACTGCTAAGATACTTGTATCAACCGTTGCACCAAACATTCCAGAACCTAGATTAACCAAAAGATATGGATTGGTGTTGTTCAAAAGATAGTTTCTCAAAGATTGCCCATAACCTGACCTCAAAAATTTATTTGAGGTAATGTATCCTAACAAACCACCTTCTTTAAGTAATTTTATTCCACGCTCATAGAACAGAGCATAGACATCTCCTGTTGCCTCATAGGATTCAAATTCTCCTAATTTTTGATAAATATATTTTTCTGAATCAGAAAAAATTTCCTTTTTTTGAAGTTGTATATATGGCGGATTTCCAACTATAATATCGAAACCTCCTTGATATTCCCCTTCTTTATCAAAGAAAATCTCAGGAAGATTAAATTCCAAGACCTCTATGTTTCTATCAAGGATTGTTCTTTCTAAAATTTCTTTATCAAATTTCTTCGACTGGAGATATTCGACTGAGAAGTTAGCAAACACCTGTTGTAATTCAGCTCTCTTCTCCAAAAAACTATTCCCTTTCTTAGCTCTCCATTTTTTCTTCTCTTCGTAAAGTTCTTTGATATTGTTTTGATAAATCTTGAAGTATTTATTTTTTAAGGATTCGGGTACCAAAGATACTAAGGCATTTTGATGAATTAATGTTTTTCCAATCAATTCCGGAAGTTTAGATTGGGTGTCTCCCAAAGATTCCAGCGTTAAAGCAAAACTTGAAACAATCAAAGCTTTTAAATCTAAATCTATGCCATAAATCATATGATTGACAGCATATTTTTGGAAGTCTACAGCTGATTTATACTCTTTAATCTGGTACAGTAGCTTACTTATTTCGCTAACCTGTTCAAGTTCTGAGTACCAATTTCCTAACTTTCGAACCATTCCAGCCAGAAATGTTCCACCACCACTAGAAATATCCGCTATTTTAAGTTTTAAAACCTCTTTCAGTATAGCTACTCTACTACTATCTGTTTTCGCATCATGTATTAAAGCTTTCTTTATCTCAGACAGTTTTTTTCCTAGTGTTTGTTCAATGATATAATCCGTTATCTGTGCATTAGTATAAAACGAACCTTGTGCTCGTTGTTGGCTATTGTCTTTACTGTACTCCCATTGTCCTTTAATATTTTTTTCGAGCTTCATTTGAAGCGTTTGTTCATACTGCTCTCCAATTGTTCCTGGTGTAACATCTTCTAAATCAAAATCAAGTTCTGTCGAGCTTGTCATACTCCAAATCAAAGCATATTCCGATTCACTTAAAGTACTCTCGATTTTTGTAGCAGCTCTGGCAATATCAGAGACATAAAGATCCCCACCATACACATTTTCCATATAATTTATTTGCGTTTGATGAATTTCAGCAACTTCTTGAGTACTGATTTCATATGGAGTAACATCAAATAAAGAAAGCTCTTCCTTTTTAGAAGTTACTATCATTTTTTTCTGTTCACTATCAAAACGAACCTTAGATTCCAACAACTTATCAATAGACATTGTTGTTCCTAGACCAATTTTAGAAACTGATTTTTTTGCAACTTCATTTTCATAGCCAAATCTCCCCTCTAAGATTCGGACTAAAATATACCGCAGTACAAGAGTATCCAGAACAGCTGAAATGACATCTCCGTAATAATTTGACTCTGTATCAATGGAGACTGAATCTTTAAAGAAAATAGATTTTAAAATTTTATGGCATTCAACACTCTCTTGAATTCTTTTCCAAAAATTTAATCTGATAATTCTTGTTTTATTAATAAATTGTTCATCATCAGCAATCGCAAAACGAAAAAGTTCCGTTTTAAATTTTGCATCTAATTCATAATCACCAAACAAGTCATCCTCTATATACTGTTCGAAAACGGAAGATATTCTTAAAGATTCAAATTTCGTTAAGTATTTTGAATTGCTTCTAGATAGCTTATCTGGCGTTAGAATTAAGCGTTTTCTAAAATCTGCAGAATCAAATATTATTAATATCTTCTCTCCAACTACCAAAATAAAATCAACTTCTGAACTTGTTTGGCCTCTTTCTTGCATTGCTAAAGATGCTTTTTCATAGAATGCTCTATACTGATTAGCCCGCGTTTTAACCGACAAACCAGTTTGAATGGAAATATACCCGAATATTCCATCATAATCATTCGGTCGTAATAACTCAAAAATAGTATCGTTTGAAAATAAGTCCCTAACACTCTCAACCTTTTCAACATCAAATCCTAAAAACGATGATACCTTGTAAACACTAGCAACATTCGGCTGTAAATCTTTTAATAAACTGATTGCCTCGCTACTCATGACATACTCCTTGAAAATATTTATCTGTTTATTATTATACCATTTTCCAATAAATGCTAACTAAATTTCATTAGGATTTTTCCCAAAAAATATTACTAATATCAAAGGACATTATTCAATCTTGACTTGTCCAATGCTTATTTTTCGCAATGCTTCCTAAGTACCAAGTACCTAAATAATCATATGGAATCAATCAAAGTCTATCATAGGAAGCTAAAATACACTACACCTCAAAAATTACGCCATACTGGAGCAACACTAGCTAAACAAGCAGGAACATTACTCGAAGCTATTTCAGAAGCATTAACTCAGAGTGACACTATTACAACGAAGACTTATGTCAATACTTCAAATGTCATACCAATGGCTGTTGGTGAAATTGCTTACCGTAACCTTAAAAAGTAATGGTGTGAATTTTGCCAAAAAACCATCAAAAAACACCCCATGGTGTGAACCATGAAGTGTTGTAAATGCTGTATTGTAGCTGGTTCTTAACGTTTTGAGAACTGGCTAGCTTTACGAGCTTTTTTGAGCCCTGGCTTCTTACGTTCAACCATACGTGCGTCACGTGTAAGAAGACCAGCGCGTTTCAATGAATCACGGAAATCTGGGTCAACTTGAAGAAGTGCACGCGCGATACCGTGACGGATCGCACCTGATTGACCTGCATATCCACCACCAACAACGTTAACGAAAACATCATACGAACCTTGAGTTGAAGTAACTGCAAAAGGTTGGTTGATGACCAATCGAAGGTCAGCGTGTGGGATGTACTCTTCTACATCTTTTTTATTTACAGTGATTTTACCAGTACCTGGAACCAAACGAACGCGTGCAACAGCGTTCTTACGACGACCAGTACCTGTGTATTGTGCTTGTGCCATTTATTTCTTGCTCCTTTCCTCTTAGATAAGTCCTGAGATATCAAGTACTTCTGGTTGTTGCGCAGCATGAGTATGCTCACTACCTACGAAGACTTTCAATTTCATACCTTGTGCACGTCCAAGAGTATTGTGTGGAAGCATGCCCTTAACTGATTTTTCAATCAAGCGAACAGCGTTTTTAGAACGCAATTCACCAGCAGTGACTGATTTTAAACCACCTGGGTAAAGTGAGTGAGTGTAGTAAACTTTATCAGTCGCTTTTTTACCAGTCAATTTAACTTTTTCAGCATTGATAACAATCACGAAATCACCAGTATCAGTGTGTGGTGTGAAAGTTGGCTTGTTTTTTCCGCGAAGTACGCTAGCAACTACTGCAGAAAGACGTCCAAGTGGTACATCTGTTGCGTCAACGACATACCATTTACGTTCAACTTGGCCTGGTTTAGCCATAAATGTTGTTTTGTTCATGAGTTCTCCTATATATAGTTCGTTTTTGTTTACGGGTGGCGGGTGTTCCGTTCCGCCAAAAAGTATTTGGAAGGTTCCGGGGCCTTTCAAATGGGGTAAACAATACCGTTTATCATAATACCAAAAAAACACGTACAAGGCAAGTTATTTGAACAGATTTTTGATTAATTTTTTCAGCCCCTAAATTCTCAAAGTAAATTCTAGTCTAACACCAAAACTGGAAATTAGACTGAGACAAAAAAATAAGGTAGAACTTACTATGGGACAAGTTGGTAACT
>NZ_KB904476.1 GCF_000380105.1 Streptococcus orisratti DSM 15617
GAGGGCAGGCCTCACAATTAGATGTCACAGAATTTTCTTTAACCACTCGATTTCTCCGAACTTCTTTTGAAATTGTGGACGGGTCTTTTCCTAACTTAGCTGCTATAGCTGAGAAGGGCTTTAGCTGTTCAATTCCTATTTGAATATCGTTGCGATCAGAGAGAGTTAAGTGTTTGTTTTTCATTGTCAGTTACCAACTTGTCCCATAGTAAGTTCTACCTTATTTTTTTGTCTCAGTCTAATTTCCAGTTTTGGTGTTAGACTAGAATTTACTTTGAGAATTTAGGTACATGAAAAGGTTACATGAAAAGCAATTGAAATCCTTGTTAAATATCTTTAAATGAAGTATAATAAGGAATAATGGAATTTCAGAAAGTAGGTGTAAGTATGGGATTTACAGAAGAGACTGTGCGCTTCAAATTAGACGACGGCAATAAAAAAGAAATCAGTGAAACACTCACAATGGTTTACCGTTCGCTTGACGAAAAGGGCTATAATCCAATCAATCAAATCGTGGGTTACGTCTTGAGTGGGGATCCAGCTTATGTTCCTCGCTATAACGATGCCCGTAACCAAATTCGCAAATATGAGCGTGATGAAATCGTTGAAGAACTTGTCCGCTACTATCTTAAAGGAAACGGGATTGATTTAAAATGAGAATCATGGGACTAGATGTTGGCTCTAAAACTGTCGGAGTAGCGATTAGCGACCCTCTCGGTTTTACAGCGCAAGGACTTGAAATCATTAAAATCAATGAAGAAGCTGATGAATTTGGCTTTGACCGCTTAGGAGAACTTGTTAAGCAATACAAGGTTGATAAGTTTGTAGTTGGTCTGCCCAAAAATATGAATAATACAGAAGGCCCTCGTGTTGAGGCTAGCAAAGCCTACGGTGAGAAGATTACAACTTTATTTAATCTTCCAGTTGAGTATCAGGATGAGCGTTTGACGACTGTTCAGGCAGAGCGCATGTTAGTTGAACAAGCTGATGTTAGCCGTGGTAAACGTAAAAAAGTCATTGATAAATTAGCGGCACAGCTTATTTTACAAAATTATTTAGACAGAATGTTTTAAACAAAAAGGAGAATCTATGGCACATAACCATAATCACGATCATGACCATGATCACGAAGTCATTACACTGGTAGATGAGCAAGGCAATGAAACTTTATTTGAAATTCTTTTAACCATTGATGGTCGCGAAGAATTTGGCAAGAACTATGTTCTTTTGGTACCAGCGGGTGCAGAAGAAGATGCGAATGGTGAAATTGAAATTCAAGCTTACTCATTTACAGAAAATGAAGATGGTACAGAAGGTGACCTTCAACCAATTCCAGAAGACTCGGATGCCGAGTGGGATATGATCGAAGAAGTTTTCAATAGCTTCCTAGATGAAGGTGAATAAGATATAAGAAAGTGGTCTGAAAATGATGCATGTCAGGAAAGTTGACTAAAGTAGGTAAACTTTCCTGTTGTTTAATCTTTTAAGTAAAATCACGATATAAGGAGCTTGGGACATTGCATTGTCCCAGCTTTTTTGTTATCTTAACTTATTTTCGAATAAATAGGTTGGAGGTAATAAATGGCAAAATTATTACTGTTAACCAAGGAAGAGGAACTTTTTTTGGATGACTATCAAAAGCAGACCTATCACCGTTTTAGAGATATTTTATTTTATGCTTTACTTATTGAAAAATTGACTAAATCGTAGTTTCTGATATACTGGAAGTATATTAGTCAAGGAGAAGAGATGTGAATCAAACACCAGAAGAGCTCCTCTTGGAGAAGGATAGTCGTGTAGACTATAGTCGTTCACAACGTCGTCAAGCAGAAAAAAATACGCACCGCGAAGAAACGAAAAAAACAAAGGTGCCACTTGTACATAAATTTCATATTGCTTTTTTTAGTATTTTAACAGCCTGTTTGACAGTTGCTTTACCATTTTTTTCAGATTTGGCAAATAGCCTGCAATCTCAAAATATTTATACCGGTATGATGATGACCAGTGGTCAGTTACCTTTTAGTGATATCTTTGCTACCGGTGGTTTTCTCTATTACGTTTTGATTGCCATAGGGTACTATTTGGGCACAAGTCTCTGGTTGGTTTTGGTAACTTTCTTGGCAACTTACGTATCAGGAATTTATCTTTATAAAATTTTTAATTATTTTACCAATAGTACCAAAATTTCTGCGGCAGCCAATACTATTTTTTATTTGTTGAACATTGCATTAGGGTTTGGTGGTCTATATCCTAGCCAATGGGCCATACCTTTTGTGCTAGTCTCTCTCTGGTTTTTGGTGAAATACTTTGCAGGAATTATTAAGGATGAAGCCTTTATTCTCTATGGCTTTGCAGGAGCTGCTGCCATGCTTTTAGATCCTCGCACCTTGGTTTTCTGGGCTTTGTCTTTCTTAACAATTGGAGTTTATAATATTGGTAAAAAACATGTTGCTAGAGGTTTTTATCAGCTCCTGTGCATCATTTTTGGAACTATTTTAGTCTTTTATACAGCTGGTTTCTTTATTCTCAATTTGCAGATTTTATTGCCTTATCTGAAACAGGCTGTGGTGTACCCTTTTACTTTCTTT
The DNA here is from genome assembly GCF_000380105.1 of Streptococcus orisratti DSM 15617. Lineage (GTDB taxonomy): Bacteria > Bacillota > Bacilli > Lactobacillales > Streptococcaceae > Streptococcus > Streptococcus orisratti. The sequence continues at coordinate 2,589 of NZ_KB904476.1, forward strand.
GTAGCTGGTAAGGAAAATTTTCTATTAGGAATTGCTTTCCAAATGTTCGCTGCTTTAGCATCGGGATTACTTCTCGGATTTTTTACTTTCCTTAAGCACATTTCTAAAGGAGAAGATAAAGTTGCAAAATGGCTAATTTTTCTCACTGCTATTGTCTATCTTGTTATTGCTTGCCTATCTCAAGATTTTCATTTGTATCACTTGTTAAACTTCTTGCCATTTGGTTTGGTATTGTCTGTTTTGGGGTTAAATCACTATTATCAATCAAGTCGTAGTAAATCTGCCCATCGTAGTAAAAAATCAGGTCGTGAGGGTGCTCGTTTCTTTGAGTTGTATTTGGAACGTCATCTGTATCTCCCTGTTTTCGTCTTTTTAGTAAGCATAGGTTTGTCAGCTTTCCACTATGTCAGTTCGCTTGATATTAATGCTCAACGTTCAACAGTCGCCACCTACCTTTCAAGTCAGGTGGCTAGTGATGACAAGGTCTATGTTTGGGATGATTCAGCCAAAATTTACATAGATGGACAATTGAAGAGTAGTACAGAGTTTCCGCTTCCTTCGGTCAACACGATGAAAAAATCGCAGGCGAAGTTATTAGAAGATGAACTTCTTCAAAATAAGTCAGCATTTGTAGTGGTAAATAATAAAGAAAAAATTTCTGAGACAATAGAAAACAATCTCAAAGCTAATTACGATCAGCTTTCAGTAGATGGTGTTTCTAGTTTCACGATTTACAAGAAAAAATAATAAAAAATCAATATCTTGTGTTTATTTAAAAAAACTAACACAAGATATTGATTTTTTTCCCTCTCATGATATAATAGTTGAGCGGAGGATTTTATGATGATGACCTTGGAAAAAGAAAAAATAGTGACACGTTCAGACATGAAAGTCATTAAGCGAGATGGCCGCTTAGTGAATTTTGACGCAGATAAAATTTATAGTGCACTCTTGAAGGCAAGCAACAATGTGACCAAAATGTCACCATTGATTGAGGCTAAGTTGGAGGCTATTGCGGATCGTGTCATTGCTGAAATTTATGAACGTTTTCAAAATAATATTAAAATTTATGAAATTCAAAATATCGTTGAACATGAATTATTAGAAGCAAACGAGTATGCTATCGCTAAGGAATACATCAATTATCGGACAAAACGTGATTTTGATCGTGCTAAAGCGACTGATATCAACTTTACTATTGATAAATTACTCAATAAGGATCAAACGGTTGTTAATGAGAATGCAAACAAGGATAGTGATGTTTTTAATACACAGCGTGATTTAACAGCAGGTATCGTTGGTAAATCAATCGGTCTCAAGATGTTACCTGCCCACGTTGCGAATGCTCACCAAAAAGGTGATATTCATTACCATGACCTTGATTACAGTCCATACACACCGATGACTAACTGCTGCCTTATCGATTTTAAGGGGATGTTGGCGAATGGTTTCAAGATTGGAAATGCTGAGGTTGAAAGTCCTAAGTCTATTCAAACAGCGACAGCTCAGATTTCGCAAATCATTGCCAATGTGGCTTCAAGCCAGTATGGCGGTTGTACGGCAGACCGCATTGATGAATTTTTAGCACCATATGCGGAGCTCAATTATCGAAAACATCTCAAGGATGCACAAGAGTGGGTTGCTGAGGATAAGCGTGAAGATTATGCGCGTGCCAAGACTAAAAAAGATATCTATGATGCCATGCAAAGCCTTGAATATGAAATCAATACACTTTTCACTTCAAATGGGCAGACTCCATTTACTTCACTTGGTTTTGGTTTGGGAACTAACTGGTTTGAACGTGAAATTCAAAAGGCTATTTTGGAAATTCGCATCAAAGGGCTTGGTTCAGAGCATCGCACAGCCATTTTTCCTAAACTCATCTTCACGTTGAAGAGTGGCCTCAATAAAGAAGTTGGGACACCAAACTATGACATCAAGCAGCTGGCTCTTGAGTGTGCTACTAAGCGTATGTATCCAGATGTGCTCTCTTATGATAAGATTATCAGTTTGACAGGTTCTTTCAAGGCACCAATGGGCTGCCGTTCATTCTTGCAAGGATGGAAGGATGAAAATGGGGTGGAGGTCAACTCAGGCCGTATGAACCTTGGTGTTGTCACTGTCAACTTACCTCGTATTGCTATGGAGTCAAACGGGGACTTAAATAAATTCTGGGAAATCTTCGACGAACGTATGGGAATTGCTAGGGATGCTCTTGTTTACCGCGTGGAGCGTGTCAAGGAAGCGACTCCTGCCAATGCTCCAATTCTCTACCAGTACGGTGCCTTTGGTCAACGCCTTGGAAAATATGACAATGTCGATGAACTTTTCAAACATCGTCGTGCTACGGTATCGCTTGGTTATATCGGGCTTTACGAAGTCGCTACTGTCTTTTATGGTGGAAATTGGGAACACAATGCAGAAGCTAAAGAATTTACGGTTTCTATCATTCGTGCTATGAAGAAGTTATGCTCAGATTGGTCTGATGAATACGACTATCATTTTTCAGTTTACTCTACCCCATCAGAAAGCCTAACAGATCGTTTCTGCCGTTTGGATACTGAAAAATTTGGTGTCGTGGCTGATATTACGGACAAGGAATATTATACCAATTCATTCCACTATGATGTTCGTAAAAATCCAACGCCATTTGAAAAGTTGGACTTTGAAAAAGTTTATCCAGAAGCAGGAGCTTCAGGTGGTTTCATTCACTACTGTGAGTATCCAGTTCTTCAGCAAAATCCAAAGGCTTTGGAGGCTGTTTGGGATTACGCTTATGACCGTGTTGGTTACTTGGGAACCAACACGCCGATTGATAGATGTTATCAATGTGGTTTTGAAGGAGACTTTGAACCAACCGAGCGTGGCTTTACTTGTCCCAATTGTGGGAATAGCGATCCTAAGACGGTAGATGTGGTTAAACGGACTTGCGGTTACCTTGGAAACCCTCAAGCGCGCCCTATGGTAAACGGTCGTCACAAGGAGATTTCGGCTCGTGTTAAACATATGAATGGTTCAACAATTAAGAACCCAGGAGTTCATCAGTGATATTATGAGGCTGGGACTGAAGTCACCAGCTTCTTGTATTTTATGCTCTTTGAGGCCAATCTCAGATTTTGGAAGGTTAGGCTTTACTTTTTATAGTTGTCCAATTGATGTGTTTTATCATTTTGTACGTCTCTCTAGAACAGAAAGTGATAGAGAAACTTTGAATTTCAAAGGCTATGAAAAGTTTATTTTTTTGTTTTTATCATAGAAGGAGAAGATAGTGGGAAAGTATCAATTAGATTATAAAGGTATGCAGCAAGTGGAACGGTTTCACGAGAAACATTCCAATGTCAAAAGCGATAAGAAAGCACGTGTACAAGCTTTATTAAAAAAGTTGGGAAGAAGAAATAATGGAACTACGAAGACCAACTTTGGCTGACAAGGAAGCTGTCTTGGATATGATGACTGAGTTTGAAGCGACAGGCTCTAGAACTGATGGTGGTTTTTGGAATACTGAAAATTTTGACTACGAGGAGTGGTTGGTTGGAAATGCTCACGCAGAGATGGGGATTAATATTCCAGATGGTTGGGTGCCAGCTATTCAGTTTGTTTCTTTTGATAATGGCAGAGCAATTGGTTTTTTACATTTGCGGCTTGCCTTAAATGCGACTCTTTTGGAAAAAGGTGGTCATATAGGATATTCTGTTAGACCTAGTGAGCGTCATAAAGGCTATGCCAAAGGGCAACTAAGGCAAGGTTTGCGACAAGCAGCTAAAAAAAATTTATCCAAGGTGTTAATTACTTGTGATAAAACCAATGAAGCTAGTCGAAGAACAATCTTGGCTTGCGGTGGTATTTTAGAAGATGTCAGGGAGGGAACTGAACGCTATTGGATAGATACGCTCAATAAATAGGAGGATATAATGGTAGAGACATGGAATACGCCAAAACCCGGAGAGTGGAAATCAGAAGAACTTAGTCAGGGACGAATTATTGATTACAAGGCTTTTAATTTTGTGGATGGAGAAGGTGTACGGAACTCACTATATGTTGCGGGGTGCATGTTTCATTGTCAGGGATGTTATAATGTGGCTACATGGAATTTCAAAGCGGGCATGCCTTACACCCAAGAATTAGAAGAGCAGATTATGACAGATTTGGCGCAACCTTATGTTCAAGGTCTAACCTTGCTGGGTGGGGAACCTTTTCTGAATACAGGTATTCTTATTCCGCTTGTCAAACGAATTCGCAAGGAACTGCCTGAGAAAGATATCTGGTCTTGGACGGGCTACACTTGGGAAGAGATGATGCTAGAAACGCCAGATAAGTTAGAATTATTAAGTATGGTAGATATTCTGGTAGATGGGCGCTATGATCGGTCCAAGCGCAACCTCATGTTGCAGTTTCGTGGCTCGTCAAACCAACGTATCATTGATGTGCAAAAATCTTTGGCTCAAGGTAAAATCGTTATCTGGGATAAGCTCAATGATGGTGACCAAAATTTTGAGCAAATCAAACGTGACCGTTTAATATAAGTAAACTGGGCTGGGCGAAATGCCCAGTTTTTTAAGAGCGGTAATAGAGTGATTTCAAGGATATTGAAAACCTTTCCTATCTTTCCCGGTTGTCAACTTGTTTGATGTAGGACAACTTAAAAAACTAAATGTGCATTACTAAGCTATTCTGGATTGTCATTGCGTATAGGTTTTACAGAGGTCTGATTTCCACAAGTTATCCCCAGAAATAAGATAGACTTATCCACAACTTGTGAATAAGTGTGGATAAAGCTGTGGGTTTTAGTAAGAACTAATATCCAAAGAGTATCTAAATAAGCTTACAAAAAGCATTTTCACAAAGAGACTTTTCCACAATTCCTGTTCATTTAGAGGAAATCTTGTGGAAAAGTCTTTTTCAATTTATGAAACTACTTTAACAAAAACAAGTTGTTTTTCAGTTGATAGGTCAGGGCGATAGCTAAAACCACCAAATGTTAGGGATTTAATCTCTGTAACAGTCTCTACAGAGGCTTTCACGGCTGCAGTTAAAAATTGTCCGCGTGCTTTTTTTGAAATTGTAGAATGTTTTTTGAGTTGCCCATCCTTTTCTTCTATGAAGATAACATTGACAAAATTTTTACGAACAGAGGCGGAAAAAACCTCTTCAAACTCACTGGAAAGTAAAGAAATTGCTACTTTGTTATTGGTGACGAAATTGTCAAACTCCTTACGCCAAAAGGCTTTTAGGGATTTGCCATCAATCTTAAAAGGCGTGTTGAAGTCTAGTCGGTGCGCAGCAATACTTTCACGCACGGGTATGATCCCGTATAAGGCACTTGTAATAAAAATATGCTCGTCTAAGTAAGCTAGTTCGTCTGTGGATAACTCTTCGCGGACAATGTGCCGATACATGAGACCGTTAAAGAGGTGTAGGGCCGGGTAGTTTGCTGCTTGATTGGTAACAAGAAGAGCCCAACGTTTGGCTTCTTCCTCGGCAGCAGGAAGGCTGAGTTTGTAGCATCTGGCTAGTTCATCTGTGGATAACTTTGCCAGTTCATGGGCAATAGCAGAGCTTTTTGAAGTTAGTGGCTTATGAGAGCTCTGAGTCAGAATTTTCATTTCTTTAGCAGTAGGAATTAAAAAGGTTATCATGCTTTTATTATCAAAAAATGTCTGAAGAATGTCAAGCGAGGAGAAACTGCAAACTTGCTAACAAGCAAGGCAAGTTCACCATTTTTGTAGAGAGTAAAAGTAGAATACTTTTAACTTGATAAAGGTGAAGAGAGGTGTTTTAAACTTTTTGAAATCCAATTCAGCTATTGTTGGCTTGATGAACTTCAATCTTATCTATCTTAGAACCTGTATTCATACTTCAGTACCTCCATCTAAGGCTAGTTTTTGAGCTACTCCTCGTTAGTTTTTTTCAAAATACAGTCAGTATTCTTTCAAAAAACTACCTTGATTAGCGAAAAACTATCTCTTATATAAAAGCACTTCACTTGTAAATACAGGTTCTTAGTGTATGACATTGATTGTCATTGAGTATTGGTTTTTCTCCGAGCAAAATCAATAAATTTAAATTTTTCAAGTTTGTGTCGGCTCTCAGTGAATTGAAATTGCTGATTAGTGGTTAGATAGACTTTTGATTTAACAGAAACGACATGATGTTCAGAGCCGATGTCAAGGAGAATTTTATCTTGTTCAGTAAGTTGATCAATTGTGATTTCTTTTTGGGCATAAGCGATGTCTAAATGCAATTGATTTTCTAAGTAATTATAGATTGAACGCTCTGCTATTTCTCGTGTGAAATTTGGGACAATAGCCTTGCTAAGGTAATCAATATCAAGAACGGAGGCTGTCCCATCAACAACTCTTTGACGCGTTATGCGCCAAACAAGACTGTTAATAGGGAAACCTGTTAAGTCATTTAGTGCCTTGTTGATAATTACTTTATCAATGCTGATAACATTTGTTTTTGAGTTTATTCCCAATTTATCGACAAGTTCTTGGTAACTGGTAAGCTCTGAGACTGGAAAATTGATGTGTTCGTGCTTGATGATTTGAGAACCGGATCCATGGCGTTTTTGGATTAACCCTGCTTCAGCTAGTAGTGATAGGGCTTTACGAATCGTATCGCGACTAGCTTGGTAAATCTGAGTTAGTTCGGATTCGGTTGGGAGGTAGTCTCCAACGAGGTAGCTGCCGTTGTGGATGGATTCTTCGAGTTGTTTAAAGATATGCTCATATTTTTTCATGTTATTTTCCCTGTATAATGATGTCTAAACAAAAAATTAATTTTAAGTTGTTTTTATTTTACCATACAACTAGCTTAATTTAGGGTGAAAAATTGTTTTTTTATCACAAACAACTTGCAGACAAATAAGTAAACGGTTACAATATAGGTGTAAATCATCCGTACGTAAGATTTCGAGTCAAGTGAGATCAACTCTTGCTAATAAGGGCAAAAGCTCTGCTATTTTATAAAAAAGGAGTCCTATCATGGGAAAATTTGAAAAAGAAGCCCGCGAGCTGTTACAGGCAATTGGCGGTAAAGAAAATGTTGTCGCGGTAACCCACTGTGCAACTCGAATGCGTTTTGTTTTGGGAGATCCAAGTAAGGCTGATGTCAAAACAATTGAGAAAATTTCAGCTGTTAAGGGAACCTTTACCAATGCAGGTCAGTTCCAAGTCATCATTGGAAATGACGTGCCGATTTTCTACAATGACTTCTCTGCTGTTTCTGGCATTGAAGGTGTGTCTAAAGAAGCAGCTAAGTCAGCGGCCAAATCCAATCAAAACCCAATTCAGCGGGTGATGACCATGCTGGCTGAGATTTTTACACCGATTATTCCAGCCATTATCGTAGGTGGTTTGATTTTAGGATTCCGTAACATCCTCGAAGGGGTTCCGTTTGAAATGCTCGGCCAAAAAATGGTTGATGGGAAGGCCGTTTTTGATGCTAATGGTGACAAAGTTTGGAATACAATTGTTGACGTTTCTCAATTCTGGTCGGGGGTTAATTCTTTCCTATGGTTGCCAGGTGAAGCGATTTTCCACTTCCTTCCAGTGGGGATTACTTGGTCTGTGACGCGTAAGATGGGAACGACTCAAATTTTAGGGATTGTACTCGGGATTTCATTGGTGTCTCCTCAGTTGCTGAATGCTTATGCAGTGGGAAGTACTTCCGCAGCAGAAATTGCGAAAAATTGGGTTTGGGACTTTGGTTTCTTTACCGTTAACCGTATCGGTTATCAGGCACAAGTTATTCCAGCCCTCTTAGCAGGCCTGTCCTTATCTTATCTTGAAATTTTCTGGCGGAAACGCATTCCAGAAGTGGTGTCAATGATTTTTGTTCCATTTCTGTCCTTAATTCCGGCGCTGATTTTGGCGCATACCGTGTTAGGTCCAATCGGCTGGACTATCGGTAAAGGTATTTCCTTCGTGGTTCTGGCAGGTCTGACTGGCCCTGTGAAATGGCTCTTTGGTGCAATTTTCGGTGCCCTTTATGCGCCGTTGGTTATTACTGGTCTGCACCATATGACCAATGCGATCGATACCCAGTTAATTGCGGACACAGCTACTCACACAACTGGCCTTTGGCCAATGATTGCCCTGTCAAATATTGCTCAAGGTTCAGGTGTCTTGGCTTACTACTGGATGAATCGTAAAAATGAACGTGAAGCTGAAATTTCACTTCCAGCAGCTATCTCAGCTTATCTAGGCGTTACAGAACCAGCCCTCTTCGGTGTCAATGTGAAATACGTTTACCCATTTGTGGCAGGAATGATTGGTTCTGGTATTGCAGGTCTTTTGTCAACAACCTTCAATGTTCAAGCCAACTCTATCGGTGTCGGCGGACTGCCAGGCTTCATGGCGATTAACACCAAATACATGATTCCATTCTTTGTTTGTATGGCAGTTGCTATCGCTGTTCCATTTGCCCTGACCATCTTCTTCCGTAAAGCAAATATTTTCACTAAAACAGAAGATGAAGGAAAAGAAGTAGAAGAAGCTTCAGCTACTTCAACATCAGTGGAAGATGCACAAGTTCCATCAGGAACAAAAGTTATTCTGCAAAGTCCCCTCACTGGTCAAGCGCGTGAACTTAGCACTGCTGTTGACCCAGTATTTGCTCAAGGGGTTATGGGACAAGGCGTCCTTATAGATCCGACAGAAGGTGAATTGGTTGCGCCGGTAGATGGTATTGTTTCGGTGCTTTTCCCAACGAAACATGCTATTGGTCTTGTTTCTACAGATGGTGTAGAAATTCTAATGCACATTGGTATGGATACGGTTAACCTTGATGGAAAAGGGTTTGAAGCTCATGTTACTCAAGGTGATCATGTTAAGGCTGGTGATAAGTTAATAAGTTTTGATATTTCAGCTATCAGAGAAGCAGGCTATCCAGTCGAAACACCAGTCATCGTGACGAATCAAGACACTTATCTTCCTACAGAAATGGTTTCACTTCCGACAGATATTGAGCGTGGTAGTGAGTTGATGACTGCAATGAAATTGTGATGACTGCTAAGGGTATCTTTTAAATTATTGGTCTAGCTTGTTTTTATCCTAAAAGTCGTTATAATTAGTGTGAAAACATCCATGAGAAAGGAATAGAGAATGTTTGATAGGACTAAAGTTGTGTACCAAATCTATCCCAAATCTTACAAGGACACTACGGGAAATGGTGTGGGGGATTTACGTGGTATTATTGAAAAACTCCCCTATCTTCGTGAGTTAGGGATTGATATGATCTGGCTAAACCCATTTTATCCAAGTCCTCAGCATGACAATGGTTATGACATTTCAGATTACACTGCGGTGAATCCTGACTTTGGCACCATGGCAGACTTTGAAGAAATGGTGGCTGTTGGAAAAGAATTAGGCATCGAATTCATGCTGGACATGGTTCTCAACCACTGCTCGACAGACCACGAATGGTTCCAAAAAGCCCTCGCTGGCGACAAATACTACCAGGATTTCTTTATCCTGCGTGACCAACCTACTGATTGGGTTTCCAAGTTCGGTGGCAATGCTTGGGCGCCATTTGGTGATACAGGGAAATACTATCTCCATCTCTTTGATGTGACGCAAGCAGATCTTAACTGGCGCAATCCCCATGTCCGTGAAGAACTTTTTAAAGTCGTTAACTTTTGGAAAGACAAGGGGGTTAAAGGCTTCCGTTTTGATGTTATCAACTTGATTGGTAAAGATGAAGTCCTAGAAGACTGCCCTATCAATGACGGCAAACCTGCCTACACTGATCGTCCGATTACGCATGATTACCTCAAGATGATGAATAATGCCACCTTTGGAAAAGAAGAAGGCTTTATGACGGTTGGGGAAATGTCTGCTACGACCATTGAAAATTGCATTCTCTACACAGCTCCTGAGCGTGAAGAGTTGTCTATGGCTTTCAACTTTCACCATTTGAAAGTCGATTACAAAGATGGTCAAAAATGGACCATTATGGATTTTGACTTTGAGGAACTCAAACGACTCTTCCATACTTGGGGAGAAGGGATGAGTGAAGGTAACGGTTGGAATGCGCTGTTTTACAATAACCACGATCAACCGCGTGCCCTCAATCGTTTTGTGGACGTGAAAAATTTCCGCAATGAAGGAGCAACCATGCTGGCGGCCTCTATCCACCTTTCTCGAGGAACACCTTATATTTACATGGGAGAAGAGATTGGGATGATTGACCCAGATTATGATTCTATGGCAGACTATGTGGATGTTGAGAGTCTCAATGCTTATCAAATCATGTTGGACGAGGGCAAATCTGAAGAAGAAGCTTTCAAGATTATCCAAGCTAAATCTCGTGATAACTCGAGAACTCCAATGCAGTGGGATGATAGCCAAAATGCTGGTTTCTCAACAGGGACACCTTGGCTAAAAGCAGGCAAGTCTTATCCAGAGATTAATGTGAAAAATGAGAAGGAAGGCCCAATCTTTACCTTCTATCAAGACTTGATTCAATTGCGTAAAGAGATGCCTTTAATCGCAGAAGGAGACTATAAGGCAGCTTATAAAGATAGTGATAAGGTTTATGCCTTTGAGCGTCAGCTTGGCGATGAAAAACTCCTTGTCCTAAACAACTTCTTTGCTGAAGAAGTAACCCTTGACCTAGCTGATTATGCCTCAGGTCAAGTTTTGATCAGCAACTATAAAGACACTGTCTTAGCAGATCAGATTACTCTCAAACCTTATCAAACTCTTGCTATTTTAAAAAAATAAAATGTGTGTTATCCAGTAGTAAGAGTGGAAATAAGATGAGATTTCACTAAAAAGAGAAGGGTTAAGCAATAATATCCTTCTCTTTTTAGTTTCTAATAGATAATATTGTAAAACTCTTCCCCAATCATTTATTTTGGTGGAAGAGTTTTTGTGATTTATTCTTCTTCTGGATAGACTAAGCCCCAGTCTTTTCTGAGTTTGGTCATGATAGCCATAACTTCTTGGCTATAAGCAAGGTGCATCTCATTTTCGATACCAGCGACAGCTTTTTCCATATCTTGGACCTCATAGGAGAGGGCTTGACTGGTGTCTCCTGCTTCAATGATATCTTGGTGGCCATCTTCTGTATAGGTGATGATGGCTTTTTGACCACGAGGGTATTCATAAAGTTCAATGTAGCCTTTATCGTAGGCAATGGTACCGCGTTTAGGTTGTTTAGCGTGTAAGGTAAGGGCAATAGTAGCCATTTCTCCTTTGGGATTACTTAATAAAATTCCCACCTGTTCATCAACCCCAGTTGGTGCTAATTTTACTTGAGAGCTGATTTGATCAGGCGTTTCAGACATAAACCAGCGAACAAAAGATAGGGCATAAACCCCAATGTCAAGGAGGGCTCCACCAGCTAGATTTCTATTAAAGAAACGATTGGTCATGTCGTAATCTTTATAGCTTCCAAAGTTCATTTGAATCATTTTTAGATCCCCCAAGGCTTGTGATTGGACCAGTTCGCGGAGACGGCGGTAAATAGGCATATGGAAAATAGTCATCGCTTCAGCGAGAATGACTTGGTTTTCTTCGGCAAGCGCGATAGCCTCTTCCAGTTCCTCTGAATTGAGTGTAATAGACTTCTCACAAAGGACGTGCTTTCCTGCTGACAAGGCCTTTCTTAGATAGTTAATATGGGTATTATGAGGGGTTGAGATGTAAATAATATCTACCTCAGGATCTTCAAATACCTCATCAATGGTTTGATAAACTTTCTGAATACCATATTTTTGAGCAAATTCTAGACCTTTATCATAGGTACGATTAGCAACGGAGTAGAGGTTGCCGCCTAGTGACTGCAAAGCTTGAGCTAATTCATTAGCAATGACCCCAGTTCCTAGGGTAGCCCATTTGTATTGTGTTTTATTCATAAATAAAACCTCCTTGATTTTAGTATAGCATTATTTTTGTAAAAAAGGGGTCATCCGCTTTGCAGGAAATACTGATTTTTTTGTGACTATGTTATAATGATTGTATGAATTCAAGAGAAGTGAGCTACTATGAAAATTGAAACATTATTTCCAGAGGCAGTGATTCGTCAAGATAGAGATTTGTCACTGGTTCAGGATTACTTAGAATTATTGTTAGACGAGCAGTATGTTTATTTGCCAAAGGGCTCCTTATCAAAACGTGAACAGCTTTTATTAGGACTATCCTCCAAAAGTTTGCTAGGAGAGCCACAGATGGTTGATACCTGGCAGACTTATTTTTTACAAAAGCAGGGAAGAATTCCTCAAAGTTTTGAATGTGTTCAAATGGTTTACATTGAGCATCGGCAGCCATTGTCACAGGAACTGAAGGAATTTTTTACTAGTTTATTGGTTAATTTGGAGGCTTTAGTTGATCTGTCTCCAACGCGTACCTTACTTCTACTTAATCAAGAAACATTCTTTGATGTTGAAACACTTGTTCAGGATATTTTACCGACGATTGAGAGTGATTTCGGGATGAAGTTGACGGTATTTTTTGGTAATAGTTGGACAAAACTTAAGGGTGATGAATTGCGGATTTATTTTGACAATGAAAACAGTCTCTTTTCTGAGTTTATTCACTACAAGGCGGACGAAAATCTAATTTCTTTCTCGCAGGCTATTCTTTGGGGACTAGCTCATAGAAGCAATCTCTCAGCTATCAAATCCAAAATTTTGCAAGACATTAATGAGAGTAAAGATATTAGAGATATCATCGTAACGATGTGGGAAGAGCATGGCAATTTAGTTCAGACGGCTCAAAAACTTTTTATTCATCGGAACTCTCTGCAATACAAGTTGGATAAATTTGCCAGCTTGTCGGGACTTAACTTGAAAAAATTAGATGATTTGGCCTTTTGTTATCTCCTCATTTTGACGGATTGATTTTTAGTCACCTTGCACAAAAGACTTTGTCAGGGATGACTATACCATGAAAACGTTATCTTTGTTACAATGAAACCATCAAATAAGAAGCTCTGCTATTTTCCAGAGCAATGAAGAAGGAGCCTATCATGGTTGAATTAAATCTAAATCACATCTTTAAAAAATATCCAAACGCAACTCACTATGCTGTTGAAGATTTTAATTTGGATATTAAAGACAAAGAATTTATCGTTTTCGTTGGTCCTTCAGGTTGTGGTAAATCAACAACACTTCGTATGGTGGCCGGTCTTGAAGATATCACTGAGGGTGAATTGAAGATTGATGGTGAAGTAGTTAATGACAAAGCACCAAAAGACCGTGACATTGCCATGGTTTTCCAAAACTATGCCCTTTACCCACACATGACTGTTTACGATAATATGGCTTTTGGCTTGAAATTGCGTAAATACTCTAAAGAAGATATTGACAAACGTGTGAGAGAAGCTGCTCAAATCCTTGGTTTGACTGAGTTCTTACAACGTAAACCAGCAGATTTGTCAGGTGGTCAACGTCAACGTGTAGCTATGGGACGTGCTATTGTTCGTGATGCCAAAGTATTTTTGATGGATGAGCCTTTGTCAAACTTGGATGCTAAATTGCGTGTATCAATGCGTTCAGAAATTGCAAAAATTCACCGTCGTATTGGGGCAACTACAATCTACGTTACTCACGACCAAACAGAAGCCATGACTTTGGCTGACCGCATTGTCATTATGTCTTCTACTAAGAATCCAGATGGTTCAGGTACTATTGGTCGTGTTGAACAAATTGGATCTCCACAAGAACTTTACAACCAACCAGCTAATAAATTTGTTGCCGGATTTATCGGAAGTCCAGCGATGAACTTCTTTAATGTCACTGTTGAAAAAGATCGTCTTGTTAGCAAAGATGGCTTTACTCTCGCTCTTCCTGCTGGTCAAGCTAAGGTTCTTGAAAGTAAAGGTTATCTTGGCAAAGAAGTTATCTTTGGTATTCGTCCAGAAGACGTTTCAAGCAATCTTATTGTTCAAGAAACTTATCCAAACGCAACTGTTACAGCAGAAGTCATGGTATCTGAATTGCTTGGTTCAGAAACAATGCTCTATGTTAAAATTGGTGATGCAGAGTTCGCTTCTCGTGTAGATGCACGTGATTTCCACAACCCAGGAGAAAAAGTTTCTCTTACATTTAACGTAGCTAAGGGACACTTCTTCGATATTGAGACAGAACAAGCAATTCGTTAAGGACCTCCTAAAGAATGAAATCCTCAAGCTTTTGGGGATTTTCTTTTCGGGGGAGATGCAAACGATTGCATTCTAAAAGAATTTTTACTAATACTAAACAAAATTCAGAATCAGGCTAAAACTCAAAACAAGATAGTACTGGTGTAAGGTACAGAGGGTAAAGCCAACATTTAGGTTGATTTTAGTGGTTTTGAACGTCAGAACAGTATTTTTATACTAATTGCTATTGAATACAAATGTTAACAGAAGAAAGCGAGATAATGTGATGAAAAAACATTGGTGGCATAAAGCGACAATATATCAAATCTACCCTAAGTCTTTTAAGGACTCTAACGGTGATGGTATTGGGGATTTAAAAGGGATTACGAGTAAGTTGGATTATTTACAAAAGCTAGGAATTACAGCTATCTGGTTATCTCCTGTTTATCAAAGTCCGATGGATGATAATGGTTATGATATTTCAGATTATCAGGCCATTGCCGATATCTTTGGTGATATGGCTGATATGGATGAATTACTAGCACAAGCCAATCAGCGAGGCATCAAAATTATTATGGATTTGGTGGTTAACCATACCTCTGATGAGCACGCTTGGTTTGTAGAAGCGCGTGAACATCCAGATAGTGATGCGCGTGATTACTATATCTGGCGTGATCAGCCCAATGATCTGGACTCTATTTTTGGAGGGTCTGCTTGGCAATACGATGACAAATCTGGCCAATACTATCTTCATTTTTTCAGCAAAAAGCAGCCTGACTTGAATTGGGAAAATGCTGCCCTCCGTCAAAAAGTCTATGACATGATGAATTGGTGGATTGACAAGGGGATTGCTGGTTTCCGTATGGATGTTATTGACATGATTGGAAAAATTCCTGATCAAAAGATTGCTAACAATGGTCCAAAACTTCATGATTACTTGAAAGAAATGCATCAAGCGACTTTAGCTGGAAAAGACTTGCTGACAGTTGGGGAAACTTGGGGAGCGACTCCTGAAATTGCTAAAAAATACTCTAGCCCAGCTGAGGAAGAATTATCTATGGTCTTTCAGTTTGAGCACATTGGGTTGCAACATAAGCCAAATTCGCCTAAATGGGATTATGAAAAAGGCTTAAATGTTCCAGCGCTTAAGGATATTTTTAACAAATGGCAGACTGAACTAGAGCTGGGTCAAGGTTGGAATTCGCTTTTCTGGAACAATCATGACCTGCCTCGCATCTTGTCAATCTGGGGTGATACGGGCACCTATCGTGAAAAATCAGCCAAAGCGCTAGCTATTGCCCTCCACCTTATGCGTGGCACACCTTACATCTATCAAGGTGAGGAAATTGGCATGACTAACTATCCTTTCAAAGATTTGGGAGAACTTAATGACATTGAGTCTTTGAATTTTGCTGCTGAGTCTTTGGAAAATGGCAGAGCGGTTTCAGAGATTATGGACAGTATTCGCATGATTGGTCGTGATAATGCTAGAACACCAATGCAGTGGGATGCTGACGCTAATGCTGGCTTTTCTAGCAGTCCTCAGACTTGGCTCCCAGTCAATCCAAACCATACACAAATCAATGTTGAAGCTGCGTTGGCTGATCCAGATTCAATCTTCTACACTTATCAAAAGCTCATCAAGCTTCGCAAGGAGAATGATTGGCTAGTTGATGCTGATTTTGAACTTCAAGAAACTACAGATAAAGTTTTTGCCTATAAACGCGTGACAGCTGATGCTAGTTATCTAGTCGTTATTAATCTTTCTGGAGAGGCTCAACCCTTTGACCTAGATATAGATTACCAAGAAACTATTATAACTAATACCTGTGAATTTGAAGTATTTGAAAAGCTTCAACTTCAACCTTGGGACGCTTTCTGCGTTAAGGTCGGATGAGGCATAAGCAAAGTGGAGTTTTAGTTTGATGACATAGTTTCTCAGCCTATTTTTGATGGCTGTGTTGATTTGCATTTTTGAACGATACACATCTGCAACTCACTACTGTTTCACATTAAAGAAGTTGCAAATTGTAAAAAACACGATTTAATTCCATGCAATATGGTAATTAAGTCGTGTTTTTTTGTGAACTTCAAATAATAGAATTTTTATCATCACCTAAATCTCAAAGAAAATCAACATTAGACTAGATAACAGACGTAGGTAGCATTTATGCTAATACTCTTCGAAAATCAAAATTATCCGTTGTCAACTTGCCTTGATGAACTCAAGTTCTATCGTTGGCTTCGTTTCCTAGGCTACTTTTGATTTTCATTGAGTATAAGTATAATTACTAAACCTTAGTTAATCCTAATTGGCAAGGGCTGTGACAAATCTGAGAGTTTTACTTAGAGGCGTGATTGATTTTTGTGAATTGGCTGTAGTGGTCAACCTTGTCCTTAGAGATGTTAGAGTCTGTAATAACGCAGTCAAAATTTCTAGTTTCATAAAACACATAGAAGTCATAAGAATCAAATTTATGATTGTCAACTAGAAGGTACTTTTCAATAGATTTGCTTAGAGCAAGCTGCTGGATGAGTCCTTCCGCTTCACTATATGTCGCAACGGCATTTTCAAATACAGCATTAGCACTAATGAAAGCCTTTGAAAATGTTAATGACTGGATATTGTTGCTAGCGAGTGATCCTACAAATGCTCCAGTAATTGGTCGGTATTCACCACCTATGAGCAATAAATCAATATCAGCACAATCCTTTAAAATGTCAAAGACAGGCAAGCTGTTGGTTACAATTCGTATTTTTCTAGTTGTTAATTCTTTTGCCAAGCTTTCAAGTGTTGTACCCGGGCCGATAAAAATTGTTTCACCATCAGTCACTAGTTGGCTAGCAAATTTAGCGATTTCTTTTTTTTCTTCAACCTGTAAGTCGTGTTTTTCGTTATTAGACTTTTCTTGCTTATCTAGAAGCTTGATGCTCTGAGCTCCTCCGTGTACACGAATAAGCTGGTTGTTTTTTTCTAACTCAGCCAAATCACGACGGACGGTCATGTCTGAAATCCCTAGTTCTTTAATGATCTCGTTAACGGTAATGACAGCTTGTTTGTCAAGTTTTTCAAGTATCCAATTTAGTCTTTCTTTTTTTATCATCAGTCCTACCTTACCATTCATACTTTGCTTATATTATAGCACATAAAATAAAATAATAACATTTACAAACAGAAAGAAACAAAAATATATTTGTTTTATTTTGGTGTTTCTTATCAAAGATTCAATGAAATAGGGGAAAAATGAAGGAAAACGGAATTTTGTATCAAACAAAAATAAACAAAAAACACTTGACAACATGTTTGGTTTGGTATATTATTATTTTGAAAACAAACAAAAATAAACAAAAGGGGAATGAAAATGACAGTTATTCTTGGTTCAGATGCCGCAGGTGAAACTTTGAAAAATATTATCAAAGATTACTTGCTTGCAAATGATTATGATGTTAACGATGTGACAGATGTGACTAAAGATTTTGTTGATAATACGCTTGCTGTTGCGGCGGGTGTCAATGCGGCTGAAGGCAATCTTGGTATTATGATTGATGCTTATGGTGCTGGTAGCTTTATGACAGCAACTAAAATCAAAGGTATGGTCGCAGCGGAAGTTTCAGATGAACGCTCTGCTTACATGACACGTGCTCATAATAATGCTCGTATGATTACCATGGGTGCAGAAATTGTTGGTATTGAATTAGCTAAAAATATCGCTAAAGGATTCTTGGAGGGTCACTATGACGGCGGTCGTCACCAAATCCGTGTCGATATGTTAAATAAAATGTGTTAGGAGCGAGGAAGATAAAATGAAAATTGCAATTGGATGTGACCATATCGTAACAACAGAAAAAATGGCAGTGTCAGATTTCTTGAAATCAAAAGGCTATGAGGTTATTGATTGTGGAACATATGACCACACACGTACACATTATCCGATCTTTGGTAAAAAAGTCGGTGAAGCGGTGACAAGTGGTCAAGCTGACTTAGGTGTTTGTATCTGTGGAACAGGTGTTGGGATTAACAACTCTGTCAACAAAGTTCCAGGTATTCGTTCAGCTTTGGTTCGCGATATGACAACAGCGATTTACGCCAAAGAAGAATTAAATGCCAATGTCATTGGTTTTGGTGGTAAAATCACTGGTGAATTGCTCATGTGCGATATTATTGAAGCCTTTATTGAAGCTGAATACAAACCAACAGCAGAAAATAAAGCTTTGATTGAAAAAATGGCACAAGTCGAAACGGTTAATGAGGACCAAACATCACCAGATTTCTTTGATGAATTTCTTGAAAAATGGGACCGTGGCGACTATCACGACTAGGAGAAAATCAGATGATTCTTACCGTAACATTGAATCCGTCAATTGATATTTCTTATCCGCTTGATGAACTAACTTTGGATACGGTCAATCGTGTTTCTGAGGTTAAGAAAACCGCAGGTGGTAAGGGTTTGAACGTCACACGTGTGCTGTCAGAAATTGGTGACAATGTGACTGCAACAGGCTTTATTGGTGGCAAGCTCGGTGACTTTTTAACCAATAGGCTTGACCAAAATGGTATCCAACATCGCTTTTTCAAAATTCACGGAGAAACCCGCAACTGTATTGCGATTTTGCATGAAGGCTTGCAAACAGAAGTCTTGGAAGCAGGTCCGATGATTGACCAAGATGAGGCAGATGGTTTTCTTAATCATTTTCGTTACCTTTGCCCGTCTTATGATGTTATCACGATTTCGGGAAGTCTTCCAGCGGGGCTTGAAAACGGTTATTATCAAAAAGTCATTGGACTTGCTAACTTGCAAGATAAAAAGGTGGTACTAGATTGTTCTGGTAAGGCTTTGGAAGCTGTTTTAGCAGGTGATGACAAACCGTTTGTTATCAAGCCAAACACAGAAGAATTATCACAACTTGTTGGAAGAGAAGTGAGCGATGATGTGGATGACTTAAAAGAAATCTTGCAAGATGATTTGTTTGCAGGGATTGATTGGGTGGTCGTTTCACTAGGCAGCAAAGGAGCTTTTGCGAAACACGGTGACCACTATTACCGCGTTACCATTCCAAAAATCGATGTGGTCAATCCTGTTGGTTCTGGTGATTCAACGGTGGCTGGTATTGCGTCAGCGATTATCCATAACCTTTCCGACAAAGACTTCTTACGTCATGCGAATGCTCTTGGTATGTTAAACGCTCAAGAAAAAATGACAGGTCATGTCAATATGACAAATTACGAAAACTTATTTAATCAAATTCAGGTAGAAGAGGTATAAGAAAAAAATGGTATTAACACAAGAAAAACGCAGATTACTTGAGAAGCTTAGCCGTGATGGCGTGATTTCTGCTTTGGCATTTGACCAACGCGGAGCACTTAAACGCATGATGGCAGGCTATCAAACAGAAGAACCAAGCGTTGAACAAATTGAACAATTGAAAGCTTTGGTTTCAGAAGAATTGACACCGTATGCGTCATCTATTCTTCTTGACCCTGAGTATGGTTTGCCAGCAAGTAAGGTTCGTGATGCGAATGCTGGACTTTTGCTTGCTTATGAAAAAACAGGTTATGATGCGACAACGACTAGCCGCTTGCCAGATTGCTTGGTAGAATGGTCTGCTAAACGCCTTAAAGAGGAAGGTGCTGATGCAGTGAAATTCTTGCTTTATTATGATGTTGACGGTGATGAATACGTTAATCTTCAAAAACAAGCTTACATCGAACGCATTGGTGCCGAATGTAAAGCTGAAGACATACCCTTCTTCCTTGAGATTTTGACTTATGATGAAAACATCACTGACAATACCAGCGCAGCATTTGCCAAAGTAAAACCTCACAAAGTTAACGAAGCCATGAAAGTTTTCTCTGACAACCGCTTTGGTATTGATGTGCTCAAGGTTGAAGTCCCTGTCAACATGACATATGTTGAAGGTTTTGCGGACGGTGAGGTGGTTTACACAAAGGAAGAAGCTGCTAAAGCTTTCAAAGACCAAGAAGCAGCAAGTCATTTGCCTTATATCTATCTTAGCGCAGGTGTTTCAGCAAAACTCTTCCAAGAAACGTTGGTATTTGCGGCTGAATCAGGTGCTAAATTCAACGGTGTCCTTTGCGGGCGTGCTACTTGGGCTGGCTCTGTACAAGTGTATATCGAAGAAGGCGAAGCCGCAGCGCGTGAATGGCTAAGAACACAAGGACGCAAGAATATCGAAGAACTCAACGCAGTCCTTACCAAAACAGCCAGCTCATGGAGTGAGAAAGTGTAAATATACTATTTCATATAGCGGATCGTGACTATTCAATTAGGCGACACTGCAAAACGAGAGACTATCAGATACTATAAAAGGTAAATGGTCTCTTTTTGCACCTCGAAACACCTTTGATTACTAAAAGAAAAAGAATAAGAATAGGAAGGACTATACAATGAATAAAGAAGAAGTGACTATGTTAGGTTTTGAAATTGTAGCATTAGCTGGTGATGCACGTTCAAAAATGTTAGAGGCTTTAAAACTCGCAGAGGGTGGTAAATTTGATGAAGCAGACCAAATGATTAACGAAGCAAATAAGATTCTCGTAGCTGCTCATAATAGTCAAACAGATATGCTGGCAAAAGAGGCTTCAGGTGAAGATATTGCGCTAGGTCTGATTATGATGCATGGTCAGGATCACCTAATGACGACAGTTTTACTTAAAGATTTAATCCACCATTTAATTAATATCTATAAAAAAGGTTAGGAGAGAAAGCTTATGAATGGCTTAGTTAATCAAATTGAAAAAATGAAGCCTTTTTTTGAAAAGGTTTCTAGAAATAAATATTTGCGGGCAATTAAAGATGGTTTTATCGCAGGTATGCCAATTATCATCTTCTCAAGTATTTTTATGTTAATTGCTTATGTTCCTAATATCTGGGGATTTTATTGGAGTGATGAGGTAACGGCACTTATCGTTAAGCCTTATAACTATTCAATGGGGATTTTAGGAATGTTAGTGGCTGGAACTACAGCTAAAAATCTGACAGATTCGTTTAATCGTGACTTACCGGCAACAAACCAAATTAATAATATTGCAACTCTAATCACAGCAATTATTGGTTTTTTACTACTTTCTTCAGACTCTATTGGAGGAGGTTTTGGAAGTGGTTACCTAGGAACAGCGGGCTTGCTTTCTGCGTTTGTTGCGGCTTTTATTACTGTTAACGTTTATAATTTCTTTATTAAACGGAACATCACTATAAAAATGCCATCGGAAGTTCCACCAAATATTGCTCAAACATTTAAGGATATTTTCCCTCTTTCAGCAGCTATCCTTATCATGTATGCTATTGATTTGGTAGTTCGCCAAGTTGTTGGAATTAATTTTGCACAAGCAGTTATCCAATTATTTCAGCCACTCTTTACAGCCGCAGATGGTTACCTTGGTATAGCAATTATTTATGGTGCCATGGCAATGTTCTGGTTTATTGGTATTCATGGTCCTTCTATCGTTGAACCTGCAATCTCTGCTATTGCTCTGATCAACATTGATAAAAACTTGGCACTTCTTGATGCAGGACAACAAGCTACCAATATTATCACGCCAGGTTTGCAATATTTTGTAGCAACAATGGGTGGTACTGGGGCAACCTTAGTTGTTCCGTATATGTTTATGCTTTTAGCAAAATCAAAACAGAATAAAGCTATAGGTCGTGCGGCAGTTGTACCTACTTCCTTTGGTGTTAATGAACCAATTTTGTTTGGTGCACCTCTTGTTTTAAACCCAGTATTCTTTGTTCCATTTATTGCTGCTCCTATTCTTAACGTGTGGATTTTCAAATTCTTTGTTGAAGTTTTAGGGATGAACAGCTTCTCTTATGTACTACCATGGACAACACCAGGTCCTCTAGGGCTGATTTTAGGAACAGGTTTTGCAGGAATGTCATTTGTGTTAGCGGTAGTCTTGATTGTGGTGGATGTTCTGATTTACTACCCATTCTTTAAAGTGTACGACAATCAAATTCTAGCTCAAGAAGCGGCAGCTGATGCTCAAGTAGTGTCAGATGCAAAAACACAAACAGTCGTAGAACCAGTTGTTGAAAAAGTTGCAGAAGTGAAAGAAGAACCAGTTGTATCAGAAGCTATTCAAACTTCAGATAACTTTAGTAAGAAAGTTCTTGTTCTTTGTGCTGGTGGTGGTACTAGTGGTCTGCTATCAAACGCTCTAAATAAAGCGGCAAAAGAGTATAATGTTGATATTTCATCAGCAGCGGGAGCTTATGGTGCACATCAAGATATGTTAAAAGACTATGACTTGGTTATTTTAGCGCCACAAGTTGCTTCAAACTACCAAGATATTAAGAAAGACACGGATCGTCTTGGTATTAAATTGACTAAGACTGAAGGCATGGAATATATCAATTTAACTCGTGATCCGAAAGGTTCTCTTGAGTATGTCATGAAACAATTTGAAGATTAGAAGGTTTGATTATTATGAAACAGTTACCAGAAAACTTTATTTTGGGAGGGGCAACGGCTGCTTATCAAGCCGAAGGAGCTACCCAAGAAGATGGTAAAGGTCGTGTGGCGTGGGATACCTATTTAGCGAAAGAAGGTCGCTATTCTGGCGATCCCGCCAGCGATTTCTACCATAAATATCCTATTGATTTAGAATTATCGGAACGTTTTGGACTGAACGGCATTCGGGTTTCGATTGCTTGGTCACGTATCTTTCCAAAAGGCTTTGGCGAAATCAATCCAAAGGGTGTTGCTTTTTATCATGATTTAATTGCAGAGTGCCATAAACACCATGTTGAACCATTTGTCACTCTTCATCATTTTGATACACCAGAAGTATTATTTGACAATGGGGATTTTCTAAACCGAGAAAATATTGATCATTTTGTCAATTTTGCTAAATTCTGTTTTGAAGAATATGGAAATGAAGTCAATTATTGGATTACATTTAACGAAATTCTTTCCGTAGCTGCGGGACAGTATTTGCTTGGCAAATTTCCACCAAATGAACGCTTTGAGAATGGCAAGATGGTGCAATCCATGCACAATATGATGGTGGCTCATGCGCGTGCTGTTCTTGAGTATAAAAAAATGAATTTAAATGGTGAAATTGGAATCATTCATATTCTGGAACAACGTTACCCCTATAATTCAGAAGATGAAAAAGACAGGTTAGCCGCTAAAAAAGATGATACAATGTCAAATCGGTTCTTGTTAGATAGAACATTCTTTGGAGAATTATCATCAGAAACAGATGAAATCGTAACATCTGTCCTGTCTCAAAACAATAAAACTTATACCGTTTATGATGGAGACCTTGAAGAATTAAAAGCAGCTGCACCTTTGCTTGATTTCTTAGGAATTAACTACTATCAAAGTACTTTTGTTAAGCATTATGAAGGTGAAAGTGCCATTAATCTTAACGGTACTGGTGAAAAGGGAACGTCTTTATATGCTTTCAAAGGTATAGGAGAGTATAAATTTGATATGGACATCCCAAGGACTGACTGGGATTGGTTGATCTATCCGCAAGGGCTTCATGATATGATTATGCGCATTGTACGAGATTATCCGAATTATAAAAAACTTTATATTACGGAAAATGGCATGGGATATAAAGATGACTTCGTTAATGGAACGATTGATGATCAGCCACGTATTGACTATATCAAAGGACATTTAGAAGCTATTGCTCAAACTATCAAAGAAGGCGCTAATGTTCAAGGTTACTTCCTCTGGTCATTAATGGATGTATTCTCATGGGCTAATGGCTATAATAAGCGCTACGGTCTTTTCTATGTAGATTTTGAGACGCAGGAACGTTATCCTAAGAAGAGCGCTTATTGGTACAAACAAGTAGCAGAAACGAAGATTATTGAGTAGTCATTATTCTTCTTAAAAATTTCTAACATAAGATAAGAGTGTGGGTTTATACTGACGCTCTTGTTTTGTATAAAAGAGGACAAAAAATGGTTATTGAATTAAAAAATGATTTCTTGGTTTACCAAAGACGCCATTACTTTGGATAAATTAGCTTCACGCAGCGTTTCTTTGAAATCTCATAAGCATGATAAAGGATTGCGTTTGGATTTTGAAGATTTTCCAAATTTGATTTTATGGTCAACCGTCAATAAGAGCCCTTTTATTGCTCTAGAGCCGTGGATCGGCTTGTCAACGTCACTTGATGAAGGTGATATTTTAGAAGATAAACGTCAAGTAAGCTTTGTAGCGAGCGGCGAAATGAGTGAGAAAACCTTTGGAATTACAATTTTTTAAAAATGTTTAAAACCCTAAATTCTCAAAGTAAATTCTAGTCTAACACCAAAACTGGAAATTAGACTGAGACAAAAAAATAAGGTAGAACTTACTATGGGACAAGTTGGT
>NZ_KB904477.1 GCF_000380105.1 Streptococcus orisratti DSM 15617
CTTTCAATGGAAAATCGGCCTATGAACTCTTTACATTTACCTACGGTGAGGAATTGGCAACACTTTTGGGGATCACTAAAATTGACCCTGAGAACGTCATCCAATCCCCTCGATTACTAGATAAATAATCGCTAGTTTTATCAAAAAATAATTTCAAAATAGAAAGGAACTTGTCCCATCCCAAATTCCAGATAGCTAGAACTTACTTTGAGACGTCTCAGAGCCAGTAACTTTAGTGTACCCTTTTTTTCAACATTTTCAACCCTAAAACTCACTATTATCAACATTTTTAGTCAAAAACAGAACTTAGTCTGAGACTAAATTCTGTTGGTTTTATGCAGTTTTCTCAGAGTAACTTCTGGAAGGATGGGAACTAGAACTTACTTTGAGAATTTACCACCTTTTTAGTTACCTAAATTACCACCTTTTTAGTTGCACTTCATTTTACAACGCGGGGAACATTTTTAATCGAAAATATTTCCAACTTCAACAGTTACTTTGTTATTTTTGACATCAATTTCAGAAACTTTCAACAATGACTTATATGTCATGTTTTCCCGTTTTTCTTGGGCATTTTCAGCAAAAACAGCTACCCCAACGAGGGTTGAATCAAATTCAGTGAGAAGGCTAACCATCCCTGTAATTGTTCCACCACCTTTTAAAAAGTCATCAACAATTAGAACTCTGCTGTTTGGTTTTAAACTACGCTTAGATAAAAACATTTTTTCGATGCGATCACTAGAAGCGCTAGCATAATTAACTGATACTGTTGAGCCCTCAGTGATTTTCAGATCACGTCTAACAATAACAAATGGTACATTAAGAATATTAGCAACAGCATTTGCCAAGGGAACACCCTTTGTTGCAACAGTCATAACAGCATCAATTCGTTGATTTCGAAAGGCGTCGGCAATAATCCGTCCAACATTTTGTAACGTTTTCGGTGTACTTAACAAGTCAGATAGATAGATGTAACCTCCTGGCAGAATACGGTCACTTTCTGACAAACGTTCGCATAGTTCTTCAACAATAGCTACTGCTTCTTCTCTAGCGATTGTAGGAGTGAAAATGACACCACCACTTGCTCCAGTAACAGTCTCAATTTGTCCGATACCTGCTTCTTCAAAAGCCTTCTTTATAATAGAAACATCCTCAGAAATTGAAGATTTGGCAGCCTGATACTTTTCCGCAAATGTATTTAAGCTCGTTAATTTATAAGGGTTGTTAATGAGATAATTTGAGATAACAACCATGCGTTCACTACGTCGTAATTTCATTTTTTCACCATTCTTATCTTATTTCCCTCCATTATAACATATTTTCAAAAAAAAGACGAACATTAACGTCATGCTCGCCACTTTTTTTCGTGATTTATTGATTAAAGTGAGGTTTATAAAAGGAGCGATTATCCATAGCAAAAATGCGACCGGTCATTTCTCCCTCATCAACTCGGTTAAGAGCAGTTGTTAACATCATCATCTCTGCATCCATATTGTCAATCATATGTATCATTTCTGCTTCCATAATACGCGGACGAACAGGACTGCCATATTCCAACTGTCCGTGATGACTTAGGATAACGTGCCTTAACACAGTGACATCTTCTTTGTTATCATCAATGTTTAATTCCATGATAACTTTGGTGATTTCTTCATCAATGAGCGCAATATGTCCGATGAGGTTCCCTCGAATAGTGTATTCGGTATTTTCAGGTCCCGTTAATTCAATGACTTTCGCTAAATCATGCAACATAATCCCTGCAAACATCAGGCTTTTGTTGAGGTTTGGATAAATATCTCCAATAGCGTCAGCCAAACGTACCATGGTCGCTGTATGATAGGCCAGCCCTGATTCAAAAGCATGGTGATTCGTTTTTGCTGCAGGATAGATGAAAAATTCTTTATCGTATTTGCGGTAAAGTGCCCGTACAATGCGTTGCCAGTTTGCGTTCTCAATTTTGAACATCATTTGTTCAAGGTAATCTCTGACATTTGCCAAATCAACAGGAGGATTTTCTTTAAAATCACGCGGATCATTAGGCTCTCCATCGTGAGGTAAACGAAGGGTTATTTGATTAACCTGTGGACTGCCATTATAGACTTCACGGCGTCCTTTCATGTAAACAACCTTTCCAGCCACAAAATTTTCAATGTTATAGGGCTGTGCATCCCATAAATTTCCAGTGATTTCACCACTGTCATCTTGAAAAGTAAAAGCAATGTAATCTTTTCCTGCACGGGTCTTTCGCACTTCAGATGATTTAATCAGATAAAAGCCATCAAATATATCATCTTTTTTCATTTGGTTAATTTTCATCTTGTTCCTCTTCTATTGGTTGCAAGTTAAGTAAGCTGCTTGTGGCTTGATCTTGATAATCTTCAACCGTGCTTAAAGCACGCATAATAGCATTGGTTCGTGTTGAAACAAGGCTTTCTAAAGTATTATTAGCAGTGTTTAGTTGTTTTTGCGCTTTAGCTAGCATATTCCCAAATTTGCCAAATTCAATCTTAACATTTCCCAAAATTTTACTGATATCGTTGGCATTTTTTTGAATATTAAGGGTCTTAAATCCAACTGATAGGGAATTGAGCAGAGCTGACAAGGTTGACGGACCAGCTACTACGATATTTTCTTGCCGGCGCAGGTTATCAAAGAAGGCTGCATTGCGAACCACCTCAGAATAAAGCCCTTCCGTTGGTAAAAACATGATGCCAAAATTGGTTGTTTCTGGCGGATTGAGGTATTTATTTTGGATATCTTTGGCAAAGCGTTTAATACTATTCAAGAGTGACTTGCGATATAGTTCAATTTGCTCCTTATCACCCAGTTCATAGGCCTCTTCCAGACGGTAATAATCTTCCAAAGGAAATTTTGAGTCAATCGGTAGATAAACATAGTCGCCATCTGTATTCCCTGGAAGCTTGATAGCGTATTCAACACGCTCTGAGGAGCCAGAAACCGTAGCAAATTCACGTTCATACTGATTGCTCGTCATGATATCTTCAATAATTTGACCAAGCTGCAATTCTCCCAAAATTCCGCGAGTTTTAGTGTTTGAAAGTACCTTGTTCAAGGTTCCAACATCTTGGGCAACAGACTTCATTTGACCCAATCCTTGATTGACTGACTCTAGCTGTTTAGAAACCGTTTCAAACGAAGCTTTTAGGCGATTTTGCAAGGTCTGTTCAAGCTTTTCTTCGACTGTTTGCCGTATTTCTTCCAGACGTTTTTCATTTGATGTTTGCATGTCCCTTACAGACTGATTGAGATTTTGATTAATGATTTCCAAACGCTGATCCGAACGGTCACGATTTTCAGTCAAGTTCTGGTGCAGGACTTGGCGAACTTCATTTAATTGCTGATAAAGATCAGTTTGCAGATGGTTTAATTGATTGGACAAATCTAAGAGTTGGTTTTTACTCGCCATCTCCAACTGATAAGATATTTGGTCAGATAAATTATCAGCAAAATCTTCTAAGTTGTGATTTATATTCCTTTGAAGCTCTGCTATTTTCAAAAACAAGATTATCAAGACAACGAGGCTGAGCAAAGCCAAAATCAATAGTACAATCTCCATCTTAACTCCTATCTTTGCTATGAATAACAATCAAATAACCGCTTTGAAAGGTGACACTGATGGGCTTCCCGATAAATTCGTTACTAGAATATATTTTTTTCTTGAAAAAATTAGCTGGGCTAAGGTCATATTTGGCACCCGATATGGTTAAATCTGCATCACCATCGGCCATAAACGAAACATAAGTCATGCCTTTTTGTGGTGAAATTTCCTGATGACCACTGGGATAAAACTCGACAATATTTTGATCGTCTACAAGTTTTATCTGCCTTAGAAACGGCATCAGATTTGGCTCACTTGGTAAGAAAAGATTCGACATAAGATGATCCAAGCGCCCACCAAAGGCTCCAAAGATTGTGACTTGAGCCTCCGGCCAATCCATAAAAATCGTCTTCAATGCTAATTCTGTATCTGTATCATCTTTTTCTGCTGGTGCTTGAATAAGACGATCAGCTTGTGAAGTAACCTGCTTCAATTCTTCGGCAGAGATAGAGTCAAAATCACCAACAGCAAGATTCAGAGGAAACCCTTGCTCAATCAAATACAAACTACCTCGGTCAACACCAACAAAGTAGTCAAAATCACCCGCAAAATACCTCAAATCTCCCCCAGCAAAAAGCGCCACCTTAATCATCAAGGGCCACACGCAAGGTCTCAACTTGAGCAGTCAAGTCCTCTGCCTTGAAAAGATAAGACCCTGCAACAAAAACATTGGCTCCTGCATCATAGCAAGCTTTAATGGTTGAATTATCCACTCCACCATCTACCTCAATATCAAAACTATAACCTTTCTCATCCCGAATTTTTGCTACTGCTTCAACTTTTTCTAAACATTCTGGAATAAAGGCCTGTCCGCCAAATCCAGGATTGACAGTCATAATCAAAACTTGATCTACCAAGTTTAAAACAGGTAGCACAGCTTCAACTGGAGTCCCTGGATTAATGACTACACCAGCTTTAAGACCAGCAGCTTTGATTTTTTGAAGGGCTCCATGAATATGCTTAGTTGCTTCAACATGGATAGTCATAATATCAGCGCCTGCTTGAGCTAGAGCATCCACATAACGCTCTGGTTCAACCACCATGAGGTGACAATCAAAAACAAGTTTTGAATGTTTGCGCATACTTGCTACCACATCAGCACCAAAACTAATGTTTGGTACAAATTGACCATCCATGATATCGATATGGACATATTCAGCACCACTAGCTTCAATACGCTTGAGTTCGCTGGCAAAATTAGCATAATCTGCGGCAAGAATTGATGGGGCAATTTTATTAATTGACATAGTTTTCCTACTTCCTCTTTATTGTTTTCTTATAGATTTCACGACGATTTTCTATCTCACTTAAAAATTGGAGATAGTTATCATATCGGACTTTCCACAACTGTTTTTCTTCCAAAGCTTGCTTGACGGCACAGGAAGGTTCGTGAGTATGGGTACAGGATCGAAATTTGCACGAATGGCTGAGTTTGCGAAATTCTGGAAAAGCTTCATTCAAATCTTCAGCATTATCCACCTCATAATCCAGAGATGAAAAGCCTGGTGTATCTGCGATTTTCCCGCCATGAACACTATAAAAGCTGACTGCTCTGGTGGTGTGACGACCACGTCCTAAAGTTTCAGAAATTTCTCCCGTTTCTATCCGCAAATCAGGGGCAATTTTATTAAGCAGGGTTGATTTACCAACGCCAGTTTGCCCCATAAAGACTGTGATTTTTTCCATTAGTAGAGGTAAAAGTTCTTCTAAAGAATAGCAAATTTTGTAGCCAATCTGTTCATAATGCGTACGAATGTCATCCATCTGTGCTCTGCTATTAAGCAAATCAAGTTTGGAAATAAATACAATGGGCTGAATTTTTTTATGCTCCAACAGAACTAAGAAGCGATCCAAAAGGTTGCTATTAAAATCTGGCTCTTTGGCCGACATGATAACAACAGCTTGATCAATGTTAACAATTGGTGGACGAACCAAACTATTTTTCCGATCGTAAATAGCTAAAATATAGCCTTCAGACTGTTCTTCTGCTGAAAAATCAACCCAGTCCCCTACATAGGGTGTCTGACCTTTTTTCCTAAAATTCCCACGCGCACGTGTTTGATAAATATCACCATTAGCCGTCTCAACATAATAGAAACCCGCTAATGACTTAATAATTCTTCCTTGCAAATGTTTTTCCTTTATTGATTAATAGTTCTATTATAGCAAAAATACTCGCCCATTGTTGACTATTTCTTTAATCATTTATAAAGTTTTCAAACTGATTTGCATTTTTGAGAGAAAAGGCGTATAATGTGAATGTTCTTGCGGAGATGGTGGAACGGCAGACACGCATGCTTCAGGCGCATGTGCTCGTACGAGTGTGAGGGTTCAAATCCCTTTCTCCGCATTTTTTAGTTGTCTATCCGTCTTAGTGTTTATCATCATGGAAAGGTGGCCCAGCTTGGTACGGCACCGGACTCGAAATCCGGCAAGTGGATTCTGTTCACGCGCGGGTTCAAATCCCGTCCTTTCCTTATCATTTACAAACTCTCTGATATTTACAGGGAGTTTTTTTGGAACATATAAAGTGGGCGACAGAACTATTGAGTCTCATAATCCTCAATTTTTCAGAAAATGCTAATTTTCATCGCTAACTTAATAAGCTGTGCGTGAGGTAAGAATAAGGATAAGAGAATTTCTCACAGTTCCTACATCTTGTAAATCTAGTCTTCCAGTTTGCTTTTAATATAGAAGACGAGCTACAGACAGTACTGAAATACGGCAGAATGAGTTAATACTCACTTAAAGTAAAAAATAACAATCTGCTAGTCAATCGGGATATCAACTGTTTCAATTTTGAATATATACAAAGAGAAAATTATCAGTAATACACAATTTATAAAACGAATCACCATAATTAGGTGATGACATCTAATAAAAGCTTTGAACCTGCTATTTTTTGATTTTCATTGAGTATAACGAATAATAGAAGATAATAAAAATGACTGTAAAAACATAGAAAACTGGATAAATTGACCTAGCTTTCTTTTATATTCATCCGAAAAAGATGAGAAGATAAGTTTTTTACTCCCTTTATAGCTATTAGATAATACCAGCTAAAATCCAAAACTTAGAACCTGTATTCACAAGCGAAGCGCTTATAGATAGGAGATAGTTTTTCGCTAATCAGGTCAGTTTTTTGAGGGAATACTGACTGTATTTTGAAAAGAACTAACGATAAGTAGTTCAAAAACCTTAGATAGAAGTGTCGAACTGTGAATACAGGTTTTTATTTTTTTACCTTTTTGCTTAACTCCATAAGTTAGATTTTCTATGATAGCTTCTGCCTTAACTGATTGTCACATTGTATCGCGTCCGCATGAAAGCTGTATTCATCTGAATTTTTGACTTCAATACCTCTATCTAGAACAAAAACAGCACTCTTGTTTCGAAAATTAAAAAGACAAAGTAATCTTTTAATAATCCGGCGTATTTCACCTCATCGGCAAATTCTTCACTACTATAATAGCTTTCAATTCCAGTATTTTCTGGAAAAAGATTACTGTTTTCGATATAATGATTAACGGTATTTCAATACTTAATAAAAATCAAAAACGTGAAATTGTGATTACAGATAATTCAAGGAACTGTTAAATCACCTAATAATTTTTTGATTTTCAAATAATATGAAGGCGGAAATAACTGATTTTTTCGCCTATTATCAAATTTTTTTGAGCAGGAGACTATTGTGAAGAAAATTCTTGAAAAATTGAAGGCTTTTATGCCTGTGATAAAAATTATCTTTTTCACTTCAATTATTATACTAATCGTTGTTGAACTGTTTAACTTAAAACGAACCATATCCGTAAAAGAGTTAAACCATGTTTTCCAAGGAATACCTGTGATAAATATTTTCCTGATTTTCTTAATTGGTAGTTTAGCGGTTCTTCCGACGACAGGTTATGATTTTATTGTTAATAAAATATTGAAAACCAAGCATAGCGTAAGCTACATTTTACAAACCAGCTGGTGTATTAATACCTTCAATAATTTAACAGGTTTCGGGGGTATTATTGATATTGGACTCCGATTAGCATTTTATGGCAAAGAAGGGGAGGAAGAAAAAGAGTTACAAGAAGTAACACGCTTCTTACCTTATCTTATTTCAGGTCTGTCTTTCATCAGTCTAGCTTCTCTGATTCTCATCAACATTTTTCCAGTAGCACGAACAGTCCATTACTACGATATTA
The DNA here is from genome assembly GCF_000380105.1 of Streptococcus orisratti DSM 15617. Classification (GTDB taxonomy): domain Bacteria; phylum Bacillota; class Bacilli; order Lactobacillales; family Streptococcaceae; genus Streptococcus; species Streptococcus orisratti. The sequence goes on from NZ_KB904477.1 coordinate 7,813, forward strand.
TTCTTTTGGGAGCGACACTATATTTCCCGCTCATCTACTGGTTTTCTGGTAGAAAAACTGGGAATTATTTTGGAAATATGCCTGCAAAAATCAGAAAACAGCTGGGAATTGTCTCACTCTTTGAATGGAGTTGTGCAGCCTTAGCCTTTATTTTCATTGGTTATCTCATGGGCATTCATTTACCAATTTACAAAACATTACCCCTCTTTAGCATTGCGTGTGCCGTCGGAATTATCTCACTTATCCCCGGTGGTCTTGGCAGTTTTGAACTCGTCTTATTCACGGGTTTTGCAGCTGAAGGACTCCCCAGAGAAACTGTTGTGGCATGGCTATTACTCTATCGTTTGGCCTACTACATTCTGCCTTTCTTTGCTGGTATTTATTTCTTTGTTCGACATCTCGGACATCGAATTAATCAAAGGTATCAGGGAGTCCCTAAAGAACTACTGTCAAGCAGTCTGCACAACATCATGATACATGGTGTTCGAATATTTGGTGTCTTCCTAGTCTTTTCAACAGTCTTTTTTGAAAAGCTATCTCATCTCCGTTGGCTATATGCTTTTGGTCCACTTCAAAGACAGCTTGTCTGGCAATTCCCTGGCCTTTTGATCGGTGTCTGTTTTATATTACTCGCCCGTGCTATTGCTAATGGTGCCAAGCGTGCCTTACCTATCTTACTTTTAGGTTTACTAGCAACGCTCATTTACATCAACATACCTTCTTTTAGCTGGCAGTGGTCACTTTCTATTATCCTTCTGATTGTAGGCGGAATTCTCTTTAGAAAACATCTCTATAAAACGCAATTTATTTATTCTTGGGAAGCTAGAACAAAGGACAGTATTTTAATTGCCCTTGTCCTCTTTATTCTCTTTACACTGGCAAGTCTTCTTTTCCCTTACCGTGCCTATGAAATGGATAAACACCTTGAATTTTCTCACTATTTCCTAACATGGAAACACATCTTGTTAGCTACCAGTCTAGTCACAATCGCTTATGCCTGTCTAGTCAAGTATCTATATGGTGCCCAAAAATTGTTAGGGGAAACATTTGAACATGAGCGCTACAAAGCTTTGTTGGAAGAATTTGGTGGCAGTGCTGATAGCGGCCTTGCATTTATCAAGAAAAAACGTCTTTTCTGGTATCAAGACTGTGGCTGTGACAGCGTCGCCTTTCAATTTTCTATTATTAACAATAAGGCAATTGTTATGGGGGAGCCTGCAGGAAATTCTGAGCGTTTCAAAGCTGCCATTATTGATTTCATTTCAGCAGCCGAGCAACTTAACTACGACCTTGTCTTTTACAGCATTGGTCAGGACACAACCCTCTTCTTACACGAATATGGTTTTGAATTTATGAAGGTTGGAGAAAATGCCCTTGTGAATCTCGAGAATTTCCATCTCAAAGGTAATAAAAAGAAGCCTTTCAGAAATGCACTTAACCGCGTTCAAAAAGAAGGATTCACCTTTGAAATCAGTTCCAATCCTCACTCTGATGATTTACTAGATAATTTAGAAATTATTTCAAACAAATGGTTAGAAAAGAAGCAAGAAAGACGATTTTCATTAGGCTTTTTTGACAGAAACTATCTCCAAGAAGCTTCTATTGCCTTGGTAAAAGATAAAAATCAAGATATTGTCGCCTTTGCCAATATCATGCCTAACCACCAAAAAGATACCATTTCTGTTGATTTAATGCGTTACGATGCAGACAAAATCCCAAATGGCATTATGGATTACCTTTTCTTATCACTCTTTATTCATTTTAAAGAGCAGGGAGTGCGCTATTTTGACCTTGGAATGGCACCTTTATGGGGTGTTGGTCAAGTTAAAGAAAGTTTTTTCAATGAACGGCTAGCTTATCTTTTTTATAATTTTGGGACACATTTCTATTCATTTGAGGGACTACACCAGTATAAAAAGAAATTTACACCAATTTGGGAGGAACGCTACATGTCAGTTGCAAAAACCTCCTGGCTTCCTTACTCAGTCTTAGGACTCCTTTTATTGGATACTAAATTTTCCAAAAAAAGAAACTCTGGTTTGCTTAAATCAAAACATAATTGTTAAATTCATATTAAAAAGCACTTTATCTCACAATAACGAGTGAATAAAGTGCTTTTTCTTATTATAATTGATTTTTTGGAAAAGCACGCTTTTTAGGGCTCACCTCATTCCAAAAGCCATCATCTTCATAACGTGGAATAAGATGACTATGAAAATGTGTCCCAGCATCCATTAGTTTTCCATTGTTAATAATCAAGGTAACACCAAGAATAGTTGAACTTTTCTCCATTTTTTCAATTAACTGATTTTGAAAATCAATTAAATCTAGCTTTTCTTCATTTGACAGCTCTGCTATTGCCATGCGATGCTTCTTGGAAATAACTAACAAATGTCCTTCTTGGATAGGATCAATGTCCCAAACAGCATAGAAATAAGCAGAGTGAGCTAGCCAGTTTTCCTCCGATAAGTGGCAAAAAACACAAGACATTCTTAACCTCCTTTGATTTTTTATTAGTATCAAAAAAGATCGGACTAAAATCCGATCCGAGAGTGCTGATGGTTAAATGTTTGCCCAAACAGACTCTAATATATTAGTTTGATCACGGTCTGGCCCTACTGAGAAGGTTGAGATACGAACACCAACCAATTCACCGACACGGCGAACATAATTACGAGCATTTTCTGGTAGGTCATCAAGGCTACGCACACCTGTAATATCTTCAGACCAACCAGGAAGTTCTTCATAGATTGGCTTACAACGTTTAAGTTGTTCAAGACTAGCTGGATAGTGGTCAATTCGTTGGCCGTCAAGATCGTAGGCAACGCAAATCTTCACCGTATCAAGTCCTGATAAGACATCAATAGAATTCAGTGAAAGATTAGTAATCCCAGACACACGGCGACTGTGGCGCATAACTACTGAGTCAAACCATCCGACACGACGAGGACGACCAGTTGTTGTGCCATATTCATGCCCCACTTCACGAATACGTTCACCTACTTCATCAAAGAGTTCAGTTGGAAATGGTCCATCACCAACACGGCTGGTATAAGCCTTGCAAACACCGACAACCTTGTTGATTTTACTTGGGCCAACACCAGAACCAATCGTTACACCACCAGCAACTGGGTTTGATGAGGTAACAAATGGATAGGTTCCTTGGTCAATATCTAACATAACTCCTTGTGCCCCTTCAAAAAGAACACGTTTACCAGCATCAAGGGCGTCATTAAGAATAACAGATGTATCTGTCACGTATTTTTTAATTTGCTGACCATATTCGTAGTACTCTTCAAAAATATCTTCAAAGGCAATTGGTGTGCTGTCATACATTTTTTCAAAAAGACGATTTTTTTCTGCCAAGTTTGTTTTCAGACGTTCGGCAAAAATTTCTTTATCTAAAAGATCAGCAATGCGAATACCGACACGCGCAGCCTTATCCATATAAGCTGGTCCAATCCCCTTGATGGTCGTCCCGATTTTATTGTCACCTTTAGCATCTTCTTGCAGCTGGTCAAGTTTGATATGATAAGGAAGAATGACGTGCGCACGGTCTGAAATACGCAAACTATCTGTCGTTACGCCTTCGTTATGCAAGTATGCCAATTCTGTTACTAATGATTTTGGGTTAACTACTACCCCATTTCCGATAACAGAAATTTTTTCAGGAAAGAAAATTCCTGATGGGATCAAGTGTAGTTTAAATTTCTTACCATCAATTACGATAGTATGTCCAGCATTATCGCCACCTTGATAGCGTGCAATTACTTCAGCGTCCTGACTAAGGAAATCTGTAATTTTCCCTTTACCTTCATCACCCCATTGGGTACCAACAACTACTACTGATGTCATATTTTACGATGCGGGCAGACTAAATCACAGCACTGCCCATCCTTTCTTGAAAAAACTTTACTCAAAAAATCAAACCTAAATCGTGTTTAAATCCAAACTAGCTAAAAACTACCTATACACTTTAAAAATATCTTTTCCTCATCAAAACGCTTTATAATGAGTAATATCATCAACGAAGAGGCAGATCATAATAAACAGCGAAAAAGTACCGCGAAAGTCCAAGTTCACCCCTTAAAATTAAGGCAATATCCTACAGTTAAGTGAGGCTATTGATTATTATTAAGTACCTACTGCATCACAAAAAGTTTAGCAACTTTTCTTCTAGTCATTAAGGACTATGCCGGTGGAAGTCAGATGGGCACAGTGATAAGTAGAGTGAAGCAAATTCAAGCAAAACTCGTTTTTTGATTTTTATAAGTATCACGGTGGGAATTTCACCCACAAGTTTATCGTACAATCTATTATATGAAATTTCTGATTGTTTTTCAATCTTTGATAATAAAATATTGGTTTTTCCGAACTTTACTTTCTAAAACATATAAAGTTCTAGTACTTTTCTAAGAAAAATGGATTATCACTATTTAAATCCGAACATTATACTACATTTGATAACAAAGCATTCTCCATGTTAGAATTTTTGAATATCCAAACTATTTTAGCCAGTTCACCTTAACGAACTTTGTTTCTATGTACACCTTCGCTTTTATACTCAATAAAATTCAACTAAGCAAGGCTAACACAAGACAATCCGTCTTCATCACGTTAAGTCAAGAACAACTCCATTTAATTTTCGGAGAACAATCCCCCCCTTTTACACATTTCCATTGAATCTTAGGTGATAGAAAAAAACAATCAGGTGATAGAAATTTTTTAATCTGCTGTCTAAACGTAGCAAAATCTTGATTTTAGAAAACAAATTACGGTACAATGTTGTCATCACTATCAACGGAGGGCAACTATGTCTCTTAATCAACTGTTACAAAACGCTCCATCAAACCTTCCCATTCTTCAGGCTACTTTTGGACTCGAAAGGGAAAGTTTGCGAATAAACAACTCAAGCCATAATGTCGCTCAGACACCCCATCCAAAAGTTCTCGGCAATCGGTCTTTCCACCCCTATATTCAAACAGATTATAGCGAGGCACAGGTCGAGTTGATTACTCCTATTGCCCAGTCAACCAGACAAGCCCTGCGTTTTCTTGAAGCTATAACAGATGTTGCTGGTAGAACCATTCCGAAAGATGAGTACCTATGGCCACTCTCCATGCCACCAAAACTCACGGCTGATGAAATCATCATTGCCCAACTCGACAGTCAGTATGAACGTGACTACCGCCAACATCTATCAAAAGTCTATGGCAAACTTCTCCAATCCATGTCAGGCATTCATTACAACATGGAGCTTGGAAAAAGCTTGGTTCAGTCACTTTTTGAGCAAAGCCAGTACCAGTCAATGGTCTCGTTTAAAAACGATCTCTATCTTAAGCTGGCCCAGAACTTTCTACGCTATCGCTGGTTGCTGACCTACCTTTACGGGGCTTCGCCAATAGCAGAGCAGGGCTTTCTTGATACCCCCTTGGACAAGCCTGTCCGTTCGCTGAGAAATAGTTCCTATGGTTATGTTAACCATGACGATGTCAAAGTTTCCCACGAGAACCTAGAGCAGTACATTGCTGACATTGAGAGGTGTGTCGCTGACGGTCGTCTCATTGCTGAAAAGGAATTTTATTCACCAGTTCGTTTACGTGGCAGCAAACACAATCGTGACTATCTGGAAAAAGGTGTAACTTATTTGGAATTTCGGTGCTTTGACCTTAATCCTTTTGATAACAAAGGGATAAGTCAAGAGACGATTGATACGGTGCATCTTTTTACACTAGCTCTGCTCTGGCTAGATGTTAGCTCTGCTATTGACCAAGACATTGAAAAGGCAAACCAGCTTAATGAGACTATCGCACTGGGGCATCCACTTGATAGACTACCTGAAGACGCACCCGTAGATGAGATTATGACTGCTCTTCAAGCAGTGGTTAATCACTTCGCCCTGCCCGACTACTATCAGAGCTTGGTGGATAAGATCAAAACTCAAATCGCCCAACCGCATCTGACTATCGGCGGTCGTTTGCTTAAACACATTAACAATCAGTCTTTAGAAACCTTCGGACAAGAAAAAGGGCAAGCTTACCACGATTATGCTTGGCAGGCACATTATGCACTCAAGGGTTATGAGACCATGGAGCTATCAACACAAATGTTGCTTTTTGATGTTATTCAGAAGGGTATTCATTTTGAGATTTTGGACGAAAATGATCAATTTCTCAAGCTATGGCATGGCGACCATGTGGAATATGTCAAAAATGGCAACATGACTGCCAAAGACAACTACATCATCCCATTAGCTATGGAAAATAAAATTGTCACTAAGAAAATTCTGACTGAAAATGGTTTTCCCGTACCTGCTGGCGCAGAATTTGCAGACAAGGAGACTGCGCTCCGCTATTTCTTCCAAATCCAAAATAAGGCCATTGTGGTCAAACCAAAGTCAACCAACTATGGCCTAGGTATCTCGATTTTCAAGGATGGAACGGATCTGACTTCCTATGAGAAAGCTCTGGATATCGCCTTTTCCGAGGATGATTCCCTCTTGGTTGAGGAATATATCGCTGGCACTGAATATCGTTTCTTTATTCTAGACGGAAAATGTGAAGCTGTGCTCCTGCGTGTGGCTGCCAATGTCCTTGGCGATGGTAAACACAGTATTCGCGAATTGGTGGCTATTAAAAACAGCAATCCCTTACGTGGCCACAATCACCGTTCACCACTTGAAATCATTAACTTGGGTGATATTGAACTGCTCATGTTGGCTCAACAGGGCTACAAGCCAGATGATATTTTACCAGAAGGAGTTAAGGTTAATCTGCGTGAAAATTCCAATATCTCAACTGGCGGCGATTCTATTGATTTTACAGATAAGATGGATCAGTCCTATAAGCAACTGGCGGCTGATATGGCAACTGCTATGGGAGCTTGGACTTGTGGTGTAGACTTGATTATTCCTGATTATAGTAAACCTGCTAGAAAATCAGTGCCTAATGCTACCTGTATTGAGCTCAACTTCAACCCTTGCATGTATATGCACACCTACTGTCAAGAAGGAAGTGGACAAGCCTTAACCCCAAAAATACTGGCAAAACTTTTTCCAGAAGTTAGCTAACACTAGAACGAGACAGTTCCTTCTGCCTCGTTTTGTTATTTGATAACATTATTTTCCCTTTTTTCTTGCCCTTTAATTTCAATATCTAAAAAGAAAAACTGCTGATTGCCAGTTTCCATAATAGCATCTAGCAACTGTTGCGGTTTTCCGAAGATTTTCAGTTTTTTAAGCTTAATGCTTGATGCCAACACAATAGCCTTTTCCAAGCACGACTGCTGAAAAAATCATCTTCTAAAATAAATACATTTAACATGACATATCCTCGCTTAACTCTTCACGGTAGAATTTTCTTAGCGCTTCACATAAGTTTGAAACGTTTTGGACAAGCCTGTCTCACCTAATCTTGAGTAGCTTCTTTCACAGCAACTCCATCTACCATGTTCCCCAATCAGTCGTTATCTTCCATCAAATTCTTAGAAAAGCTACCATTCTTAATGTAAACACGGTAAGTGCCATCAGCTTGCATTTTAAAGCGCACATCAACTTGGCTAAAATTCGTTGCATCTCCGCCTATGTAGTTTAGGTATAACTCCGAACTCGTATTATTGATATACAATTCTGACTCAACGGGAAGTCCAAAGTTTTTGATGATATCCTCGTAACTTTCGCCACCTTCACCAGTTTCTGCATCTCCAACTACAACTTGGTCAAACTTTTCTTGGGTCCATTTGAAGTTAGCTGAACCTTTTTCTTTGCTAACTGCCGGAAAAGCAGAATCGGTAAGGGACGAGGCTCTTTTTTGTGTTAAATAGTACTCTTTACCATTTTTATTAAAATGTAATTCAATACGTCTTCTATCGTCATAGACTCCGTATTCGCTTTCAGCATAAACCAAGCTGATGTCTTCTGAATATTCGTCTTGATAAGCTCTGGAAGCTCTGCCATGTTCAGCAACAACCTTGCTTAATTCTGTTCCAAAAGTATCATAGCCATTTCCTACCTCTAAAGCCTCGTAATTGACTAAATCCCAGTCAAACTTAAACTCCTGCTTCGTAGCCGTAAGACTCTTGGTATAATCCGTCTGTAAACCATAGCGGAATGAAGAACCTGTTTCATAGAAACTCGAGCTGCTACTGGATTGTAAAGTTGACTGGCTAAATTTTGCCTTATAGACAACCTTGTTGTCCGAATGTTTATCATTAACAGTTTTTCCGTAAACAAACCATCCAATAAAAAGAATCAACGCAAGTAAACTCAGGATACTATATAAACCATAGCTTTTATAGCGCAAAGAGAACCTATAATTTTTTTCGGACTCCTTTTCTAAAGCCTCAGCAAGATGGTCAAAGGAGTCATCTTTTTTCTGATGTACTTTTCTACTTTTCGCCATTACTACTCCTTAAAAATTCTCTTCACATTAATCAATTTATATCCAGTTGTCTCCTTCTCAAAATAAAGAGTCACTGAGTTAATTGTGGCAGTAGGGTCATTATCTTTCTGATAGGTCAGAGTCAGTTGCTCCCAGTCGTCACGCCCCGCACTAAAAACACTTGTTGGCAAGCCGTACTTGTCAATGATATCCTTTGGTTCAATTATTTTTTTACTATCTGAAGCAATCTCATCTGATAACGTATCTGACTCCGTCTTGGTCCAGCGAAATGTAAAGTCTTGCCCGCTAGCTTCTTGAAATTCCAAATCTTGTAAATTGTAAAACGATTTACTGTAAAGACGATAATCCCCATCCTTTTTTAGAAAATACAAGGTTACCATTTTCTGGTCATCAGAATCTTCCTCATAAGTTACAACGACTGGTACGGTGTGTTCAACATTGTTGTACTGAACGTCAACCTGAGATGGTTTACCATACTTTTTAACAACTTTTTCAAAAGTATCGCTGTTTTTATTGTCCCAGTCAACCGTCAATGTCCTATATTTATCTAAAGTCCAATTGAAAGTATCTTTGGTTTCCGCCTCTGATAAGACTCTATCCACAAAACTTTGAGCGGCCGCTTTTCCTTTATCACCAGCCCTAGTGGAAGAAGCTGAAATGACCGTTGACTTTGGAGGAACGGATTCCATTTTTTTTAATGGCTGGATAATAGAAAATAAGATAATTAATAATAAGCAGATGGGCAAGGCTAATGCAATAAAAAACCAGCCCATTTTCAGTCTTTGGAAGAGGGCATCACGCGTTTTAGCTACTGAAATGGCTTTCTCAAGTTCTTCACCTAATACGGAAAAACTTTCATCCTCCAGTTTCTGGATGTGTTTTTTATTCTTAGTCATTGATATCTCCTTGCTTTCGGCTTAATTTAAAAGACATCTTATCTGCCTTGGCAATAAAACTAAGATAGATATCTTCTCCTTGCTCTAGGCTATAATAACGCAGACGTAGAGTAACTTTGTCGTTATAGACAGAAGTCTGGTAAGAAGTTGGGTAACCGTATGTCTGAGTAATACTTTCTAAATCAACTCCACCATTCCCATCAGAAGAAGAGCCCACTTTCAAAGCTTGGTATTCCTGACTCGTCCACTTATGGACATTAGCAGCGGTCGAGATTTTATCGGTATAAGGGGAAATCGGCAATCCATAAAGCTCCTTGGTCTGCAAAATATAGACATTACCATACTTAACAAAAGTTAATTTTACAAAATGATTACCCTCCTTAAGGGTAGAAGCGAAAGCATCTTGGTCATAGGTAAGAAGTATTGCCCCATCCGTATTGGCAATACTTCTGTGTTCAGCCGAAGAAGCTAAACCAAAATCATTGATTATGGTATCTAAATGCGTTTTGGATTTGCCTTCTATCTTCCAGTCTAAGTATTTAAACTTATCAAAACTCCAATTAAAGTGATAATCACTCGCATCGGAGGCCTTCAAAGTATTGGTATCGTTATAGTCTATCTCTTTGACCAAAGGTGAATCTTTCTTAAAAGAGAAAATCACCAAAACGACCACTACAATAAGAATCAAACTCCCCAAAATATGTATCAGCAAATTGACAGATGACTTGCCCTCATCTCGCCTAATATCCTCTTGTTTGATGCTCTGTTCTAGCTCCGAACCTAAGTCTCCAAGACTTTTTTCTTCTTTTTTCATTTTAATCTCGTTTCTTTTTTATATAATATACCATATTTATTAAATTCTGGCAGAAATTCCCCTTTCCTACACGCCAAACGCATGAGAGTCAATTCCTGCTATTCTCCTCTTTCTAACCATTTTTGATCAAAGTAACTTATTCAAATACTGATCTAAAGCCATACTGAGATTGTATTTTCTTGCATCTCAACCTCATCTTTTTGTCAACATCAAGCTTCTTCAAAATCGCCGGGTAAAATTTATCTATCACATTTAGAATCTGTACTCACAAGTGAAGTGCTTATCGATATGAGATAATTTTTCGCTAATCAAGATAGTTTTTTGAGAGAATACTGACTGTATTTTGAAAAAAACTAACGAGGAGTAAATTAAAAACTAGCCTTAGATAGAAGTGCTGAACTGTGAATACAGGTTCTTAGATTAAATGCTGTTCGTCTTCTCGAAATAAGACCGCTAACTGCTGATGCCCACTGACGTATGCACCAAACTCTTTGGAATAAATCAACGCGTTTCTTCACTTAGCTTGCCAACCGTTGGCTGAAGACTCACACTGTCTACACAAGGGACATGCCCCATTCAATATGCTTTCCGATGGAGCCAATCAACACCATGGATTACCTTATAACGTCTAACCTCAATCTGACAATCTGCCTTTTCAACCGTTTCATAGCTGCCAACTATTTCAGTTTTATCTATCTCAAAAAGGTGGGGATATCTCCAATAGCGGCTTCTGATTTCTTTGATAGTAAGCTGAACGTCGGCTTGTTTCTGGATAGTCTTCTGGGCAATCACTTTTGGGTTCCTATGCATCACTTTTGTAAATACTAATCCAATAACTCGGGGATAGCCGTGATTTTATTGCTCTTTTCGTTAGTGGTAACTTGACCATAGCAAATCTTCAAATCTGTAGCCTAAACAGAGGTAATATGCAAAGGTTTTGAGATGGACTAACATTTTCTGTGATGATTATACCATCAGTAGATAGCAAACATCTGGCCAAACTTGGAAATATTTCAATTGGTAACACAACTTCCTGAAACATTTCTGACCACATGAAGGCGAGTATCCCGAAAACTTGCATCTCTAGAGTCGCAAAGACACCTTATATAGTGTCCTGAAAAATAATATCATTTCCAGCTTTAAAATACGATGCACTGAAGTTTCATAAGCTTTTCCAAAACCTTCAATACCTTCCCAATACTTAGCACCAGCCAAACAGACGGAGAAGATGAATCACACGCTATTATCTCGAACAAGACTTGATTTTACAAGCCTAACACTCATTACGAAGGTCATCAGGAATTTAGGAATCTCGAACATGAAAATCCCTCCTTGTTTATTTTTTAAATATTTTAAGGTTATCCCTTGTCACATAGCACCAATTTGCGATAAAATAATAATCATATACGAGAAGAAAGTTTGAGAAAAAATTATGGCTTATTATAGTCGTCCCCCACGAAGTAATTCTTGGCTGGGCGTGGTTTTTGTAGGAATTATCTTGCTGGCTGTTTTAGGCTGGATTATTCAGCTACTAATTCCTGTTCTTGTACTTGGAGGTGTCGGTTATGGCATTTATTACTTAGCGACAAGGCAAACACGACTGGACAAGGTTAACACAGCACAACGCTTACAAGATTTAAAGGATGAAATTCAAGTGGCTGACCGTCAGGTCAAGCTCTTAGACAATTATCTTGATGAAAAAGATTACACCCAGTATTCAATTGTAGCGCGCCAGCTATTGCCAAAAATTCAAAATATCCAAAGTGAAGCAACCAGCCTCAAAGATAAGATGGATTTAAAAATCTATAAACGTGTGGTCAAGAAGGCAGTGGAAGTAGAGGAGGATATCAAACTCCAGCTAGAAAAGCTCAATATCTCACCAAATACTGCGCCTGCTAGCTCAGAAGAAAAGGATATTCTCAAACGTGCCCCTGAATTGACAGAAGTTTACACTAATATCCAGCGCGACCATGCAAGTATTTTGGAGAAAATCGAACAGGCTGATAACAAAGCTGAACTGCTTGCTCTCCATGAATCCAACATGAAGCGCTTCGATGATATCTTGACTGGTTACCTGAAAATTAAGGAAAATCCTAATAATTATTACAACGCCGAAGAACGTCTAGCACAAGCCGAGGCTGCTTTGGAAAAATTTGACTTGGACCTTGATGAAACTCTTCGCCAACTGAACGAAAGCGACCTCAAAGACTTCGATGTCAGTCTACGTATGATGAACACCGAACATAAAGACTACGCCGCAGAAGAAAACATGAGTGACATTTATTAACTATAAAACCATTTGCTAGGAGAAAAACATGGCTGATACTTTTAACTTTGACATTGACAAAATTGCTAACAACGCCCTTGTGAAAACCGACAAAACCACTGAAATCATTGCCTCAACTGATAACACTGCGACAGGTCAGGTTTCTTTCTTTGAAAAATTGTCTCCTGAACAGCAGGCTTCTATCACAGCAAAAGCACCTGCCCTTGTTGATACCTTTGTGGCTGACCAAAATGCCTTGCTTGATTTTGGGACATCAGCTGTTGAGGAAGTCAACACAACAGTTAATCACATCTTGGCCGAGCAAAAGAAATTAGAAATTCCTCAAGTTGACGAACTTCTCAAAAACACCAACCGCGAACTCAACGGTTTCATTACCAAGTACAAAGATGCCAAGCCAGCAGAATTAGAAAAGAAACCTAATTTCTTGCAAAAAATGTTCAAACAAGGAAAAAATAGCCTTCAAGAGTTCTACTTCGATTCCCAAAATATTGAGCAAAAAATGGATGGTATGGCAGCTGCCGTGGTCAAACAAGAAGAAACCTTGGCTCGTAACATCGTCTCAGCTGAGATGCTAATTGAAGACAATACCAAATCTATTGAAAATTTGGTTGGTGTTATCGCCTTTATTGAAGCAACTCAGAAAGAAGGGGTTGACCGTGCAAAAAGCCTTCAAACACAGGTAGCCAGTTTAGACCCAGCCACACCTGAATACCATAACAAATCTGAAGAATTGGCTCGCATGACTGAAGTTATCAACACGCTTGAACAACAGCACACCGAGTATCTGAGCCGCCTCTACGTTGCTTGGACGACAACGCCACAAATGCGTAACATGGTCAAGGTTTCCTCAGATATGCGCCAAAAACTTGGTATGCTCCGCCGCAATACCATTCCAACGATGAAACTGTCCATCGCACAGCTAGGCATCTTACAACAGTCTGTCAAATCAGGGGTTACAGCAGATGCCATTGTCAACGCTAATAACGCTGCGCTTCAAATGTTGGCCGAAACCAGCAAAGAAGCCATCCCACAGCTAGAACGTACAGCCCAAAGCCCAACCATGAACATCAAGTCTGTCACAGCCTTAGCTGAGAGCTTAGTTGCCCAAAATAACGGCATTATTGCTGCTATTGATAATGGCCGCAAGCAACGTGCCCAACTAGAAGCTGCTGTCATTAAATCAGCTGAAACTATCAATGACTCAGTCAAACTTCGTGATCAAAAAATTGTAGAAGCACTCTTAAATGAGGGACGTAGTGTCCAAGAAGAAGTTGAACGTCCACGTGAAGACGTTACACCAGAAGGGGAATAGACTAAAGTGGAGTAAAGTTGCTAGCTTCCCGTATTCATTTGGCAATTTAATTTCACCTGCATACTACTATCATAAGACATTAAATTAGCATCAAATAAGGAGTCGGGACTAATAATCCCACTCCTTATTTTTAGCTTACTTTATGATAATCAATGATGTAACTCGGCTTGTTATAATCATAAGGAATAGTTACATTCCCACTGCCATTAATATCATAGGTTTGTTGCCAATAAACAACATGAAGAACACCGTCAACAATGGAAAAACCGTATTGATAACTGACAAAAGCACCACCGATATCGTCATCATGAAAAAGGTTGATATTGTCACCATCCACAATGCGATAAAGATGATCACCGACTTCCTCTATTTGGTTAATCTTGAAATTATCTGTCCCTGATTGGCCGTTATAGGACCATGTTGCTTGACCAGAACCATCTTGGTTAATGATGTAGGTCTTTTCCAAAGGAAGACCATACTTATCTTGGCTTCCTGACCAAGTGCCTATTACCTCTGCTGGCAAGATGCTGTTAGCATCGGTAATCTCTGTCTTTTGCTGCGAAGATGAGGTTACTGTTGAACTTGATTGGGGTGAACTCGTGGAAGAACTTGATTTTTGAGTTTCTTGGTTGCTACTTGGTGTGGTAGTCTTGTTTAGTTTGACTTGTTGCCACCAGAAAAGACTTCCTAGGCAGATTAGTAAAACAAAGAAAACACCTACTAAACCTTTTGTTATACTTCGCATGTTAAACACCTTCTTTCTGCTATTACTAGTGCCTTTACTCACCTTTATTATATCACTTAATTGGTGGAGTAGATATTTTCAAGCCAAAAAGCAGTTATCTGTCCCGATTGTTCTTATGCTCAACATCCTTCACAAATCAGACAATCAGACAAATCGTTTTTATCAAAAATAACTGACAAAATAAAAGACTTGGCTCTGATAATACAGAACCAAATCCTAATCTTTTAATATTCACAATTCTCTATTTCTGATTTTTACAAATGGTAATAATCCAAAAGTAAACACCAATACACCCAATTTAGAAACCATGTCCTTTTCTTCGCCAGTTCTAGGTAGAGTTGACTTTTGGTTTTGTGTCACCCCTTGTTATTTTTCTGAACAGCTACAACAGATGGTGCACAAGGTTTTTCACTTGTAGTTTTTACCGAAGCTGGATCAGATTCTTGAGAAGTTTTTGTCTCTACAAAACGCGTTAGTTTAGTTGCGTAGAACATTGGTTTGGTATAATCAAAATCCTTACTAATCTCAGCTTGGAACAAACAGTCAATCTCTTCCTTTTTTAACAAAATGTGGTTTTTTCTTCATAGGAGTCTTTGTCTAGAGAATTGCCCTCTACATTCAGTTAAAAATTGACCAAGTCAAGATAAAGAAAAGATAAATACTAGCAGCAAAAATAGCCTTTGTGCTATAATATTAGCTATGGATAAACTTATAAAATCAATTTCAAAAACAGGCTCTTTCCGCGCCTACGTACTAGATAGTACAGAGACGGTCAAGAGTGCTCAAGACAAACACCACACCCTTTCTAGCTCAACGGTGGCTTTGGGCCGCACACTCATTGCCAGCCAAATCCTTGCTGCAAATCAGAAAGGAGACAGCAAGATTACCGTTAAGGTCATCGGGGATAGTTCCTTTGGACATATCATTTCCGTGGCGGACACAAAAGGCAATGTCAAAGGTTACATTCAAAATGCTGGTGTTGATGTGAAAAAGACCGCAACTGGCGAAGTTATCGTTGGACCTTTCATGGGCAATGGGCAGTTTGTTGTCATCACTGACTACGGCACGGGCAATCCCTATACCTCATCTACCCCTTTAATTTCTGGGGAAATCGGGGAAGATTTAGCTTACTACCTGACTGAAAGCGAGCAAACTCCTTCTGCTGTTGGGCTTAATGTTCTGCTTGATGAAGACAACAAGGTCAAGGTAGCTGGGGGCTTCATGCTCCAAGTCCTACCTGGTGCGTCGGAGAAAGAAATCAGCCGCTATGAGAAACGTATCCAAAAAATGCCTGCTATTTCAAAGCTGCTTGAATCCGATGACCACATAGAAGCCCTGCTTAAAGCCATCTACGGTGAAGACGACTACAAAGTGCTAGCAGAAGATGAGATTCGTTTCAACTGCGACTGCTCACGCGAACGCTTTGAAGCTGCCCTGGTCACTCTAGGCAAAGAGGAGCTGAAAGCAATGGTTGATGAAGACCACGGTGCTGAAATCACCTGCCAATTCTGCGGTAAAACCTACAGTTTCACCGAAAAAGATTTGGAGGATCTCATCAATGCTTAAGCTCAACA
The DNA here is from genome assembly GCF_000380105.1 of Streptococcus orisratti DSM 15617. GTDB lineage: Bacteria > Bacillota > Bacilli > Lactobacillales > Streptococcaceae > Streptococcus > Streptococcus orisratti. The sequence continues at coordinate 23,840 of NZ_KB904477.1, forward strand.
CCTCTTTCATGATTGGGACTGTTGAAATCCCGCACCGCACTGTCTTAGCACCTATGGCTGGCGTGACAAACTCTGCTTTTCGAACCATTGCCAAAGAATTTGGCGCTGGGCTGGTCGTGATGGAAATGATTTCAGAAAAAGGTCTCCTCTACAACAACGAAAAGACCCTCCACATGCTCCACATTGATGAAAACGAGCATCCCATGTCTATTCAACTCTTCGGTGGCGACGCTGAAGGTCTTAAACGCGCAGCTGATTTCATCCAAAGCAATACCAAGGCTGACATCGTTGACATTAACATGGGATGTCCTGTCAATAAAGTCGTAAAAAATGAAGCTGGGGCTAAGTGGCTCAAAGACCCTGACAAAATTTATCACATTGTTAAAGAAGTTACCTCTGTCCTTAATATTCCATTGACGGTTAAAATGCGTACCGGATGGTCAGACAATTCACTGGCAGTTGAAAACGCACTAGCTGCCGAGTCTGCTGGTGTCGCTGCGCTGGCTATGCATGGCCGTACCCGCGAACAAATGTACACAGGCACCTGCGACCACGAGACGTTGGCCAAGGTAGCCAAGGCCATTACCAAAATCCCTTTTATCGGAAACGGTGATGTTAAAAACGTCCACGACGCTAAATACATGATTCAAGAAGTCGGTGTTGATGCAGTTATGGTGGGGCGTGCGGCCATGAATAATCCTTACATCTTTACGCAGATCAACCATTTCTTCGAAACTGGTGAAGAACTGCCAGATTTACCATTTAACAAGAAACTGGACATCGCTGAAGACCACCTCAAACGTCTCGTAAACCTCAAGGGCGAAATGATTGCTGTCCGAGAATTCCGTGGTCTAGCTCCCCACTATTTGCGTGGCACAGCTGGAGCTGCCAAAGTCCGCGGAGCCGTTTCCCGCGCCGAAAGCATTGAAGAAGTTGAGGAAATTTTTAATACCCTCAGATAAATAAACTGACTCAAGTCAATAGATTGGCTTGAGTTTTATTTCATTTTTATTACAAATATTTCACAAAACTATTTACACGATAATTTTTTTGTAATATAATGACATTGTAAAAAAGATTATGAAAAGAGGTCATCACCCATGAAAACAAGTCGGAAAATGGCTACAGTCCTAATGCTCACATCACTCTTCCTTCTCGGAGCCTGTGGTAAAAGCGACAAGAAGTCAACAACAGCTTCTTCAACAACAAAAAGCAGTCAAGTTGTTAAGAAAAACAACACATCAAACTCAAGTAAAAACACCAAAACTTCATCTTCTGATAGTTCTAAACAGGCAAGTCAAGACGACAATGGTGCTACTAACCAATCAAATGCAGCATCTGCCAACAATTCTCAAGCGGCAAGTGGTACTGCTTCTGCAATTCAGAATGATAGCTCCCAAAATCAAACAGTAGACTCAAGTATTGATGTCAACGCTCTAGCAAATCAAGATTACTCAAGTATCGCTGGAACTTGGTCAAATGACCTTGGCGAAACAATTACTATTAGTGCTGATGGTCATGCCACTGGCTCTGACTACCCTAAAACCTATGATTTAGGAGCTGGCCAAGTCAACAATGGTAATTTTTTCGGCTCTATCCACAATCCCGAAACAGATTATGGCAATGCTGCTTTTATCGTTATTCCTGCTGGTGTGGCCAATATCCACTCTGGAGAAGTGGAAAATTCTGACCGTATCTTAATTGGTCAAAGTGCTGAAGCAGACAACCACCCTTTCTACAGAAATTAAAATATTATTTAAAAGCGGTGAAACTTACAGATTTCATTGCTTTTCTTCTGTTAACAAACTTTCTTATAGACATTCTTACTTTCAATCCCTTTATATCAAGTAACAACATCTAATTTTAGTTTTCAAAAAATATTACAGCCGATTTTACCTTTCTCCCTTATACTCAATGAAAATCAAAAGTAGCCTAGGAAACGAAGCCGATGATAGAACTTGAGTTCATCAAGGCAAGTTGACAACGGATAATTTTGATTTTCGAAGAGTATTAAAAGAAATTCTCTGTCAAGTTCCTCAATCCTAAGCCTTGAAAAAGTGCCACATTTTGTATAAAATAGTAAAGCAACTTAGATAGGAGAATTATGTTGATAGTATTGGCAGGAACCATTGGAGCTGGTAAAAGCTCTCTAGCAGCCGCACTCGGCGAACACCTAGGCACAGAAGTTTTCTACGAAGCCGTAGATAATAACCCTGTTTTGGACTTATATTACCAAGACCCTAAGAAATACGCTTTCTTGTTGCAAATTTTCTTTTTGAATAAACGTTTCCAATCCATAAAAGAAGCTTATAAGGCCGACAACAACGTTCTTGACCGTTCAATCTTTGAAGATGAGCTTTTCCTCACCCTCAATTATAAGAATGGCAATGTCACTAAGACAGAATTGGATATCTATAAGGAACTTTTGAGTAATATGCTTGAAGAGTTGGAAGGCATGCCTAAGAAATCGCCAGATCTCTTAATTTACATTGATGTTTCTTTTGAAAAAATGCTAGAGCGAATCACCAAGCGTGGGCGTAGCTATGAACAAATCTCAGATAATCCTGATTTATATGAATACTACCAACAAGTTCACGATGAATATCCTAACTGGTACGATAACTATGACGCCTCACCAAAAATCCGCATTGATGGCAACAAACTTGACTTTGTTAATAATGTTGAAGATCTACAATACGTCTTTGATCTGATCGATGCCCAACTTGAAAAACTCGGATTATTATAAAACACAACCCTCGCACCGTTTTGATATACTCCCCTTATGGTGGACAGTGAAAAAACAAAAATTTTCACTAGAAACTATAAAGGGAGTTTTATTATGTCCAAAAGAAGTCCAAAGTCTGTCTCTGAGAAACTAGAAATTGTTCTACTCCACTTGGAAGCTGGGAAATCACTTAGCTGGTTAGCTAGGCACCATGGTGTGTTTAAAGACACCCTATCGAACTGGGTTCGGAAGTACAAAGAATCTGGTATTGAGGGGCTAGAGGAAAGCCGTCGCTGGATGAAGTATAGTAAGGAACTA
>NZ_KB904478.1 GCF_000380105.1 Streptococcus orisratti DSM 15617
CAGTCAAATTCAGACGCTATTTCAGTCAAATAAGCATCCGGATGGTCATTAAGATAGTTTTTGAGTCTATCTCTATCAACTTTTCTTGGTTTTGTTCCTTTTGCTTGATGGTTTAGGTTCCCTATTTTCTCTTTTAGTTTTAACCAGCCATAAATGGTATTTCGTGAGATTTGGAAAACATCTGATGCTTCTGTGATACTACCTGTTCGTTTACAATAGGCGAGAACTTTTTTACGAAAATCTAATGAATATGCCATAAAAACAGTATATCATATTATGTACTATTTGTGTTTCATTTTACTTTAAATAGCAAAAAAATTTATTTTTATAAAAAATATATTGACAAACGAATAAATATAAAGTAAAATGAATATATATCAAAAAAGAAAAGAGAAAATTTATGAAATTAGTAAAAGTATTTAGTGGTTTAGCACTTACGGCATCAGTATTATTATTAACAGCTTGTGGTTCAGGTCAAAAGGAAGACACTTCGCTTAAGGATATTCAAGACAAGGGAACTTTGACCGTGGCCATGAATCCCGAATTTGCGCCATTTGAATTCAAAACCTTGGTTAACGGTAAAGATACCATTGTTGGTGCAGATGTAGAGATTGCCAATGCTATTGGAAAAGAACTAGGCGTTAAAGTAAAATTTTCTTCTATGTCTTTTAATAACGTCTTGGCAAGTCTTCAGTCAGGCAAAGCTGATATTGCAATTTCAGGGATTTCAGCTACAAAAGAGCGTGCAAAAGTTTATGATTTTTCAGAAAGTTACTATGAATCTGTTAATGTTGTCATTGTCAAAAAATCTGACTTGAGTAAATATACATCAACAGCTGATTTTGAAAATGCATCAGTGGCAACTCAAAAGGGAACTATTCAAGAAATGGTTGCCAAAGATCAACTAAAAGGAGCAAAAGTTGTCTCTCTTGTTCAAAACGGGGAAATGATTAATGAATTAAAGAGTTCACAAGTTGATGCTGTTGTCTTTGAAAAACCAATTGCAGAAGCCTATGTGGCTAAAAACGATGACCTTGCTATCGCAGAAGTCAAATTAGAGTCTTCTGATTCTGATGCTTACGCTGTTGCCATGCCAAAGGGAAGTACAGCATTGAAAGAAAAAATCGACAAGGTTATTAAAGAATTGAAGGATTCAGGTAAAATTGATCAATTCGTTCAAGATGCCTATGACTTGTCAGTCTCTGGTGCAGAATAACATTCGGTAGAAATGACATCGAAAAACTAAATTAAAGTAATCGTTATTGCATTTAGTAGTAATTTTGCGAGAGTAAAAGGGACTTATTTAAACTCAGACTCCTTTTTAGAACCTGTATTCACAAGTGAGGTGCTTATAGATAAGAAATAGTTTTTCGCTAATCAAGGCAGTTTTTTGAGAGAATACTGACTGTATTTTGAAAAAAACTGCCTTGATTAGCGAAAAAACTAGCCTTAGATAGACGTGCTGAACTGTGAATATAGGTTCTTATTCTTTTTTTATTTGCAGTGATAGTAAAGTGTCTCAAATTTTATTATTGACAGACCTTTCTTTATCCAGTATGCTAGAGAAGTTAACTGTACGATATTATACTCTTCGAAAATCAAACTCAGATGTCGTTGCTTTGATTTGATGAACTTCAGTCTTATGTGTGCCTGCGTTACCTAATCTGGTTTTGATTTTCATTGAGTATCAGCGGTAGTTAGATTTGCCTGCTCTGCTATTTTCAAAAAAGAATTGAAAGGTTATCGGATATGTATTTGCCGCGATTTGGGGTTGAGGAGTGGTTAAATAGCCACGAAAAAGATGCGATTTATGATATTGCTGGGGTGTCAATTGATGCTTTGACTATGGAAGAATTATTTGAGTTGTCTGGTGTTACTTCTCAAGAATTTTTTCAACAATTGATAACTAAGAAAATGGATTATGGTTGGATTGAGGGGTCTCCAAGGTTTAAAGAGGCGGTTAGTTCCCTCTATCAATACATTTCACCAGAACAAATTTTACAAACTAATGGGGCGACGGGAGCTAACTTTTTGGTGCTTTATGCACTTGTTTCGACGGGAGATCATGTGATTGCGCATTACCCAAGTTACCAACAGCTATATGATATTCCAAAATCACTTGGTGCAGAAGTGGAACACTGGCAGATTAGGGAGGAAAATAATTGGTTGCCTGATTTGGATGAACTGCGCCAGATGATCCGCCCTAACACTAAGATGATTTGTATTAATAACGCAAACAATCCGACCGGTGCTGTTATGGATAAAGCCTATCTCAAAGAATTGGTTGATATTGCATCTTCGTGCGGTGCCTATATCCTTGCCGACGAAATCTATCATTGCTTTGATGGTCGTGACATCCCAGCTATTGCAGACCTCTATAGTAAAGGAATTTCAGTTAACAGCCTCTCTAAAACTTATTCGTTGCCTGGTATCCGTGTGGGTTGGGTGGCGAGTAGCCCTCAGGTGGTTGATCTTCTTAGAGATTATAGAGACTATACCTTGATTTGTGCTGGAGTTTTTGATGATATGCTTGCTACCTTGGCATTGGAACATAGGGAGCAAATTTTGGCTAGGAATGCTAAAATTGTTATGGAAAATTTGGCTATTTTGGAGAATTGGATAGCATCTGAATCTAGAGCTAGTTTTGTCAAACCAGCTTATGCTTCATCCTCTTTTGTTAAATTGGAAATAGCAGAACCAGTTGAAGAGTTTTCTTTATCTTTGTTAACTGATTATGGGGTATTGGTTATTCCTGGAAATCGTTTTGATTTTGAAGGTTACGTTCGAATTGGTTATTGTTGCCCTCCAGAAATCTTAAAAGCTGGTCTCGCCAAACTATCCCAGAAACTACATGAAAATGATTGAATTTTTATGCACATATATATTGACAGATGAATAAAAGGACGTTATACTTAGATTAAGTTAAAAGAAAAGAGTATAAAAATGAAAAAAATTGTTTTGGGAGTAATTTCCCTTTTATCTGTCTTCACCTTAGCTGCTTGTGGTTCGTCATCTAATGAAAACTTACAAGATAAAATTGAAGAAAAAGGTAAGTTAGTTGTAGCTGTTAGCCCTGATTATGCCCCTTTTGAATTCAAAGCGCTTGTTGATGGCAAGGACACCATTGTCGGAGCTGATATCGAGTTGGCGCAAGCTATTGCGGACGAATTAGGTGTTAAGCTTGAATTGTCTTCTATGAACTTTGATAATGTTTTATCAAGTTTACAAACTGGTAAGGCTGATATGGCTATTTCAGGTTTGTCTTACACAGCTGATCGTGCTAAAGTTTACGATTTTTCAGATCCTTACTATGAAACGGAGAATGCCGTTTTGGTGAAAGCGGAAAATGTAGACACTTATAACTCAATTGAAAGTTTAGCTGGGAAGAAAGTTGCTGTACAAAAGGGCAGTATTGAAGAAGGGCTTTCAAAAGATCAATTTAAAGATTCCAATGTTGTATCTTTAACAGCGATGGGTGAAGCTATCAACGAATTGAAATCGGGTCAGGTCCAAGCTGTTGATTTGGAAAAACCAGTTGCTGAGGGTTACCTCGCACAAAATTCAGACTTAGCTTTAGCAAGTTTTGCTCTGAAAACGGGCGAAGGTGATGCTAAGGCGGTTGCTATGCCAAAAGGTAGTGGGAAACTTGTCAAAACAGTTAATAAAGTCATTGCTAAATTGGAAAAAGAAGATAAATATAAAGACTTTATTTCAGAAGCTGCTAAGTTAACAGGATCAGCAGTAGAGTAAAGCAAAGGGAGAGTTTCTCCCTTTTTTAATTTCTAAATTTCTGAAAAATCCTGCTTTATGGTATAATAAAATAGCTAATCAAAAAGTAGTCTGCTTACTTGGATAAAGTGGCAGACTGCTTTAATGATTGAGATGAGGTGAGCAGATGATTGAGACGCAAGAAAAGCAAGAACGGGTAATGCTATTAGGAGTTGAACTTCAAGATACTGAAAATTTTGATATATCTATGGCAGAGTTAGCCTCCTTAGCCGAAACGGCGGGTGCTGAAGTTGTAGCTTCCTACTCACAAAAGCGTGAAAAATATGACAGTAAGACTTTTGTTGGTTCTGGGAAATTAGCAGAGTTAAAAGCTTTAGTAGAAGCTGATGAAATTGACTCTGTGATTGTCAACAATCGTCTAACACCTCGCCAAAATGCAAATTTGGAAACGGAATTGGGTGTCAAAGTTATCGACCGAATGCAGTTGATTTTGGATATTTTTGCCATGCGAGCGCGTAGCCATGAAGGAAAGCTGCAAGTTCACTTGGCACAGTTAAACTATATGCTGCCTCGTCTAGTGGGGCAGGGGGTCATGCTCAGTAGACAAGCAGGTGGTATTGGTAGCCGTGGTCCAGGTGAAAGTCAGCTAGAACTTAATCGCCGTTCCATCCGTAATCAAATTCTTGACATTGAACGTCAACTCAAGATTGTTGAGAAAAACAGAAAAACCATTCGTGAAAAACGGATTGATTCAGATACTTTCAGAATTGGCTTGATTGGTTATACCAACGCTGGTAAATCAACTCTTATGAATCTGCTGACAGACAATAAACACTACGAAGCCAATGAATTATTTGCGACACTGGATGCTACAACCAAGCAGATGTATCTACAAAATCAGTTCCGGGCAACCTTGACCGACACGGTTGGCTTTATTCAAGATTTACCAACGGAACTAGTGGCTGCTTTTAAATCAACATTGGAGGAAAGCCGTCATGTGGACCTGTTGCTTCATATCATTGATGCCTCAGACCCAAACCATAGTCAGCATGAAAAAGTAGTTTTGGATATTCTTAATGATTTGGACATGCAGGATATTCCTCGTTTAGCAGTATACAATAAGATGGATTTGGCTGATAATTTAATAGCAACTGCTTTTCCAAATGTGCGTATTTCTGCGCGTGATAAAGGAGCCAAAGACCTTGTACGTAAGCTCATCATTGATGAAATTCGGGATATCTTTGTTCCTTTTTCCGTTAAAGTTCATCAAAATCAAGCTTATAAACTTTATGATTTAAATAAAGTTGCCCTTTTAGACCGATACAGTTTTGAAAAAGAAACTGAGACGATTACAGGCTATATCTCAGAAAAAAATAAATGGAGGTTAGAAGAATTCTATGACTAATTATGTAGACTTGGCCTTGACTTACGGCGGTTTTACAAATTTGGATAGGGTTTATTTGGAAAATAAGCTGGCGCAGTTATCAAATGATCAAAAACTGGCCTTTATCACACCTCCGCCCTCTGTTATCAATGCCTATTTTGCGGAGATTTATCAAAAACAATCGCCTCAGGCTGCGACAGATTATTATTTTGATTTGTCTAAAAATCTAGCTTTATTCACGAAAAAGCCATCTTTTGATGAAGTTAAACCCTTTATTCGACTTAATCTTTCTGGAAAAGCTTATGGATTTGTCTATGAAAATGATAATGAAGAGGCTGTGGTATTTGCAGAGAATGAAGAGGTTATTGAGGACAGCCTTTTATTTGAAATTGCTCAGATTTTTCCTCACTACAAGGTTTATGTTGAAGGCACAGCTATTAAAATGCGAAAAATAGATTTTTCAGAGGAGGTTCTTGAAGATCTCACCCCTGCGACTAGTCTGCTCAGCCATGTGACAAAATTAAAAGGAAATCTCATAAAAATCTCTAGCTTTAATCAGGAAGAGTTGCTAGAATTGGCGCAGCATTTTTCAGGGGGAAAATACTATGCCTATAAGGATCGAGAAGTCATTCTCTATCTCAAAAAATAAGTATTAGAAAGAATAGCAAGATATGGAATTACAATTTTTAGGAACAGGAGCTGGACAACCATCACGAGCGCGTAATGTGTCAAGTTTGGTGCTCAAACTTTTGGATGAAATTAATGAAATTTGGATGTTTGATTGCGGAGAGGGTACCCAGCGCCAGATTTTGGAAACAACGATTAAACCTCGTAAGGTGAGACGGATTTTTATCACCCATTTACACGGAGATCATATTTTTGGTTTGCCAGGATTCCTTGCAAGCCGAGCTTTCCAAGCTAACGAGGAACAGACGGATCTTGAAATGTATGGACCTGTTGGCATTCGAAATTATGTCATGGGTAGTCTACGTGCCTCAGGCACACGCCTACCTTATCGGATTCATTTTCATGAATTTGATGACAATAATTCTAGGAAAGTTTTGGAGACTGATAAGTTTAAGGTCTATGCTGAAAAGCTTGATCACACAGTTTTTTGCTTAGGGTATCGTGTGGTTCAAAAAGACTTAGAAGGAACTTTGGATGCTGAAGGTCTGAGAAAGGCAGGTTTGCCATTTGGTCCGCTTTTTGGCATGGTAAAAAAAGGGCAAAATGTGGTTTTAGATGATGGAACAAAAATTATTGCCAAAGATTTTATATCAGAGCCGAAGAAAGGCAAGGTTGTTACGATTTTGGGCGATACGCGTAAGACAGATGCTAGTGTTCGTCTAGGTCTCGGCGCTGATATCTTGGTTCACGAATCAACCTATGGCAAAGGGGACGACAAAATTGCTCATAAACACGGTCATTCAACTAATATGCAGGCGGCACAAGTTGCCAAAGAGGCTTCTGCCAAACGTCTTTTGCTCAATCACGTTAGCGCCCGTTTCCTAGGTCGTGATTGTAAAAAGTTAGAAACTGATGCACAGACTGTTTTTAAAAATACCCATTTGGTTTGGGATTTAGAGGAGATTAATCTATGAGAAACATTGCCATTACAGGGGCTACTGGTGGTCTTGCTCAAGAGATTGTTAAAAGACTATCTGCCGATGATCAGCTGATTGTCATGGGGCGTAGCCAGCAGCGATTGGAAAAACTATACGGAGATCGTCCGAAAACCAGTTGCCTTCAAGTTGATATCACTGATGATCATGCTATTGAACAGGCTGTTGCAACCATATATCAACAGTTTGGTCAGCTTGATGTTTTTATCAATAACGCTGGTTATGGTGATTTTTCTGCCTATGACGCATACGAAACCTCACAAATCAGACAGATGTTTGAAGTGAATACTTTTGCGACCATGACTTTTTCACGGCTAATAGGTCAGCACATGGCAGAGCAAGGACATGGACATATTATCAATATTGCTAGCATGGCGGGGTTGATTGCTTCAAGTAAATCCTCGGTTTATTCAGCGAGTAAGTTTGCCGTTATCGGCTTTTCAAATGCTTTGCGTTTAGAGTTGGCAGAAAAAAACGTTTTCGTAACGACGGTCAATCCTGGTCCTATTGCAACGCACTTCTTTGACACTGCGGATCCTTCAGGCCAATACCTTAGAAGTGTGGAAAAGTTTACTTTGCAACCTGAACAAGTTGCTGAAAAGATTGTGGCCAACATCGGTCGATCCAAAAGGGAACTAAACATGCCATTTACCTTGGCAACCGCGCATAAACTTTACACTCTTTTCCCAACAATTTCTGATTTTCTAGCCAGAAAGGTGTTTAATTATAAATGATTAGATCCAAATTTTCTTGGAAAGAGGAAGGAAGAAAGCCAGATGATGGCTTTTTTGCCCTTGCTAAAAAAGAGGGGTTGAGTCCTCTAGCCACTGAAATTCTCTATCAGCGGGGCATTGACGATGATAAAAAGTTACAATCCTTTTTATCGGCGGATCTATCCCAGCTGCATGATCCTTATCTTTTACATGATATGGAAAAAGCAGTATCGCGAATTCGATTGGCTATAGAGAATAGTGAACAAATCCTGATTTATGGAGATTATGATGCCGATGGAATGACAAGCGCTAGTATTGCTAAGGAAGCTCTAGAAATGCTTGGAGCAGAGGTTCAAATTTATCTTCCCAATCGTTTCACTGATGGTTATGGGCCAAATAAGTCCGTTTATAAGTATTTTATTGAGCAGCAAGATATATCTCTAATTATTACGGTGGACAATGGCGTTGCAGGCCATGAGGCTATTGCCTATGCACAAGACCATGGAGTTGATGTCATTGTGACGGATCACCACAGCCTTCCAGAAGAGTTACCAGATGCTTTTGCGATTGTGCATCCAGAGCATCCACAGGCAGACTATCCTTTTAAATCTTTAGCTGGTTGCGGTGTTGCTTTTAAATTAGCCTGCGCCTTACTTGAATCTCTTCCAACAGAAATGCTGGATTTGGTAGCTATTGGTACTATTGCTGATATGGTTAGTTTGACCGATGAGAATCGTATTATGGTCAAAGCTGGTCTTTCTATTCTCAAAGAGACGGAGCGAATTGGGCTCCTTGAACTTATGTCAGTTTCTGACGTGAGTATTGAAGACATTACCGAGGAAACAGTCGGTTTTAAACTTGCTCCTCAACTAAATGCCCTTGGTAGATTGGATGATCCCAATCCTGCCATTGAATTATTGACAGGGTTTGATGATGAAGAAGCGCGAGCCATTGCCCAGATGATAAACCGCAAAAATGAAGAACGCAAGGAGATTGTTGAGAGTATTTTTGAAGAGGCTATGACTATGGTAAATCTGGATAAGCCAGTTCAGGTTTTGGCCAAAGAAGGTTGGCATCCAGGTGTTCTTGGTATTGTAGCTGGAAGAATTTTAGAGCAGATAAGCCAACCGGTAATCGTTCTCAATATCGAAAATGGATTAGCAAAAGGTTCTGCACGTAGTCTTGAAGCACTGGATATTTTTCATGCGCTCAATCAGCACCGTGACTTGTTTGTAGCATTTGGTGGCCACAGCGGAGCTGCAGGCATGACTCTTCAAGAAGAAGATTTAGATAAACTTGATAGTCTTCTTTGTGACTATGTCAGTAATCATCAACTAGATCTCTCCCAGAAAAATAACTTGACTATTGACGGTCACTTAAACTTTGCTGAATTGAGTTTGGAGAGCCTTAGGAGCTTGGAGCGCTTGGCACCCTTTGGTATGGACAATAAAAAGCCTGTTTTTCTGTTGAAAAATGTCAAAGTGACCCAAGCTAGAACTATGGGACAAAATGGTAGCCATCTTAAACTTAAGCTGACTCAGGGCAAGGATAGTTTCGATTTAGTAGCCTTTAATCAAGGACATTTGGCTCAGGAATTTCAACAGGCTCAGCAACTTGAGTTAGCTGTCACCCTTTCTGTCAATAAGTGGAATGGGCAAACTACTTTGCAGTTGATGATGGTAGATGCTCGTGTGAAAGGGGTTCAACTTTTTGATATCCGTGCTAAAAATGCTAAATTACCTGCGGATGTTCCTGTCTTAGACGAAAATAGCAAAGCTTCAGAGGTTGTGGTCTTAGATATTCCAGATACGGCTGAAGAATTAAAGGCTCTCTTTGCAGATCGAAAATTTAATGCTGTCTATTTCAAAAACCAGATGAAGCAAAACTATTATTTGACTGGTTATGGAACGCGTGAGCAGTTTGCAAAACTCTACAAAACTATCTATCAATTTCCAGAATTTGATGTTCGCTATAAACTTAATGAACTCAGCCAGTTTCTTAAAATTCCCAATATCCTACTTGTTAAAATGATTCAGATTTTTGATGAGTTGAATTTTGTTACGATAACTGATGGGGTGATGACGGTCAATAAAGAAGCTCAAAAACGTGAAATTTCCGATAGCCAAATTTACCAAAATTTGAAAAAACAAGTTAAATTTCAAGAACTTATGGCCTTGGGAACTCCACAGGAAATCTATAATTGGCTGACAGAAAAGAAAAATGACTAGAATGTCCTATTTTACCCCAAATGAAAAATATGCTATAATGGACTGTAAATTATTTTTGGCTCAGGCCGATAGGAAGAAAAGATGGAATTAGAAAATTATATTGCTTCAATCGAAAATTACCCACAAGAAGGTGTAACCTTCCGTGACATTAGTCCTTTAATGGCAGATGGCAACGCCTATAGCTATGCTGTACGTGAGATCGTTCAATACGCAACTGATAAAAAAATTGATATGATTGTTGGGCCAGAAGCTCGCGGATTCATTGTCGGCTGTCCTGTTGCTTTTGAACTTGGTATTGGCTTTGCTCCAGTTCGTAAGCCTGGTAAATTGCCACGTGAAGTCATTTCAGCTGACTATGAAAAAGAATATGGTATTGATACTCTTTGTATGCATGCAGATGCCATCAAACCAGGTCAGCGTGTTTTAATCGTGGATGACTTGTTGGCGACAGGCGGGACAGTTAAGGCAACTATTGAAATGATTGAGCGCCTTGGTGGTATTGTTGCAGGCTGCGCTTTTCTTATCGAACTTGATGGACTTAATGGTCGTAAAGCTATCGAAGGTTATGATACCAAGGTTTTAATGAATTTCCCTGGTTAATTCTGAAATAATATAGTTTTTAACTATAACTGACTAAAGAATTTATATAATTGAAAACTATATCTCCATGGTCTATAATATTAACTAGGATATTGTAAGAAATGGAGATATTTTTATGCCGATAAAACTTGATAAAGAACTGCCAGCACTTGATATTTTGCGTTCAGAGAATGTCTTCATTATGGATAACAGCAGAGCGCGACATCAGGACATTCGTCCGATGGAAGTTTTGATTTTAAATCTTATGCCGACTAAGGAAGCAACTGAGACCCAGCTACTGCGTCTTTTAGCCAATACACCTCTGCAAATCAATGTTGATTTTCTTTATATGGAAAGCCATAAATCTAAAAATACTACTGCTCAACACTTGGAGACCTTTTATAAAACTTTTTCGGACATCAAAAATAAGTATTATGATGGTCTGATTATCACAGGTGCTCCTGTTGAAACCCTAGATTTTGAAGAGGTTGATTATTGGGAAGAACTTTGTCAAATTTTTGACTGGTCAAAAAGTCATGTCTATTCAACCTTACACCTTTGCTGGGGTGCGCAAGCAGCCCTATATTATAAGTATGGCGTTAATAAAGTCAGAATGGCACATAAGCTGTCTGGTATTTTCTCGCAAGACGTTAAGGAAAGCCTTAATCCTCTGATGTATGGTTTTGATGATGCCTTTGATTCACCACATTCTCGCCATACAGAGGTGCTAGCTAGTGATATTGCCAATTTGGATAATATTGAGGTTGTGGCAGCAGGCGAGGAAGTAGGGCTTTCTATTCTAGCTAGCAAAGATCTTCGTGAGGTATATAGCTTTGGACATTTAGAATATGATCGTGATACCTTGAGCAAAGAATATCTACGTGATTTTGAGGCGGATAAACATCCGGGGTTACCAGTAAATTATTTTCCTGATGATGATCCAAGAAAGCCTGTCAAAATGCGTTGGAATTTAGCGGCAACAACCTTCTTTAGTAATTGGCTCAACTATGCCGTTTATCAGGAAACACCTTATCAATTGGAAGAATTGGAAACAGATTTTTCTTATTATAGGTATTTGTAGAGGATAAAAATGCAATTTTTAGAACACTATAAGTCAGGAAACTTGGTTTTACCAGCTGCCTTACTTTTTCACTACAAGGACATTTTCGCCAACAGTGACGATTTTCTGGTTTGGCAATTTTTCTATTTGCAAAATACGACAAAATTAGATGATTTAGCACCTAGTCAGATTGCTTCTGCCTTAGATAGAACTGTAGCAGATGTCAACCGTATTATTTCAAGCCTCACTTCTCAAGAACTTTTGGACATGAAAACGATTGAACTGGATGGTGAAATTGAAATTATTTTTGATGCTAGTCCTGTATTAGCAAAGCTGGATGCTCTTTTAACACAGCCAGAGGACACAGAAGCGCCAGCAGAAGAAGGAAATCAACTGAAGTCCCTTGTTGAAGATTTTGAACGTGAATTGGGGCGAATGCTTAGCCCATTTGAACTGGAAGACATACAAAAAACAATCAAGGATGATAAGATAGATCCAGATTTGGTTCGGGCTGCCCTGCGTGAGGCAGTTTTCAACGGGAAGACCAACTGGAATTACATCAATGCTATCTTGCGCAATTGGCGTCGCGAGGGTATTACGACTTTACGCCAAGTTGAGGAGCGCCGTCTGGAACGCGAGGAAGCTAAATCAAGTCAAGTCCCTATTTCAGATGAGTTTTTAACAGCTATGAACTTGTGGAGTGACCAATGAGAATTGGTAAGGAACGCTTGAAACAGGTTTTAGCCCTGATTGGTGAAATGTTCCCAGATGCTCACGGAGAGTTGGAGTGGGATAAGGACAAGCCGTTTCAGCTGTTAGTGGCAGTTATTTTGTCTGCTCAGACCACTGACAAGGCGGTCAATAAAATTACACCTGAACTTTGGACACATTACCCTGAGATTGAAGACTTGGCAAACGCTAACTTGGTAGATATTGAGAATTGTCTGAGAACAATAGGCTTATATAAGAACAAGGCCAAGAATATCATTAAAACAGCGCGAGCTATTTTGCGTAACTTTGATGGTAAAGTCCCAAAGACGCATAAGGAACTGGAAAGCTTGCCAGGTGTAGGCAGAAAGACTGCTAATGTCGTTTTAGGGGAAGTATATGGTATTCCTTCAATAGCTGTCGACACGCATGTGTCTCGGATTGCTAAGCGTTTGAATATATCTGCTCCAGATGCTGATGTGACTGAGATTGAGAAGGATTTGATGAGAAAGGTGCCTAAGAAAGATTGGATTATCACACATCATAGGCTTATCTTTTTCGGTCGCTATCATTGCACTGCTAAAAATCCCAAATGTGATAGCTGTCCCGTTCAAAGTTATTGTAAATACTACAAAGATGTGGTGAAAGCAAATAGATAAGAAGGGCTCTCCAGCCCTTTTTATAGTCAATTAGTTTATCTTTTATTACTTCGACGTAAGAGGAAAACCCGTTTCCTTATTTCCAACTTCAAACACTCCACTGGATTGTTTGAACTCACTTTGCCGTACTTTACGAAAGTGACTTGCTTCGCATGTCTTATTTCCAACCTAGGGCAGCCTAGAGGCTGTTCTAGCAACCTGCAGCTCGTTGCCTAGTACTAAAAGACTACACTATTCAAAGCGAAGAGAATTCTTGTTTTGAAGTTGTCAAATCACCTAAATTCAAAAACATTGCGTTTATTGACTTTGATGAGATTGTTAGGACCTCCAATTTGGTGTTGTAATAAGGTAATTCCTGTCGTTTAAAACCTTGGTCTGCTGAGTAATTTTTTATCAGGAATTATCAAGCTGAGATTGCTTAACTCCTATTTTTTCTGGTTTTAAATGAGATGATATTAGGAGTTATGAAGTCTTTTGTATTCAAAAAAAGACAAGCTTGATAAGAAAGTTTGTCTTTTATCTGAACTAATTAAGTTTTTTTGTCTATCACATTTCAATTTTTTAGTTACCACGATAATAAACATGGTCCCTGTAATTATTATTACCAAAAAGAAGACCTGATGCTATCACCAGACGGTCACGGCTAGTATCAGAGACATCTCCACCACCTTCTGGGGAGAAATAAGTCTGTGCTAATTCAACACCAGCGGGAATGTAATACAAGGTTTGGGACTCTCCATTGCTAGTATTAAAGGTTATAATGGCAATTTGGCCATCCAATCTAGGATTACTTAAAAAATAATCTCCCGAAATGTTGCCATCGCTGGCAATGGTGAGGTTATCAGTCTGACTTTGCCAAGTACCAGCGATGAGATCGTACCTCCCTGATAAGAGTTGAGCATAGGGGTCGGGTTGTGTGGCACTGTCAGTTGTCTGTGTTGACTCGTTAGAGGCTACTGAAGAGCTTGTTTCAGACGAAGTCGCTGATGACGTTGTCTTGCTAGAAGAGCTGCTTGATTGACTCGTTTTTTTACTTGAGCTAGCTGCAAGGCTAGATGATGGCGAGGTTTCTTCTCCTTGTTTTTCGGATTGCTTGCAGCCAGTCACACCGATAAAAAGTAAAAGTAGAGGCAATACAAGGTAAATTTTCTTTTTCATAACAGTCACTCCTTTTCATAACTATTATACTACGAAGTGACGTTTTTTTGATAAATTTGACTAGAATAGACACACATAAGATGTTATACTAAATTTATCACAATACGAAAAAGGATATGATATGCAAACACCGTTATCAAATAGATTAAGAAAGGTTGCGGAATACGTCCCTGAGGGAGCGCGACTTCTGGATGTTGGCAGCGACCATGCTTATTTACCCATATACCTTATAGAAAAAGGACAAATTGATTTTGCCATTGCTGGCGAGGTAGTCAAAGGGCCGTATGAATCGGCAGCTTCCAACGTGGCAAATGCTCAAATGACTGACAAGATTGATGTGCGTTTAGCTGATGGCCTTGCTGCTTTTGAAGAGTCTGATCAGATTTCAGTGATTACCATCTGTGGTATGGGCGGTTATTTGATTGCTGAGATTTTGGCTAATGGCAGAGCAAAGCTAGACAAGGTTGAACGCCTGATTTTACAGCCTAATAACCGAGAGGATGAACTCCGCGACTGGCTAGCGCAACATGGTTTCAGGATTGTAGCTGAGACTATCATGACCGAAAATGATAAATTTTATGAAATTATGGTGGCAGAGCATGGTGATATGACCTTATCCGCTCAGGAGCACCGTTTCGGTCCTTATCTTAATCAAGAAAAATCAGCGGTCTTTAAAGCTAAGTGGCAACGTGAATTAAACAAACTTCAAATAGCTCTCAGTCATGTTCCAATTAGCCATGAGGCTGACCGCTTTGCTATTTCCCAAAAAATTACAGCTATCAAGGAGGCACTTAATGATAAAAGCTAAAGATTTAATCGCACGCTATGAAGCCTATTGTCCTCAAGAATTATCACTGGAAGGGGATATTTCGGGATTACAAATCGGAAGTTTGGATAAACTTGTCAATCGTGTCATGGTGACACTAGATGTACGTGAGACAACAGTGGCAGAAGCCATCGAAAAAGGGGTTGATTTAATTATTACCAAACATGCTCCCATTTTTCGTCCTCTAAAAGAGTTGACATTGACTCCACAAAATAAAATCTATATTGATTTAATCAAACACGATATTGCTGTTTATGTCAGTCATACCAATATTGATATTGTGCCTGATGGTCTCAATGATTGGTTTTGTGATCGTTTAGGTATCAAGTTTACAAAGCCATTGAGATTAACCAAAGATAGTTATGGAATTGGACGTATCGGAGATGTCCCAAGGCAGACTTTTTCGGAGTTTGCCGTGAAAATCAAAAATGTTTTTCATTTGGATAGTGTCCGTTTGGTTAGTTATGGTCAAGAGAGCAAGATTATCCGCCGAGTTGCTATCTGCGGTGGTAGCGGTGACGATTTTTACAAGGATGCTCTAGTCAAAGGCGCAGATGTTTATGTGACGGGTGATATTTATTACCATACTGCCCAAGAAATGATTACGAATGGGCTTTTGGCTATTGATCCAGGTCATCATATTGAAGTTTTATTTATTGAAAAAATTGTTGAAAAATTAAATGAATGGAAGAAAGAGATGTTTTGGTCAGTAGATATTATTGCTAGCCAAGCGCAAACTAATCCTTTTAGTCATCTTTAAAAAGAGGTCTTTATGTTTGAATGGTTTCAATCACAAAATGCTGTTTTTCTGGCTCTTCTAGCTGGATTATTTACATGGTCTTGTACGATTATCGGTGCAGCAATTGTCTTTTTCTTCAAAAAAATCAGTCGCAAACTTTTAGATGTCATGATGGGATTTGCTGCTGGAGTCATGATTGCTGCTTCTTTTTGGTCACTATTGGAACCTGCTTTAACCTATGCTCAAAGTGATTACGGAGTATGGTCTTGGTTTCCAGCGGCAGCAGGTTTTCTCATAGGCGGTTTTAGTCTGCGCTTAATCGATGCTTTAGTGCCTCATCTGCATATTGGTGATGATATCACAGAGGCTGAAGGTATTCAACCCAAGAAAAAATTATCCAAAACAGCTTTACTATTTTTAGCTATTACTATTCATAATTTTCCAGAGGGGTTAGCAGTAGGTGTAACTTTTGGGGCGCTTGCAAACGGGAATATGACAACAACTGGACTTTTGGGAGCTATTGGTCTAGCGGTTGGAATTGGTTTGCAAAATATTCCTGAAGGTGCGGCTCTCTCAGTTCCGATACGTGCTGATGGAAAGTCAAGGGCGCGTGCCTTTTATCTGGGATCTATGTCCGCTGTTGTCGAACCAATTGGTGCTGTTCTTGGCGCAGCCTTGGTTATGTTGATGCTCCAAATCATTCCTTATGCTCTTTCCTTTGCGGCAGGAGCCATGATTTTTGTAGTTGTGGAGGAATTGATTCCAGAATCTCAAAATAATGGCAATACGGACGTTGCGACCTTAGGTTTAATGCTTGGCTTTGTTATCATGATGGTCATGGACGTTGCTCTGGGATAATTATTTCAGTAAAAGAGAGCAGAAAATCAATACTATTAAGTAAACTAACAACCTATCACATTTTGTGGTAGGTCAGTTTTTGGGCTCTTTTCTACCATTGCTAATCCAGATGACGTTCATAGTATTAGTTGCAATTCTTGAGAAATTATCTTTTTTATTTGTCAGTCAGTCTTGGAGGCATTCTCTTTTTTAGCCGATTTTGCATATTTGTGGTAAAATAGAATGGATTGTATATCTATTAGAATGCACAAATAATTAATGATTTGAAAGGAAAACTCATGATAACCTTAGAAAGTAAGCTACGTGAAGAGTTTGAGATTGTTTTTAGTGATAAAAATTTGCTTGATACAGCCTTTACTCATACATCATACGCTAATGAACATCGCCTCCTAAACATTTCACATAACGAACGTTTGGAATTTTTAGGAGACGCCGTTCTACAACTCTTAATTTCACAGTATTTATTTAAAAAATACCCGCAAAAGCCTGAGGGAGATTTATCTAAGATGCGCTCGGTCATTGTACGTGAAGAATCGCTAGCTGGTTTTTCGCGCCAGTGTGGCTTTGATGATTATATTCGTCTTGGAAAGGGCGAGGAGAAGTCAGGAGGACGTGATAGAGATACTATTTTAGGGGATCTTTTCGAGGCTTTTTTAGGAGCTCTGCTATTGGACAAAGGTGTAGATGCTGTAGAAAAATTCCTTAATCAAGTGATGATTCCAAAGGTTGAGGAGGGGAATTTTGAGCGTGTTAAGGATTACAAAACGACCTTGCAAGAATTTTTACAAGTTGAGGGCGATGTTTCTATTGAGTATAGGGTAATCAGTGAGACTGGGCCAGCCCATGCCAAGATGTTTGAAATGGCCGTATATGTTAATGGTCGAGAAATCAGCACTGGTATCGGAAAGTCTAAAAAATTAGCGGAACAAACTGCAGCTCAGAGTGCTTTGCAAGTGTTCCAATATGAAAATCGAAAGGAAAACTAAGGAGTCAAACTGGCAGGGTTAGTTACTCCAACCACTTTCTCTATGTTTTTAAAAGAAATTGAAATGCAGGGCTTCAAGTCCTTTGCAGATAAGACAAAAATTGAATTTGATAAAGGTGTGACAGCGGTAGTTGGACCGAATGGTTCTGGAAAGTCAAACATCACAGAAAGCTTACGCTGGGCTTTGGGAGAATCTTCTGCCAAAAGTTTGCGCGGCGGTAAGATGCCTGATGTCATTTTTGCAGGAACTGAAAATCGTAAACCACTCAATTTTGCTCAAGTTGTGGTTAAATTGGACAACTCAGACGGTTTCATTAAAGATGCCAAAGAAGAAATTCGTGTTGAACGTCACATTTACCGTAATGGCGATAGTGATTATCTGATTGATGGCAAGAAAGTTCGTCTTCGTGATATTCATGACTTGTTTATGGATACTGGTTTGGGACGAGACTCATTCTCAATTATTTCGCAAGGGCGCGTTGAGGAGATTTTTAATAGTAAACCTGAGGAGCGCCGGGCTATTTTTGAAGAGGCTGCTGGAGTGCTAAAGTATAAGACTCGAAAAAAGGAAACTCAGAGTAAGCTTAATCAGACGCAGGACAACCTTGATCGACTGGACGATATCATTCATGAGTTGGAGATGCAGGTAAAACCATTGGAACGACAGGCCAAAACTGCCAAGCAATTTCTGGTCTTGGAGGAGAATCGTAAGCAACTGCAATTGGCGATTCTGACGGAGGATATTGAGCAGGATAAGGCTAAGCTAAATGATGCGAATGAAAGATTGACTGAAGTTAAAGAAAATTTATCAGCTTACTACGATCAGCGCCAGCGTTTGGAAGATAAAAATCAAAAACTCAAAGACAAACGGCACATGGTCTCTGAGGCAATAGAAACTAAGCAGTCAGCACTTCTTGATTTAACCCGACTGATTTCGGATACCCAAGGGCAAATAGAACTTGTGCGCTTGCAATCTAGCCAATCTGAAGAAAAGAAACAAGAAGCCCATCAACGTTTAGATGATTTGGCGGTCCAGAAGTCAAATTTAGAGAAAGATCTAGCTACCAATCAAGAAAAGTTAGAAATTCTTAAAGAAAAGCTAACCGATATTCAACTGACTATTCAGGAATCAGAGGCAGAACTAGCTCTCTTTTCTACTGATCCAGATCAAATTATTGAGAATCTGCGTGAAGAATTTGTAGCCCTGATGCAAGAAGAAGCCGATTTATCCAACCATTTGACAGCCTTATTAGCTGATATGGAAAATCAAAAAAAGCAGTCGGAAAATCAGTCAGCGGAATTATCTAGTTTGTCTGAGCAGCTTATTTCATTGAAAGAAAGCAGTCAAAAGACTTTGTTGGCTTATCAGAATGCTAAAGCAGAAGTTAAGGATTTGCTGGACCGTTATCAGTTACTTGTGACTGAAATAGGCGAAGATGAAAAAAACTATCAAGAATGTCAAGATAAGATGTTTGAGATGATGGATAAAATTAAGTCCAAAGAAGCGCGGCAACAGAGTTTGGAAGCTATTTTAAGAAATCATAGTAACTTTTACGCTGGTGTTAAGGCAATTTTGCAGGCTTCTCATGAGTTAGGGGGAATTGTTGGTGCGGTTAGTGAACATTTGACTTTTGATCGAAACCACCAAACCGCTCTAGAAATCGCTCTTGGAGGAAGTGCTCAACATATTATTGTAGAAGATGAAGCGGCTGCTAAACGTTCAATTGCTTATCTCAAACAACATCGTCAGGGACGAGCTACTTTCTTGCCGTTGACGACTATCAAGGCGCGTGAACTTGCAGGGCATCATCGCTCAAAATTACAGGCTTGCGCAGGTTTTATTGGTATTGCTAATGATTTGGCAACCTATGATGCTCGTTTGGCCAATATTTTCCAGAATCTTTTAGGGGTAACAGCTATTTTTGATACCATTGACAATGCCAATAAAGCTGCACATCAGTTGCATTATCAGGTGAGGTTGGTAACTTTGGATGGAACTGAAATTCGTCCAGGAGGTTCTTTCTCAGGAGGTGCCAACCGTCAGAATAACACTACTTTTATTAAACCTGAACTTGACGGTGTTAACAAGGAACTTTTGCAATTTAAAAATCTTTTACGTCAACAGGAGATATTGGTTGAGAAATTGCACACTGAACTTCAGTCTAAAAAAGACCGACTTGCTGATTTGAAATCTCAAGGAGAAATGGCTCGCCTAGCTGAACAAAGGGCGGATTTGGAGTATCAGAAACAGGCTGAACGCTTGGCTGATGTTACTAAAGTTTATGAAAGTTTACAAGCTAATCAAGGTCCATTGGACGTCTCAACTTTAGAAGCTGATAAGGTTGAAATCGAAACTAAACTTCTACAGTTGTCGGAGAAGAAGACTAAATTAACTAGTGAGATTAATCAAATAAAAGCTGATAAGGATAGTCTTAATCAGAAGGTTTCAGATCTTAATCAAAGATTGTCACAGTCTAGATTGCAGGAACGAGACTTGTTAAGTGAACAAAAATTTGAGTATAGTAATCAAACGCGACTAAAGAGTACTCTTTCCCAATTAAGTAGTGAAGTCCTAACTTTAGAGCAATTGCTTTCAACACATTCAGAAAATCAAGCTAATCAAGATTTGCCACGTTTAGAAAAACAATTAAGCGAAGCAAAAGAGCGTCAGACAGTTGACGAGGAACATTTGATTCAGTTGCGTTTTGAATTGGAGGATTGTGAGGCGGCTTTAGAAGATTTAGCTGAACAGGTTCAAAAAGCAAGCCAAGAAAATGAAGATTTCATTCGTCAACAAGCTCAGCATGAAGCTGAAATTGAAAAAATTTCGGATCGTTTGCGTAATTATTCAAAACATTTGATAGAAGATTATCAAATGTCCTTCAGCGAGGCCAAAGAAGTTGCGTTTGTTCTGGAAGATAGCATAAAGGCAAGGCAAGATTTGCAAGATTTGCGTCGTCAGATAAAATCGTTGGGGCCAATAAATTTAGATGCCATTGTGCAATATGACGAAGTTAATGAGCGTTTGATCTTCTTAAATGGTCAGAAAGAGGATTTGGTTCGCGCTAAGAATCTTTTACTTAAAACTATTCATGATATGGATGATGAGGTGAAATCGCGCTTCCGTGTAACTTTTGAGGCTATTCGAGAAAGTTTCAAATTGACCTTTACTCAGATGTTTGGTGGCGGTTCCGCTGATCTTTATTTGACAGAAGGGGATCTGTTAACGGCTGGTATTGAAATTTCAGTTCAACCACCAGGTAAGAAAATTCAGTCTCTCAACCTCATGTCTGGTGGAGAAAAGGCACTCTCGGCTTTAGCTCTGCTATTTGCTATCATCCGTGTTAAAACAATACCTTTTGTCATTCTCGATGAAGTAGAAGCAGCACTGGACGAAGCCAATGTCAAACGCTTTGGAGATTACCTCAACCGATTTGATAAGTCCAGTCAGTTTATCGTGGTCACTCACCGTAAGGGGACGATGGCTGCCGCAGATAGCATATATGGTGTTACCATGCAAGAATCTGGTGTGTCAAAGATTGTCTCAGTCAAGCTCAAAGATGCAGAACATATGGTGAATTGAGCAAATGATGTTCTAACTTCGCTTACTCTATTTGCCTTTTTCAATAACGACTCAGAAAGTTGAAGCATGAAAAATTCGACTATGAAGAGTCTGGGACAAAAGTTTAACCTCAACTCAAGTATAAAAAGCGAACAAAACTAGTTTTCTGGTGCTCAGATTTTACTATTGTTCGCTTTTTATGTTTATACTCTTCGAAAATCAAAATTATCCGTTGTCAACTTGCCTTGATGAACTCAAGTTCTATCGTCGGCTTCGTTTCCTAGGCTACTTTTGATTTTCATTGAGTATTAGTTTATCAATTTGTAGAGTTGTTGATGAGAAACCTCGAAAATCAATCTCAGACGTTGTTGTCGTGGTTTGACGAAGATAGTTTTATCTGTCATTTATAGTGATTAGTCTGATTTTCATTGAGTCTCAGTATGGCTTTCTGAGGAAGATTGAGGAATCTCTGTTAAACTTTTTTCCTGAATCTCTTGAGTGATTTGGCTATCAATTGCGCTGCTAGATTCGATCGTTTCAGTCGTTAAATTTTCTGTTGGGTAGTTGTCAGAAATTTTATAGAAGACACTATTGATAAATTGTGTGGTTGATTCGTAATCAAAGCGGCTAATCTGGCTAGCAAAGAGACGGTCACGTCCAAAATCAGAAGGGTCTGAGCTTGTAATACCAAAGTGCCAAGCGGGAATCTCTATCCCTGCAGGATAGTAGTGCAAATTAAATCCACCACTGCCATGTCCGTTTATCACATTAACATGTGATAGAGCTTCACCATTGGCGTCATATATTAATGTGCTCATGCTAAGACTGCCATCGTGGCTGACCAAGCCCTGTGGTGAGAAAGTCAGAGTGTAACCATTAGCATCAGCCCACGTACCAGAAAGGCTGGAAAAATCACCAAGTGAAAGGCTCGTAAAATCTAGTGAGCTTGTTTGGGAACTCAGTTGTCGTGTGTTAAGGATATCCTCTCCGGCTACCATTAAATCTTGTGTAACTTCATTTTCTGCTGGTGTATTAACAAGATCTGAGCGAAGTGATGTTGTTTGTGTTGTGTCATTATGAGAAGGCTGAACAGTCGCCTGATCGTGGGAAGTGGTAGTCTGTTTTGCTTTAGATTGAGTTGTTTGATGACTAATCGGCTTTGTATGACTTTGATCAGCTAAAATATATTTTCCAGCTGCCAAAAGTAAAATGAGACCCGAGGTTAGTGTAATAGCGGTAGATTTTTTCATGATTTCCTCCTATGTGTTATCATAAACTATATTCGAAAAAGGTTAGAAAAAAGTTTATTTTTGAAATATTTTAAAGGCTAAAAAGATGAAAGCAGTTTGTTTAAATAGTTGTTAATAGGCTGACTGTTGTCGCTTGAAAGTTAAATAGATGATTAACAGTTGAATGTCTATATCAAATTATTGGTTTCAACGATTGAATGCCCAATTTTCTGTGATTTTCTGATACAATAGAGGTATGTAAATAATTTGAGGTAGAAAATGATAAAATTAGTTGCAACAGATATGGACGGTACGTTTTTGGATGGTAGAGGAAATTTTGATGTTAGCCGTCTCGGTTCCGTTTTGGATAAATTTGATAAGGCTGGCATTGTTTTTGCAGTTGCTAGCGGACGATCACTTTTAGCCTTAGAGAAAATGTTTCAAGACTTTTCGGAACGACTTGTTTTTATTGCTGAAAATGGGAATGTTGTTAAGGTAGGCAATGATGTCGTTTTTGAGGCTAGTTTCACGGCACCACAATATACTGAGATTGTTCAAATACTCCTTGAAAGTCCGTATATGAATGGCTATGACTTTCTCTTATCAGGAGAAAATGGAGCATATGTTCATGAAAAAGCAGATTCTAGCTACGTGGAGTTTATTAGTCAGTATTATGAAAATGTGCAGAGCGTACCTGATTTTTCAGGACTTACTGATAAAATTTTTAAAGTGACAGCTAATTTTACCGAAGAGACAGTGCATCAAGGTGAATCTTGGGTCAATCAGGCGTTACCCTACGTTCAAGCTGTAACTACAGGTTTTAAATCAATTGATATTATTTTAAGAGGCGTAAATAAAAGAACAGGGCTAGAGCAGCTTTGTTTACAATATAACTTGGATCAGACAGAAGTTTTAGCCTTCGGCGATAACCTTAATGACTATGAGATGTTGGATTTTGCTGGAGTTGCAATAGTACCGGAAAATGCCCGAGATGAAATCAAAGCCATTTCAGATAAAGTGATTGGCTCTCATGAAGAAGAGGCAGTAATAGCCTATATGGAAGGATTAGTTGATTAAATGACTAGAATTAAACTACTGGCCTTGGATATGGATGGTACACTTTTTACGACAGATAAAAGAGTGACAACCAAAAACAGAATAGCTTTGGAAGCAGCAGAAGAAAAAGGGGTACATGTTGTTATCACAACTGGACGTCCTTTGCCGGCCATTAAACATGTACTGGAAGATTTACAACTTTACGATGATAAGCACTACAGTGTCACTTTTAATGGAGGTCTGGTTCAGCGCAATAACGGTGAGATTTTGGACAAAAATGTCATGAGTAGAGACCAGTTGCGTGCTATATATGCTATTTTGGAACCTTTATCTCTACCCATGGACGTTCTAAGTGATGGTATTGTTTACAGTATTTCTAGTCAAGGGAATGACTCTCTCTATCATATAGCCAATCCGATGTTGACTTTTCAAAAACTGCCTTCTTTTGAGGAGATACCAGAAAATATTAGTTATAATAAGGTTGTAGTAGTCATTGACTCAGATTTTCTTGATCAACAAATCACCAAGTTGCCAAAAGAATTTTATCAGCAATTCGAGGTTTTCAAATCACGAGATATTATTTTGGAAATTATGCCCAAAGGTATACATAAGGCTGCTGGTCTAGAGTTGTTAATCAAGCATTTGGATGTTAAACAAGAAGAAGTTATGGCTATGGGCGACGAAGAAAATGATTTGAGCATGTTAGAGTGGGCTGGCTGGGGAGTTGCTATGGCCAACGGCGTACCACTTGCAAAAGAAAAAGCTGACGCTGTTACCCGACGAACAAATGATCAGTCAGGTGTGGCAGAAGCAATTAGAGAATATATTTTGAGTGAGGAGTAAAATGGGACTATTTGACAGACTATTTGGAAAGAAAAATCAGGAAGAAAAGACACAAGAAGAAATATCTGAACAAGTGACAGAACCGACTGCATCTGAGAGCAGTCAAGCCGAGACTGTCCTTGAGACACTTGATATTAGCCAAGAATCTGAGAAAGCAGAACACGATTTAGCCACAGCAGGGCAAGAAGAAGTGACATTAGAATCTCCATCACTTGCTCAGGAAGATAAGGCTGAAGATGAAGAGACTGAATTAGTTGTTCCTGATTTATCAAAAAATTTCCGCGAAGAAAACTTAGAAGTATCTTCTGAAGCAAAATCACAAGATGATATTGTCGAGGAAACTCATGATTATAATGTGTTTCAAGAAGAGAATTCAAATCAAAATTTGAAAGAAGACAACAACTCACATACTCAAGAAAGTCAGTCTGAATCTGCCCCTAAAAACGATGCCGCAGCACTTTTTATGGCAGACTATTATTCAAAAAAAGCAGCACTGGAGAAATCCATTGCAGATGGAACATATGTCAAACCTGAGGAGAACAAAGTTGATGTTGAACAGGTTCATCATCAGAGAGAAGTGCCAGCCATTGAAAGTGAGGAAGAAAAATACAATCGTAGCTTGAAAAAAACGCGTACAGGATTTGCCGCGAGACTTAATGAATTTTTTGCTAATTTTCGCCGTGTTGATGAAGATTTCTTTGAAGAACTGGAAGAATTGCTCATCCTGTCAGATGTTGGTGTGAATGTTGCCACGCAATTGACTGAGGACTTGCGTTATGAGGCTAAACTTGAGAATGCTAAAAAACCTGAAGATCTCAAACGCGTTATTATTGAAAAGTTGGTTGATATTTACGAAAAAGACGGTATTTACAACGAGAAAATCAACTTTCAAGATGATTTGACGGTTATGCTTTTTGTTGGGGTCAACGGTGTTGGAAAGACAACATCTATTGGTAAGTTAGCCTACAAATATAAAAATCAAGGGAAAAAAGTCATGCTGGTAGCTGCCGACACTTTCCGTGCTGGAGCAGTAGCCCAGTTAGTCGAATGGGGACGACGTGTGGATGTTCCTGTTGTGATAGGGCCTGAAAAAGCAGATCCTGCTTCCGTTGTCTTTGATGGCATGGAAAGGGCTGTTTCCGAAGACGTAGATATTCTTTTGATTGATACCGCTGGTCGCCTGCAGAACAAAGATAATCTCATGGCAGAACTTGAAAAGATTGGTCGCATTATCAAACGAGTTGTCCCAGAAGCACCACATGAAACACTCTTAGCCTTGGATGCTTCAACCGGTCAAAATGCCTTGAGTCAAGCCAAAGAATTTTCAAAAATCACACCATTGACTGGACTGATTTTGACCAAAATTGATGGAACTGCCAAGGGTGGTGTGGTTCTAGCTATTCGACAAGATTTAGACATTCCTGTTAAATTTATTGGCTTTGGTGAAAAAGTTGATGACATTGGTGAATTTAACTCTGAAGACTTTATGCGTGGACTCTTGGAAGGTATTATTTAACGGAGTTGCATAATATTTATTAGAGTTGATAGCTTTAGGAAGAGAGCTCGGTCTTGACTCAATGTCATTAAGTTAAGCATTTGACCAATTAAAGAAACTATTCCCGTCTGAGCAGTTCATGACAAAACGGGAATAGTTTTTGTATTTAGGGCGCACAAAAAGGAGGTTTTTTAACCCTATTTTTCAACTATTATGTTACTCTATAAGTGAAACTTACAGGTAGCTGGCTTCGTATTTTTCTTCGGAATGTTCGATTGGGTCGAATAATAGATAGGTGCTTGGCAATGTAGGTTTCTAATTGGAAGGAAGTGAGTTTGTCTCTAAGAAATTTTCGACAGGCATAAACAGCGTCTGAAAAACAAATCTTATAAGCCTGTTTTAACTTTAATAGTTTAATGGTAACGTGTGAGGTTAGCCATTTACAAA
>NZ_KB904479.1 GCF_000380105.1 Streptococcus orisratti DSM 15617
AAATCTAAATCAAGTAGCTCTTTGGCTAAGGTATTACCACCCATGGTCAGTATAGCTTGAATCATGGTTTTCATCGTTAGCTGACTTTTCCGACTAAAATCTTTTTCAGGATGAAGCACAAACCGGTTTGCGGTGGAAACGATGTCGTTAATACTATCAAGTAAATGAGCTTTAATCTGATCTAACATGACTTTTCCCCTTTTATTTTTAGTGTACCATAGAAAAAACTAACCTACCACAAAACGTGATAGGTTAGTTAACTTAATGACATTGGGGATAACCCCAGCCTATTTTGTGATAAAGGGAAGAGCACCTAGTGTTCACCAGATGCTCAGGAGATTTATGAAAAGGGGAAAAAGAGAAAAACTATTTTTCCCAACGGTCGGGAGAGACCGCTATTTAGGATAAGAGTATCCTACACAAAAAATCTTAAAGAAACCTTAAAGTGACCAGAGAATGTCTCTATTAAGACAAAGAGTCCTACTTCTGGTATGATAATGATATGGAAAAAAAGAAATTACGAAAGTCAATGATTTCAAGAATGAAGTCGCAAAATAGAGAGAGTAAGGCTGAAAAAGACATTAGATTAATAGAAACTTTGCTCACATCTCAGGCTTATCAGACCAGTCAGGTAATTGCGACCTACCTTTCTTTTGATTTTGAATTTAATACAAAATTGTTAATTGAAGCAGCGTTTAGAGATGGAAAAACTATTTTGGTTCCAAAAACCTTTGGTCAAGGACACATGATTTTTGTAGCCTATGATGAGACAGATTTGATTCAAACATCTTTTGGGCTGTGGGAACCCAAGAGTACTTTAGCAGTTGATAAATCAACTATTGATTTGATTCAAGTGCCAGGTTTAGCCTTCAATAAAGCTGGTTATAGGGTTGGTTACGGTGGTGGTTATTATGATCATTATTTAGCTGACTACGCGGGAAAAACGGTTAGTACGATTTATGACTTTCAACTCGCTGATTTTCAATCAGAACAGCACGATGTGGCTATTCAGGAGGTATTTGTTGAATGAAAAATGAATTTAAAAAAAATCCAGTAACAATAGGCCTGCTTAGTTTAACAACTCTTATTTTTCTGGCTATGCAATTATTGTATTTTGGCCGTGCTACTTCGGTACAGGCTATTTTTGACTTTGGTGGCATGTTTGGTACATATGTCAAAGCCTATCCTAGTCAGCTTTGGCGGTTGGTGACACCGATTTTTGTTCACATTGGTTGGGAACACTTTTTCTTTAATGCCTTGACTCTTTATTTTGTTGGACAAATAGCGGAGCAGATTTGGGGAAGTCGCAGATTTCTTGTTCTTTATATTTTGTCTGGTATTATGGGAAATGTTCTGACCCTTTCTTTTACACCTAATGCTGTTGCCGCAGGGGCCTCAACATCACTCTTTGGTATCTTTGCCTCAATTGCTGTTGTTGGCTATTTTGGTCACAACCCTTACTTAAAACAACTTGGTCGTTCCTATCAAGTTTTAATTCTGATTAATTTACTTTTTAACCTTTTTAGTCCCAATGTTAGTCTTGCGGGGCACATTGGTGGCTTGATTGGTGGTGCTCTATGCGCTTGTTTCTTACCAAGCAATTTTGAACGGCAACTATTCAAACCAAACCAACGATTGCTTGCTCTACTGACCTATATTTTATTGGTATTTGTCCTTGTGGGGATGGCATTACTCTAAGTAATGTTTCAAATATAGATGTAGTCAACTTGATTTAATGAAGACAGTTCTACCTACTTCTGCGTCGCCTAGCCTGATTTTCGTTTTCGTTGATACTCAATGAAAATCAAAAGTAGCCTAGGAAACGAAGCCGACGATAGAACTTGAGTTCATCAAGGCAAGTTGACAACGGATAATTTTGATTTTCGAAGAGTATGAGTATAAAAGCAAACTGAAAGCCCATAACTAATAATTTTTAAGGAATTGTGTATAGTAAAAAGCTTCTTATCAAATTAAGTGATAGGAAGCTTTATTGGTATTTTGTGGTAATTTATTCAACTTTCGTTGTATTTTCCAGTTTTTTTCCGAGATCAATGATGTATTGTTTCAAATCATCTTTGACTTGGGGATGTTGGAGAGCGTAGTCAATGGAGGTTTTCATGAAACCAAATTTGTCTCCAACATCGTAACGCTTACCTGTAAACTCACGTGCAAAAACACGTTGGGTTTTATTGAGAGTATCAATGGCATCAGTTAACTGAATTTCATTACCAGCACCGGGTTCTTGATTTTCAAGAATGGCAAAAATTTCAGGGGTGAGTAGATAGCGACCGATAATGGCAAGGTCACTTGGTGCTTCTTCTGGAGCAGGTTTTTCAACGAAAGTTTCAACGCTGTAAAGGCCGTTTGCTCCTTCACCTTGCGGAGCGATAACGCCATATGCAGAAACTTCTTCATGTGGAACAGGCATTACAGCAATGGTTGATGCGTGAGTAACTTCAAAGTCGTTCATGAGTTGTTTGGTTAATGGAACAGCTTTGCTATCAGTAATATCCATGAGATCGTCACCAAGCATGACAACAAAAGGTTCATTCCCCACAAAGGCTTTGGCTTGAAGGACAGCATCTCCAAGACCGCGTGGATGACTTTGTCGAATAAAGTGAAGTCGAATTCCAGTTGTTTCGTCAACAAGCTTGAGTAAGTCTGTCTTGCCTTTTTCTTTGAGGTTATATTCCAATTCAAAATTTGAATCAAAGTGATCTTCAATGGAGCGTTTGGATTTACCAGTTACAACTAAGATATCTTCAATACCCGAACGCAGGGCTTCTTCGACGATGAATTGGATGGTTGGCTTGTCAACTATTGGCAGCATTTCTTTAGCTAAGGCTTTGGTTGCTGGCAAAAAACGTGTTCCTAAACCTGCTGCTGGAATGACGGCTTTTCTAACTTTTTTCATAAATAACTCCTCTTTAGAATTCAATTTAATCACAGTTTAGTTCCATTCATTTTCTGAACGGAATTCATTTGACATCATATTGATAATGCTTTCTTTAACGTCTGCACCTTCGTAGATAACCTTGTAGATAGCAGTTGTGATTGGCATATAGACCCCCAGTTCCTGTGCAATCTCATAAGCAACCTTTGTCGTGGAAATTCCCTCAATAACCATGCCCATGTTGCGTTCGATATCTTCCAGTTTTTCACCACGGCCGAGTGCATCACCAGCTCGCCAATTTCGTGAATGAACAGATGTCCCAGTGACAATGAGATCTCCAACGCCAGACAAACCACTATAAGTCAAAGGATCAGCACCAAGTTTGACACCGAGACGTGTGATTTCAGCCAGACCACGCGTAATAACTGCAGCTTTAGCATTGTCACCATATCCGAGGCCATGGAGAGCACCAGCGCCAACGGCAATGATATTTTTCAGAGCACCAGCCGTTTCAACACCGATCACATCTGAATTTGTGTAGAGACGGAAGTAGTGGTTGCTGAACAACTTTTGAACATACTTGGCTGCATCCAGATCTTTTGATGCGGCAGTAATCAAAGTAATATCGCGAACAATTGTTTCTTCTGCATGGCTTGGTCCAGAGACCACTACAACTTCAGATCTTAGTTCAGCAGGAATTTCTTCTTCTAAGATAGTTGACAACCTTTCATGCGTACCAGGCTCCAGACCTTTTGAGGCATGCATAGTCACAACCTTGTGATCAAGAATTTCAGCAACTTGTTTGGCAACTAAACGTGTCACTTTGGTAGGAACAACAAAAAGCACTGCGTCTGCGTCTGCTAAGGCTTCTCTTAAATCTAGCGTTGCTTTGATGTTGCTATCAATGACGATGTCCTTGAAATAATGTGAGTTGGTATGATGCGTGTTTAATTCTTCAATTTGTGCTGGAATATTTCCCCAAAGAATCACGTCGTGTCCGTTGTCATTAAGGACTTGGGCAAGAGCAGTTCCCCAAGAACCAGGACCCAAAATAGCAACTTTTTGCTTAATCATAATTTTCCTCTTTCTAGTCTAATAAAACATCTCACCCCATTATATCATAAGGAAGGTTTATTTGTCTTTGATTGTCTTGCTTTTGGATTTTGGAAATAGCAGAGCAAAACTTGCTATTTAGCGCTCAAAATAAGGAATATGATATAACAGATTTGTACGAACAACGTACGGCACCGTATCAAATACGGCAACATCTATAAAATATAAAAAGGTCTTTGCGAGCTCAGACAGTGTATACACACTATCGTAAAAATAGAATCATCAGTGAAGGTCAGACTGACACTTTTTGACTGATGGTTTTATTTGTTTTGAGGAGAAACTCAAAACCCTTATAAAATAAAAATTTTATCACACAAAATATTTTACCATTTACTACATTCAAATTAACAGAATAATACGAACGAAATTTAATTTTAATAATTTAAGGTATACTATAGTCATCAACAGAGATGTTGAAATAATTCAAAGGAGGAAGCTATCATGCTTAAATTTTCTACAAAAAAAGCTAAAAAAGCAGGCTGTGTGAGTGTAGGAGCACTAGTTCAAGTTTCAGTTGGTCACTACATTAAAGAAATTAAGAGTACGGTATAGCTTACTTTTTGAGTGTCGGAGAAGCACAGAGAAATGTTTGTAGTGATGGGAATTGCTAAAAATAATGATTGTTGAAGTATTTCATTCATCATTATAATTAATAATTTCTGGTTACAAAGATTTTTGTGTGTGATTAATCGTTTAGGTAGGCTAATGTTGTGTTAGCCTACTTTCTATTTAAAGATGTTATGAAAGAAAACAGAAGACTTCAGATATTAGTACAGTGTTTATTTCAAGTAATGGTTTCTAATATTTGTTTGATATTATATATTTTATTTTGTTCAGTCTGCTTAAAAACTCAGAGCATGTTGCTATTATTAAGTGCACCTACAATAGTAGCCCTGGTAGTGCAGCCAATATTTTTAGAAAAAGTTTTGTTTAAAAGTAAAGTAAACTTTTCAAAACATATTATTGTAGCTACATTAGCTTTAATAAGTATTTTACTATGCTCTTTTGTTAATGTATCCGAGAAAACTATACTGATCTTACATTTTATTTTGGTAGGTTATTCTGAAGAAATGTTATATAGAATGATTATCTTAGATAGGATGGAGTCTTCTTATACCATCTTAGAATCAATAGTGATTACTTCGCTTATCTTTGCCTTTTTAGGTCACATATCGGAACCTATTTTAGATAATCTAATGATAAGATTTCCTTTAGGGGTATTTCTGGCATTTATCAGAATAAAATTTAATAATGTTGGAGTTTCAACGATTATTCATAGTTTATATAATATTTTAGTAACTTTTTAGATAGAGGTTTTTATGAAAATTAAATTGGGTTCAATATTTTTATTTTGTTTGCTTATTCTAATATTCATCAATTATAATTTTATTTCAACTTATAATCTGTTTACATTTTATATATTGTTGATGCTTCTTCCTTCAATTTTGTATTCAAATTGTTGCGTATTTCTCCTAAGGCACTTTAAAAAGGGGAGAGCAGTATATTATTTATTATCAACTATTGTACATTTTTTGTTGAATTGGGTTATAATTCACCGATTGTTGACAAAGGAAGTGTTTAATAGTCTTGTCGAAAATACAGTGAAAATTAATCCTAGTGTAGGTAACAATATTTCATTAGACTTGAGTTTGACGTCATTTTTAGTTATTAGCCTATTTGTATTTTTGTTAATGATTATTGAAAATTATTTCATAGGAAGAGTTGAGGGAAAACGTGTTTCTAAATGACAATATTTCAGTAATGAAAATAGATGAAATGTACTTACTATTTAATTTTAGCAACGGGATAGTTGCTGGGGTAGATAATCAAGCAATTGAATTTCTAAAAAGAATAAAAAATAATCAGTTAAATTGTAATGATTTAACCGGAGAAGAGAAAGAATTTTTTACTTATCTTGTAGAGAATGATTTCATCTCTGATGTAGAATTTAGGAATGAGCAAACTCCAATAACTGCCTATTTACATTTAACTAATAAGTGTAATTTGCATTGTGTAGGTTGCTATTCTTTCGATGAGCGAAGAAATAAGTGTGAAGATCTATCAACAGAAGAGATTTTAAATGCAATTGACCAACTTTCTGATGTCAGAATTCGAAACCTAGTATTCTCTGGAGGGGAACCTTTGTTAAGGAGAAATATTCTTCAGATAGTGGAATATGCTAAAACAGTTGCTAAAATTCCAAATGTAGTATTAATAACTAATGGAACTATTTTTAACAAAAAAATACTTTCAGAACTATCAAAATTTGTAGATACTGTTTCTGTTTCATTAGATACATACTGTTCGGATAGTGAACCATATCTAAGAGATAAAGGAATATTTGACAAAATTATGAGGTCAATTTCTTGGTTGAAAGAATCGGGAAATAATGTCAATATTATTCCAACAATTCATCATTTGAATTCAAGTAATCTCTTTGAGTATGTAAAACTTGCAAAGGAAATAGGAACAACAATCAGTTTTAGTATTCTCAGCGCATGTTTTGAAGGTGAATTGATGTCATATCTTCCAAATGATACTGATTTAATCAATATCAGTAAGTTTATGATTGAGTCTGATGCACCAATCAATGATAGTGCCTTTGAGGATAAAACTTTAGTAGCTAGGAATTACTGTGGAGCTGGTACATCAATGATTGCCATAGGCACTCAAGGTAACGTTTATCCATGCCATATGTTGATGTATGATGAGTACTGTATAGGAAATATAAAGTACGACTCAATAAAGAATATGAGAGAGAAATCTGCTAATGCAAGTTTGTTCAAATTATTGAATGTAGATAAAATAGAGGGTTGTTCACGATGCCAATTCAGATACCTATGTGGAGGAGGCTGTAGAGCTCGTTCAAAATTGAAATTTGATGTAGTAGATAAAGTAGATCCATATTGTCGATTATTTAAAACTTACTACAATGAAGTTGCAGCAGAAATTATTTCTGACTAGGGAGAACATCTATGAGGAGAGTCTTAAGGGAAGAAAGAAATAAAGTAGTGGTATTTATAATCTCTACGTTTATATTAGGCTTAGTTGAAGTATCATTCGCTACAATAATTCAAAAATTTATTGATTCCCTAGAATCATCAGATATTACAAAGTTTAAATTAGCAATTTTTTCCTTTGTGGTCTTTCTTGTAATAAACTATGTCTTGAATCTTTTTGTGATATGGATTCAATCAGTACTTACTAAGAATATTCATCTGTATTTAAAATCAAATTTGGCTAAATATTTTTTATCGCTTTGTTATTGTGATTTTTCTGAAACAACTACGGGTGAAAAGATGAATTACTTTGATTATAAAATTTCGTTAATTGAACAGTATTATTTAGATAGTATTTTTTCGATGATACAAGCAATTTTGGTGTTGATGATTGCCACTGTCTATTTATATCAAATTAGCCCGTTGATTTGTGTAATAGTATTTACTTTAGGGATTGTATCTATGCTGATTCCTTTATTACTTGGTAAAAAGTTAAATGATTTAGTTTCTGAAAATGCAGTTCTAAGTGGAGAATACCTACATTTTATAAAAGAGATGTTTCAAGGAATATTGGTGGTCAAAACTTTTCAGAAGGAGCGAATATTTTTTGAGAAATTTGAAGAGAAGTTATTTAAATTTGAAAAAAATACCCAATTACTAAATATAAAAAATGGAGAGTATAATCAAATTAGTGGTTTTTTCCAATATGTAATTATTATTTCTTGCTTATGCTTTGGTGGCTTTTTAGTGTTGAATCAAGGATTGACATTAGGAAAGATGATTGCCGTCACACAAATTTCAAATTTGATAGTTAGTCCGATTCAACAGATAGGTTCTTCCGTTATTGATATTTTGGCTAGCAAGGATATAACGAAAGAAATGTCAGATATTTTTTCAAAACAATCTATTGTTTTAGATAAAAAAGTGTATCAAAAAGGTTTTGGGAATATAAGGCTTTCTACTAGCAGTGTAACAAGAGGCGCTAAAAAGCTCTTGGGTGATGTTAATCTATCTATTGAATATGGCAAAAAATATTGTATTATTGGTCCAAACGGTAGCGGAAAAACAACATTTGGACGTTTGATGTTAAATTTGCTAAATGATGTTGAAGAACGAGTATTTATAGATGGAGAAGCTAGTAATTTAGAAGATGTCGCCAAATTGATTTCATATGTACCGCAAAATAGTATTGCTTTTAAAGGTACTTTGAAAGATAATATTACATTGTTTGAACGCTATGATGATAAAACTATTGATGAGGTAATTAGAGACGTTAATTTAAACAAAAAAAGTAAAGAGATTCAAATGATTTCGGAAAATGGGGACAATATTTCTGGTGGAGAATTGAGAAAAGTCAATATAGCTAGAGCGTTTTTAGAGGATAGACCAATATTACTAGTTGATGAATTTGAGTCAGCTTTAGATGAAGAATCCTCGAAACTAATAGCTGAAAAATTTTTGAATTCAGAAAAAACTGTCATAATGATCTCACATAATTTGGAACAGTCATTTTTAAAAAAATTTGACTCTATAATTTTTATGGGAAATGGAGAAATTATTGCAACGGAAAAATATGAAGTATTACTTGAAAATTGTGATAACTTCTATAATTATTTAACGCATACTGCACATGGCGGAGGTAATATTCATGAGTACAATACTACGAGCGTGTCATTTAAGTAAATCGTTTGGATTACAAGAGGTGTTAACTAATATCAATTTTGATATCCACTCAGGAGATATAGTTGGCTTGATTGGAAAAAATGGCTGTGGGAAGACTACTCTAATGAAGATGATATTGGGTCTCACATCACGAACTGAAGGTGATATTCAATTTAAAGGTGATTCGAATTATCATACTAAAAGAAAGGCATTAAATAAAATTGGTTTTCTCTTAGATTGTAGGTTGTTTGAAGACTTCTCTGCATATGATAATTTGAAATTATTCTCTATGTATTCTTCAACTGTTAATGAAGAAAATTTAGATGATCGAATTGATAGGTTGTTAAAATTTGTTGGTTTAGATAACAGTAAAAAGCTGGTAAAATCTTATTCGTTTGGTATGAAACAGAGATTGGGTTTGGCGTTGGCATTATTAGATGATCCTGAATTTTTGATTTTGGATGAACCATTTGTTGGCTTGGATCCTACAGGAGTTAGAGTCCTTCTAGATTATATTGTAAAGTTACGTCGAGAAAAGGGTGTTACAATTTTAATCTCATCACATCAGTTACATGAAATTGAAGAAATTTGTGATTATTTTTTATTTATAAATGATAAGAGAATTGAAACACATTCTAAACTGGGAGAAAATCAAATAATTATTACTTTGGAATATGTAGTGCCAGAGTTGGAACATGATTTAAGAGATATGGTTGATGTGAAAGAAAATCAAATAACTTTACCAGAAGATATGTCGCTACTGAATTCAACATTAAAGCTTATTTACAGATATAACGGTGAAATAAAGGATATCACAATGAATGATTCTATAGAAGAATTATTTAGGGGGTAACAAAATGCAATCGATTATTTTAGCAGAACTATATAAATTACTGAAACGGAAAAATTTTATTGTATTAGCAGTGTTATCTTTGTGGTCGTTGATTTACGGATTAGGTACTTTTTTGCATTGGGATTTTGTAAAAATTGGTGCTAAGTTAGATTTAGTTACCTTTATTACAACGATGTGGACCTTTTTATTGATATTAACTATTCCACTATTATTAATTTTGTACACTGCTTCTTTTATTTTGGGAGGAGAAATTCAAGGAGGGCAAATTTTACTAGAAGTAAACCGAGTGTCTAGTAAGAAAATATTAATTATTTCTAAGTATATAGTTGTCATCTTATCAATCTTATTTTTGTATGTACTGAACTGCTTATCCTCACTAATCACTTATATTTGTTTTTTATCTCGAAGTGAGTTTGGTTACGTAAATTTTTGGGAATTGCATTCTACAAATATGCAATCAATAATAATTAGTTTGGTAAATTTAGGTTTTATTATTTTATTGGCTAGTGTAGCCTTTTACTTGTCATTATACGTTTCGGCAATAGTAGCTGCATTCGTAAGTTTAGGTGTTTACTTTTTGTGTCAACTTTTATCACATATTACGATTATTTCTGAATTTATTCCGGGATACTTTTTTGTTGTACCTGATTATCATTTTACAGTTAGATTATCTATAGCCCATGTGTTGAGTTATTTCTTGATTTGTATGTTATTATTATTTGTTACTATGAAAGGATTTGAAAAGAAAGCACTATGAGTGATATAATATTCCAAAAAGGAATTTACGGAAACAAATGTATAGAGTAGCAATTTGTGATGATGATAGTTTACAGGTTAGTAATCTAGAGTATCAGATTTCAAGGTATTTTGATGAAGTTAATATTCAACATGATATTGATGGTTATTATAAAGGAGATCGTCTTGTAAAATCAATGAGAGATCAGACAGATAACTATCAATTGATATTTTTGGATATTGAAATGGAAGGGATCAACGGTATTGAGACTGCAAAATTATTGAGGGCAATAGACAGAAATTTTATCTTAATCTATGTTACAAGTTATGAACAATATGCCTTAGAAAGTTTTGAAGTCTCTCCTTTTCGTTATCTAATAAAACCTGTATCTATTGAGAAACTGAGAGCTGTTCTTAAGGATGTTCTTGTAGAATTGACGGCTAAACAGAAATTCTTATTTTATCAAGTAGGTAAGGAACATTTTCAAGTGATTTTAGATAATATTGTATGCCTGTACTCTGAATTTGGTAGAAAAATTCATCTTGAATTAGTTGATGGTGGTAATGTGTCGTTTTATGGGAAGATATCGGCAATTGAAGAAGGGTTGCCTCAAACACATTTCGTTAGAGTTAATAGTGGTACAATAATTAATCTAGACTATGTTGCATCTTTTAATAGAAATGAAGTAACAATGGTAAATGGCGATTGTATCGCTATCAGTAGAAGTCGAAAGAAAGCAGTAATTACAGCCTATAATCAGTTTATTGAGAGGAGTTTTGGATTATGATTGGTTTATTTAAAACAACTGGTCTCCTCTCTCTTTTTTTATTTCAAAGCTTTATTATTTGGATCTATTTACAGCATTTTTTTGTTGTCAGAATACCTAAAATGAGATTCTATTGCTTTATTTTAGTTATCTATTTTATTGGTAGAACATCAATAATTGTGAATCAGAACACCTTCATTGATTTTAAGATTTTTTCCCTGTTCTTCACTTTTTTGATTCTTTTCTTCTTTTTATCTGGAGATGTGATGAAAAAAATATTTCATTTCATATTTCTGATTTTTTGGTTACTGATTCAAGAAGATATTGTTGTTTTACTATTTAGCCATGCGCCACAAACTAAAACACTTGCCATTTTCTTTGTTCAATTTTTCATGATGGTGCTGACTCTGCTATTTATATTAGGATTGAAGCGATTCAAAGTTGACAATTTAATAGGTCTGAATAAGATAGAATACGGGATTCTTTCAGTCACTCCTTTTATTTCGATTGTCTTGCTACTACATAAAGTACCGTTATCTCTCGGTAAAGTTCTTGCATTTGACAGCTATTTGTGGTTAATTAATATTGTTATAATTGTGCTTTATAATTACATGAGTGAAAAAAACTATAATATTATAAAAAATAAAATAGCTTCTGATGAAAATAACATAACTAGTGAGGTTATAAAGCAAGAAAAGGAACTAGCCGTCCTTAGACACGATTTGAAAAATATTATTTCTTCAATAGATTTTTATGCTGATAATAACGATTGTGGGAACATCAAAACAATAACTCAAGAGATATTGGGACAGGAAGTATTTAATCGTAAAATTACAGGGTGCATCCCCATTGATGCAATATTAAATCAAAAAATATCTAAGATGAAAAAAGATAATATTCCATATAACTTAGACTTACAAATTCCATATAATTTAGATTTAAGCTTGATAGCTGTTGATTCATGTGCTATTCTTGGGAATATTCTTGACAATGCCATAGAAGAAATTGAACGTAATGGCTTAAAGACTCCAATTGACATAGTATTACGCTTTAAGAATAACAAATTAGTTTTTAAAGTGGTTAATCCTATCAAAAAAACTGATGTGGCTATTAATTATGATGGTATGAAATCTATAAAATCACCTGATAGACAAGGTATAGGAATAAAAAGTATTTATGATAGGGTTACGAAATTGAAAGGACATTTGAATATTAGTGTTAAATCAAATCAATTTATTGTACTAGTCGTGATTCCGTTAAGGATAAAGTGAGTTTTTAGTAAATTCGCCAGGTTCTGCTAAATATGCAGAATCCTTTTTCAAGGAGGCTTATAGATAGTTTGTTGGTACAAATAGTTCTTTGATTTTGGAAATTTGAATGCAGATGATGTAGTTACCGAACAAGTCTAATATTAAAACCTAGATTAGCTAGAAAAGAGAATAAAAATGATTGATTTACAAGAGATTCTTGCCAAGATGAATCCCAATCAAAAGATAAATTATGATCGTGTCATGCAACAGATGACCAAAGCCTGGGCTAAAGAAAATGTGCGTCCCAAAATCCTTGTGCATGTTTGCTGTGCACCCTGCTCGACTTATACGCTAGAATATCTGACGCAGTTTGCGGACCTAACGGTTTATTTTGCTAATTCTAACATTCACCCCAAAGAGGAGTATCATCGCCGGGCTTACGTCACCCAAAAGTTTGTTTCGGATTTTAATGAAAAGACAGGAAATCAGGTGCAGTTTCTTGAAGCGGCTTACAATCCTAACGAATATGTTCGTAGGGTACGTGGTTTGGAAGAAGAACCAGAAGGTGGTGACCGTTGCCGTGTCTGTTTTGACTATCGTCTGGACAAGACTGCTCAGAAAGCTGTTGAACTGGGGTTTGACTATTTTGCCAGTGCTTTGACCATTAGTCCTCATAAGAACTCTCAAACAATCAATAGTGTAGGGATTGATGTTCAAAAGGTTTATACTACGAGATATCTGCCGAGTGATTTTAAGAAAAATAATGGCTATCGCAGGTCAGTTGAAATGTGCGAGGAATACGATATCTACCGTCAGTGTTACTGCGGCTGCGTCTATGCGGCAAAAGCGCAAGCCATTGACCTCGTGCAAATCAAAAAAGAGGCTAAAGCCTTTATGCAAGACAGAGATGGAGCTCAAGAGTTTCCGCAGATACGCTTTGTATTTGATGGAAAAGAAGTTTAGAGAATAAATGCTGTCACTGAAAGAGGTAAGAATTTGGAATTAGAGTCGAAGGTAAAGTTAGGGGAATTTTACAAGGCACTACGTTTAGCTAGAAAAGTGAAACAGAAAGATGTCGCTAAAGGGAAATTATCGAAGTCACAGTTATCAAAATTTGAATCTGGTCAGTCGATGTTATCGGCCGACCGAATGATTAGTGCCATTGAGGGGATTAATTTAACCTTTGCTGAGTTTGGTCATGTATTAAATGGTTATCGACTTACTGATTATGAAGAGTTAATGAAACATATCATGACCTTGTTAACTAATGAAGATAAAGGTGGACTTGAAGTGCTATTAGAACAGTACCTTAATCAAGAAGACGTTATCTATTATAGACTGAATAGCTTGGTTATAAAAAATGCTATACATTCATTGGATAGGGAATATGTATTTGATAAAGAAGATGGCGAGTTTTTAGCAGAGTATCTGTTTTCTATTGAGGATTGGACAAGTTATGACCTTCATATATTTGGTAATACCATGCCAATTCTTAGCGATACAGATTTAATATTTTTGGGTAAAGAACTTGTCACTCGTTCAAAAGTTTATTTACCACTGACAAGTTATAGGAATTTATTGAAATTTACTTACCTAAATATCATTTCAGAAATGTTCGAAAGAAAGCAGTTGACTCATGTTCAATTTTTTATTACGGAGTTAGAATCTTTACTAGATGTTTTTGACACATTTGAAATGCTATTATTAAATTTTTTGAAGCTTACTTATTCCTATCTCTATAAAGGAACTCAGAAAGAACGTGTGGAAATCTATATAGAAAATATTAAAAGGTTGAATTTAGATTCTCTAGCAGATCTATTGACTAAAAGATTATTTCAGTATGAACAAGCTTTTATTAGAAAAGAAAAATAATGTTACCTATGATCAACAATTAGTAAAGAAGTTAGCTCAGTTTTGAGCTAATTTCTTTTTTTCAACTTTCACATATAAGCCACTTAGGGGGGTATAATAGAGTACATTAAGTGTAGGAGTGATAAATTGATATGAAAATTAAAACATTTACGAGTAATTTTTATCATTTAATTTTAAGTCGTTCAACGAGAAATATAGCGGATAGTTTTTATTTGATTGCTCTTTCTATTGGTTTGGTACAAGTGTATCAAATAGATGCTGCAAAGCTATCTTTATTTACTTTACTTGGAATGCTTCCTAATGTGACTTCGATTTTCTATGGTCCTTTTTTAAACCGCATAAGGAATGACAAAAAATGGTTAATGATTTTCCAAATATCGCAATTAGTTGCTATTGTGGGAATTATTTTGTGTCTTAACTATCGATTTGCTGTTTTTTGGATGTATAGTTTGAATGTCGTTTTTAATTTGCTGACAACGTTATTAAATACCATGCAAATGAAAATGATTCCTGAAACTTTGGATAATGATAGCGAGCTGATTGATAAATCTATTGATATTCAATACAAAACGTCAAATGTGCTAGATATTATTAGTAATTTCATAGCTTCCTCTTTGTTGGCTTTTATTTCGTATCTAATCCTTTTGCAACTTAGTATTCCATTTTTTATAGGAGCTATCTATTTTATGTTTCGGGTTAAACTTGATACTAGGGCGACAAGTCAATTTTCTAAGGAGCCTGAGAAAGAAAAACTTCGTCTATTAGAATCGGTAGAGGCGTTTAGAGAGTCAAAATTTGCTTCGCTTATTATTTTCATTGAGGCTTTTTTGAGTGGGGGTACGGATTTACTGTTGACCCTTGTTCCTTTATATTTACTGCAGGAGAAGATTCCTATTGGGTATTTAGGTGTTGTGCTTGCTGTGCAACGTGGAGCAGATTTGCTTGGAGCACTTCTAGCGCCCCATATCAGAATACGTCCTAGACATTTTTTCTGCATTGACTATATCATATCTGGACTATGCTTGTTATTTGTATTCATTATTCCTGATCCATTGGTGAAATTACTGCTATTTTTTATCGCGTTTGTTGTGATTGGAGTATCTGGAAATATATTTGAAAAAATGATTTACGCGGAATATGACAATAATAAAGTCGCTTTAATTTACACTGCTAGTTCTAGTTTATATGCTATCTTTGGTATTTTATTTTTGTTAATTCCAAGTTTTTATCAAAATATAACGGTTTTAGGAATTTCGATTAATATAATGACATTCGGCATCGGCGTTTATTTATTGATAAAAAGTGGCGTTTTGGTGAAGGGTGAA
The DNA here is from genome assembly GCF_000380105.1 of Streptococcus orisratti DSM 15617. GTDB lineage: Bacteria > Bacillota > Bacilli > Lactobacillales > Streptococcaceae > Streptococcus > Streptococcus orisratti. The sequence continues at coordinate 15,470 of NZ_KB904479.1, forward strand.
CTATCGTAGGGTTTAGGAGAGGTTATGAAAAAATTTAGGTCATCGTTTTTTCTATTATCTGAAGCTACTGGGATTGTAGCTAGTAGCGTTTATGGGTTAACGCTATCATTTATTGTTCAGCGTTATGTTGATAGTCAATTTTTAAATAGTTTGGTTAGCAATATCAGCGTGACATTGAGCATGCTTATGGCATTTTTACAGGTTATATTGTCGATAAGAAATCGCCGTGGAAGTTAATTTTGTTATCAGACTTGGTTTTGATACCGCTACTTATCATTCCTATTTTTCTTTTCGAGGTTTCACTTCCGTTATTTCTGATTTCAATAGTCATTATTGACGTGATTTCGATAGTTGTTTCGGAGTTAGATGAGATTTCAAGACCTGTTTATCTCAGCCTTATCACAACTAAAGAAAAATCCGTTTCGGTTTTACAGAGCATTAATATTGTTGATTCAGCCTTTGCTATTGTTGGCTATCTTTTTGTCTTTTTGACAATTTCTTTTCTCAAAATTAACACTTATTTTATTATTGTTAGCATTTGTTACCTTTTTAGTGCTCTATTTATTTTTCATTTGCCAAAGGAAACAAAGAAAGAACAGCCTCTTTCTGAAACACAAGAAAGCTTTATTTTGGCGTTAAGAGAATTATTACAAGTGATTGTAAGGCTAAAACAAGTAGGTCTTTACCTTGCCAATCTTCTCTTCATGGTGAAAAATCAGATTGTCATGAGCCTTTTGATTTTTAGAATTGGACAGATTGATAAGGGATTTACTCATATTCATATCATTGGTATCGGAATTCTGCTTAGTGTAGCAGGTGGTGCGGTGCTTAATAAGATTCTTTATTTAGCTAAGGTATCGGTAAGAAAAGTTCTTTCAATGCTCTTAATGGCTTGTAGTGGGTATTTTACCTATCTTGTTGGTCATGCACAAACTGTTGAGCATTTTCTATTGTTTGGTTTAGCGGTAGGAGCTATTTTTGGAACAGGTTTACCGTGTTTTGGGTTGCTTTCAGCAGAAAGAATGCTTGTTACTCCAGATAATCATCAAGGAAAATCATTATCGTTGTTACGGACAAGTTCGGTTGTTTTAACGCTTAGTCTAACAGCTTGCTTTGCTATTGTTGAAAAGCTCTGCCATTTGACAACAATCTTTTTTGACGGTAGTGCTGTTTTAGCAATAATATTGGTTTTGCTATTTTTTGCCCTACCATTTACGGAATTAAATAGTGTAAGGAAAAATAGTAATAAGTAAACTTTCTTTGTTTCCAAGCAAGGAAAGTTTTTTTGATGAATAGCTTTTATGTTATAATATGAAGATGATTGAATACAGAAAAAGGAGACAAAATGAGTAAAATTAGAGGATTTGAATTGGTTTCACAATTTACTGATGAAACATTGCTACCAAAGCGAGAAACAGCACACGCTACAGGTTATGATTTGAAAGCTGCGGAAACAACAGAAATTGCAGCTGGTGAGATTAAATTAGTGCCAACTGGTGTCAAAGCTTACATGCAAGCTGGTGAGGTGCTTTATCTTTTTGACCGTTCTTCAAATCCGCGTAAAAAAGGCTTGATTTTGATCAATTCGGTAGGTGTCATTGACGGTGATTATTATGGCAATCCTGCTAATGAAGGTCACATTTTTGCACAAATGAAAAATATCACTAATGAGACTGTTGTGGTTGAAGCTGGCGAACGCATTGTTCAAGGTGTTTTCATGCCGTTCTTGGTTGCTGACGGTGATGAAGCAGACGGTGTTCGTACAGGCGGCTTTGGTTCAACAGGGAAATAAAGGCAAAGAAGACAAATGGGAAACGCAATGGAGGTAACGAGTTATCGCTAAGAAAAAAACAACATTTGTTTGTCAGGAGTGTGGTTATCATTCTCCGAAATATTTGGGACGTTGTCCGAATTGTTCGTCTTGGACGTCTTTTGTTGAAGAAGTTGAGGTGCAAGAAGTCAAAAATGCGCGTGTTAGTTTGACGGGTGAAAAAAGCAAACCGACTAAGTTAAAGGATGTTAGCTCGATTCATTATTCACGCACGAAGACTGGCATGGATGAATTTAACCGCGTGCTTGGTGGCGGTGTGGTGCCAGGTAGTTTGGTGCTTATCGGTGGTGACCCAGGTATCGGAAAATCAACGCTTCTTTTGCAGGTATCTATTCAACTTGCAGATAAGGGAACAGTTCTTTACGTTTCTGGGGAAGAATCAGCAGAGCAGATTAAACTACGTAGTGAGCGTCTTGGCGACATTGACAATGAATTTTACCTTTATGCTGAAACCAATATGCAAGCCATTCGCGCACAGATTGAGCAAATTCAGCCTGACTTTCTCATTATAGACTCAATTCAGACCATTATGAGCCCTGATATTTCTGGGATTCAAGGGTCGGTATCACAAGTACGTGAAGTGACTGCAGAGTTGATGCAACTGGCCAAGACAAATAATATTGCAACCTTTATCGTTGGTCACGTGACTAAGGAAGGGCAGCTTGCAGGACCGCGCATGCTTGAGCATATGGTGGATACGGTGCTTTATTTTGAAGGGGAACGTCATCACACCTTCCGTATTTTACGTGCTGTGAAAAATCGTTTTGGTTCAACCAACGAAATCGGCATTTTCGAAATGCAATCTGGTGGTCTGGTTGAGGTACTTAATCCAAGCCAAGTTTTCTTAGAAGAACGTTTGGATGGTGCAACGGGGTCAGCTATCGTGGTTACCATGGAAGGTAGCCGTCCAATTTTGGCGGAAGTACAAGCCTTGGTGACACCGACAGTCTTTGGAAATGCTAAACGCACCACAACGGGTTTAGATTTTAATCGTGTCAGTCTGATTATGGCTGTTTTAGAAAAGCGCTGCGGACTTCTTTTGCAAAATCAAGATGCTTATTTGAAATCGGCTGGTGGTGTTAAACTTGATGAGCCAGCGATTGATTTGGCAGTAGCGGTAGCCATTGCGTCAAGCTATAAAGAAAAGCCAACAAATCCACAGGAAGCCTTCATCGGTGAAATTGGTTTGACGGGCGAAATTCGTCGTGTGACACGTATTGAGCAACGTATCAACGAAGCGGCAAAACTTGGTTTTACCAAGGTTTACGCTCCCCAAAATGCTCTGCAAGGTATTGAAGTACCTGCAAATATCACTGTTGTCGGTGTGACGACAGTAGGGGAGGTCTTGAAGAAGGTGTTTCATAACTGATTATCCGTCAACCTAAAATAGATGACTCTGTCCAGCTATATCAACTCTATCAAGCATAGGGTTGGAAGAATTTTACTCCTGATTAAATTGAACAGCTCTTACAAACATCTTGTTGGTTCGTTCTAGAAGTTGAAGGGGAAATTTGTGGCTTTGTCAGGTATCTGACAGATGGGGTGTTAACAACCTATCTTTGCGAGCTGTTAGTTTCCAAGAAACATAGACATAAGGGATATGCAAGTCTTCTACTGACCGAACTTGGTCATCATCACCCAAAAACCAGACTTGACTTGGTTTCAGAAGCTGATGATTTCTATGAACATTTGCAATTTAGGATAATAGGGACGGGGATGCGAAAACTCATATCAACCGATTTGTCTCAAAAATAAAGTCCTACATTTGGCAACCTTTTTCATTTGACAATAGGGTGTTAATTTTAGTTGCTAATTTGAAAAGTCCTATCCCAAGCCACCTTTGACACTGAATTTATAGTTCTACTTCTAGGTTGAGAAAGTGTCTCTCAGGCCTTCTCATCCACCTCCTCAAAGTTGAAAATGCTGTAAGAAGCTGTCTGTCCCAGCTTCTTTTTCAATTTATTTGTAATCATTTAAAAGATGAATGGATTTTGTTATAATATTCTTAATATTGTTTTATTTATCAAGAAAATATAAAAAGGGAGTTAGCATGGCAAAATCTGATTATTTTGATGATATTCAACAGGAAATTAGACAAGCAAGTGGTGCTTTTGAGGAATTAGAAGATGATTATCGTCAGGCAAAGAGACAACTAGAAGAACTCTATCATCAGGTAGAAGATTTTAATCATTATGTTAGATTTGAAAATGACACCATTTACGAAGAATTACTCAGTAAAACTCAGCAGTCTAGCTGTGAGCTTGATCAGGCTTTTCCTGAAAGTTACTGGTTATTCAACAAGATAACGGACGATAATGAGCTGTTTTTAAGGGAAAATTTCTCAATACTAGATGAAAGTTTGGATAATTTAGAAAAAGGTTATCGCAAAGATTATCAAAAGCAAACCGATGAAATTGATAAACTCTACGCTCGTTTGAGGTTATTAGACGAGTAAAATAGCGATATGTGCTGTTTACAACAATACTTTCACCATGAGCAGTTCTATTTATGGTTACTATTTAATAGAAAAATATTCAGGAGAATTTTATGGGAAAATCAAGCTATAAGGCAGCGAGAGCTAGACATAATGAACGATGTAGGCACTATGCTCACTACTATGATAATCTTGGAAGACAGTATGAAGCTAAACAATTAGATGCGGAAGCTGATTTAAAACGTCTCAATGAGGCAAAAAAATCTTTAACTCATCACTTAAAGGATTACAACAGTTTTGAACAAGATTTTAAAAGTAGTTGCCAAACCGGTGTTTCGGATGGATTATTTAAAGGAGACCGCAGAGATAAATTTGATCGGATTATCCAAAATGTTACCCAATGTATCACTTCGGATTTAGCAGCTCATCAGGAAAATGTCACATTATTAGAGCTTGCAATCGTAAAAACAACACTTCGTGTAGCGGACTATAGCTTTGCGGCTTCAAGCGCTAGAGGAATGGCTAGATATTTTTTAAGTGCACTTTGGTAGGAGGAGATTAAGAGATGGGATATAAGGTTGGTATTGATAAAGAAACATGGGATAGTGTAGTTGGAAGCCAAGAAGCTGTTGTTTCTGGAATTAAGCCTTTAAGTGCAAAAGAATTAGATAAAACCAATTTACAGCGGTTTGAGAACTTAGTTGGATTAGAAACAAAGTTTAATTCGGTTTTGGGAAGTTTAAAAACCTACACGCAATCAAGCACAGCTAAAATGCGAAATGCAGGAAATATCATCGTTCAAGAAGACAACAATCAAGCAAAGGCTATTCAAGGAAATGCTCAGTCTATCCGCTTTAAGTAAGGAGATGTTATGTCAGATAAAACAAAACAAGAGTTGTTAGTGATTTTAAAAGATCTTCTCTCCAGACAAGGCTTGACTTCAAAGCAAGAAGACGACTATTGGCTCCAATATTTGGGCAGTCATTTAGAAGTTGTCAAGGAGGCTTACCTAGCTTATAGAAATCATGAAAGGTTTTATGTCCATCAACTCCTGCTGTCCGATAAGCTGATTTTTCAGTTTGATGAGCAGGCGGATTCTGCTCAGATTGAGACAAGACATGGGGGCTGGTCTTTTCAAGGAACTCTGTCTGATTTTGTGACCTTGATGGCAACCATTGATATGGTCTATGCCCCTATTTATCCGATTGGGACAGTGGTTGACTTGGACATGGACTTATTTCCTGACTTCCTTAGAGAGTTGTTCGCTGAGGAGCCAAGGGCTAAGGTGATGTTAACAGGACGCAAACTGGATTTGCACGAGGGCTATGAAGGCTACACGCTGGATTATACTGCTAGACTGTGGCCACTGGGAGAAAGACTGGGCAGCACACAGTTACGTGTGTCCAATTTGATGATTAAAAAGGTTATCGCGCTAGGCTATCATGATGGCGCCTGGGAAAGTCGTGTGGCTAATGCTCTTCATCAAAAGCAACTGAACAACCTACAGCGTTCAACAGCTTTCATGAGTTCTGAAAAAGCGCTGGCTTATTATCATATTGACCTAGAAGGTGAGGTGAACTAATGGGATTTCATGTGGATATGGCAGAGCTTCTGTCACATTTGGAGACCTTGTCCAGCGATATCAAAAGCACTCAATCTGATTTGTTAAGTGCTAAGACAGCGACCAATAGGATTATCAGCTCCCAAGCTCTCTATGGTCATGCAGGACAGGCAGTTTATCATCAGTTGAACAACTACGATGCCGCTTTACATGTTAGTTTAAGTGATAACTTAATGCTCCTGTCAGGGGAATTTTCAAGGACTCTTTCAGCCTTTCAAAGTCAGGTCAAGGAGACGAGTGCTACAGCCATTCTGGACGAGGCTTACCTCCATCAGCTCAGTCAGACCTTGGTTCAACATCAGGAAAAACATGCCAGCATAGAGTGCTCTATTGCTAGCATCTATGGAGACATCGCCGACTTGGTTTCCCTGTCTAGCCCCAAGAGTAGCTATGATGAGTGCACAGACAAGGCCAATAGGGTCCTAACTCATACGATCGAATGGGTGAGTGCTTTTGACGGGGCAAGCACATCAAGTCAGACTCAGGCTTTGCTAGAACGAGATGAGGTAATACTCTCTTCCTTGCAGGGACTTGGCTCCTTATCTTATACCGATAGCCGCTACAGCCAGTTCGTTAGCGATGCCCACTTTGCCAAGTACGTTAAACAGATAGACAAGCAGATTCAGGCCAAGATCAAGGCTGCCAAGCAGGCCCAAGAGAAAGCCGCTAAGGTTAAAGAACTCGCATGGAAAAAACATCACCCTGTTCAAAGTTTTATCCATGACTTGGAAGCAGGCGCCATAGGCTGGCTGGACAAAGATATCAAAGCTCATCCCAATCCCTTGAATCGGGCGAGTGCTGGTTTTCTAAAGGGGGCTGTTGAGTTAGTCAGTGGGCTGGCTGAAGGCGGGGTCAATCTGACTCAAGTCGGTCTTGAAGAACTGGAAGTTTTCGGAGACATGCTTCAAGGCAACAAGCCGAGCCAGTGGAAGATGGCAGATATCAGTGGAATGTTAGAGACGGAGAAACANTTAGCACGNCTNNCTCTAGGAACAGTAACCAGTAACGTTTTCTTTGATGCTTCCATTGTGTTGGATGGACTACCTCAAAGAGGCATTGTAGGGAGTATCCAAAAAGAGTTGAGATTAGACCGTCAGATGTCGGAAAACTTCTGGCAAGAGACAAGCAAAAGCATTGCCGAGGCGTTCAAGG
>NZ_KB904480.1 GCF_000380105.1 Streptococcus orisratti DSM 15617
AGACTTAAAAGGTGTGGAAGTCTATTTTGCCCATCCTTATGCTTCTCATGAAAGAGGAACAAATGAAAATTTCAATGGTCTCTTGAGAGAGTTTCTCCCAAAAGGTGTCTCTCTTAACTCACTAACGACAGAAGAACTCAATCACTACGTCTCTGCTATCAATGACAGACCTAGACGACTTCACAAGTATAAAACCGCAAATATTTTGTTTGGGCTAGCCCAAACAGCTTAACCTCTGGAACTCTAGTTATCAATGAACTTGTTGCACTTGACTTGACAAGTGGGGAAATAGTATATTTTGAGTATCCAACAAGGTTAGTATTTATTTATAGCTAAGACCTTTAGTCCTAAACAGGACAAGTTGAAATCGTCTAAAAATGGATAGAAGTTTTAATCGTTCAAATTTCACCCATTAATTAATTTACGAGCTTTTCTAAGTCACTCAAAAAAGCACTATCTACCTATGTCATCGAAAGACAAGGAGTAGACAGTGCCTTTTTTTGTATATAGTTACTTATCACTTATGAAAATGAAACTAAGTTCCATGAGAACTGGAGACACTAGTCAACGTTAACGTATTCTTTGGCCAATTCAAGAACTTCTTCTGCTGTACCGCATTCTGTAATCGCACGGTTAGCGTATTCTTCCATTTTCTTAGTATCAAGTTTCTTCATCAAGCTACGTGTACGAAGAACTGATGTTGCTGACATTGAGAATTCATCCAAGCCAAGACCCATAAGAAGTGGAACAGCTTGTTGATCACCAGCCATTTCACCACACATACCAGCCCATTTGCCTTCTGCATGTGCAGCTTTGATAACATTAGCAATCAAACGAAGGATTGATGGGTTATATGGTTGGTAGAGGTATGAAACTTGTTCGTTCATACGATCTGCAGCCATTGTGTATTGGATAAGGTCATTTGTACCAATTGAGAAGAAATCAACTTCTTTAGCAAATTGGTCAGCAAGCATTGCCGCCGCTGGAATTTCGATCATGATACCAACTTGAATGTCATCAGCTACTGCTACACCTTCAGCAAGCAAGTTAGCTTTTTCTTCATCAAATACTTTCTTAGCTGCACGGAATTCTTTAAGAAGGGCAACCATTGGGAACATGATACGCAATTGACCATAAACTGATGCACGAAGAAGAGCACGGATCTGTGTGCGGAACATCGCATCCCCAGTCTCAGAGATAGAAATACGCAAAGCGCGGAATCCCAAGAACGGGTTCATTTCTTTCGGAAGATCAAAGTAAGGAAGTTCCTTATCTCCACCGATATCCATAGTACGAACCACAACTGGTTTGCCATTCATGCCTTCAAGTACTGCTTTATATGCTTCGTATTGTTCATCTTCAGTTGGGAAGTCTTGAGAATCCATGTAAAGGAACTCAGTACGGTAAAGACCAACTGCTTCTGCACCATTGTCATTAACACCTTCAACGTCTTTAGGTGTCCCAATGTTTGCAGCCAGTTCGAAATGTTTTCCATCAGCTGTAACTGTTTTAGCATCTTTAAGAAGAGCCCATTCAGCTTTTTGCTTCGCATAAGCTTCACCAGCTGCTTTGAATTCAGCAATTTGTTCATCCGTTGGGTTGATGATAACATCACCTGTGATACCGTTAACAGCGACAACATCACCGTCTTTAACACGGCTAGTGATATCATTTGTACCCAATACCGCAGCTATCTCGAGTGTACGAGCCATGATAGCTGAGTGACTTGTACGACCACCGATATTAGTAACAAAAGCTTTAACAAATTGTTTGTTCAACTGAGCAGTATCAGATGGAGTTAGGTCATGTGCAATAACAATTGATTCTTCATCAATAGTCGCAGGATTTGGGAGTTTAACACCAAGTAAGTGAGCCAGAACACGTTTTGCCACATCGCGAATATCTGCAGCGCGTTCTTGCATATACGGATTATCTTCCATTCCCTCAAAGATAGTAATGAACATATCAGTTACTTCTTTAAGTCCTGTTTCTGCGTTTGTCTGCTTAGCACGGATAGTTTCTTTAATTTGACTAATCATTTCTGGATCAGAAAGAACCATCAGGTGAGCATCAAACACAGCAGCTGCTTCTTCGCCAAGCGTTTCCACTGCTTTCGACCGAATAACAGAAAGCTCGTCTTGCGATGCTTGTAATGCGACATCAAGGCGAGCTTCTTCTGCATTTGTATCTTCAACTGTAGTAGTTTCAAAAGACAAATCCGGTTGAACGAGTAGATATGCTTTAGCAACAGCAACGCCATCAGAGGCGGCGATTCCTTTAAGCATTTCTGTCATAATTAAGCCAATCCTTCTTTAGTCATTGTTTCTTCGATAGCAGCAAGTGCATCGTCGGCATCTGCACCTTCAGCTGAGATAGTAACATCTGCACCTTGGCCAACACCAAGACTCATAACACCCATAATTGATTTAAGGTTAACTGCTTTACCTTTATAGTCCAAAGTGATGTCTGATGCAAATTTGCTAGCCGTTTGAACAAGCAAAGTAGCTGGACGTGCGTGAATACCTGTTTCTGCAACAATGTGGAAATCTTTAGAAGCCATAATGGATTCTCCTTTTATTGTGTTATTTTTGAATTATCCTATGATAACCCTTACAATTAAAGATTATAGCACAATGAATTTTGATTTTCAATCTTTAGAACGTTTTTTCTGAAAATAATTCATGAAAAAGGGTTTACATAACAATCAAGACTAATCTTTTTTTGTAATCTTTCCTTTAATTAAAGCAATTTGTTTGTGCATTCCTGTCACTAATGGAGCATCCGCAGCCCTGAATTTACTGTAATTTTTCAACAAGCGGCGCTGATTAAATTTAAAGGGTTTAATTTTTCTTTCCTTAACAAAATCTAATAAGTTATCTTTTAATTCTTCAAAATGTTGATTTAAAAGTTCTGCTTGCTGGTTCAAATCATCAAATTGTTGATGAAGTGATGCTTGAAATTTTTCCTGCTCACGATGAATCTGCTTTTCAAAGGCAAGAGCTGCTTGATGGAACTTCGCTGTATCTGTTACTGTCCAGACACAATCTGCTCCCATGACAAGCACTACCAAGAGAGACCATTTTTCATCAATTCTTAATAGCAAATCCATGACATGGGGGTGGATAAAATTAACCAAAATCAAAATACCGAATCCCCAAAAAAGCGAAATCTTCGGGGCAATCCTACCTTTGATATTTCCGAACTCATGGCTGTAGTCCCAAAGTTTCATATGGAAAAATGTTTCTAAAAACCAGCCAGCTAGATACTCGAAGGCTGTCGCAATCAACATACCACTTAAAAACAGCATTAACCAACTCCTTTGAAAGGGAGTTGTACAAAGTAAAACGGTCGTCACTGCAAAACCATAAACGGGACAATACGGTCCAACCAGAAAACCTCGGTAGGTAAAGCGCTTATCCAAAATGGAACAGTAAATTGTTTCCCATAGCCACCCAACAAAAGAATAGAAGAGAAAAAGATAAATTATTTCTGATATTGAATAAATCATAGTTTCCAACCTTTCTCGTCCTTGATTATATCCTTTTTAATTAAATATTGCAAAACACCTCCCAGAACTCATTCAGGAGGTGTTTTACATTAGAGATTTTCAATGACTTTTTGTGCAAATTCACTAGTACTGTATGAAGCTTTGCCATTTGCAAGATCAGCTGTGAAATATCCTTTGGCAAAGGCTGTTTCAATAGCCTTACTTATCTTTTCTGACACTTCTGTCCACCCAAGGTAGTCAAAAAGCATACAACCAGATAAAAGGACAGAACATGGGTTGGCCAAATCTTGACCTGCAATATCAGGTGCAGTGCCGTGAGTTGCTTCAAAAATAGCATGTCCCGTCAGGTAGTTAATATTTGCACCTGGTGAAATGCCTATGCCACCAACCTGAGCAGCCAAAGCATCGCTAGCATAGTCACCGTTAAGGTTTGTCAGGGCAACAACATCAAAGCGCTCTGGTCTGAGCAAAATTTGTTGAAGAAAATTATCCGCAATGATGTCATCAACAACTAATTTACCACTTTCGAGTTCTTTGGCATATTCACGTTTGGCTAATTCATAACCCCATTTACGAAATCCACCTTCGGTGAATTTTTGGATATTCCCCTTATGTACTAAGGTAACCTTAGTCAGCTGATTGGTCAAGGCGTATTCGATAGCAGAGCGGATAAGACGCTCACTTCCTTCTATTGAAATAGGTTTGATGCCAATGCTGGACGTTTGTGGGAAACGTATTTTACTAACTTTCATTTCATTTTGCAAGAAATCGATAACCTTAGTAACTTCTGCCGTTCCAGCTTCCCATTCGATACCTGCATAAATATCTTCCGTATTTTCTCTGAAAATAGTAATGTTAGTTTTTTCAGGATTTTTTAACGGACTTTCAATTCCTTTAAAGTAACGAACAGGTCGAACACAAGCGAAGAGGTCTAACTCTTGACGAAGGGCAACATTAAGTGAGCGGATACCTCCTCCTACAGGTGTTTCCAGAGGACCTTTTATAGCAACTAAGTGCTCCTTGATTGTAGATAAAGTTTGTTCAGGTAACCAACTACCTGTTTCATCAAAAGATTTTTTCCCCGCCAAGACTTCTAACCAAGTAACTTTTCTTTGGCTATCGTAGGCTTTCTCAACAGCTGCATCAAAGACAGCACGAGCATTTTTCCAAATATCTCGTCCAACACCATCACCTTCAATAAAAGGAATAACTGGGTTGTCAGAAACATTTAGTTGACCATTTTCAAAACAAATTTTGTTTGCCATAAATCCCCCCTTAGCGCTTACCAATTGGTATGTATTCTAAATTCAATTGACCGATGTAATGTGAGCGTGGTCGAATGAGCTTGTTATTTTTTTGTTGCTCTTGAATGTGAGCAATCCAGCCAGAAACACGGCTCATAGCGAAAATCAGCGTAAAAATACTACTGTCAATTCCCAAAACATGATAAACCGTAGCTGAATAAAAATCAACATTTGGAATCAACCCTTTAGTATTCTTCATATAGGCTTCAATTTCACATGATAGATTGAACCACACTTCATCTTCTGTTCCTTGTGTCAATTGCTGCGCCATTTCACGAAGGTATTTTTCACGAGGATCTTGCGTTTTATAGACACGATGCCCAAATCCCATGATTTTTTCTTGTGAATCCAACTTTTCTTTCAAATAAACCTCGGTATTTCCATGTTCGCGGATTTCTCTGAGCATATCAAATACTTTTTCGTTTGCACCGCCATGAAGGGGACCCTTGAGTGTTCCAATAGCAGTGGTTACGCAAGAGTAGATATCTGTCAACGTTGATGCTGTCACACGCGCCGCAAATGTAGAGGCATTCAATTCATGATCAGCGTGAAGGACGAGAGCTTTATTCAGCGCAGTAACTTGAAGAGGTGTAGGCTCCTCACCGTTTAACATATAAAGAAAATTTGCTGCAAAACCTAAATCCTCCCTAGGTTCTACGGGTGTTAAACCCATCCTTAATCGTGCAAAAGTAGCTATTATAGTTGGCATTTTAGCCATTAACTGAATAGATTGCTCATAGGTTGCTTCAACAGAATTGTCCTCGGCATTGATATTATAAACCCCCAGAAGACTGACTGTAGAACGCAAGACACTCATAGGGTGCAAATGACGGCGAGATTGAATTAAAATACATTGTTCAACTGCATCAGAGATAGCATAATTTGCACGTAATTCATCGACAAAATGCTTCAATTCAATCTGCGTTGGTAAATGTAAGTTCCAAAGAAGATAAATGACTTCTTCAAAACTCGCATTGTTGTCCATCAATTCAGAAATATTATAACCTGCATAAGACAAATCGTCATCAATAATGGCACTAATTCGCGTGTTGCAGGCAATCTGATCTTTAAGCCCGTTTTCTTCTCCCATTCTTACGCTCCTTCTAATTTTTTTCTAACAACCATAGGCAAAATACCACCATTTTTATAGTAACGAATATCGGCATCAGCATCAAAACGAACCAAGACTTTAAAAGTCTTCTCTCCGTTTTCATCACGAGCAATGACATCAACAATATCCTGAATGCCTGGATTTTCTGAAAGTTTGATATCATATGTTTCGTAACCAGTTAGCCCAAGACTTTCTGCAGTATCACCATCAAGGAATTGCAAAGGAAGAACTCCCATCATAACAAGATTTGATCGGTGAATACGTTCAAAAGATTCAGCTAAGACTGCCTTAACCCCCAACAAGTTTGATCCTTTGGCAGCCCAGTCACGACTTGAGCCCATACCATAATCTTTTCCTGCAATGACTAAGGTATCAATTTGGTCAGCCTTATAGTTCATGGCAGCATCATAAATTGGCATGACTTCTCCACGATATTTGGTATAACCGCCGATTTTTCCATCCGCTAATTCATTTTTTATTCGAATATTGGCAAAAGTTCCGCGCATCATCACTTCATGATTACCACGACGACTACCATAAGAATTAAAGTCTGCGTAGGCTACACCATGCTCATCTAAATAGCGGGCTGCTGGACTATTTTTAGCAATATTACCTGCAGGTGAAATATGGTCGGTTGTAACCGTGTCACCAAATTTTGCCAATACTTGGAGATTATTTAGAGGTTTGATACACAAATCTTCTCCCAGGTGATCAAAGTAAGGTGGATTTTGAATATAGGTAGATTCTTTGTTCCAACTATAACTTTTACTTTCTTCAGTTGGAATTTGATTCCATTTGTCGCTGTCTGAGAAAACATGTTCATATTCTTTCTCAAATAGTTCGCGCGTTACATACTCGTCAACAAATGCTGATACTTCGTCGCTACTTGGCATAATATCTGTCAGATAAACAGCTTTGCCATTATCATCAAAACCAAGCGGCTCAGTTGTCAAATCGATATTTGTTGTACCAGCTAACGCATAGGCAACCACAAGTGGTGGGCTAGCAAGGAAGTTTGCTTTGACAAGTGGATTGACACGCCCTTCAAAATTTCGATTTCCAGATAAAACTGCAGATACTAGTAAATCTGAATTAACAACTGCTTCTGCAACTTCTGGACGAAGATTTCCTGAATTTCCAATACATGTGGTACAACCATATCCAACAAGATTGAAACCAAGCTTGTCAAGATAAGACTGAAGACCAGAATTTTTAAGATAACCTGTAACAACTTTAGAACCAGGTGCCAATGAGGTTTTGACCGTTGGAGAGACTTTCAGACCTTTATTAACAGCGTTTCGTGCCAAAAGTCCTGCCGACATGAGCACATAAGGATTAGAAGTATTTGTACATGATGTGATGGCTGCAATAGCAACATGACCTGTCTTTATTTCTTCATCATGGTCGTTAAAATGAACCGTTGCGGTTTTATTGATTTCTTCATTTCCCAAACCAAATCCTTGGACACCTGCCTCTCGGATTAAGCTCTCTTGGAAAGTTTGTTTAGCCTCAGTAAGATCAATCAAATCTTGTGGACGTTTTGGACCAGAGATAGATGGGGAAATGGTTGACAAATCAATCTCAACAACTTTAGTGTATTCTGCTTGAATATTTGGATTATAGAACAAATGATTTGCTTTTGCATAAGCTTCTGTCAAAGCAACGTGATTGTCATCACGATTGGTCAAACGCATATAATTAAGTGTCTCATCATCAATTGGAAAATAACCACAAGTTGCTCCGTACTCAGGCGCCATATTAGCAACTGTCGCACGGTCGGCAAGACTAAGATGTGATAAGCCATCACCAAAGTACTCGACAAATTTTCCAACAACTTTTTCTTGACGCAACACCTGAGTAACTTTAAGAGCTAAATCAGTTGCAGTTGCAATTTTAGGTAATTTGCCAACTAGACGAACACCTATGACTTCTGGAACTGGAAAATATGATGCTTCTCCGAGCATAGCCGCCTCAGCTTCAATACCACCGACACCCCAACCAAGAACACCAATACCGTTAATCATAGTCGTATGGCTATCTGTCCCAAACATAGAGTCTGGGTAAAGGAGACTGTCTTTTTCGATGACAACATCGCTTAAAAATTCGATGTTAACTTGGTGGATAATCCCCGTTGCAGGTGGAACGGCACGATAATTTTCAAAAGACTTTTCAGCCCATTTTAGGAACTCATAGCGCTCATTATTACGTTTAAACTCTAAATCAATATTATCCTCTAGGGCTGTATCACATCCGTAAAAGTCAACCTGAACAGAGTGATCAATTACCAAATCAACTGGGATTTCAGGATTAATCAAATCGGGATTACCACCATTTTGAACAATAGCATCACGCATAGAAGCTAAATCAACAACCACGGGAACACCTGTGAAATCTTGCAAAATGACACGACTTGGCTTGAAGGGTAATTCTCCTTGCGGAGATTCTGGAGTGTAATTCACTAAATTCTTAATGTGATTTTTTGTCACATCTACTCCGTCTTCTTTTCTTAATAAACTTTCAAGTAAAATTCGAATAGTGTAGGGAAGCTTTTCTAAATTCCCACCGTTCTCTGCCACAGCTTTTCTAATATCAAAAAAAGAGTAATCATGATTGTTAAAAGAAAGTGACGAGCGATAATCTGTCATATCAAACCCCCAAAAAATGTAAATAGATAGTTGGATAAATTATACTACTTTCTGAATATTTAGTCAATATTTTTTCTTTGCAATGTTATATTATATCACATCTTCTGTTAAAAAACTTTATACCACAATATTTCGTGCTTTCATGTTCTTCTAATACTAGATATTGTGTTTTTCAAGATAAATCGCTTGCTTTTTCCGTTCATTTTGTATATCCTAGTTACATCACTATTTCCCAAAAAGGGATTACTTTTATAAAGGAGTACAAGATGGCTACGATCACTATCTTTTCAAAAAACAACTGCATGCAATGCAAAATGACAAAAAAATTTTTAGAAAAAGAAGGTGCTGATTTTGTTGAAATCAACATTGATGAACACCCAGAAAAAATCGACTACGTGAAAAGTCTCGGTTTCACTTCTGCGCCTGTTATTGAAGCAGGTGATATTGTCTTTTCAGGCTTTCAACCAAACAAATTAAAAGAAATCATCTAACATAAAGGAATTTTTACACCATGACTCTTAAAAATCTCGGCGATGTTTCCTACTTCCGCCTGAACAATGAAATTAACCGTCCAGTTGATGGTAAAATCCCTCTCCACAAAGACAGAGAAGCCCTACGTGCCTTTTTTCTTGAAAATGTCAAACCAAACACCAAGGTATTTGATAGCATTACTGATAAAATCAACTATCTGATTGAAGAGGACTATATTGAGCGTGAGTTTATCAGCAAATACTCACCTGACTTCATCGAAAAACTGGCAGCGCTCCTGCAATCGCAAAAGTTTCGCTTCAAATCTTTCATGGCTGCTTACAAATTTTACCAACAATATGCCTTGAAAACCAATGATGGTGATTATTACCTTGAAAGTATCGAAGATCGCGTCCTTTTCAATGCCCTCTATTTTGCTGATGGTATTGAGCAGCTTGCAGAAGATTTGGCTATGGAGATGATCCATCAACGCTACCAACCTGCGACACCTTCCTTCCTCAACGCTGGACGAAGCCGCCGCGGTGAATTGGTCTCTTGTTTCCTCATTCAAGTCACAGACGACATGAACGCAATCGGTCGTGCAATTAATTCGGCTTTACAATTGTCTCGTATCGGAGGAGGTGTTGGGATTAGCCTCAGCAATTTACGTGAGGCTGGTGCTCCTATTAAAGGCTATGCTGGCGCAGCTTCTGGTGTTGTTCCTGTCATGAAACTTTTCGAAGATAGTTTCTCTTACTCAAATCAACTTGGTCAACGTCAAGGAGCTGGTGTTGTTTACCTCAGCGTCTTCCACCCAGACATCATTGCTTTTTTATCAACCAAGAAAGAAAACGCCGATGAAAAAGTACGTGTCAAAACCCTCTCACTTGGTCTGACTGTTCCAGATAAATTTTACGAGCTAGCACGTAACAATGAAGACATGTACCTTTTTAGTCCGTACACTGTCGAAAAGGAATATGGTGTTCCTTTCAATTACATTGATATTACTGAAAAGTACGATGAACTTGTAGCTAATCCAAGAATCACCAAAACTAAAATTAAAGCACGTGATTTAGAAACTGAGATTTCAAAACTTCAACAAGAATCAGGATATCCTTATATCGTTAACATCGACACTGCCAATCGCCACAATCCTATTGATGGCAAAATTATCATGTCAAATCTTTGTTCTGAAATCCTTCAAGTGCAAACACCAAGCCAACTTAATGATGCACAAGAATTTGTGAAGATGGGAACTGATATTTCTTGCAACCTTGGTTCGACAAACATTGTTAACATGATGACCTCGCCAGATTTTGGACGTTCCATCAAGGCAATGACGCGTGCACTGACTTTCGTCACAGACTCATCAAGTATTGACGCTGTCCCAACTGTTAAATATGGCAATAGTCAGGCGCATACCTTTGGACTTGGTGCTATGGGACTGCACAGTTACCTAGCACAACATCACATTGAATATGGTAGCCCTGAGTCTATCGAGTTCACTGATATTTACTTCATGCTTATGAACTACTGGACTTTGGTAGAATCCAATAACATTGCTCGCGAACGTCAAACGACATTTGCAGGCTTTGAAAAATCCCAATACGCAGATGGCACTTACTTTGATAAATACGTGACAGGTCAATTTGTACCGAAAACTGATCGAGTGAAAGAACTTTTTGAAGGACACTTCATTCCTCAGGCAAAGGACTGGGAAGCTCTACGTCAGGCTGTTATGAAAGATGGACTCTATCACCAAAATCGCCTAGCAGTTGCACCAAATGGTTCTATCTCATATATCAATGACTGCTCTGCTTCTATTCACCCAATCACGCAACGTATCGAAGAACGTCAAGAAAAGAAAATCGGTAAAATTTACTACCCTGCTAATGGCCTGTCAACTGACACAATTCCTTACTACACATCAGCCTACGACATGGATATGCGCAAAATGATTGATGTCTATGCTGCTGCAACTGAGCACGTGGATCAGGGTCTGTCAATGACACTCTTCCTTCGCAGCGAGCTCCCAAAAGAACTCTACGAATGGAAAACTGAAAGCAAACAAACAACCCGTGACCTTTCAATTCTTCGTAATTATGCCTACAACAAAGGCATCAAATCAATCTACTACGTCCGAACCTTTACCGATGATGGTGAAGAAGTCGGATCAAACCAATGTGAAAGCTGTGTGATTTAACGTAGCAAGAACTACTGGCGAATTAGCTAACTACCTTACTAACTGCATAAAAGTCACATTATGGGGACTTTTATTCCGTGTCGTAACTTTTTAGAAACTTGGAGATAAATCTCTTATGTTTGACACGCTAACCAATAAGGATGAGCTAGCACCCATTCTCACTCAACTAGGAGATAAACATGACAACTTACTATCAAGCGATAAACTGGAATGAAATTGAAGATGTGATTGATAAGTCAACCTGGGAAAAATTGACAGAACAATTTTGGTTAGATACGCGTATTCCGCTATCAAACGATTTGGATGACTGGCGTAAATTATCTGTCCAAGAAAAAGATCTTGTGGGCAAAGTCTTTGGCGGATTGACCCTACTTGATACCATGCAGTCTCAATCTGGTGTGGAAGCTATTCGTGCGGATGTACGCACTCCTCACGAAGAAGCAGTCCTTAACAACATCCAATTCATGGAATCCGTTCATGCCAAATCTTATTCTTCAATCTTTTCAACCCTTAATACCAAGAAAGAGATCGAAGACATTTTCGAATGGACAAATAACAACGAATACCTTCAGAAGAAGGCTAAAATCATTAACGATATTTATGAAAATGGCACAGCTTTACAAAAAAAGGTAGCGTCAACTTATCTTGAAACCTTCCTCTTCTATTCTGGTTTCTTCACACCGCTCTACTATCTTGGAAATAACAAACTTGCCAACGTTGCTGAAATTATCAAGCTGATTATCCGTGATGAATCTGTCCATGGAACCTATATCGGCTACAAATTCCAGCTCGGTTTTAATGAATTGCCAGAAGAAGAACAAGACGAATTCCGCGACTGGATGTACGACCTACTCTACCAACTCTACGAAAACGAGGAACTCTACACCAAGACCCTCTACGACGGAGTGGGCTGGACCGAGGAAGTCATGACTTTCCTTCGCTATAATGCCAACAAGGCTCTCATGAACCTTGGACAAGATCCCCTTTTTCCTGATACCGCTAACGATGTCAACCCAATCGTCATGAACGGGATTTCAACAGGAACATCTAACCACGACTTCTTCAGCCAAGTCGGAAATGGTTATTTGCTCGGAACTGTTGAAGCCATGCAAGATGATGATTACAATTTTGGATTATAAATTTTGAGAAATCCCGTCTCCTAAAGATGGGATTTTTTCTAAACCTAAAAAAATACACTTGCAAGAATCGAGACTCCCTTTTCCATCTCTTCTTTACTCAAGGTTAAAGGAGGTAACAAACGAATTACATTAGTTCCAGCAGTTAGAACAATCAATCCCTTCTCTCGCATAGCTTTTACCAAATCTGTCAAGCACGCTGTTGTCTCAATACCAATCATACTCCCCAATCCTCGGACTTGTGTCACACTGACTTTATCC
This sequence comes from Streptococcus orisratti DSM 15617, assembly GCF_000380105.1. Lineage (GTDB taxonomy): Bacteria > Bacillota > Bacilli > Lactobacillales > Streptococcaceae > Streptococcus > Streptococcus orisratti. The sequence continues at coordinate 12,637 of NZ_KB904480.1, forward strand.
GCGAGTGCATGTCTGAGTTGCTCTTGAAGATAGATACCTTTTTCCATACTTTCTTTCAAAAATTCTGGTGTTTTTAGAACATCAAGTGTAGCAGAAGCTGCTGCCATGGCCAATTTGTTCCCACCAAAAGTCGAACCATGGCTGCCGTACGAAAAAGCAGACCCTAAGCTTGATTTTGCAAGCATGGCACCAACAGGTACACCATTGGCAAGACCTTTAGCTAACGTAAAGATATCTGGCTCAATATCATAATGTTCAAAGGAAAAAAGTTTTCCTGTTCTTCCCATCCCCGTCTGGACCTCATCAACGATGAGGTAAATTCCTTGAGATTGACAAAATTCTGACAAATTTTTAACAAAGTCTTTTCGAGCTGGCTGCACCCCAGATTCTCCTTGAACCAACTCAAGCATCACTGCAGCCGTGTCATCTGTAACTAGAGAAATAACACTAGCCAAATCATTGTACTTAGCATAAGAAAAGTGAGGAACGCCATCTCCAAAGCCTTCCTTGATTTTATCTTGTCCTGTAGCCGACATTGAACCAAAGGTTCTGCCATGAAAAGAATTTTGGAAGCTAATGATTTTCTGTTTGCCACTAGCTTTGCGAGCAATTTTAATAGCTGCTTCATTAGCTTCAGCTCCACTATTGCAGAAAAATGCCAGATAATCTTTGTCGCCAATCAATTTTTGTGCAACTTCTTCTTGCAAACTGTTCTGGTAAAGATTAGGCTGATGCCAAATCAAATCCACCTGTTTTTGCAAGGCTGACTTTACCTGTGGATGACATCCTAAGTTGGTGACACCGATTCCTGAAGAAAAGTCTAGATATCTTTTTCCTTGAGCGTCCAACAAATAATTACCTTCTGTTTTAATAAATTCAATGTCTGCCCGTTTATAATTTTGAAATAGTTTACTCATTTTGCCTCCTTGCAGATAACCGTTCCTGTTTCAAGGTTATCACCAATCCTAACCTGACCAACTCCTGCTAAAACTGTGTTTGCTGCGCTTTCGATTTTGGGAATCATGCCACCCGTGATGACTCCTTGATCAATCTTATCCTGTACAGCTTGCACGCTTAAGCTGTCTATCACGGCTCCATTTTCCAAGACTCCCTTGACATCTGTCATTAGAATAAGCTGATTGGCAGATAAAGCTATAGCAACAGCAGTCGCCAAATAATCGGCATTGATATTAAGCATTTGACCGTCCGTGGTGTAGCCCAGAGATGCTAGGACAGGAACCATGTCATCTGCCAACATTTGTCTAAGATGCTTGATATGAATCTGGCTAACCTGTCCAACAAAGCTATAGGTAGCCTGATCTAAAAACTTTGCTTCTACAACTTTTTCTAAATCTGCACGGAGCTGAACACTATCTACTCCGGATTGATTCAGCTTTTTGGTCAGGTCGTGACCAACGATATCTAACAGAGCTTGACTAACTAACTGCATGTCCTTGAGACTAGTCACTCGAAGTCCCTTGATTTTTGTCACTGGAACATGACGTTCCTTCATAAGCTTATTAATAGCAAAGCCTCCACCGTGGACGATAAGCAGCTGTTTCCCTTCTTGCTTCCATGTTTTCACTTGGTTTAAAAACGCGGCATCCAGTCGTTGGCTGGCTACTCCTCCGATTTTGATGACAATGATTTCTTTCATAAGTTTTCCCTTTTAAGCCTAGTAGATTGTTTAAGTCCGATAGAGGGCGTTGATTTTAACATAATCATAGGACAAATCACAGCCCCAAGCCATACCACTTGCATCTCCAGCGTGCAGATCCACCGTAATTTTAATCTCATCTGCATGCATAACGTCTTGCATTTCTTCATCATCAAAATGCACCGGGCTTGACTGAAGCATTACAGGAATTGCGCCCAAGTAAATATCAATATTATCAACGGGGATATCTATTCCCGCATAACCAATAGCTGCTAAAATCCTTCCCCAATTAGGATCTTCACCAAATATAGCAGTTTTCACCAAACTTGAACCAACAACTGATTTCGCCATCATACGAGCATCTAAAGTATCTGGAGCATTAATCACTTCTACTTCAATCAGTTTGGTTGCACCTTCACCATCCTTAGCAATTTTCTTTGCCAAACTTTGCATAACAAAATAAAGCATGGCTGAGAATTTTTCAAATTCTGGTGTATCTGGTAAGATTTCTGGGTTCAAGGTGCAACCATTCGACATTACCAAAACCATATCATTGGTAGAGGTATCACCATCTACAGTGATTTGATTGAAAGTTGTCTCAACTATTTTACTGAGCGCTAGTTGCAATGTATCACTGGAAATATTAGCATCACAGGTAATGAAAGCTAACATCGTTGCCATATTGGGATGAATCATTCCAGACCCCTTAGCAGTACCAGCCATGGTGACTTCATCACGTCCAAACATTTCTGTAATAGCAATTGTTTTAACACAGGTATCAGTCGTCAAAATAGCTTTCGAAAAATCATCCGAGTTACCATTTACCACTAATTTCGATAATCCAGTTTTAAGGATTTCCATCGGCAACAATTCCCCAATAACACCAGTAGAGGCAATTCCTACCCAATCAGGATCCACACCTAATTTATCGGCTGTCCACTTTTGCATGATATAGGCATCATCCATGCCTTGAATGCCGGTGCAAGAATTAGCAACCCCAGAGTTCACTACTACAGCTTTCATTTTTTTAGACTTAGTGACAGAATTTTTGGTAACAATAAGCGGGGCTGCGATAACTTTGTTAGTGGTATAGACTCCAGCTACACTGGCTGGCACCTCTGAGACAATCCAACCAAAATCAAGTTTTTTCTTTTTGAAACCAGCGTGTAAACCATCAGCTGAAAAACCAAGCGGGCTGGCAATATTTCCGTTAATTACTTTCATGTGTTAGTTCCTCCTTATCTGACTTATAGGTAACTTGGGGTCATGGGAAATCCTTCTGTCTCTTCCCACCCCATCATAAGGTTAAGATTTTGTACAGCTTGGCCAGCAGCTCCTTTGACCAGATTGTCGATAACTGCAATAACTGTTAGAACATTAGTTGTATCATTGTATGCAAAGCCAATATCCGTAAAATTAGAACCAATGACGTTATGCAATTCTGGTAGACTATCTTGAATGCGGACAAAAGGTTTGTCAGCATAACAGTTTTCAAAAATCTCAGCAATATCACACTCAGTTAAAGTCTGATTGAGCTTAACATAGCAGGTCGCCATAATTCCTCTATTAACTGGCAAAAGTGAGGTTGAGAATTGGATGTGTTCTAAATTCTCATCAAAACGTTTTAATTCTTGTACAATTTCAGGAATATGCTGGTGTTTGTTGAGTTTGTAGGTCACATAATTATCGTGAACATTAACAAAGTGACTAGATTCTGACAAAGCCTTACCAGCACCTGTTAATCCAGATTTGGCATCAACAATAATACTATCTAGGTCAATAACATTGGCTTGAATCAAGGGTATCAAAGCCAGTTCTGTTGCTGTAGCATAGCAGCCAGGATTAGCAATAAATTTCTTACCTTTGATTTCTGTAAATTCTGCCAAAGAATATGTAAATTTATTCAGAGTTTGAGGAGTTGACGCTGTTTTTTTATACCATTTTTCATAAACTGCTGCAGGCAGGCGATGATCCCCTGAGATATCTAATACAGGAAAATCATGTGCCACAAAACTATCAACTAACTGGTTCGCAACACCTGAAGGTGTTGCGAAAACAACTAAGTCCGCCTTCTCCATAATTGCTTTGGCATCAAAAGCTTCAATTTCAAGGTCACAAACTCCCAGCAAATAAGGATAAAGTTCTGACAATCGTCGGCCAATTTCTTTGGTAGCATGAATCGAAACAACCTCCACATACTTATGATTATTCAAAATTTTGACCAATTCTAAACCACTATAGCCAGTTATACCAACGATTGACACTTTCATTTCATTCCCTCCTTTGAATAATTATGTTGATTAGTTTAATGTATTTTTATTCATTTGTCAAGAGAAAATGAAAAAATACTCAAATTTCTTTGAGCATCTTCTATAGAGTTTATTATTTTACAGAGAGATAAAGAGGAAGTAAATAGCGCTAGGGAGATTGTTAAGAACATGTACCATCATAGAATCTTTGATATTCCCGCGACGTGCATAAGCTAGATACAAAATAGCACCAATTGCAGCATAAAGGATAAATTCAGGAATTGTTGTGGCGTGAGGAAAAGCAAAAATTGCTGTTGTTACAACTCCTGCTGCAATTTTATGACTGTGTTTAAACAAGAGATGATCTGGGAAGGCACGGTAGACCAATTCTTCAATGATTGGACCGACAATCCCAACTAAGAGAACATACAGTATCGTGTAAAGGAAGAAGCCATTTTTGAAGAAAGCCGTCAGACCTTGCAAAGCAGCGTCATTGGCCGTGGTTTGCTGCCCCGATAATGCTTGATTGATTAAAGTTCCGACTATCGCAACCACCCTAGCGGCTAGGAAAAATAGCAGAGCGATACCAAAATCTTTAGCTGTCATTTTTTGACTAGCTACCTCTACTGGTTCATATTTCTTGTGAGCTTTCCACAAAAAATATATGACAAGAACAACAAAAACAATGTAAGCCAAACCCGTGCCCCATTTGGCAGCCAATGAAAGCTTATTTTGATTCTGTAAAAGGATCATAGGGATGACATTACAGATTAACGACAATACAATTAAACAAAATACTTTTAAAAAGTTTAAAACTAGTTTCATAATATTTTCTCCAGAATTATTTGTAGTATTCTTTAGTCATTTTGAAGCTTTTAACCATAATATAAAGATGAATCACTGCCGCAACCAAGATTCCTGTGACTTCAACTTTTTGAGTAATGAAGGACCAGAAAAAGAGAATAAGGTATATAGCAGGTAAAATAGCACCGCTTAGATTCATAACAATATCAAAAGCCATCTTATAGTTTACTTCTAATTCTGCTTCATCCATCTGCATAATATTCTGTTTTAATTCCTTCAAAGTTGGGACAAGTGGCATTTTAATGTCGCGAATACGATTATACACTTTGAGAAGATAAGACTGAAAAAATACCCGCAACCATGACAAAGACAAAGTCAAAAATGGGGAAAGATAGTTCAGCCCCGCCTATCCCAAAAGTGAATTGAAAAGATAGTAAGAAACTAACTGTAGCAAGAACTGTTGTCACACCATTAAATACTACTGCATAAGAATGCTTACGATTTATGCTACGGTAAAGTTCTTCTGAATCTTCATCAGGTAACGTTTGGTAACGTTTATAATCTTTTACCACTTGATAAATGTAAAATACAGATAAGAGCAGACTAACCACATATACAATCCGTAAAGTAGAGGTTAAAATAGTGATGACTGATTCCTGTGAAAAAGGCAAACCATTTTTATCAAGTTCAAAATAACCAGAACCAAAACCAATAAGTCCACCAGCAACAGCACCAATTAAACCTCCAATAAACAGCTGTTTCAAGAACCTCATTACAGCTCCACTTTGTTTTTTCGTTTTCATTTCTCTTCCTCCATTAGACTAAAAACATTTTCGACAGGTTCTCCAAAGATTTTTGCAATCTTGAAAGCGATAACAATCGACGGTGTGTATTCATTACGCTCAATCAGACTGACGGTCTGTCTAGAAATACCAGCCAACTTCGCCAACTGAGTCTGATTGATACCGTCTCTGGCTCGTAGTTCCTTGAGACGATTTTTTAGTTCAATCATATTACTTCCCCTCGTTCGCCAAAGTTAAACGTTCAATAGAGTAAATAGCATCAATCGGAATATATTTTTCTGTTCGATTTCCTTTTTTATCTGTTCGCTCAAGATATACCCAATCGCCGTCAACATCTAAAATTTCCCATTCTAATCTTCCATCCTCCATGACGATGTTAACTTTCTGACCAATTAAATTTGTAATAAGTCGTGACATACTCCTATCTCCTTTTTGTTGACGTTTTATTTTCTTCAGTTGTTTTTCCAATTTTTGGCATTTATCATAAGCTATAATAGTTAGGATAAATACGAAACCAAGTATAGGAAAACTCACTATTCTAAATATTTCCATAGTTCCCTCACTAACTTGTCTTAAATAGTTCTCGCAAAATCAGATAAGCTAATCCAATAAAAATCAACAGTACTAGTAGGCTTAAAAGAGATTTTAAAATAACAAAAATAAGAATTCCTAAGACAATGGCAACAATAAGATCTCTTAATGATTTCATGCTATTTCCTCTTCTTTTTATCTGAGTGTTCATTAGCTTCCAAGCTACCAAGTGCACAAACCAAACAAAGCAGGTAAGTCATGTCCAAAGCTTTAATCTTTAACATATCTAGCAATAGTATGGTAAGCAGAAAAATCGCAAGTATCCATTCAACAACTTTTATCAATGATATTTTATTGTTACTATTTCTCATGTTCATAATAAGCACCTAATTCTCCTTTTTAAAAATGGATAATAGCAGGGCTACTCCACCTATTATTGGTAGATAGGTTGTGATAGCTATGTCCTCACCAGCCAGACAAGTTCCGATAAAATACCCCGAACCATAGCAAAGAACTCCTATTATAACAGCCCTTGCAACCATGCTATCTGTTATGATTATTTTCTTATTATCGTTTTTCATTTCTCCTTTATGTAAACCTTTTCTTTTTATGATCATATTGTAACATATGATTTCCTTTTTGACAATGATATTAGTCAAAAATATAATAATTATTGTCAAAAAATTTATGAAGTTAGTCAAAATTAAAAAAGCAGGATAATTCCTGCTCTCAACTTAATCTTGCCAAGTTTCTTGGTTTTCTTTGAATTTCTTCAACAACTGCAAGCCGTCTGCATTGATATAACCTTGCACTTTTGCAACTTTAATAAGTTCAGTGTAGTTAGATAAAGTCACCAATTTCACGCCAGCTTTTTCAAAATTCTCAGTTGCTTTGGGTAATTCATAAGTGAAAATCGCCACCACACCAAGCACATCTGCTCCTTCACGTTTCGCCGCTGCAACAGCATCAAGCACAGAACCACCAGTTGAAATCAAGTCTTCAATGATGACCATTTTTTCACCCTTAGCGACACGACCTTCAATCTGGTTACCAGCTCCGTGATCTTTTGGTTTTGATCGGATATAAGCAAAAGGGAGGTTCATCTTATCAGCGATAATCGCCCCGTGAGGAATCCCAGCGGTTGCCGTACCAGCAATCACCTCAACTTCTGGAAATTCTTCCATTATTTTTGAGACAAAGCCATTTTCAATCAAAGTTCTAGTTTCTGGATAAGACAACGTAATACGATTATCAGTATAGATTGGAGATTTAATGCCAGATGCCCATGTGAAAGGGTCCTCAGGTTTCAAATAAACCGCCTTAATATCCAATAAATCTGATGCAATTTGTGTAGCTAATGTCATAGTTCTTCTCCTTCTAAAAGTTCAATAGTTGATGTAAAATACTGTTCTAAAAACTGTGTCTTTTCTCTTATAATTTCAAGACTGATCTGCTCATTTGGCGAGGTCAAAACCCACTTGTCCTCCACATCGTCTGTCCGATGAATGATGGCTACCAACTTACCTTCAAAAGCCTTCAAAGGCTGATTGACTTTCTCAGAGATGATATAAACATCTTGTTCCTCATCATCTCCTGCCAATAATTCTGGAATGTAGCCATAATTAATAGGATAGACATTCCCAAACTTATCCCGATAGCCAATTGGTCTATCTATTATTGCTTTAACAAGTACCATTCCACTCATCCTTGATGACACGATAAGCCGCTACTGGATCCTCTGCTCGCGTGATTGGCCGACCTACGACAATGTAGTCTGATCCAATCGCACGCGCAGCTGCTGGTGTCATGACGCGTTTTTGATCACCAAGCGCAGAACCTGCTGGACGAATACCTGGTGTCAAGCACACAAAGTCATTGGAAGTCGCAGCTTTGATAAGGGCAACCTCATGGGCGGAGCAAACCACACCATCCAAACCAGCTTGAGCAGTTTTTCTAGCATAATGAACAACAGATTCAGATAAACTAGTTTGAATGTTTTGAAAGTCTTGCATTTGTTCTTCTGAAGTTGAGGTTAGTTGAGTGACTGCGATAAGCTTTGGACCATCTCCTAAGCCTTCACGTGCAGCTGCCATCATTTCAACACCACCTGCTGCATGTACATTAGTCATATCAACACCAAGATTTGCCAGAATAGCCATTGCTGACTTAACGGTATTGGGAATATCGTGTAATTTCAAATCAAGGAAAACAGAATGACCTAATGATTTAGCGTAACGAACAACCTCAGGTCCGGCCGCATAATAAAGTTCCATACCAATTTTAACGTAAAGTTTCTCCTCGGTTGGAAACAAAGCTAAGAAAGACTTGACCTCTTCAAGGGAGGGAAAATCAAGAGCAACAATAGGACGACTTTCGCGCATAATAATGAATAGTTTAGGCCTACTCTTTGAAATTAAGCGTCATTATAATTATATTGTAAAACTTTTATGACGCTCTAAGTTCACTGGAGGTTTGACCTGAGTTCAAACGAACTCTCTCCTTTCTATAACAAAGAAAACCTTGCCAAAGGGCAAGGTTACACGAAAAATCTGGGCACTCTGCACCCTCATCTACTTGTAAACCTTTCTTGCCTCTCTGGACTCGATTAAAGGTTATTTGATTTTAAACATTATACCGCTTTTTACTAGCAAAGTCAAAGGTTGGTATTCTTTATTTGAAAATAGTAGAACTTACCTAAATTCTCAAAGTAAATTCTAGTCTAACACCAAAACTGGAAATTAGACTGAGACAAAAAAATAAGGTAGAACTTACTATGGGACAAGTTGGTAACTGACAATGAAAAACAAACATCTTACACTTTCTAATCGCAATGATATTCAAATAGGAATTGAACAACTTAAGCCCTTCTCAGCTATAGCAGCTAAGTTAGGAAAAGACCCGTCCACAATTTCAAAAGAAGTTCGCAGAAATCGACTGGTTAAAGAAAATTCTGTGACATCTAATTGCGAGGCCTG
>NZ_KB904481.1 GCF_000380105.1 Streptococcus orisratti DSM 15617
CTTAAAAGGTAAGAGTGCCCTGAAGATGTTAGACAAACACGCCAATCTCAAATACAAGTTTGGGAATCGCCATTTTTGGGCAGAGGGCTATTATGTGAGCACAGTTGGACTGAACGAAGCCACTATCAAAAAATATATCCAAGAANAAAGAAATTATCCAGTGGATGATTTCTTCACGAGCTTAAATCTAGAAAGCGAGTTAAACATGACCTCGCCCTAGATAAATTGAGCGTAAAAGAATACGAAGATCCCTTTAGGGATGATGGCAAGTAATACCAACGCCTCTTTAAGAGACAAGTGACGAGTCAAAAGCGGTTAGGCTTGAACAAAGTGAAAGCCAGCGTCTTTAGGCGCTGGCTGGTGATGTGGGCTTATAGCCCCTGTTCAAGCCACCCGTTAGACGGGTGGTCATGATTAGATGAAATATGATATAATGATAGCATGTTAAGCATTAATCAAGAGTTATATGAGATTGACGATGCCATTGACGAAGTTGTGCGAGCATTTTTAAAGTTACCTGTTGTTCAAGAGTATCGCCAAACGAGATTAGCTTTTTTGCAATCAGAGGATATTCAAGCAGCCATTAGTGATTTTCAAAATTGTCAAGAACAGTACGAAGAGGTCAAGGAGTTTTTAGCATTTAGACCAGACGTTGCACAATTGAGGCGTCAGCTTCTTTCAAAAAAAAGAACACTAGATACACACCCTAAGGTGATTGCCTACAGGCAGGCAGAAGTTGCCCTACAGGAGGTTTTAGCTGAATTGTCTAGCTTGCTTTCGCAATCAATTTCATCAGATATTTTTGTAGATACTGGACTGCCATTGGCACCAAAACGACCAAAACATGGACATGGTCGTGGAGATAATATTAGAGAGAAGGATTCAAATGTTGGAGAAAACTAGTCGAGTAGGACTTGTTGTCTATCTATACTATAATCGTGATGCACGAAAAGTTAGCAAATATGGGGATGTCCATTATCATTCTCGACGTTTTCGCTATCTCTTGCTCTATTTAGAACAAGAAAAAATCGATGAGACAATTAAAGAACTGTCTGGTCAAAAATTTGTGAAAGAAGTCGTGCCATCCTACCTTTTGGAAGTTGATACTCATTTTGTCGGCAATCTTCATCGTGAAGAAAGTCGTGAAGAAAGTTTAGAAAAACAGAGATAAAACTCTTGACAATTTTCAGATAATTCAGTATCTTATTTACATATCATTATTCGATCTTTAGGAGAATTAGGAATGAAGAAAAAAATCATACTTTCTGCAGTTGCCTTTTTTAGCGCGGCTGCTTTGGCAGCTTGTGGAGCTGCCCCAAGTTCAACATCTGATGCTACAGGTACCACCATCGGTGATACTATCAAAATCGGTTATAACCTTGAGCTGTCAGGTAATGTAGCCGCATATGGTAATCAAGAAAAAAATGGTGCTGATCTTGCTGTTGAGGAAATCAATGCAGCAGGCGGTGTTGATGGTAAAAAGATTAAAGTTGTCTCTAAAGACAACAAATCTGATAACTCTGAAGCTGCGACGGTATCAACAAGTTTGGCAACAGAAGACAAAGTTAATTTGATTTTAGGTCCAGCGACATCGGGCGCAACTGCAGCAGCATCACCAAATGCTACAAAGGCAGGAGTTCCCTTGTTGACGCCTTCTGGAACACAAGATGATTTAACTTCAAAAGATGGAAAAGTTGAGGAGTATGTTTTCCGTACAACCTTCCAAGATAGCTTCCAAGGTCAGGTTATCGCGCAATATGCTACTCAGGATTTGAGTTCTAAGAAAGCACTTGTTTATTACGATGCTTCAAGTGATTATGCTAAAGGTCTTTATAAGGCTTTTAAGGCTGCCTACAAGGGTGATGTTATTGAAGAAACTTATCAATCAGGGGATAAAGACTTCCAAGCTGCTTTGACAAAAGTTAAAGATAAAGATTTCGATACCATTGTTCTTCTTGGTTATTATACTGAAACAGGTTTGATTACTAAGCAAGCACGTGAAATGGGAATTGATAAGCCAATCCTTGGTCCTGATGGATTCTCAGATGAGAAATTTATCGAAGGTGCTGGTGCAGCTAATGCTACCAATGTTTTCTATGTAGCAGGTTATTCAACATCTGTTAAGCTTTCAGAGAAAAAATCTGATAGCTTTATCAAGGCATATACAGATAAATATGGTGAGGCCCCAAATATGTTTGCTGCGCTTGCTTATGATTCAATTTACATGGCAGCCGAAGCTGCTGAAGGTGCAAAAGACTCAAAAGAACTTGCTAAGAATTTAGCATCACTTAAGGATTTTGATGGTGTAACTGGTAAAATGACTATTGATAAAGACCATAATCCAGTTAAGTCAGCTATTATGGTTGAGTTGGAGAATGGTCAACAAAAATCAGCTACAGCTGTTGAGGTAAAATAAAATGTTAAAAGTCTGGGGGGCATACCACCTCCCAGTTCTTATTATGTTATAGAAAGTTTGGTGAATTTATGCTCCAACAACTTGTCAATGGCTTGATTTTGGGAAGTGTGTATGCATTGCTCGCTCTCGGATATACCATGGTTTATGGTATTATCAAGCTAATTAACTTTGCCCATGGTGATATCTACATGATGGGTGCTTTCATTGGTTATTATTTGATTAATACCTATCATATGAATTTTTTCATCGCTTTGATTTTGACAATGGTGCTTACAGCTATTTTAGGTATGGTCATTGAGTTTCTGGCATATCGTCCTTTACGACATTCAACTCGTATTGCTGCATTGATCACGGCTATCGGTGTTTCTTTCCTCTTGGAATATGGGATGGTTTATTTGGTAGGAGCCGATATTCGTGCCTTTCCGCAAGCGCTTGAAACTGTTAAATATAACCTTGGCCCAGTCAGTGTTACGAATGTCCAGTTAACCATTTTGGGTGTCTCTATCTTTTTGATGTTAGCTTTGCAGTTTATTGTTCAAAAGACAAAAATGGGTAAGGCCATGCGGGCGGTTTCGGTTGACAGTGATGCAGCTGAATTGATGGGGATTAATGTTAATTCGACAATCAGTTTCACTTTTGCTTTGGGATCAGCACTTGCTGGTGCAGCAGGTGTCTTGATTGGTCTTTATTACAATTCTATTGATCCGTTAATGGGGATGACCCCAGGTATCAAAGCTTTTGTTGCGGCTGTTCTTGGGGGAATTGGTATTATTCCAGGTGCCGCTTTGGGTGGCTTTATTATTGGTCTTTTGGAGACATTCTCTATTTCTATTGGGCTATCAAGTTACAAGGATGCAGTTGTTTATGCGATTTTGATTATCATTCTTTTGGTCCGTCCAGCTGGTATTCTTGGTAAAAATGTGAAAGAGAAGGTTTAAGCATGAAAAAAAATATAAAATCAATTTTATCGTGGCTTGCTTTGATTGGGGTGACCTTCGTTTTACTTTCAGTCTTCGTTAGCACAGGAATCCTTCGTGTTTATCATATCCAAATTTTAATGGGAATTGGTATCTCTATGATAATGGCTATGGGAACGAACCTTGTTCTTGGCTTTTCTGGACAATTTCCATTAGGTCAAGCAGGATTTATGGCAATTGGCGCTTATGCAACAGCCATTGTTACAAAGTCTAATCCAACTTATGCTGGCTTTTATTTATCGATGCTTGTCGGTATGGTCGTAGCAGGTCTGGTTGCTGTTATCGTTGGTTTTCCAACACTACGGTTGAAAGGTGATTACCTAGCTATTGCGACTCTTGGGGTTGCCGAAATTATCCGCATTGCTATTGTTAATGGTGGTGATTTGACAAATGGTGCTGCTGGTTTGACAGGAATTTTGCCTTTTACTAGTTGGCAATTGGTTTTTGTCTTTGTGGTTGTTATTGCGCTACTTATGATGAACTATATTCGTAGTTCTGTAGGACGTCAAGTTCTCTCGGTTCGCGAAGATGAGATTGCAGCAGAGGCAATGGGTGTTAATACAACAAAAATTAAAGTCATGACCTTTGCTTTTGCGGCTATGACTGCAAGTATTGCTGGTTCTCTTTATGTAGGTTATATTGGAACTGTTGTTCCTAAAGATTTCACTATCATGCGTTCTATTGATTACCTTATCATCGCTGTTCTCGGTGGTTTGGGCTCAATGACTGGTACAATTGTTGCAGCTGTTGTTCTTGGTGTTTTGAATATGTTCTTACAAAATGTTTCGGAACTACGCATGATTATCTACTCACTAGCTCTTATACTTGTAATGGTTTTCCGTCCAAGTGGTCTTTTGGGGACAAAAGAGTTGGTTCTTTCAAAACTATTTTCAAAAAAAGTTAAGGAGGGCAAATAATGGCACTTCTTGAAGTTAAACATTTAACAAAAAATTTTGGTGGTCTAACTGCTGTCGGTGATGTGACTATGGAACTCAACGAAGGAGAGTTAGTTGGGCTTATTGGACCAAATGGTGCAGGAAAGACAACCCTTTTCAACCTTTTAACAGGCGTGTATGAGCCAAGTGAAGGAACTGTTACTTTGGATGGTGTTGTTCTTAATGGTAAGAAGCCAGACAAGATTGCATCACTGGGTTTGTCACGTACTTTCCAAAATATTCGACTTTTCAAGAATATGACGGTGTTGGATAACGTTTTAGTTGGAATGAGCAATCAACATAAATCTCATTTGTTTTCGAGTATGCTACGCTTACCCAAATTTTATCAAAGTGAGAAAGACTTATGTCAAAAAGCAATGAAGCTGCTCGGAATTTTTAATTTAGAGGGTGAAGCTGATACTTTGGCAAAAAATCTACCCTATGGTCAACAACGCCGTTTGGAAATTGTCCGTGCTTTAGCAACTGAACCCAAAATCCTCTTTTTAGATGAACCTGCCGCGGGTATGAATCCTCAAGAAACTGCTGAATTGACCGCTCTTATCCGCCAAATCAAAGAAGAATTTGGTATTACTATCATCTTAATCGAGCATGATATGAGTTTGGTAATGGAAGTGACGGAACGAATCTATGTTTTGGAATATGGCAGATTGATTGCACATGGCACACCTGATGAAATCAAGACAAACAAACGGGTTATTGAAGCCTACCTTGGAGGTGACGCTTAATGGCAATGCTAAAAATTAAGAATCTTTCAGTCAGCTATGGTGCAATTGAAGCTGTAAAAAATGTCAGCTTTGAAGTTAATGAAGGTGAAGTCGTTACCCTGATTGGTGCTAACGGAGCAGGGAAAACATCTATTTTACGAACGATTTCTGGTCTTGTTCGTCCAAGCGAAGGAAGTATTTTTTATCTTGGAAATGACATCCAAAAAGTTCCGGCGCGTAAGATTGTGGCTGAAGGCTTGGCACAGGTTCCGGAAGGTCGTCATGTTTTTCCTGGGTTGACTGTTTTAGAAAATCTTGAGATGGGTGCTTTCTTAAGTAAAAATAAGGAAGAAAACAAACTCAATATGAAGAAGATCTTTGAGCGTTTCCCACGTTTGGAGGAACGGAAAAATCAAGATGCAGCAACTTTATCTGGTGGTGAGCAGCAGATGCTTGCTATGGGGCGTGCACTTATGAGCAAACCCAAATTGTTACTTTTGGATGAACCATCCATGGGACTTGCTCCAATCTTCATTCAAGAAATTTTTGATATTATCCAAGATATTCAAAAACAAGGAACTACTGTGCTTTTGATTGAACAAAATGCAAATAAGGCATTATCTATTGCAGATCGTGGTTATGTTCTGGAGACAGGTAAGATTGTCCTGTCCGGAACAGGACAAGAATTACTCGCTTCTGAGGAAGTTCGCAAGGCTTATCTTGGTGGATAAAACAGCTAAAAAACGAATGATTAACGATTTAAAAGTATCTTTATCGTTTCATTCGTTTTTTTTTTTTTTTTTAATCATTTATGAAATTACTAACCTTTTATTCGATGAAAATCAATATTTGACTAGATGTGAAAATGAAGTTGTAGATACAGTCTTTCAGAGTACCTTTGAGATAAGGTATCGGGCATTGTATTGAAGGATGCTAAAGGGATAACTAAGTAATAGAAGAGTATGGAATGGAGTTTATTAGTATGGACATATAAAATTTAGTTCAGATTTTCAACGAACATACTTATTTTTTAACTGTCGAGATGGGATGAAGATTTTTTAGGGATAGGTCTAAGATATTTGCGGAGTGGGTAAGAGCACCACTTGAAACATATTGAACATCAAGTTTAGTTAATCTATGGAGGTTAATCTATGGATACTATCTTTGGTTATATAGTTCTTTAGTTTCTATGCAGTATGTGCTATAGTATACTTATGAAAAGTTACGGAATAGATTTTAGAAAACGAGTTATTAATTATGTAGAGGCTGGTCATTCCAAAAAAGAAACGTGTCAGTTATTTGGAATTAGCACTAATACACTGTATCTTTGGGAGAAACAACTCAAAGAACTTGGTCATTTGGAGCGCCAAAAAAGGAAACCAAGCCCTCGCAAATTGCCATTGGATAAGTTAGAAGCCTTTGTTAACCAACATCCAGATGCTTTTTTAAGAGAAATAGCAGAGCATTTTAACTGTAGTATTCCCTCCGTTTGGGCAGCCTTAAAAAACTGAACATCACTTTAAAAAAAGACGACAACCTATAAAGAACAAGATAACGAAAAGGTTAGATGCTACTTAGATGTTTTAGGGTGTTTTCCTAATACACCAATTGTCTATAGTGATGAGACTGGCATTGACACCTATCTTTATCGTCACAAAGCCAGAGCTGTACGCGGTCAAAAAGTCTATGACAAGGTCAGTGGACGTCGCTTTGAAAGGCTCTCTGTTGTCGCAGGGCAAATTGGTTCCCAAATTGTAGCACCATTGTTGTATCAGGGAACAATGACAGCAGAGCTTTTTATGACATGGTATCAAAAGGAACTATTACCGTGCTTATCAGAGCCACATCTGATTATTATGGATAATGCCACCTTTCATCCTAAAAAGCACCTTGATGAGTGTTCTATAGCTAGCGGGCATTACTTTCTTCCCTTACCACCTTATTCTTCTGAACTCAATCCCATCGAACAGTTTTGGGCTACTCTAAAAAGAAAGGTGACTGAATTGTTAAGAACAGGTCGTTCTGTTCAGTTCGCCTTGAAATACTATTTTAAAACTAAATAACTATATCAATACAACTTCAGAGTTAAAAACAGCTGTAGATGTTTGTGTGACATCCTCATCAGCTGTTCATATCATTAATAATATTCAAAATGATAAAATATTATTTATTCCAGACAAAAACCTTGGGGAGTGGGTAGAAAAACAATGTCCAAATAAACAGTTTGCATTTTTTAAAGGAGGTTGTCCGACACATATGAGAATGAGAAAACGTGATGTAGATCAAGCAAGACAGCTTCATCCTAATGCCAAGTTACTTGTTCATCCAGAATGCTTGAGTGAAGTTACAGAATTGGCAGATTTTGCAGGAAGTACAACTGAAATCATGGCCTATGCTAGGGAAAGTTCCGAAAAGGAATTCATCATTGGAACGGAAAGTAGCATCGTCCAACACTTACAATTTGAATGTCCGGATAAACAGTTTTATCTTCTTTCTAGAGAATGTGTCTGTCATAATATGAAGATGACTACTTTGGCGGATGTTTATCAATGTCTGTTAGGGCGTTCAGGCGAAGAAATTTTTTTAGAAGAGCATGTTATTCAAGGGGCTAAAAGAGCCATTGAAGAAATGATTCGTTTGGGACAATGAGATGACTTATGCATGATGAGCAGTGTAGATGCTTACCGGGTAAGGGACTGAAGTTTTTTGAAGAGTAGAACTTTCACGACATTTTCATTTTTTTAGAGAAGTCGTTTCCAACTTATGCTATAATAAAATCAAGAAATGCTTGGAGGAATTTGTGATGTCAGTAAAAGATTTCATGACAAAAAAAGTTGTGTACGTTTCCCCTGATACAACGGTTGCACATGCGGCTGATATGATGCGTGAGCAAGGGTTACGCCGCCTACCAGTTATCGAAAACGATAAGCTAATCGGTCTTGTGACAGAAGGAACTATTGCGGAGGCCAGCCCTTCTAAAGCAACTAGTCTCTCAATTTACGAGATGAACTATCTGCTTAATAAAACAAAAATTCGTGATCTTATGATTAAAAATGTTATTACAGTTTCTCAATACGACCGTCTTGAGGATGCTATTTACCTCATGATGAAGCACCATGTTGGTGTCTTGCCAGTTGTTGATAATGAGCAAGTTTATGGTATCATCACAGATAAAGATGTTTTCAAGGCCTTTTTAGAAATTTCTGGTTATGGCGAGGAAGGTGTTCGTGTAGAAATTTTAGCAGAAGACACGGTCGGCATTTTGGCTAAGGTAATTGATACTATCGCTGAAATGAACTTAAATATCAAGCGAACTATTATTGCAACACGTCAATCGGGCAAGGTAGCTGTGGAAGTGCAGATTGATGGAAAAACTGACATTGAAAATCTAAAGAATAAGTTGATTGAGAGAGGAATTGATGTCAAAGCTGTAGAAAAAACCGTTGCGAAATCTCTGGACTAAGCACTTACAATCACTGGTAAAGTATTTTTTGAGGAGATGCAGATTTGGTTGAATTTCCTTTGACAATAGCAAGCAATCTTGACTAAAAGGATTTTGCTGTAAATATGAGTTCTGAATTTTAAGTGATACCGTCATGATCTGATGGTGTCTTTTTTTGATAAATTTTGATAAAATAGTAATAATAATATTTTAAGGATGAAACATGAAAAAAGGACTTATCATTTCATTTGAAGGGCCAGATGGTGCTGGGAAGACAACGGTTATCAATCGACTTTTACCGATTTTATCAGAAAAACTCAATCGGTCAATTGTTAGTACCCGAGAACCTGGTGGAGTAGATATTGCAGAGCGTATTCGCGATATTATCTTAGATGTTAATCATACGAGCATGGATGATAAGACTGAACTCTTGCTTTATATGGCAGCTCGTCGTCAGCATTTTGTGGAGAAAGTTTTGCCGGCTTTAAAATCTGGGAAGCTAGTCCTTATTGACCGATTTATTGACAGCTCAGTAGCTTATCAAGGTTCTGGTCGAGGCTTGGACAAGCAAGTAATTTCTTGGTTAAATGATTTTGCCACTGATAGCCGCAAACCTGATTTGACCCTTTATTTTGACATTGATTCAGAGACTGGACTTACCCGTATCGCCAAGAATGCAGAGCGAGAAATCAATCGCCTTGACCTTGAAAAATTAGAAATACACCAACGTGTGCGCCAAGGCTACCTTGAGTTGGCAGAGCTGGAGAAGAGCCGCGTGGTAACGATTGATGCTTCACAAGACTTAGAGCAAGTTGTTGCTGATGCTTTGAAGGAAATTTTAGACTGCTTGAGTGAAGAGGAGTGATGAATGATGGATTTGGAGCGCTTGCAGCCTAAGTTATTTGCAGAATTTAAAGCCATTTTAGAGACTAAAAGACTAAATCATGCCTACCTTTTTTCAGGAGATTTTGCCAGTCTTGACATGGCACTTTATCTAGCGCAAAGCCGTTTCTGTGAAAGCCCAAAAGACCAACTTCCTTGCGGAAATTGCCGTTCTTGCCAATTAATTGCTAGAAATGAGTTTTCAGATGTCAAGTATCTAGAGCCTGTGGGGCAAATTATTAAGACTGAAACAGTTAAGGAGTTGATGAGCAATTTTTCAAGAACTGGTTTTGAAGGAACATCACAAGTTTTTATCATTCGAGATTGCGAAAAGATGCATCTCAACGCAGCCAACAGCCTCTTAAAGTTTATAGAAGAGCCGCAGAGTGATTCCTATATGTTTCTTCTGACTAGTGATGCTAATAAAGTTCTGCCAACGATTAAGAGCCGCTGTCAGATTTTTAACTTTCCTAAAAATATAAACTACCTTACAGAAGTAGCCGAGAAGGCTGGACTTTTAAAGACGAATGCACAGCTTTTTGCTCAAGTGGCTAAAGACGCTTCGGATTTGGAAAAACTTGTTCAAAATAAAAAAAATCTTGACTTATTACAAGCTAGCCAGAGATTTTATCAAATCTGGCAAAAAAATACTGACCAAGCTTATTTGGAAGTGTCTAGGCTTACCCAAATCGCGACGGATAAAAACGAACAGGAGTTGGTACTTCAATTCTTGATGCTTCTTTTAGGTAAGGGAAGTGTTTCTCAGAAAAAAGTTGTTGATTTACAAAAAATAAATAAAGCACGTCTGATGTGGATTAGCAATGTGAGTTTTCAGAATGCATTAGAATATATGGTGATTTCATGACAGAAGTATTAGGTGTTAAATATGACGATATCGGACAACTCACTTATGTCTTGCCTGATAAAAAATACCGAAAAGACGATCTTATCGTCATTAACAATAAAAAAGGAAATCGTTTAGCTAAGGTGATTTATGATAATCATGATTTAGATGAGCGGAAATTACCCGCTGAACTGGATACCGTCCATGGATTAGCAACTGCTTTGGATATTCAAGCATATCATGATAATTTAAACTATGCCGAGGCGACTTTTGCAGATGTTGAAGAACTTATTTCTTTAAACCAACTCAAAATGAAATTGGTTGATATTGTTTTTCCACTAGACCGCAGTCATGTATTGATTACTTTTGTTGCTGAGGAACGTGTTGACTTTCGCCATTTGCTAAAAGATTTAGCTAGTTTCTACAAGACCCGCATTGAACTTCGGCAAATTAATAGTCGTGAAGAAAGTAAAGTTTATGGTGGCTTGGGGCCGTGCGGTCGAGCTCTTTGTTGCTCTAGCTTTTTAGGAGAATTTCCACCTGTCTCCATCAAAATGCTGAAAAATCAAAGCTTGTCACTGAACTCAGGAAAAACTTCTGGTCTTTGTGGTCGTCTGATGTGTTGTCTTAGCTTTGAGGATGACTTTTACCGTACCTCAAAAGAAAAATTTCCAGATATAGGTACAAAAGTCACTACTCAAAATGGCCAAGGGGTTATTAGTGCAATCAATGTTTTTTCAGATACTGTGAATGTCCGTTTTGAAGAAACTCATACGCAACTAACCTATGCTTTGGAGGAGATTGAAATCAATGGATAAAAAAGATTTATTTGATGCCTTTGATGGTTTTTCACAAAATCTCATGGTAACCTTGGCTGATATTGAAGCCATGAAAAAGCAGGTTCAAAATTTGCTGGAAGAAAATACTAGTTTGAGGATTGAAAACACAAAACTAAGAGAACGCCTTAGTCAATTGGAACACGAAACGGTGTCTAAAACACTTAATCAGGGGAAAGAGCACTTAGAAAATATCTATCTTGATGGTTTCCATGTCTGCAACTCATTTTACGGACAGCGTCGTGAAAACGATGAGGAATGTGTGTTCTGTATGGAATTGTTATATAGAGAGTAGGGGTCATGCAAGTTCAAAAAAGTTTTAAAGGTCAAACAGATTTTGGAACGCTGTATTTGGTCCCAACACCAATTGGTAATCTGCAAGACATGACTTTTCGTGCAGTGGAAGTTTTCAAAGCAGTGGATTTTATTTGCGCAGAAGATACGCGTAATACTGGTCTTTTACTTAAACATTTTGATATTTCAACCAGACAGATTAGTTTTCATGAGCACAATGCTTATGAAAAAATTCCAGATTTAGTGGACTTGTTGAGATCTGGGAAATCGCTGGCGCAGGTGTCAGATGCTGGGATGCCTTCAATTTCCGATCCAGGACATGATTTGGTGAAAGCTGCGATTGCTGAAAATATTTCTGTCGTTGCACTACCAGGCGCCTCTGCAGGGATTACAGCCTTGATTGCAAGTGGTTTAGTCCCGCAGCCTCATATTTTCTATGGATTCTTACCACGTAAGGCGGGTCAGCAGAAAGACTTTTTTGAAAGCAAGAAGAATTACCCTGAGACACAGATTTTCTATGAATCACCTTATCGAGTTGCTGATACACTAGAAAATATGCAGGCAGTTTATGGTGACCGCCAGCTTGTGCTTGTGCGTGAATTGACCAAACTCTACGAAGAATACCAACGTGGCAACATTTCGGAGGTGCTATCCTACATTTCAGGAAATCCACTTAAAGGCGAATGCTTGCTGATTGTGTCTGGTTTTAACAGTCAGGAAGAAATACAAGATTTAGATAAATTAGACCTTGCAAGTTTAGTCAAAAATTTGGTAGAACAAGGGAATAAACCTAATCAGGCCATCAAAAAAGTAGCTAAAGACTTTGGCCTAAGTAGGCAGGAAGTTTATAACATCTATCATGGATTGGCTGAATAGAAATAAAAGACGGACGTTAAGCCCGTTTTTTTGATATAATAAAATCATTAAAATTTTAATACGCAATGAAATCAAAATCAAACTAAACAAGGAAGAGGTAGATAGAACTCAAGTTCATCAAATCAAGTCAACAGTACCTGATTTTGATTTTCGAAGAAGGTAAGGAGAAAACCATGACATTTGAAGAAATATTGCCTGGCTTAAAAGCTAAGAAAAAGTACGTTCGCACGGGTTGGGGTGGTGCTGAAAACTACGTTCAACTTTTTGACACGCTTGAAGTTAATGGCCGTAAGCTTAAAGCGACACCTTATTTTTTGATTAATGTTTCTGGTGACGGAGAGGGCTTTTCCATGTGGAGTCCGACACCTTGCGATATTCTGGCCAATGATTGGATAGAAGTTTATGACTAAAGTTCTCGTAACAGGTGCCTCATCGGGAATTGGCCTAGCACAAGTACGGCTTTTTTTGGAAAATGGCTACGCTGTCTATGGTGTTGACAAGTCGGCTGCACCCGACCTGTCTCACTCAGACTTTCATTTTCTCCAACTTGACTTAACAGGTGATCTAGCTGTGCTCTACGACTTTATCCCATCTGTAGATATCATATGCAACACCGCCGGAATTCTTGATGGTTATAAGCCTCTACTTGAAGTCAGCGATGATGAACTAGAACAGGTCTTTCAAACCAATTTTTTTGCAACAACTAAGATTAGCCGTCACTATTTATCGGCTATGCTCAAGAAAAAATCAGGCATTATTATCAATATGTGCTCTATTGCTAGCTTTATAGCGGGTGGTGGCGGAGTTGCCTATACTAGTTCCAAGCACGCTCTGGCAGGTTTTACGCGCCAGTTGGCTTTGGATTATGCCAAAGATGGTATCCAAATTTTCGGTATTGCACCAGGTGCGGTCAAAACCGCTATGACACAAGCAGATTTTGAGCCTGGCGGTTTGGCAGATTGGGTTGCAAGTGAAACGCCCATCGGACGGTGGAGTTTACCTGAGGAAGTTGCAGAGTTAACTTTGTTTTTGGCATCTGGAAAGGCGGCATCTATGCAAGGAGAAATTGTTAAAATGGATGGCGGATGGAGTTTGAAATAGGAGTATGATATGGCAGAATTTGCCGAAAAGATGACCATTGCCGAATTTAGAGAACAGTACTGGTACAAAACTGAGTTAGAAGATATTTGTCGTCAACACCACTTGCCAGCCTATGGCACCAAGGCAGAGCTGACAGCTTATATCCTAGAGTATTTGTCAGGGAAAGCACCAGAGGAAATTTGTCCTGTTAGACGAAACAAACGTTTGAAAAAAACTTTGAGTGCATCTGAAATAACTTTGAATACTAAGCTATTGGATTCAGGATTTTCATTCAATGATGAGGCTAGACAATTTTTCCAAAACTACTTTGGCCTTGATAAATTTTCATTCAAAAAAGCAATGGCGATTAAAATGAGAGAGGTTGAGGCGAGTCAGGATTATTCGGCAACTATCGCTGATTTGATAGCAGTCTTAGAAGTACCGCAAGTGCCCTCGCCTGATAATGCCGAAGAAAAGACCTATCAATGGAACCGATTTGTGAAAAATTTTAACCAAGACCCTTTGAGTAAACAGTTCTATCCACCAATGAAGGTTGCCTCTATTTTATGGCGGCAGGTTAGGGATTCAAGACGTGAAAAAGTCTATCAATCAAGTCTTTTAGAAGAATATGCCGAAGAAATCGCACCCTTTTTGAAAGGGTGAGTTCTTAGATTATGATGTCAAGAAGTGGAGTCTATAATGAAAAAATTTATCGAATTGGGGTATGGTAATACATGGTGGTTGCGCACAGAGTTTGAACATGCGGACGGCAGTGAATTTGAAATGAAAGGGATTGTTGGCAATATTAAGCCGATTTCACTATATATGAGAATTTGGTTGGGAAAAACCGTCTGGGTATGTGACAGCAAGGAAGGGTTTAAAAGGAGAAAGAAAAGCCGCAAAGCTACCAAAGTTATTTTGGGTATTGTATCGGAGGTTTAAATGAGCAGCACAACAAAGTTAGAAGTAATCGTTCTAGTGTTTGATGGTTTTGAACCCTTAGATTTATTTGGACCAATCGAATTGCTATCTTTTTTAGATGAGGTTCGATTTCGCTATGTTTCCGAGTTTGGCGGAAGAATAAAAAATAAGGTTGGTTTAAACCTTGATACAGAGAAAATGAGCCCAGGTGAAAGCTGCGATATTCTACTCATTCCTGGAGGCCAAGGGACTAGAAGCATCTACTTGCAGCCTTCTTTTATTGATTATGTAAAAAGTTATGCTGAGAATGCAAGCTATGTCTTATCTGTATGCACAGGAGCGGTCCTGCTTTCTGAAACTGGACTCTTGAACGGTCGTAGGGCCACCAGCAATAAGCGCTCATTTGATTGGGTCTCTTCCACCAATGCAAAAGTAGATTGGGTTAGACAAGCTCGATGGGTGGTTGATGGCAAATATTACACGTCTTCAGGAGTATCGGCAGGGATGGACATGGTCTTAGGCTTTATTAGCGATCAATTTGGACTAAGTAAGGCCAAGGATATCGCCCACAAGATAGAATACCATTGGCAGTCCGACAGTACTAAAGATGATTTCGCTTAGAGAATTGTTAAGGAGATTACAATGACACCGCAAGAATGTTGGAGTAAATACAAGCGAATCCATCCGGATGTTGGAGATGACATTGACACTTGGCAATTTGGTGCGAAACCAGATTTGCTGGCGGATTTGGTTGTTAAAGGGATCAAGACAGCAACTGCCTAAGCCTATGATTTATATGATATTGATAATGACCCCATTCCGCAAGTTGGTAGCTGTGATGTGATTCTGAATAGTCAAGATGAGACTATCTGTATCGTCCAATTCAAGCAAGTCACGTTTCTGCCGTTTAAAGATGGTTCAGCAGAGCATGCTTACATTACAAAGAGGGAGAAAGAGATAAAAACTTAGCCTGATGGCGTGAAGCACATGAAGATTTTTTCAAACCTTATTTTATAGAATGTGGGTTGACATTCACACCAGAAAGCTTAATCGTTTTAGAAGAATTTGAAGTGGTTTATCCCACAGTTTAGCAAGATACGATAGGAGGAAATTCATGAAATTAGCCATTTTAGGAACAGGAAAAATTGTTGACGAAGTGTTACCCGTTTTAAAAGAAATTAATGGCATTGAGTTAAGTGCTATTTTATCAACACCACGAAGTCTTGAAAAAGCACAAAAACTCGCTGAAATTTACGGCATTTCTCAAGCAAGTAGCGATTATGATAGCATTTTGGCAAATCCAGACGTTGACACCATTTATGTGGCACTTCCAAACCATTTGCATTATGATTATGTCAAGAAGGCTTTGCAGGCGGGCAAACATGTGATTTGTGAGAAGCCTTTTACCTTAACACTTGCGGAGTTTGAGGACTTGGTGGCAATAGCAGAGCAGCGTCAGCTTTTTCTCCTAGAAGCTATCACCAACCAATATCTAGGAAATTTTTCCTATGTCAAGGAAAATTTACCCAAGCTAGGGGATATAAAAATTGTGGAATGTAACTATTCCCAGTATAGCTCACGCTATGATGCTTTCAAACGTGGTGAGATTGCGCCAGCTTTTGACCCAGAAAAAGGTGGAGGCGCTCTACGTGACCTCAATATTTACAATATTCATTTGGTAGTCGGCCTCTTCGGTAAACCTGAGATGGTTCACTATTTGGCGAATATGGAACGTGGTGTGGACACCTCTGGCATGCTCGTTATGGACTATGGTCACTTTAAGTGTGTCTGTATCGGCGCCAAGGATTGCAGTGCAGATATTCGCTCGACGATTCAAGGTAACAAAGGATCAGTAACCATTTTAGGTCCGACTAATACGATGCCAGAAGTTAATCTTAGCCTTAACGGTCAAAGTATGCAGCTTGTCAACCAAAATAGTCTCAACCACCGCATGCACGATGAGTTTGTCGCCTTTCAAAATATTATTTCTAACCGTGAGTACAACAACCAAAAGGCTGCTCTAGAACATAGCAGAGCTGTCATGGAAGTTTTAGATGCTGCAATCAAGTCTCTATAAATACAAATAAAAGTCTATCCTTCTCTTACTTGATTAAAATAGGATTTCCCATAATCTAGAGATTTCAAACGAGATGTGCTAAAATGATAGTAGGTTCTCGCAAGTGTCTGGGAACAAAAAAGGAGGAGGGGAAAATGGACGCTTTTAAATACATTACACCAAAATTTTTTAGTTTAATGAAGAATTATACAGGGGCACAGTTTGTCAAAGACCTTGTTGCAGGGATTATTGTGGCAATTATTGCTTTGCCTCTATCAATTGCCTTAGCGATAGCTTCAGGTGTTAATCCAGAACAAGGTCTCTATACGGCTGTCGTTGCTGGTTTTTTTATCTCATTTCTAGGCGGTAGCCGAGTCCAAATTGGAGGACCAACGGCAGCCTTTGTAGTGATTATTTATGGTATCATTGCGCAGTATGGTATGGCTGGTCTGACGGTAGCAACTTTCTTAGCTGGTTTGATGCTTATTATTATGGGATTGTTGCATTTTGGTGATCTAATCAAGTTTATTCCTAAGACCATTACAGTGGGATTCACTCTCGGGATTGCCGTAGGAATTGTTGCTGGGCAAATCAAGGATTTTTTTGGATTAGACATGGGAGCCGTGCCAGCGGAGTTTGTAGAGAAAATGGTTGCCTATGCTGAAAACATGCATAGCCTAAATTGGCAAACGCTTTTGATTGGAATATTGGCTTTGCTCATTCAGATTTTCTGGCCTAAGATTTCTCAAAAAATTCCAGGTTCCCTAGTTGCTATTCTTGTCACAACGGCCATTGTTGCTTTTGGGAAATTAGACGTTAAAACAATTGGGGACTTATACACAATTAAGGCTGGTTTACCTCATTTCTCTATGCCAGTGTTGTCTTTCTCACTAATTCGACAAATGATTTCCCCAGCCTTTACGATTGCCATTTTAGCAGCTATTGAATCTCTACTTTCAGCTGTGGTTTCTGATGGGATGATTGGTGGGAATCATCGTTCTAATGCTGAACTTGTTGGTCAAGGTGTCGGAAATATGATGTCGGCTTTGTTTGGTGGAATTCCAGCCACTGGTGCAATCGCTCGAACAGCAGCGAATGTTAGAAACGGTGGTCGAACACCCGTAGCGGGGATGATTCATGCGCTTACCTTATTGTTAATTTTACTTTTCTTGATGCCATATGCTTCTCTGATTCCTATGAGTTGTTTAGCAGCTGTCCTGATTATGGTAGGTTATAATATGAGTGGCTGGCGCACATTTGTACATATGGTTCGTACTGCGCCTAAAAGTGATGTTGCTGTTTTAGTAATTACTTTTCTTTTAACTGTATTTTTTGACTTAGTCGTTGCTATTGAATTTGGAATGGTATTAGCAGCTTTTCTCTTTTTAAAACGTATGGCAGATGTGGCTCAAGTGAGACAATGGGTTGAGAAAGATGAACATGATGACTCTGAACTTTCCGAAACCACTGATTTAAAATATATTCCTCAAAATGCAGTTGTTTATGAACTTTTTGGCGCTCTTTTCTTTGGTGCTGTCAATGACTTTCTAAACATTGAGCACGAAGAGGGTAAGAATGCCTTAATTCTTCGGATGCGTAATGTCCCTGCCATGGACGTTTCTGGTTTGGATGCCTTGGAAGAAACCTTAGAAATTTGTCAAAAACGTGGCATGACTCTTATTTTGTCACACGTAAATGACCAACCTTATCGTGTCATGGAAAAAGCAGGATTTATCGACAAAATTGGTGAAGAAAATCTTTGTGCTAATATTGATTCCTCACTAGCACGTGCTGCTAGTTTAGCTAAAAAATAGCAACTTAATATTGTATAGTCTTTTAGTTTGCTTTTAGTACAAGGCAACGAGCTGCAGGTTGCTAGAACAGCCTCTAGGCTGTTCTAGGTTGGAAATAAGACGTGCGAAGCAAGTCACTTTCGTAAAGTACGGCAAAGTGAGTTCAAACAATCCAGTGGAGTGTTTGAAGTTGGAAATAAGGAAACGGAGTTTCCTCTTACGTCGAAGTAATAAAAGATAAACTACTTGACTATATGTTAGGCTTTCTCTAGTGGCAAAGCCTAGTATTGGACAACAAAGTGATAGTTTTTTTAAATCAAATTCAGACCTTGTTGCCTTGATTTGATGAACTTCTGTTTTTGTCTGTATGTTGTTGATATGAGTGGATGTCCGCTCCATTTCTAACATTTAGACTCTCACAGACTATTGAAACTAGTCTGGCTATGATTTTTATTGAGTATTAGTCAATAAAGTAATAAAAAATTGAAAAACGTGAACAGATACTTCAATAACTAAAAAATTCAAAGTTTTGGAGTATTTTTTAATTGAAAATGAAAGCGATAAGCTTGTAGCTTTCAGTACTTATACTTAATGAAAATCAAAAGTAGCCTAGGAAACGAAACCGACGATAGAACTTGAGTTCATCAAGGCAAGTTGACAACGGATATTTTTGATTTTCGAAGAGTATTAGTTAAAATCAAAATAGACAGTTGGTACTGACGAACGATAAGGAGAATTAAAGCGACAGGAGAAGGCAATGTGTTGCCGAAAAATCCATTGTTCGAGCATTCCTTTCGTGCTATAATAAATCCATGGAGGGACTCATGCAAGACTTAACATATAAAAATTATATCTTTGATTTTTATGGAACTTTGGTAGATATATTGACTGATGAGGAAGACTTAGCTGTCTGGCAACAATTGACTTCTCTCTATGCTACTTATGGTGCGGATTACACACCACATAGACTACGTCAAAAGTATCTAGATTTGATTAAAGCTGAAGAAGAACGACTGTATGAACAGACGGTTTACAAGCATGTCGAAATTGATTTAGTGGTTATTTTTATCAAGCTTTTAACCGAATCAGAAAAGACACATCCAACCGAGAACCACATCAAAGATATGGAAAGTTGGGGAAATTTAATAGCTAATGTGTTTAGAATAAATTCTCGTAAAATTTTAAAGGCCTATCCTAATACACTTAAGACCTTACAAACGATTAAGGATAAAGGTGGCAAAATTTTTATTCTTTCCAATGCTCAACGTGCCTTTACGCAGCCAGAAATTGAATTAACGGGCTGTGCGGATTTGGTTGACAAGATTTATATCTCATCTGATTTTCAGATGAAAAAGCCACAGCCAGATTTTATGCATCATTTGCTTGAAGAAAACCATCTAGACATTGCTGATTGTGTCATGGTTGGTAATGATTTTACATCAGATATGCTTGTCGCTAGTGCTGTAGGGATGGATGGTATTCTCCTTAATACCTTTCCTTATAGCTCTGAGGAAATAGCAAAACTTAATACCATGAACGCTAAAGTGATTGATGATATAGCTGAATTATTAGATAATATCACTGATTGATGTCTGTTTTTAGTAAGAAAAAGGAGGAATTATGGTAAAAGTTGCAATTCCTGTAGCTGATGACGATACTATTTTTGGGCATTTTGGACTTAGCACACGCTTTAAAATGTACAACCTATCTGAACAAGTAGTTATGACAACTGCATATCTATCACTACCTGAAGAGCATGGCTCTCAAAAATTTAAAGCCCTGTTGGATGAACAAGTTGATGTAGTTATTGTCAATAGTATCGGACCAGGGGTGATGCGAATGTTTGATATGACAGATATAGCTGTCTATGCTGGAGTGTCTGGAAATGCGGATGATGCCGTTCAGATTTATCTTTCGGGAGGCCTGATACATGACACCTCAGCCGTAAAATGTTGTGGAAGGCATTAGGACATATGGAAGATAAATTACATGAAATTCGTGTTTTTGAAAATTTTGAATTGGTGTCTTACGAAGAAGGTCATGTAGTAGTGACGACAGAAGTTGTCGACAAGTCCTTAAATTATTACGGTTTTGCACATGGAGGCTATCTCTTTACACTTTGTGACCAGATTAGCGGACTAGTGTCTATTTCCACGGGGGCTGATGCTGTTGAACTGCTCCCTGTCAAGTGGACAATGAAATAATAAAAGATTAGGCGACGGCCTTGTTCCTCATTTCAAGAGGGGCAAGGCCGTTGTTGCGTTCTTGAAAACGTTGATGATTGTAAAAATAGATGTAGGCATCAATATCTGAAACCAGCTCCTCAAAGGTCTTATATTTCTTCAAATCATAGCACTCCGTCTTAAAGTGCCCAAAGAAACTCTCAATTGGTGCGTTGTCAATACACTTACCAACACGCGACATAGAGCGTGTCA
>NZ_KB904482.1 GCF_000380105.1 Streptococcus orisratti DSM 15617
AACGAGCTCAAAAAGGAAGGGCAAAAGATTTTGGAGCTGTAGCTCATAAGTTAAGCGATATTTTTGACTTTGGGATAACAAACTATGGTTTGTTAAAGAATCCAGCATTGACTATCAAAATTCCTCCAAAGCCAAAGGCAAACAAGAAGCGAATTATGGTACTACATGATGAAGATNTATCACACTGGTTAAAATTTTTATCAGATTTACCAGATACACGAGCTAATCGTAGGTTCAAAGTCATTTGCAACACCCTACTTGCTTCAGCTTGCCGTATCAATGAATTGCTAGCATTGGAGATTCATGATTTAGATATAGAAACCAATGAAATTGTCGTAAATAAAACTCTAATGTGGAAAAGGGCAAATAAAAAGCTAGGTTTAAAGGGTGAGATGGTTTGTAAACCAACTCCAAAAACCGACGCTGGAAATAGGCGAATTCCTGTTCCTAATGAAATAATTGTTACTTTAGTTAATTTTCACAATGAGATGAATGCTTATTTTGAAAAACATGGCTTACCCAAATCTGATTTAATTTTCCCAACAATTTATGGAAACTATATGTGCGATAGAAATGAGCGTGCTACACTCAAGAAGCGCCTGTCCTCACTAGGATTGCCTGATTATGGTTTTCACTTATTCCGTCACACTCACGCTTCTTTGATGTTAAATGCTGGAGCAAACTGGAAAGAATTGCAAATCAGAATGGGACATAAGTCTATCACGACGACAATGGACACCTATGCTGAATTGGCACCTAAGCAAAAATTTAGAGCAGTGGATATTTATCTTGATAAAGTTTCAAAATTAACAGCTTGATTTATCTCTACATTTTTCTCTACACATTAGATACGACTCGTTCTCAAACCTTGATTTAACAGGGTTTACAACCGCTAAAATAGACATTATTAGACCTTTACTGATCTAACATGACTTTTCCCCTTTTATTTTTAGTGTACCATAGAAAAAAACTAACCTACCACAAAACGTGATAGGTTAGTTAACTTAATGACATTGGGCACAGATCCAGCCTTTTCTTAACTGTTGAGGTATTGTTGGTCACGTTCAGGGATATTTCTTGGTCGGAGCGGTAACGCTCGGCCCGAACCATCAAACCATATTTTTCCCTCAGGTCTAAGATGACCTGCATCATGGGGAGACATGGTGCAGGCTGTCCGCTTTGTCATACAATATCCTGATTGTAGGAACACTAGTTATCAACGCTAAAGATACCATTGTCTCTATTCTACAAAATATGACTAGGCCTATCAATTATAAGATCTAGCAAAATTGAAAATTACAGATGAACAATATGGGGAGACTTTACATCTATGGAAAAGAAGCCTCAATTATCCAAATTATTGTATTTGTAGGAGTTTGTCTACGTTCCAACATCTTCATACAAAGGTGTCTTTATCTAGCCCTAAAATGATTATTTGTTCAACCCAGTTTGACTTTTTTGAGTCAACGCATCGTTTTCAAAACTTAGTGTGATACTAGCTGAACGACTTTGGTCAGAATTTGATTCTGATTTAAATCCGCTAACCCACATTGCTTGTAGTTCTACCTTATCAGAAGAAGCTGCTTGAGAAAAATCATCAGGTTCTCCTAAAATCTCAATTGCTTGTTTAAAAGTCATTCCATTTTCAAGTTTGTCATACATTTTCTGATCAATAGTAGCTTTTCGCGAAAAAACAAAGTTTGAAATAGAGCGAGCAATAGAACTATTTTCAAATAATTGAACTGTTACCACAACAGAGTCAAAGTTCCATGTATAAGAATCCAATGTTACATCGCCAGCGGGAGTCTGACTTTGAGAAGTTGGCTCACCGTACATCGCTTTTAATTCTTCAAGGGTTGTACCTCCCTTAAATTCATTGGCAGCCTGAGCAAGAACAATTTTATTGAAATTAAGTCGAACATCCTCATGTTCAGTTTTTGAACTGGAAGTTAACAATTCAGTATCGGAGCTAGGTGAAGTAGCCTCCTTATTTTTGTTAGAGCAGGCGGTGAGACTAATTAGTAAGAGACTCAATGTCACGAGATAAAATCCTTTTTTCACTTGATTTTCCTTTTTAATCTTTTTTTTTATTGTATCATATTTGAAGAGTGACAGAGCTATTTTAGGATAATTTGTGCAACGATTGGGCTAACTAGGACATAAGTCATCCCCGTGATACCGATAGCTAACCCAGCCATTGCTCCCTCAACACGACCATATTTTAAAGCAGTTCCTGTTCCAATAGCATGCCCTGTTCCACCTAGGGCTAGTCCGATGGCAACAGGATCATCAATTTTTAATAGGGAGAGAAAGACTGGTCCCAAGACACTTGTTAGGATGCCAGTAATCACAACGACAACTAAGGTAATTGTTGTAATTCCTCCCATTTTATCGGTAATCCCAATTGCCATAGCTGTTGTCACCGACTTAGGGAAAAGAGAAATGGCAAGGAAATATTTCATCCCAAAGAGTTTGGCAATAAAAGCCGTAAAACTAGTGTTAATGACACAAGAGATAAGAATACCAAGTAAAATACTCCTAATATGATGTTTCATCAAATGAAAGGAGCGATAGAGAGGAATTCCGAGAGCAACTGTTGACGGTACAATTAACATATTGAGATAACTGCCACCAACATAATAATCCTTGTAAGAAATGCCAGTTGTTTTTAGAAAAATAATGATAAAAGCAGTGGCCAAGAGGAGTGGTGTTGTAATTGGATGAGGAAATCGTCGAAAAATTAGTATTCCAAATAGATAGGCTAAGATGGATAACATAATACCAAAAATAGGATTAGAAAAAAGTTCAGTCATGACGTGCTCCTTTGTCAATATAGTCTCCTTCGAAATTTTTCTTAATGATTTGAACAACGAAACCAATGACAGCAATATTGATGAAAATGGCTGCTAAAATTATCAATGAGATAGGAAGTAAGTAAGGTTTGATATCTGAAAATTTTTCCATAATACCTACCGCTGCAGGCAAGAAGAGAATGGTCATATTAGCCAATAAAAAATCACCAACTAGAGTAATATGTCTAAGACGAATGATTTTAAATTCTAAGGCTAGAAATAGCAAAGTTAGTCCAATAATACTTCCTGGCACAGGAAGGTGAAAAATGGATGAAATAGCTTCTCCAAGAAAGGAGAAGACAAGAATAATCATAAATTGAACGTATAATTTCATATAAAACTCCTTCGTTTATAAGTCTACTACTCTACTTATTTTTTTCAAGCACCTGAAACGTTTACATGAAAAACTTTCTGAAAAATTTGAAATAAACAGGCAATTTACAGAAAATATAACAGTATTCACCCAAAAAATAAAACGAATCTGTTCCTCAAAACCATCACCACGAAAATAGTAGTAGGAAGGTCGTAGTACTATCAAAAATGAAAGAGAAAGTCTGTTCATTTCACTGATTTAAACTTGCTAAAACCATATATCCTGTTCAATATGCCATTGTCACCGAATCTTAGAACCTGTATTCACAGTTCAGCACTCTCATCTCTTATATAAAAGCACTTCACTTGTAAATACAGGTTATTAGTGCATTAAGATAAGATTTACTTTTAAGTATAAAATAAATCAGCAAATGGCTTGACTTTTTGGTAACATTTTTGTATCGTTTAAATGGTACAAATGTTTTTACTTATTTAATATATCAGAAGGAGGCACCGTATGTCCTGGAAATTTGATGAAAAATCGCCGATTTATGCACAAATTGCGCAGCATGTTAAAATGCAAATTATCAGTCAAGAAATCAAAAGTGGCGAGCAACTTCCGACTGTTCGTGAGTTAGCAGAGATTGCCGGAGTTAACCCTAACACCATGCAACGTGCTTTCTCAGAACTAGAACGCGAAGGTATGGTCTATTCACAAAGAACGTCTGGTCGATTTGTAACAGATGATACAGAAATTATTGCACAAAAACGTAAAGAAGTAGCTGAATTAGAACTGAGAAATTTTGTTGACAATATGGCCAAGATTGGTTTTGACACTCAAGATATCCCCTCAATACTAGAAACTTATCTCAAGGAGGTTGACTAAGATGACCCAACTTTTGCAACTACATCATGTCACAAAATCATATAAAAAACAAGTTGTGATCGATGATTTGAGCCTTACTTTGCCAACTGGAAAGATTATAGGTTTGCTTGGTTCAAACGGTAGTGGTAAGACTACTTTGATAAAATTAATTAATGGCTTGCTACAACCGGATTCAGGGGATATTGTTATTGATGGTTACCGTCCTTCTATTGAAACAAAAAAGATTATTTCTTATCTCCCAGACACAACTTACTTTAGAGATTGGATGAAAATTAAAGATATTATTGACTATTTTGAGGATTTTTATGATGATTTCTCTCGTGAAAAAGCCAATTGTCTGTTGAAAGATTTAGATTTAGATCCTAATGCACAATTGAAAAATCTTTCTA
Organism: Streptococcus orisratti DSM 15617; assembly: GCF_000380105.1. Classification (GTDB taxonomy): domain Bacteria; phylum Bacillota; class Bacilli; order Lactobacillales; family Streptococcaceae; genus Streptococcus; species Streptococcus orisratti. Next base: position 4,440 of record NZ_KB904482.1, read on the forward strand.
AGGGAAATAAGGAAAAAGTTCAGCTCATCCTTGTCATGAGTCGTCAAGCAAAATTGTATATTCTAGATGAGCCGATTGGAGGAGTTGATCCTGCAGCGCGTGACTATATTTTGCGCACAATAATAAACAACTATTCTGAAGATGCATCAGTGATTATTTCAACTCATCTCATTGCAGATATTGAGTCAGTTCTTGATGAAGTCATCTTCCTTAAAGAAGGACGGATAATTTTGCAAGGAAATGCAGATGATATACGTGAAGAATATGGCGAGTCAATTGATTCGCTGTTTCGTGATAAGTACAGGGTATAGGAGGATAATATGTTTGCAAAACTCTTAAAATACGAATTCAAGTATGTGGGAAAGTGGTATTTTGCCTTAAATAGTGCAATCCTTGTTATTGCTCCCATTTTAGGATTTTTCTTAAAATCGCTGATGGAACGAACAGATAATTTGACTTCGTCTATTATTCCTTTCTCCTTATTTTTAATTTTAGGTGCTTTAATTGCAAGTTCGTGGGCGGCGACCATATTCATTATCATCAAACGCTTCTATAACAATATTTTTGGTAGAGAAGGTTACCTAACATTAACCCTACCAGCCTCGATTCACCAGATTATCTTATCTAAGTTAGTAGCATCAATAATTTGGAGTTTCTTCAATGCTCTGGTTATTATCATCGCAATTTTATTGGTTGTCATTCCTTCTGTAGGTGTTAAAGAACTGTTGATTGTCTTACCTTATATCCATGAAATATTTCCTGAAAGCAATACGTTTTTCTTCAGTTTATATGTGCTACTATCTGCTATTGCAGGAACCTTGATGATTTACCTAGCCATAGCTTTAGGACAATTATTTACTGATCGTCGTGTGTTAATGGGCTTTGTTTTCTATGTCGTCTTAGCCATTTTGCTTTCTATTCTGTCAGTGATGTTTGTTGATAATAATCTTCTCATCAATGACCAAATTTATTCTACACGATTTTATTATTACTACTTTGTGCAGTTTATCGTTGAGATTGCTATTTTTTACAGTGGCACATACTTTATTATCAAGAATAAATTAAATATTCAATAAAAAAAGCCATCAGATGTGTTAATCCATGTCTGATGGTGTTTTCTATTTTAAAAATATTTTAACTAAATCACCGCCGAAGATCCAAAGGTAACTATAACCAATGATAGATAGCGGTTTTGCAATGATGTTGATAATCATGAACTTTCGGAACGACATTTGTGTCAATCCAGTAATCATGACCATGACATCTGCTGGAGAAATAGGAGAAGCCATGCAAAAAATGAAGAATCGCTCATAACCAGGAGTTTCTAGTTTCGCTTCGTAGCGATAAAAAGTTTCTTCTGATACAAAAAGAAGAATGAACTTTCGGCCAAAGATACGAACCAATTGAAAAAGAATACCACTCCCCACTAGGATACCTATGTAGTTATAGATAAAACCCAAAACTGGACCAAAAATAAGAAAACCAGCGATGGTTGTAACTCCCCCAGGTATAACTGGAAAGACAACTTGTATAATCTGAATCAAGATAAAAACAAGTGGTCCCCAAAAACGATAGTGCTTAACAAGACTTTTCAATTCATTACTGTCATTAAGTATGCCCTGACGGTAGAGCCAGATAACAAAAACGCCTGAGGCAATGAGTGCTAATACTCCCAAAACTTTAATGACTTTTTGCCAAAATAGATAACGTTGTGACAATTTCATTTTCATGCTTCTATCATAACATATCTACTATTTTTTTGCTATTTGAAACATTATTTGCTATAATGTACAGGTGAGTGTATCACATTGTCTTGTCTGGGGTCGTTACGGATTCGACAGGCATTATGAGGCATATTTTGCGACTCGTGTGGCGACGTAAACGCTCAGTTAAATATAACTGCAAAAAATACAAACTCTTACGCTTTAGCTGCCTAAAAACCAGCGGGCGTGACTTCTGTTGACTTATCTGTGGTTAGCTAGAGGTCTTATTATTAGCAGATTACGTTTGGTTATTGCCTAGCTGACCAAAAAGAGATTGATAGGCTCGCTGTGACAAGGGTTGAGTTATGTGTCGTGTCTCAGTTAAATCAAATGCATAACCTATGGTTGTAGACAAATATGTTGGCAGGTGTTTGGACGTGGGTTCGACTCCCACCGGCTCCATTTAAGGTTTTTAAAACTTCTAAACCCTTTTAGTTAAAGGGTTTTTTGCTTATATTTGTTTTAGAACCTGTATTCACAGTTCATACTCTTCGAAAATCAAAATTATCCGTTGTCAACTTGCCTTGATGAACTCAAGTTCTATCGTCGGCTTCGTTTCCTAGGCTACTTTTGATTTTCATTGAGTATCAGCGCTTCTATCCAAGGCTAGTTTTGAGTTACTCATCCGTAGTTTTTTTCAAAATACAGTCAATATTCTCTCCAAAAACTGCCTTGATTAGCGAAAAACTATCTTTTATCTATAAGCACTTCGCTTGTTAGGTATCGGGTCTTAAAAATGGAAGTGGGAAAATGCGGAGTTTAGAGAAAGTTGATATTTTGTATTTTTTTCTAATCTTCTCAAAGTCTAGCGCTGTTAGATGACCTCTAATCAGTGGAAAATGATTTGCTTTTTCTACAATTTGGCACATTTCATAGTATAATAAAGATGTTGATATACAAAAAGAGTAGAAGATAGTACTTGTTACTTTCTTAATGTCATACAATTAAAAGCAGTCTTCACATTTAATGAAAATTAAATCAAGTTAACAGGGTCTGAATTTGGTTTTTGAAGAGTATCAGTTGAAATGCTATTACCCTTCACCTAGGCTCAAGTAAAATTTGTGAGTGAATTCTTTTATTTTTGTTAAAGGATGAAATAGCCTACTTGTGTGCGAATACAATCAAGATTGACCAGTGTACAAGGAAATGATTTTCAGATATTGAACTAAATAGATATAACTAATCGAGAAGGAGAAATTATGTTTGCCCAATTAGATACCAAAACGGTTTATTCATTTATGGATAGTCTAGTTGATTTGAAAACTTACATTGCTACGGCAAAGACTTTGGGATATAAGACCATTGGTATTATGGACAAAGATAATTTGTATGTGGCTTATCATTTTATCAAAGAAGCTCAAGCGAGTGGTTTGCAACCTGTTCTTGGTTTAGAGTTAAAAATCCTATTAGAGACGACAGAGTTATCTCTTTATTTGATTGCCTTAAATACAAACGGTTATCAAAATTTGATGAAAATCTCGACCAGACAAATGACCGAGAGAATTTCGTTGGAAGAATTACCGACCTATCTGTTAGATATTGCCGTTATCCTTCCAGAGGATTTAGAAGCTGATAATCTAAACTTGCCATTTCAATACTACATTGGTGTGTGGGAAGACTCACCTCAAAAGAATTACACAAAACCGATTCTTCCCTTACAACCTGTTCGCTATTTTAACAGTGATGATGTTGAGACGCTACACATGCTACATGCCATTCGGGATAATCTTCCCCTGAAAGATGTTCCGCCAGCACCGAATAATCAAAACCTGAAAGATTGTGCTATAGTTACCCAAGTTTTTCAGGAGAAATTTCCAGAAGCCTTGATAAATTTAGAAAAATTGGTTGCAGAAATTTCTTATGAGTTTAACACTGAATTAAAATTGCCACGTTTCAATCGTCAAAAATTGGCAGTAGATGAGTTGGCAGAGTTAACTGAACAGGGCTTGAAAAAGAAAAACCTTTGGTTACCTGCTTATCAGGAAAGGCTGAAGCATGAACTGACTGTTATTCACAAAATGGGCTTTGATGATTATTTTCTTATCGTTTGGGATTTACTGCGTTTTGGTCGTAGCCGCGGTTACTATATGGGAATGGGCCGTGGTTCTGCTGCTGGAAGTCTAGTTTCCTTTGCATTAGATATCACGGGTATTGACCCCGTCAAAAATAATCTACTTTTTGAACGTTTTCTAAACGAAGAGCGTTACAGCATGCCTGATATTGATATTGATTTGCCAGATATTTATCGTAGTGAATTTTTACACTATGTTCGCAATCGTTATGGTAGCTTGCATTCTGCGCAGATTGTGACTTTTTCTACATTTGGTGCCAAACAAGCTATTCGTGATGTTTTTAAACGTTTTGGCGCCCCCGAATATGAATTGACCAATATCACTAAAAAAATAGGTTTTCGAGATAATTTGACGAGTGTTTATGAAAACAATCTAGCTTTTCGCCAAATTATCAACAGTAAAATGGAATACCAGCGTGCCTTTGCTATCGCCAAGCGAATTGAAGGCAATCCACGACAGACCTCCATTCATGCAGCAGGCGTTGTGATGAGTGATGACAATTTGACTGATCACATTCCGCTTAAAGCAGGCGAGGATATGATGATTACACAATATGATGCCAGCGCTGTTGAAGCAAATGGTTTGCTAAAAATGGACTTTTTAGGATTACGTAATCTGACCTTTGTTCAAAAAATGCAGGAAAAACTTGCCAAAGAATACGGTCAAGTCATTGATATTAAGTCTATCAATTTAGAAGATGAGGCAACAATGGCCCTTTTTGCTTCAGGGAAAACTAAGGGAATTTTCCAGTTTGAGCAAAGCGGAGCAATCAATCTTTTAAAACGAATCAAACCTAGGAAATTCGAAGATATTGTTGCAACAACGAGTCTTAATCGTCCAGGAGCCAGTGATTACACAGAAAATTTTATTCGGCGTCGTTTTGGTCAGGAAGCGGTTGATTTGATTGACCCGGCCATCTCATCTATCCTTGAACCAACTTATGGCATCATGCTTTACCAAGAGCAGGTTATGCAAATTGCGCAGATTTATGCTGGATTTACACTTGGAAAGGCCGATTTACTTCGTCGTGCAATGTCAAAGAAAAATTTGACAGAGATGAAGAAAATGGAAGCTGAATTTTTGAGCGGTGCCCAACAACTAGGTCATCCTTTGGAGACTGCTCAAAATTTATTTGAACGCATGGCTAAATTTGCTGGTTATGGTTTTAATCGAAGTCATGCTTTTGCATACTCGGCCTTAGCTTTTCAGCTTGCTTACTTCAAAACACACTACCCAAGTGTTTTCTTTGATGTTATGTTGAATTATTCCAGTGCTGATTACATCACTGACGCTATGGACTTGGGATTTACTCTAGATGGATTTGACATCAATAACGTTCCTTACTCTGATAAAATTTCCAATGGTCGTATATCTTTGGGGTTACGGAACATTAAAGCGATTTCTCGCGACATGGCATACTGGATCATTGAAAACCGCCCATTTAGTAATGTTGAAGATTTTCTAACACGTTTGCCTGCGAATTATCAAAAGAACGAATACATCTTACCTTTGATTAGAGTAGGAGCCTTTGATAAGTTTGATGGAAACAGACACAAAATAGAGGAAAATCTCGAAAATCTTTTTGTGTTTGTTAATGAATTGGGGAGTCTTTTTGCGGATACATCCTATAATTGGATTGAACTTGATGATTATTCTTTGGCAGAAAAGTACCAGATGGAGCAGGAGATTCTTGGTGTAGGACTTAGTCCCCATCCACTTGCGGAGATTGCCAAACGTTCTAGTCAGAAATTTACAGCCTTAGCTGATTTACAAGAAAATACCCAGACAACTGTTTTAGTTGAGTTGATTGACAATCATGTAATTCGTACTAAATCGGGTCAACAAATGGCTTTTCTCAAAGTAACAGATACCCATAAAAAGACAGATGTTACCCTATTTCCAGAAACATTTGCACAATACAGGGATCAGTTGAGGGTGGGAGCGTATTACTACTTGACTGGGAAAATTCAGAAGCGTGATGGTCGTCTACAAATGGTGATGACACGGGCACAAGAAGTTAGTTCGGAACGGCTATGGCTACTATTAGAAAATCATCAAAATGACCAAGTAATCTCTGAGTTGTTGGAAGAATACCCAGGAAGCTACAACGTTGTTCTTCACTATCAAGATAGTAAGCAAACCTTGCAATTACAGAATATTTCAGTAAAAAAATCGCAAGAACTGCTTGAAAAGCTAAACCCCTATGTTATGAAAACGATTTTTCGGTGAAAAAAATAAAGCTTTTTGTTAACGAATGTGCTATAATAGGGACGTTAGATTAATAATAAGGAGTATAGGAAATGAAACGTATTGCTGTTTTGACTAGTGGCGGTGACGCTCCTGGTATGAACGCTGCTGTTCGTGCAGTTGTTCGTAAAGCAATTTCAGAAGGAATGGAAGCCTATGGTATCAACCGTGGATACGCGGGAATGGTGGAAGGTGATATCTTCCCATTGGATGCTCAAAGTGTTTCAAATACTTTGTCACACGGTGGAACATTCCTCCAATCAGCTCGTTACCCTGAGTTTGCAACACTTGAAGGGCAACTAAAAGGTATTGAACAGCTTAAAAAACACGGCATCGAAGGTGTTGTCGTTGTTGGTGGAGATGGTTCATATCATGGTGCTATGCGTTTGACTGAGCATGGTTTCCCAGCAGTTGGTGTTCCTGGAACAATTGATAATGACATCGCTGGAACTGACTATACAATTGGTTTTGATACAGCTATCAACACAGCGACAGAAGCTTTGGATAAAATTCGTGATACTTCATTTAGTCACGGTCGTACTTTTGTTGTTGAAGTCATGGGTCGTAATGCCGGAGACATCGCTCTTTGGGCGGGTATTGCAGCAGGTGCCGACCAAATTATCATCCCAGAAGAAGCCTATGATATCAACGAAGTTGTTCGTAAAGTTCGTGAAGGCTATGAAGAAAAAGGAAAACATCGCCACATTATCGTTCTTGCTGAAGGTGTGATGCATGCAGAAAAATTTGCTCAGTTGATGAAAGAAGCTGGTGATACAAGTGACCTTCGTGCAACGAACTTAGGTCATATCCTTCGTGGTGGTGCACCAACTCCACGTGATCGTGTTCTCGCATCATGGATGGGGGCACATGCGGTTACACTTCTTAAAGAAGGACGCGGCGGTCTTGCTGTCGGTGTGCACAACGAACAACTTGTAGAAAGTCCAATCCTTGGAACAGCAGAAGAAGGTGCTTTGTTCACATTGACAGAAGACGGTAAGATTATTGTTAATAATCCACACAAAGCACGTCTTGACTTGGCTCAATTGAACCGTGACATCGCTCACTAAGAAGTCTGTTTTACCTATTCATTTTAGTTATCAATGTCGTAAATCGACAAAAAAATAAAGGGAGTTTCATATTATCATGCATAAACGTGTAAAAATTGTTGCTACACTCGGACCTGCGGTAGAAATCCGCGGCGGTAAAAAATTTGGTGATGATGGTTATTGGGGTGAAAAACTCGATCATCAAGCATCAGCTGAAAAAATCGCTGAATTGATTAAAGAAGGAGCTAATGTTTTCCGTTTCAACTTCTCACACGGGGACCATGCTGAACAAGGTGAACGTATGGAAGTCGTTCGTAAAGCAGAAGAAATCGCTGGTCAAAAAGTTGGTTTCCTTCTTGATACTAAAGGACCTGAAATTCGTACAGAATTGTTCGAAGGTGATGCTAAAGAGTACTCATACAAAACTGGTGAAGTGATTCGTGTTGCTACAAAACAAGGTATCAAATCAACTCGTGAAGTTATCGCTTTGAACGTTGCAGGTGCACTTGATATCTTTGACGATGTTGAAGTTGGTAAACAAGTTCTTGTTGATGATGGTAAACTTGGACTTAAAGTTATCGAAAAAGATGCTGACAAACGTGAATTTGTCGTTGAAGTTGAAAATGATGGTATCATTGCTAAACAAAAAGGTGTAAACATTCCTTACACTAAAATTCCTTTCCCAGCACTTGCTGAACGTGATAACGCTGATATCCGTTTTGGTCTTGAACAAGGTCTTAACTTCATCGCTATCTCATTTGTACGTACTGCAAAAGACGTTAACGAAGTTCGTGCAATCTGTGAAGAAACTGGTAACGGACACGTTCGTTTGTTCGCAAAAATTGAAAACCAACAAGGTATCGACAACATCGATGAAATCATCGAAGCAGCTGATGGTATCATGATTGCTCGTGGTGACATGGGTATTGAAGTACCATTTGAAATGGTGCCAGTTTACCAAAAAATGATCATTACTAAAGTTAATGCAGCTGGTAAAGCAGTTATCACAGCAACAAACATGCTTGAAACAATGACTGATAAACCACGTGCAACTCGTTCAGAAGTATCTGACGTCTTCAACGCTGTTATCGACGGTACAGATGCAACAATGCTTTCTGGTGAGTCAGCTAACGGTAAATACCCAGTTGAATCAGTTCGTACAATGGCTACAATTGATAAAAATGCTCAAACTCTTCTTAAAGAGTATGGACGTCTTGATTCATCTAAATTCCCACGTGAAACTAAAACAGAAGTTGTTGCGTCAGCAGTTAAAGATGCTACAAATTCAATGAACATCAAACTTGTTGTTGCCCTTACAGAATCTGGTTCAACAGCACGTGCTATTTCTAAGTACCGTCCAGAAGCTGATATCTTGGCAGTAACATTTGATGAGAAAACTCAAAAATCACTTATGATTAACTGGGGTGTTATTCCAGTTGTTACTGAAAAACCAGCTTCAACAGATGATATGTTTGAAGTAGCTGAAAAAGTTGCTCTTGAATCAGGCCTTGTTGAATCAGGTGACAACATCATCATCGTGGCAGGTGTTCCAGTAGGATCAGGTGGAACTAATACAATGCGTATCCGTACAGTAAAATAAGGCGGTAAGTCAGAAATCTTTGATTTTGTTGACGTATCCCTGTCAGTAGTGCTAGGATACTTACAATTCAGAAAATGAAGAGTATCCAGCCGTTTACGACGAAAAAAGTCTATCATATCAAGCGTTTAGAGCTTGTTTGATAGGCTTTTTTGCTTTGAAGAGTAAACTAGAGTTTGGATGATAAGTTTTATTGCAAAGTTTCAATTAGAATTGAGGGCTTTTTTTATTGTCTAAAAAATGATATACTATTCAAGTATAGAATTGGAGTTGTTATGGTTAAACGTGATTTTATTAGAAATATTATCCTAGTTTTATTAGCGATATTAGTTTTTATTTTGATGAGAATTTTTATTTTCTCCACCTTTCGTGTTCATGAAGATGCTGCGAATCAATATCTGAAAAATGGCGATGTGGTTTTAGTGAACCGCAACAAGCAGCCCCAGTACAAAGACTTTATTGTTTACGAAGAGGATGGTATTTTCTATATTAGCCGAGTCATTGCTACACAAGGGCAATCGGTGACTTACATGGATGATATTTTTTATTTGGATAATGCCATTGAAACTCAGGATTACATAGAGTCGTTGAAGAGTAGTTACCTTTCCCAAGCACCAGCGGGTTCCCTCTTTACCGATGATTTCACAGTTGAGACAATTACTGGCAAGACTGGTAATGTTGTTCCAAAAGGGAAATATTTGGTTCTGAATGACGATCGACAAAATACGAATGATAGTCGGAAATTTGGTCTGATTAGTAAATCACAAATCAGAGGTGTAGTAACCTTTAGGTTGCTTCCGTTGGGTAATTTTGGTTTTATTGATGTGGAGTAGTTTTTGACTACTCTTTTTTAATTTGATAAACTGACTATACCAATTCTTTAGTTGACAAAAAAAAAATAAAGTTATATACTGATTTCATCAAGTTTTGGTGGTGGATTATTAGACTGTACCAATTCTTAAATTTAACTTAAGGAGAAAGTAGTGGGCATATTTGCCGACTATCAGTAAAAAATATGTGTGGTATTGTAGGTGTCGTTGGAAGTCGTAACGCGACAGATATTTTAATGCAAGGTCTTGAAAAACTGGAGTATCGTGGCTATGATTCGGCAGGGATTTATGTTCTAAATGGTGCTGCTAATGGTCGTTTAATCAAGTCGGTTGGTCGTATCGCTGATCTTCGATCGAAAATTGGGATTGACGTTGCAGGTTCTACTGGTATCGGGCATACACGTTGGGCGACACACGGACCTGCATCAGAAGAGAATGCTCACCCACACACTTCAGAAACAGGACGTTTTGTCCTGGTTCATAATGGTGTGATTGAAAATTACCTTCAAATCAAAGATGATTATCTTTCAAATCACACCTTGAAAGGACAAACAGACACTGAAATTGCTGTTCACCTTGTTGGTCAATTTGTAACAGATGGTTTGTCTGTCTTGGAAGCTTTCAAAAAAGCTTTGCATATCATCGAAGGATCATACGCTTTTGCCCTTGTTGATGCAGAAGATGCAGATACGATTTATGTTGCTAAAAATAAATCACCACTTTTGATTGGTTTAGGTGATGGTTACAACATGGTATGTTCAGATGCGATGGCAATGATTCGCGAAACCAGCGAATTTATGGAAATTCATGACAAAGAACTAGTTGTCTTAACTAAAGATAGCGCGATAGTAACAGATTATGATGGTAATGCGATTGAACGTGGTAGTTACACGGCAGAACTTGATTTGTCTGATATCGGTAAAGGAACTTATCCTTACTACATGCTCAAAGAAATCGATGAACAACCTACTGTAATGCGTAAATTGACCAAGGCTTATACAGATGACGATGATAAGATTATTGTTGATCAAGAAATTATTGATGCTGTCAAAGAAGCAGACCGTCTCTATATTATTGCAGCAGGGACTTCTTATCATGCTGGTTTTGCAGCTAAAACCATGCTCGAAACTTTAACAGAAACACCAGTTGAATTAGGAATTTCGTCAGAATGGGGTTATAATCAACCACTGCTCAGCAAAAAGCCTTTGTTTATCTTCATTAGTCAGTCGGGTGAAACTGCTGATAGCCGTCAGGTTTTGGTACGTGCCAATGAACTAGGTATTCCAAGCTTAACAGTGACCAATGTTCCAGGTTCAACGCTTTCTCGTGAAGCGACCTATACTATGCTTCTTCATGCTGGTCCAGAGATTGCTGTTGCTTCAACCAAAGCCTATACAGCTCAAATTGCAACTCTTGCTGTACTGGCTAAGGCAGTAGGTGAGGCTATTGGTAATCAAGCTGCTAAAGATTTTGATTTAGTACATGAATTTGCCATTGCAGCACAATCAATTGAAGCGACCTTAACCGAAAAAGATCTGATTGCTGAAAAAGTTGAAAAACTTCTCAGTACTACTCGCAATGCTTTCTACATTGGTCGTGGGAATGATTACTATGTTGCAATGGAAGCATCTTTGAAATTAAAGGAAATTTCTTACATTCAGTGTGAAGGTTTTGCAGCGGGGGAATTGAAACACGGTACTATTTCATTGATTGAAGATGGCGTGCCTGTGTTAGCACTTATTTCAGGCTCAGAACGTATTGCAGCACATACTCGCGGAAATATCCAAGAAGTTGTAGCACGCGGTGCTAATGTGTTAACGATTGTTGAAGAAGATTTGGCAAAAGAAGGTGATGATATCATTATAAACAAAGTCCACCCATTCTTGACAGCGATTTCGATGGTTGTGCCAACACAGTTAATCGCATACTTTGCAACCCTACAACGTGGTCTTGATGTTGATAAACCACGTAATCTAGCCAAATCAGTTACAGTTGAATAAAGATTAACAACATAAAAGTTAGGTAGAAGTACCTAGCTTTTATATTGTCTCCTTAGAACTTTTAAATAAGAGATCGTTTTTCGCTAATCAAGCCATTTTTTTGAGAGAATACTGACTGTATTTTGAAAAAAAGTTCTTGAGTCTTTGGAAATCAGAATCAGTCAACAAAGTCTAAAAAATGATGAAATGCAAACCAAAAGACTAGCTCGGTTCTTCCAATCGTGTAGATACAGGAGTAATATGTTTAGTTGGTTATAAGAAATTGTGATTTACTCAGATACCGAAGGTCTGAGAGTTAACCATTTTTACTTCGCTTTTATCTTTTTGATGTTTGAAAACAATTTCAGAAACCTGTTGTCTTGCTAAATACTCATGAGTACAGTAGAATAAAGGTATATCGTTTTAAAGGAGAATTTATGTCGTTACCAAATTGCCCAAAATGTAATTCTGAATATGTTTATGAGGACGGCATCTTGCTGGTTTGTCCAGAATGTGCTTATGAATGGGATCCAAATGAAGTCGCAGAAGAAGAGGGACTTGTTGTCCTTGATAGCAACGGAACTCGCTTAGCTGACGGTGATACTGTAACAGTTATCAAAGATTTGAAAGTAAAAGGTGCTCCCAAAGACATCAAGCAAGGCACTCGTGTTAAGAATATCCGTCTTGTTGAAGGTGATCATAATATTGATTGTAAAATTGATGGTTTTGGTGCCATGAAACTCAAATCAGAATTTGTTAAAAAAATTTAGAACCTGTATTCACAAGTAAAGTGCTTTTAGATAAGAGATAGTTTTTAATACTCAATGAAAATCAAAAGTAGCCTAGGAAACGAAGCCGACGATAGAACTTGAGTTCATCAAGGCAAGTTGACAACGGATAATTTTGATTTTCGAAGAGTATAACTAATCAAGGCAGTTTTTGAGAGAATACTGACAGTATTTTAAAAAAACTAACAATGAGTAGCTGAAAACCTAGCCTTAGATGGAAGGGTTGAACTGTGAATACAAGGTCTAAGTGAGACAGCAGCTATTTCATTTTAAGTGAAGTAGCTGTATTTTTATAAGCTTTTTTTCTTTACGACTCTTCTAAATCGTCTGAAAATTTGCTATAATGTCATTATATCGAAAATAGGAGAGGCTATGTCATATATATTACAAGTTTTGCCTAGCTTGTTGAACGGCGCTGTGGTGACTTTACAGGTTTTCTTTATTGTCATTGTTTTGTCTATTCCGCTAGGTGCGATTCTTGCTTTTTTGATGCAAGTAAAATTTAAACCTTTGCAGTGGTTATTGACCCTCTATGTCTGGGTCATGCGTGGAACTCCTCTGCTCTTGCAGTTAATCTTCTTTTATTACGTTTTACCTAGCGTTGGTATTACTTTTGACCGTATGCCAGCTGCAATTTTAGCCTTTGTGATGAATTATGCAGCCTACTTTGCTGAGATTTTCCGCGGCGGTATCGAGGCTATCCCTAAAGGGCAGTATGAAGCGGCAAAGGTTTTGAAATTTACCCAGTTACAAACGATCCGTTTCATCATCTTGCCTCAAGTGATTAAGATAGTTTTACCAAGTGTTTTCAATGAAGTCATTAACCTTGTCAAAGATTCTTCATTGGTTTATGTTCTTGGTGTTGGTGATCTTCTTTTGGCAAGTAAGACTGCGGCAAATCGTGATGCAACTTTGGCGCCAATGTTTATCGCAGGAGCTATTTACCTCATCTTGATTGGTGTGGTGACAATCTTGTCTAAGCGTGTCGAAAAGAAGTTTAGTTTTTACAAATAAGAGGTGACCAGATGTTAGAATTAAAAAATATTTCAAAACAATTTGGTCAGAAACAGATTTTTGACCACTTTAATCTCATCATTGAGGACGGTAAGGTTTTATCACTTGTCGGCCCTTCAGGTGGAGGTAAGACAACCCTTCTGCGTATGCTTGCTGGTTTGGAAAAGATTGACTCTGGAGAAATTATTCATAACGGCAAAGAGGTTCCAATCAATCATTTGGAAAATCTCAATTTGCTTGGTTTTGTTTTTCAAGATTTCCAGCTTTTCCCTCATTTGACTGTTTTAGATAATTTGACACTTTCACCAGTTAAAACAATGAACATGGACAAAGAAACTGCCAAGAAAAAAGCTATGGATTTACTTGAACGCTTAGGTCTTGGAGAACATGCTGACGTCTATCCGTATTCGCTCTCTGGTGGGCAAAAACAACGTGTTGCCTTGGCGCGTGCTATGATGATTGACCCACAAATTATCGGCTATGATGAGCCGACCAGTGCTCTGGATCCTGAGTTACGTCAGGAAGTTGAAAAGTTAATCTTGCAAAATCGTCAAGCTGGCATCACTCAGATTGTTGTCACACACGATTTGCAATTTGCAGAAAACATTTCAGATAATATTTTAAAAATCAATCCAAAATAAGAAAGTTCTAGGTGTGTTTATGAAGTTGAAAAAAGTTTTATTAGGTGCAGTAACCTTGTTTGCGGCAGTTTCTCTAGCAGCCTGCGGGTCAAAAAGTTCGACAAGTAAGGATAATTGGGAAACCTACACGTCTAAAAAATCAATCACGATTGGTTTTGACAATACCTTTGTGCCAATGGGGTACGAAGATGACAAGGGCAATAATGTCGGCTTTGACATTGATTTGGCAAATGCAGTCTTCAAAGAATATGGCATCAAAGTTAAATGGCAACCAATCAATTGGGATTTGAAAGAGACTGAATTGAAAAATGGCAAAATCGACTTGATTTGGAATGGCTATTCTATCACAAAAGAGCGTCAAGCCAAAGTAGCTTTCACAAATCCTTACATGAAAAATGAACAAGTTCTTGTGACCAAAAAATCATCAGGCATTGATAGTTTTGAGGGTATGAAGGACAAGGTTCTTGGGGCTCAGTCTGGTTCATCTGGATATGATGCTTTTACATCTAAGCCTGAAGTTTTGAAAGACCTTGTAAAGGATAATGACGCGACACAATATGAAACGTTCACGCAGGCACTTATTGACCTTAAAAATGATCGTATTGACGGACTTTTGATTGACCGTGTGTATGCAAATTACTACCTCGCTCAGGAAGGTGAACTCGACCAATACAATATCATTGAAAGCAAATTTGACGGTGAAGACTTTGCCGCAGGTGTACGCAAAGAGGATAAGACGTTAGTAAAAAAAGTTAATGCTGCCTTCAAGAAACTATATGAGACTGGAAAATTCCAAGAAATCTCTAAAAAATGGTTTGGCGAAGACGTTGCAACGGATGAGGTTAGCAAATAAGTGTCTTCTATGGACGAAGCATACCTTAATTGTTAGATAAAAATCAGCTATTCACGATTATTGAACAGCTGATTTTTTGTTAAGTAAGAGTTTTTGTTCCAGATTCTGACATTTTGAACATCCTCTTATCAAAATGACTTGTTAGGCAGATGGTTGTGTTTCGGTATTAGATTAGAGGCATTTAGATTAATCTATAAAAGAAATGAATATTTTTGCGTCATCACTGCTTCATAGATTGAATTTTTTCTTCGGTAGGGGTAACGCGTAATGTTTTTTGACCAGTATAGGTTACAAAGCCTGGTTTGCCACCAGTTGGTTTGTTGAGTTTTTTAGCTTCAATCATATCAACTTGAACAAGGTTTGATAAGCGAGCCTTGGAGTAGTAGGCAGCTAGTTCAGCCGCATCTGTTTTGACTTCATCACTTGGGTTGAGGTTATCCTTAATAAGGACATGGCTACCTGGAATATCTTTGGCATGGAACCAAAGTTCCCCTTTTTTTGCCATTTTAAAAGTTAATTCATCATTTTGCAGGTTGTTACGCCCAACCATGATAATGGTCTTGCCATCTGAAGCCAGATACTGTTCTGGTTTTTTACGTTTGTGACGTTTGTCTGTTGACCGTCTCTTCATAAAGCCTGCTTGAACGAGTTCTTCTCGGATATCCTCAATTTCATCCATATTGGCCTGAGAAAGGCTATACTCGACACTTTCAAAATAATGGATGCTTTGTTTGGTTTCCTCAATTAACCCAGTTAAATGCTTCACAGCTTCTTTTAACTTTTGATATTTTTTAAAATAACGCTGGGCATTTTGATTAGGTGTCAAAGCTTTATCTAGTGCAATCGTAATTTTTTGACCAGTATAGTAGTTGTCTAGTTCAACGCTATCTTGATTGTTTGGAACTAAACTTAAAAAAGTGGTTAACAGCTCCCCTTTTTGTCGAAATTCTTCGGCATTGTCTGTGTCTGATAATTCTTTTTCTTGCTTGGCAAGTTTTTTCCGATTTTTATCTAGTTCGTTTTGTACTCGGTGAATCAAATCACTGGCTTGCTGAGCGATGCGATCGCGTTCGGCTTTTTCTTGGTAGAAGTAGTCCATTACTTCAGATAAGGTGTGGAAGTTTTGGAGACTATCAGAAAATAGCACAGCAGCAAAGCTATTTTCAGTCAGGTTAGGCTGACAACTTTGAGCAAAAAAAGTCCTAAACTGTTTTAGTTTGTTATCAGTTAGCTGCGCAGCTAATTGACTGGCGGTATCGCGTCCAAGTCCTTGAAAGAGCCTTTGAAGGTTTTTAGGTGACAAGTCCTCTGTCTGTAAGATTTCAAAGAGTTTCTCATCAACGATGGTAAAGGGATTTCTCGCGTCAGTTTGAGGTGGCGCGATGTAGGTAGAGCCAGGCAAGATAGTACGGTAGCTATTTTGTGAGAAACCGATGTGTTTGATTGACTCGATAATTTTATTTTCAGACTTATCAATCAAAATGATATTGCTATGTTTGCCCATGATTTCGATAATCAAAGTGACTTTAATGTGATCACCAATCTCGTTTTTATTAGAAAATGCGATTTCTAAAATACGGTCATTTTCAATCTGCGTAATGTTTTCAATGACTGCCCCTTGAAGGTATTTTCGCATAATCATGGTAAACGTATTTGGTATCTGGGGATTAGGCAGATCTGCTTTTGTAGTTTGAATACGTCCAAAAACAGGGTGAGCAGAAATGAGAAGTTTGTAATTTTGGTAATTGTTACGAATAGTTAAAACCAACTCACGCTCAAAAGGCTGATTGACCTTTTGAATGCGTCCGTAAAGTAGCTCTTCTTGTAATTCTTTTGTTAAATGGTGTAGAAAAAAACCATCAAATGACATGATTAAAGTTGCCGCAAGTTTAGTTTGTAAAGAATATCAAAATATTAACTAATCTGGCGACGTCTCCTTTCTAATCTCATGTATTCAATTCCTTTATTATACCATATCCTTTCAAGAATCTGTCATTTAGAATAAGCTATGATTTTAATTTTTGGATGATAGAAATGAGTTCTTGGTAATGAGGATTATCCATTTTGATGATGGCATAGGTTTTAGTAGAGATATCTTTAAACTTTTGAGAACTAGTAACGATATCTTTGTTTGCTAAGATACGTTCGGCGATAACTTGACTAACAATCGTAATTCCGGTACCTGATAAGACCTCGTGTTCAATGAGTGATAAATTGTCAATGGAAAGGTGATGTTGTGTGGGGAGGTGGTTGATTTCTCTGTGTGACTTAACAAGTGGGGACAAGAAATAAAATTAAGAAAATTTCGAAAAGTGCTTGCAATTTTCAGAATATAGTGTATAATTATAGAAAAACACAGGAGGAAGCTAAGATGAACATGACACAAACTCTTACGAATTGGCAAAGCTGGCGTATGTAAAGGTTGTGTTTATGTGTGTGCATAGATACGACTTTTGGAGTACTTCTAAAAAGTATCTGTGCGCTAGGTCTTAGTTCAAGGTAAAAGGCGCGTAGTAAGGGTTACTAGGCGTTTTTCTTTTTAGTAGGCTCAATTGATTGATAAAAAGAATATTATGAAATGTTTTACGAGAGGAGAAAGTTTATGAAAAATAAAGCACTTATTGGAACACTTATTGCCCTTGGACTTGTCGTTGTTGGCTCTTTTGCTTATAATAATTTGTCAAAAAGCAACTCACAAGCAGGTGATACAAAAGATGTTGTAAAAGTTGGTATTTTACAATACGTTACACACGATGCCCTTGATCAGATTGAAAAAGGAATTGAAGATGGACTGGCCGATGCAGGTTATGATGGGGATAATATTGATTTGACAGTCTTAAATTCTGAGGGCGATCAAAGTAAAATTCAAACCATGAGTAAAAAGTTAGTCAATGATAAAAATGATGTTTTGATTGGTATTGCAACCCCAGCTGCTCAAGGTTTGGCAGGTGCTACAAAGGATATTCCAGTGGTTATGGGAGCTATCTCAGACCCAGTTGGAGCCAAACTAGTGAAGAATTTGAAAAAACCAGAAGGAAACGTTACTGGGACGTCTAATCATGTACCACTGAAGCAAACGGTTGAACTTATTCAGGATATTACCCCAAATGCTAAGACCATAGGTATTTTATACGCTAGTAGTGAGGATAACTCCGTTTCACAGGTAGCAGAATTTAAAAAATACGCTCAAGCATCTGGTCTCAGTGTTATTGAATATGCTGTACCATCAACCAATGAAATTACAACTACAATGTCAGTCATGACAGGAAAGGTTGATGCTATCTTCGTACCACAGGATAATACTATTGCCTCAGCCTTTCCAACAGTTGTTTCTTCAGCAAATGCTGCTAAAATACCTGTCTATTCAAGCGTGGATACTATGGTAGAACAAGGCTCCATCGCTTCTGTTGCTCAGAGTCAATATGATCTTGGTGTTGAAACAGCCAAAATTGCTGTCAAACTTCTAAACGGTAAATCTGTTAAGGAGGTTCCAGTTAATGTCATT
Source organism: Streptococcus orisratti DSM 15617 (assembly GCF_000380105.1). Taxonomy (GTDB): domain Bacteria; phylum Bacillota; class Bacilli; order Lactobacillales; family Streptococcaceae; genus Streptococcus; species Streptococcus orisratti. The sequence continues at coordinate 22,775 of NZ_KB904482.1, forward strand.
GATACAGGAACACCAACAGTTAATCTAAAGGCTGCTAAAGAGCTTGGTATCACTATTCCAGACAGCGTTTTAGAAGAGGCTGATATTGCAGTCAAAGAAAATGAATAGAAAGAAGCAACACTTATGATTATCTCATCAGTATCACAAGGATTACTTTGGGGCGTACTCGGGTTGGGAATTTACCTTACCTTTAGAATTTTAAATTTTCCAGATATGACAACAGAAGGCTCTTTTCCATTAGGCGGAGCAGTGGCAGTGACTTTGATGAACAACGGTACTCATCCATTGTTTGCGACATTAGCAGGAACATTAGCTGGATGTTTGGCAGGACTTGTGACAGGTCTCCTCTACACCAAAGGAAAAATCCCAACCTTACTGGCAGGAATATTGGTTATGACATCTTGTAATTCCATCATGCTCATGGTTATGGGGCGAGCTAATCTTGGACTACTTGATATTAAAACCTTACAAGATTTATTTCCCTTTACAAAGGAAAGTAATCTATTGATTTTAGGTTTAATTGTGGTGATTTTGGTCATTGCTACACTGATATATTTCTTGTACACCCGACTTGGCCAAGCCTATATTGCTACGGGAGATAATCGTGAAATGGCAAAGAGTTTTGGGATAAACACTGATCGCATGGAAGTGATGGGCTTGGTAGTATCAAATGGTTTGATTGCTCTTTCAGGTGCCTTGGTTAGTCAACAAGATGGCTATGCCGATGTTTCTAAAGGGATTGGTGTTATTGTTATCGGACTAGCCAGTATTATCATTGGTGAGGTTCTCTATTCCACAGGATTGACGTTGTTAGAGCGCCTGATAGCTATTGTCATTGGTTCGATTTTCTATCAATTTTTAATAGCAGCTGTCATTGCGCTTGGCTTTAATACGAATTATCTAAAACTTTTTAGTGCTCTTGTCTTAGCCATCTGTCTAATGATTCCTGTTTTGAGGCAAAAATTCTTTAAAGGAGTGACCTTATCACGATGAAAAAAATCATTGAACTAAAAAATGCAACTGTGCAAGTTAATAATGGTTTTGATGAGGTCAAAACAATACTTGACCATGTTAATTTGGACATTTATGAACATGACTTTTTAACGATCCTTGGTGGAAATGGTGCGGGGAAATCTACTCTATTCAACGTCATTGCCGGAACCCTCATGTTAACCAGTGGCAGTGTTGTCATTTTAGGAGAAGATGTGACAGCTCTTCCAGCTGAAAAAAGAGCCAAATATTTATCCCGCGTTTTTCAGGATCCCAAAATGGGGACGGCACCTCGTATGACAGTTGCGGAAAATCTCCTAATTGCTAAGTATCGTGGCGAGAAGCGCAGCTTTTCTCCACGAAAAATTCACGCTTTTACCGAAGAATTTACCCATCTGATTAGCAAGACGGGCAATGGTTTGGAAAAACATTTAGAGACTCCAACAGGGCTACTATCAGGTGGTCAACGTCAGGCGTTGAGTTTACTGATGGCAACGCTCAAACGCCCAGAACTCTTGCTCTTGGATGAACATACAGCAGCTTTGGATCCAAAAACTAGCGTGTCTCTTATGCAGTTAACAGATGATTTTGTGAAACAGGATAAGCTAACTGCTCTGATGATTACTCATCATATGGAAGACGCTCTTAAGTATGGTAACCGCCTCATTGTAATGAAGGATGGAAAAATTATCCAAGACCTCAAGCAAGCTGAAAAAGAAAAAATGAGTATTTCTGACTATTACCAACTATTTGAGTAGGTTAGATTTAGTGGGATTTACAATGGTGAATAAGGCTAGAACATTAGTTCTGGTCTTTTTACGTGCTTTTTTAGAAATATGTATTAAAAAATGTGAGTAGTAAAAGAAGTAACCTATTTTGATTAGTATGATTAATAGTCAACTTGCCTCTGATTTTAGGAATTCTGAGAAAAATATGGTACAATAAAAGTGCTGTAATTCGACTTGCTCACTCTGGACACAAATTCTTTGGAGCAAGGACCGTTTGTATGAAAAAGGAGCTAAAAAGCTCTGTTATTAAAAAAACACAGAAAAAGGAGAAAAAATGAGCGATATCAAAATTATCGCCCTTGGAGGTGTCCGTGAAAACGGAAAAAACCTCTATGTGGTTGAAATTAATGAGTCTATTTTTGTGCTTGATGCCGGTCTTAAATACCCTGAAAATGAACAATTGGGTGTTGATGTGGTCATTCCAAGTCTTGATTATCTCATTGAGAATAAAAAACGTGTACAAGGGATTTTTCTAACACATGGTCACGCGGATGCCATTGGAGCTCTACCTTACTTGATTTCAGAAGTGAAAGCACCTGTTTTTGGATCACCTCTGACTATTGAGTTGGCTAAGCTTTTTGTGAAAAATAATGGTCCTAAGAAATTTAACAATTTTCATGTGGTTGATGCGGAAACCGAAATTGAGTTTGAAGATGCTGTAATTTCATTTTTCAAAACAACACACTCAATTCCTGAGAGCTTAGGGATTGTCGTAGGGACGGACGAAGGAAATATTGTCTATACTGGTGATTTCAAATTTGACCAAGCTGCTCGTCCTTACTACAAGACAGATTTGGCTCGTCTGGCTGAAATTGGCCGTGAAGGTGTTTTGGCTTTAATGTCTGATTCTGCTAATGCCACCAGCACAGTACAGACTGCTAGTGAATCAGAAGTCGGCGTAGAAATCGACCATATTATCGCGGATGCTGAAGGTCGCGTCATTATTGCAGCAGTAGCTAGCAATCTAGTGCGTATCCAACAAGTCTTTGATTCAGCAGCTGATCATGGTCGACGTGTCGTCTTGACGGGTCTGGATGTTGAAAATATTGTCCGTACAGCTATTCGCATGAAACGTTTGCGTATTGCTGATGAAAAGCTGATTATCAAACCAAAAGAAATGGATAAATTTGAGGATCATGAACTTATTATTTTAGATGCTGGGCGAATGGGTGAGCCTATTAACAGCCTCCAAAAAATGGCTCTTGGTCGTCACCGTCATGTCCAAATTAAAGAAGGAGACCTTGTGTATATTGTGACAACGCCAAGTATTGCGAAGGAAGCTGTCGTTGCGCGTGTTGAAAACCTTATTTACAAGGCAGGTGGATCAGTTAAACTAATTACCCAAAATCTCCGAGTGTCTGGACATGCGAATGGACGTGACTTGCAACTCATGCTAAATCTTTTGCGTCCTAAATATCTCTTTCCTGTACAAGGAGAATATCGTGACTTAGCAGCACATGCGGAATTGGCTCAAGAGGTTGGTATGTATCCTGAAACTATCTACATCGTCAAACGTGGAGATATCATGGTTTACAGCAAGGATGGTTTTCTTCATGAAGGGGGCGTTCCAGCTGGTGATGTGATGATTGATGGAAACGCCATTGGTGATGTGGGAAATATTGTTCTTCGTGACCGAAAAGTTTTATCTGAGGATGGAATTTTTATCGTGGCTATTACCGTTAATAAAAAGGAAAAGAAAATTATCGCCAAAGCTAAAATTCACACCAGAGGTTTTGTTTATGTGAAGAAAAGCCGTGACATTTTACGTGAGGCAGCGGATTTAGTCAATACGACTGTTGAGAATTACCTAGCTCAAGATACTTTTGATTGGGGAGAACTCAAAGGTGCTGTTCGTGACGACCTCTCTAAATTCCTCTTTGATCAAACGAAACGACGTCCAGCAGTCCTACCAGTTGTCATGGAAGTTCGCTAAGATAGACTTTTAGTGTATCTTTTATGACTGTGACAGCTGAGAAAATATGATTTCCTAATTTCTCATTTCCAATAATTCACCTTATTATTGGAACTCTCTTTGTCATAATGTAATATAGCTTACGGACATTGTTTCGTGCCAAAGATTGCGTAAAGAATGGTGTACGCCAATTGTTCTCGTTTTGATGAATGATTGAGCTGTAGGTGTGACAGTGAGTAAAATATTGACAGAATAGAAAAAGACTGGGAAACTAGTCTTTTCTCGTAAATTGGAGGTTAAAATGGCTTTTTTTAAAATTGAGTACAATTCTAAAGTTTTAGGCATGGAAAGACAGGTGAATGTTATCTATCCTGATGCTTCTGAACTAACTGCGGCTGAAGTAGATGATAATGATATTCCAGTCTTGTATTTGTTGCATGGAATGGGAGGTAATGAAAATTCTTGGCAAAAACGCACCAATATTGAACGCCTGCTGCGGCACACTAACCTAATCGTGGTCATGCCATCTACAGATTTGGGGTGGTACACTAATACCGCATCAGGACTACCTTATTATGATGCCATCGCAATAGAACTACCGAGGGTTCTCAAGCGTTTCTTTCCCAATATGACCAATAAGCGTGAAAAGACTTTCATTGCTGGACTTTCAATGGGAGGTTATGGGGCTTATAAAATCGCTTTAAGCACAGACAAGTTTTCTCATGCCGCTTCTTTTTCGGGAGCATTAGCCATGGGGATGGATGGGCAAGATCCAGCGGCAGTCGTTGGTGAAAGTGTTGCTTATTGGCAAGGTGTTTTTGGTGACTTATCTAAAAATGTTGCGCGTCAGCACGCCTTATCCACCCTTGCGGAATCTTCAGATAAGAAAACAAAATTTTACGCTTGGTGTGGCTATGAAGATTTTCTTTATCAGGCCAACGAATTTGCCATCAAGGAATTAAAGGCTTTAGGTCTGGACATTACTTATTGTAATGATCGTGGTAAACATGAATGGTACTATTGGAATCAGCAGTTGGAATCTTTACTGGAGTGGCTTCCTATTAACTATGTTAAGGAGGAACGCCTGTCCTAAATAGCAAGCCAATATTTTGATTGATACTCAATGAAAATCAAAATCAGACTAGGCGATGCAGATAGAACTGAACTTCATCAAATCAAGTCAACGATGTCTGAGCGGTTTTTCATTTCTTTTGACTAATAAAAAACACTTGGAACGGCTAGGGCTAGCTAGCATGTTTCCAAGTGTTTGATGCTCTATTTTCTTGGTTTTGACAGACTATCAACAGATTGTATGTTAATGATTAAGTTTCTGAGTATCTTTTGATTTGCTGAGAATTTTACTTTTTTGTATAATGACACTATGAGTATTTTACAATTTTTAGTGATGGCCGTTGTCTGTGCCTTTGAAACTTATTTTTTTAATGAAGCTGTCTTTAATGGTGATTATTTATTAGCTATCTTGTGGGGAATCTTTTTGGTGCGTGACTTGCAACGTGTTTACCGTGTGACAAAGTTTACCAAATCACTTTTAGCTGCTACCAAGAAGAAAGACTAATTTCACCACTTTTTAGTGTCTGCTTGCTACCATCTGGGAGACTAACAATTAGATGTCCCTTATTGGTGATATCTTCCACGAAAGCTGATTTTATCTGCTCATTTTCAATAAAGGTCACTTGCTTATCTAGGACAAGTGATTTTTCTTTGTAAACTTTGACTAAGTCATGTTCTGGGATAGTAAAAAACAACTGCCAGATTTCAGTAATAAGCTGATTGCGACTAATACTAGGTTGTTCTTTGAAAAGACTAGTTGCCTTGTTCTGCAATTCTTCAGGGAAGGATGTGATATTAACATTGATACCGACGCCGATGATGATATCTGTCACCAAACCTGTTTCGACAGAGGAGATGGCTTCAGTTAAGATACCGGCAACCTTTTTGCCATCAAGGTAAATGTCATTAACCCATTTGATATCTGTCTCGATACCAGTCAGGCGTGAAACGGCCTTAACGATACTGGAGGCAACCATGAGTGTATAAGGTGGAACTTGGTCAAAAGGGCAGTTTGGACTTAGATGGAGAGACATATAAATACCTCCTTGATTAGAAGTATAAAAATCTCTCCCAAACCGCCCTTTAGCTTTTTTCTGATCGGTGGCTAGATAGAGGTGGGGGGCTGGATAAGCTTTTTGGATACCCAATTTGGCATCAATTTGAGTTGATTCACTTTTTTCATTGAGACTGACAGTGATGCCAAGTTTGCTACCAATCTCCTCTGGAAGCAGTAAATCACCGGACAAAATTTTGTAGCCACGATTTTTAATGGATTCAATGTTAATTCCCTTGCTTTCAAGGGTCTGGATGGCCTTCCAAATAGCAGTTCTGGATACTTGAAATTGTTGCGCTAATTTTTCGCCACTGCAAAAATCGTCCTGTTGGCTGAGGTAATCATAGAGTTTTTCATAGGTTTTCATAAGATTAGTATAGCATAAAAGTAGATAATTTCTTTTAAAAAAGGTGATAAGGAAATTTTGTTAGTGCGATTATAAAAAAATATCACCAAGCTGATGGAAAACGTGGTATAATGATTGAGTTATTAAGTCCCGATAAGACAATCTGGCTTCTTACTATCTTGGTAGCTTTTGTTAGCTAACCTTGGGACACTTCAGTTTTACCTGTGGTTTTGCTACCTTGGCTGAGAAGATATTCGCTGTTTCATCTTCTGAACGGAAGATAGTGGTTAGGTTGGTACTTTGTAACTCACTGGAAAACCTGTTCAATTGGACTAATAGAACTTTAATACTCTTTGAAAATCTAAACGATAGACCAAGTTTAACCTTGATTCACGGTTGTTTAAGTCGGTATTTCGTCTGATTTTCTTCAAGTATAAGATATTAGTTTAGTTGTTAGGGTATTTCATGGAAATCACTTTCCAACTTTTTAGTGCAGTGGTGTGCTAAAAATAATCTTTAATGAAAATGGGGGGACATTTTTATGTCAGAACGTAAACTTTTCACGTCTGAATCTGTATCTGAGGGGCACCCAGATAAGATTGCAGACCAAATTTCCGATGCGATTTTAGATGCGGTTTTAAGTCAAGATCCAGACGCACACGTTGCTGCTGAGACAGCAGTCTATACTGGGACAGTTCATGTCTTTGGTGAAATTTCCACAACGGCCTATGTTGATATTAATCGTGTGGTTCGTGATACAATTGCTGAGATTGGTTATACTAATGCTGATTATGGCTTTTCAGCTGAGTCAGTTGGTGTGCATCCTTCGCTTGTTGAGCAGTCTCCAGACATTGCTCAAGGAGTTAATGAAGCGTTGGAGGTCCGTGGTGCTAGTGATCAGGATCCGCTTGATTTAATTGGTGCGGGTGACCAAGGACTCATGTTTGGCTTTGCGGTTGATGAAACGCCAGAACTCATGCCACTACCAATTTCATTGTCTCATAAATTGGTCAAAAAATTGGCAGATCTTCGCAAATCGGGTGAGATTGCTTATCTGAGACCAGATGCCAAGTCGCAGGTCACGGTTGAATACGATGAAAATGATAGACCTGTTCGTGTGGATACGGTTGTTATTTCTACCCAACACGATCCAGACGTTAGTAATGACCAAATCCATGATGATGTCATCGAGAAGGTGATTAAGGCGGTTATTCCAGCAACATACTTGGATGATAAGACCAAATTCTTTATCAATCCAACGGGGCGTTTCGTGATTGGCGGTCCTCAAGGAGATTCTGGTTTAACAGGACGTAAGATTATTGTGGACACTTATGGTGGTTACGCTCGCCACGGTGGTGGTGCTTTTTCTGGTAAGGATGCGACCAAGGTTGACCGTTCAGCCTCCTATGCAGCTCGCTATATTGCTAAAAATATCGTAGCAGCAGGTCTAGCCAGCAAGGCGGAGGTGCAGTTAGCCTATGCCATCGGCGTAGCTCATCCTGTTTCAGTCCGTGTGGATACTTTTGGAACAAATGTTATCGCTGAAAGCACGATCGAGGCAGCAGTTCGTCACATTTTTGATCTACGTCCGGCAGGCATTATCAAGATGCTTGACCTTAAACGTCCAATTTATCGTCAAACAGCGGCCTATGGACATATGGGTCGGACCGATATTGATCTACCTTGGGAAAAATTAGACAAGGTAGAAGCTTTAAAAGCAGCTGTCAAATAATACATACAGAACATCGCCACATCCTTTGATGGGACGGTGTTTTTTGCAGTGATAAAACTAGTAAGAATCCCATAATCTTTGTTCAAAAAATCTGGGGCAAGCCCATCTGATTTTTGTTATACTGTTTATGAGAGGTGAAGAAAGGAATCGATCCCTAAAGGAAAGCAAGGAATTTAGATAACTCGCCGTTGAAATCAGGATTTCGCGTCGCGTTCCTAAAATTACTTTCACTTTCACATCGGTACTGGTATTTGAAAATGATGCATCACTTTAACCAAACCATGAAATATTTGGAGACTATCTTGGATTCGGAAATTGATCCCAAGAAAGTCCATCAACTGTCGGGCTATCCTTATGCTATGTTCAGCAGGCTTTTCTCCATTTTGGCAGATATGACCTTGGCAGAATACCTAAGAAATCGCAGGCTTTCGCAAGCTGTTCATGATTTGACCCAAACATCTGCCAAGATAATCGAGATTGCTTTCAAATACGGCTATGATTCGGCTGATGCCTTTAGTGCGGCCTTCAAAAAATTTCATGGGGTGACACCTTCTCAGGTTAGGGGCGGAAGTGCCTATAAAGTGTTCCCGCCCCTGCAACTCTCTTTGAAAATCACAGGAGGAAAAAATATGGATATCAAAATTGAACAAAAACCAGCCTTTGCTGTAGCTGGTGTCTTGCTAGAAGCTATTGATAATAGTCTCTGTCCCTCTGCTTGGGATCAGCTTTATAAAAATCAGTCTTTTGAAAGTCTTGAAGCGCTTGGAAATGGTCAGTCTTATGGTGTCTGCACAGATGTCAAAGAAGGGGGAATTATCAACTACATGGCTGGCTATGATGTGACCGATCAGAGAAAAGCCAAAGCATTGGGTCTGACTATCATGGAAATTGAGGCAGCAGAATATGCTGTTATTCCAGTTAAAGGTCCAATCCCAGGCTCCATTCATCGAGCTTGGAAGTATGTCTTGGAAGTTTTCTTTCCTGAAACGGGTTATCGTCATTCCGGAACTCCGGACTTTGAAGTCTATGCAGAAGGAGATATGTATAGCCCTGACTACGAAATGGAACTCTGGATTCCGATTAGTAAATAACAAATGATGTAAAGTTTATTTACGATATTTCTTACTCTAAACAGTCAATTGGACTGTTTGAGACATTTGGGCTCCATTTTTGGAGCTTTTTTGGGTCTGACTACCTTTTTAAGATTACTATATGATGAATATTTATTTTCAATTATATAAAATTTTATTTTTTCTGTTATATTTTAGGATATCTGTGCTATAATATAACAGGATGCAACCGATTGCGAAAAATATTTTTGGAGAAGGAGGATGAAGGGTATAAGTTTAAATGTGATAAATGAAAGGAAGATATAGCCAAAATTATTTGGTGTTTTATTTTACATAATCAAGAAAGCGGTTGCATTATAAAAAGGATTTTTATTAAGGAGATTCTTCATGCTTAAGAAAGGCAAGAAAAAGTCATTTAAGAAATTATTACTAAAATCGGCAGTAGTTATTTCTTTGTTCGGAACAGGTATTTTTGTTCAGGATAGTACAGTTTTTAGTGAGTCAAATGCAGTTACTTCGCAGTCTCAAGTCTCCATGAAAGATGGAACAATTCTTCATGCGTGGTGCTGGTCTTTTAACACCATAAGAGATAATATGAAAGCCATCAAGGATGCTGGTTACACAAGTGTCCAAACATCACCTATCAACGCAGTAGTAGCGGGAAAAGGTGGTGATAAGAGCTTGTCAAATTGGTATTATCATTACCAGCCAACACTTTATACCATTGGTAATTATCAGCTGGGTACTGAGGCTGAGTTTATTGAAATGAACAAGGTGGCTGAAGAGTATGGTATTAAGATTATTGTCGATGCTGTATTGAATCATACCACCTCAGACTACAATCAAGTTGATAGTTATATCAAATCAATTCCTAATTGGACCCACGGCAATGTAAAATTAAAAAATGGGAATGATCGATACGAAGTCACTCAGAAAGCTTTATTGGGACTGTATGATTGGAATACACAAAGTTCAGATGTTCAACAATACCTATTGCAATTCTTGAAAAAAGCAGTTGCTGACGGTGCAGACGGTTTCCGTTACGATGCAGCAAAACATATTGAACTTCCAGGGGAATACGGTAGTAATTTCTGGAATGTTATCTTAAACAACGGATCAGAGTTTCAATATGGTGAAGTTTTACAAGATGGCATTTCAAATGATGCTGGTTATGCCAATTTAATGAGTATCACAGCTTCTAATTACGGGCAACAAATCCGAAATGCTCTGCGTGATCGTCGAATGAATTCAGGTAACTTAGTAAACTATCAAGCCTCTGTTGATCCTTCTAAATTGATTTTATGGGTTGAATCGCATGATAACTATGCTAATGATGATAAAGAATCTACTTGGATGAACGATGAAGATATTAAACTTGGTTGGGCAATGATTACAGCTCGTGCAAAAGGAACACCGCTCTTCTTCTCACGTCCAGTTGGTGGAGGAAATGGTAATCGCTTCCCAGGTCAAAGTAAGATTGGTGATGCAGGAAGTAACTTGTATAAAGACACTTCCGTTGCAGCAGTTAATAAATTCCACAATGCTATGGTTGGCGAATCTGAATATATTCGCAATCCAAATGGCGATGAACAAGTGGTCATGATTGAAAGAGGAACAAAAGGAGCTGTCTTAGTTAATCTTGTTAATAATGATAAAAATCTAAATTCAGAGACAAAACTTGCTAATGGTACTTACACTGACAAGATTTCAGGAAAAACATTTACGGTATCTAATAACCGTATCACTGGTAACATTCCATCTCGCTCAGTTGTGGTTTTATATCAAGGTGAGGATACTCCTTATACAACAAGTTCAGTTTCCATTAGTGGGTATAAAGAAGGTGTCAATCGTATCTCTGAACCAAAAGAAGTTACATTAAAAAGCTCTAATGTGAAGTCTGCAACTTATAAGATTAACGATGGTTCTGAAGTTGATTTCAAAGATGGCACGAAATTAACTGTTGGTCAAGATTTGAAAATTGGAGAAAGTGTTACAATTACTTTGACCATGACAGATGCAAGCGGAAAAGTAAGCAGTAAGAAATACACATTTACAAAAGAAGATCCTAACGCTCAAACAACAATTTATTTTGACAATCCAGATAATTGGTCAACTGTCTATGCTTATATGTATAGTTCCAAAGATACCAAGCTTCTAGGTGCATGGCCAGGAACACAAATGACCAAAGATAATTCAGGACGTTATAGCATTTCTGTTCCTAAATCATATGAATCAGATGGTGTTAAGGTTCTCTTCACAAATAATCAAGGTGCTCAGTACCCACAAAATGTTGGCTTTGATTTGAAGGTTAATGGCATTTATTCTAAAGCTGGTCTAAGTGGAACAGCTTCTGAAGTAGAGTATAAGGAAGAAGTCGTAAAAGAAAATATTCCATTTGAAACACAAACGAAGGAAAACCCAGAGTTGACCAAGGGTGAAACTAAGACAATCTCTGAAGGAAAAGAGGGTGTTAAAGAAGTCATTTACAAAGTTGAATACACAGACGGTGTTGAAACTGCACGTGAAAAAATTTCTGAAAAAACAGTAACCGAAGCAACTCCAAAAGTTGTTGAAGTAGGAACTAAAGAAAAAGAAGCAGACGAAGCAATTGCTAGCCGAGTTTACTTTAACAATTCCCAAAATTGGAATAAAGTCTATGCCTATGTCTATGACAGCCAAGGTAAGCCAGTTGTAGGCACATGGCCAGGTAAAGAAATGTCCAAAGATGAGTATGGATATTATATTGAGTTATCAAAAGACTTGTCTGGCGGGAAAATCATTTTCAACAATCCAGACACTAAGGTTCAATATCCAGCCCAAAACAAAGCAGGCTATGATATAGAATTAGGTCACATCTATGACATTGATGGGAAACACCAAGCAGTTTTACCAGAGGAAGGAGTGACACGAATTACATTTGACAACCCAGGAGGTTGGGATGCGGCGAATGTCTATGCTTATTATGGCAATCCAATCCAGATGCCACTTGGTGCGTGGCCAGGTAAAGCTATGACCAAAGATAGCCAAGGCAACTTCTACATTGATTTGCCAAAGACATACGCAGATTCAGATGTTAAGCTCATTTTTAACAAGCCAAATAGTAATATTCAATTCCCATCAGCGGTCGGATTTGAATTCTCACTTGATGGAGACTATACAAAGGATGGGTTGAAATAGGACTGCTATTGGAAAAGTCTAAGATGAATCAAATAAACATCTGTAGAAGAAAGTTAAAACTCAAAGAAAATCAAAGCACAATAACTGCAACCAGTGCTGATATTAGCAAGGCGAAGCCAACAATAACATTTTGATTTTCAAAAAGCATAACTAAAAAGTCCTCACTAAGAATAAAAATTAGCGAGGACTTTTTGTCTTACTTTGATAGTTTTCTTTTTATTAATTCCTTATTTTCAGATTATTCGATGACTTAAATTAGGCTATTTTTGATTTTCATCTAGTACAAACTGCAGAAATTCAACAAAATGGTCTGCCCAATATTTTTCATGATGGATTTCATTGGCCATGATGAGCAATTTAATACTATTCATAGGAAGTCCAGTTTTGAGCAATGATTGGTAATAGTGTAAGGTACAATCAATGTAGGCTTGATTCATGTTAGGAGCAAATTGTTCATCCGCTTCATCACCTTCCTTGGTGCCGACTTGGATAAAGACTTTACTGTCATTGTTAAGAGGGTGACTGTCGCAAAAGCGCAAAAAATCACGCTCACTAAACCAAGATGCTAACGAAAAGACACCTAGATTTCCAAAAATGTCAGGGTAGGCCGCTCCCATATAAGCGGTGATAACCCCTCCCATAGATGAACCTGCAAGAATAGTATTCTTGCGATCTGGTTTAGTTCGATAGGTTTCATCGATAAAAGGTTTAACCGTATGAACAACCCAGTCACCATAAACCATACCATCGCCACCAACACTTGCTGTTTCAGGAGTTGACCCTACATCAGTCATCCACGGAGCATATTCATTGAGACGATTATCCTCAGCGTTATCAATGCCAACAACGATAATTTTTGGAAATTCTTTATGGTTTTTAAGGGTAGGAATAATCTTCCAAGAATAGCCAGAAAAAGACTCTTTACTGTAGAAAATATTTTGACCATCGTGCATGTAAAGCACAGGATAGCTAGCCCACTCTTCCTTATCATAATCTTTTGGAAGTAGCACGCGAATACGGCGTTCTTCATTGTAATAAGGAACTGTCAGGTAATGTTCCTTCATCTCAAGATAGTAGTTATTGAGTTTTGTTTTTCTCATAAGCGCTCCTAAAGGGTAGTTGCCTTTATTATATCACAATGCAAATGATTTTTTAGAATTTTCAGTTCATTTTTGAAAAATAGCTGCCCTCGTTAGCAAATACATTAAGAAAACGACTGGGAATGTGATATAATTTAGATGTTATGATGGAAAACACACCACGAAAATATGCTATTGTTGATTTGGAGGCGACGGGTGCCCATGCTTCGGCAAGTATTATTCAAATCGGAATAGTTATCATTCAAGATAATCAGATTGTCCATACTTATCAGACAGATATCAACCCACATCAGAAATTGTCTGAGCATATCATTCATCTCACAGGAATAACAGATGCCCAGCTAGGTAAAGCTCCAGAGTTTTCTCAAGTAGCCAAAGACATTTATGAGCTGATTGCAGACTGCACCTTTGTGGCACACAATGTCAAATTTGATGCAAATTTGTTGGCAGAGCAGCTTTTTCTTGAAGGCTTTGAGTTAAGAACGCCTCGTGTGGATACGGTGGAATTGGCTCAGGTTTTTTATCCGACTTTTGAAAAGTACTCTCTAACAGATTTGTCTAAACTGCTTGATTTGGAGCTTTCTGATGCTCATACAGCTATTGCAGATGCCATGGCAACCGCTCAGCTATTTTTAAAATTAAAGAAAAAAATAGCAAGCCTGCCTAAAGAAACCTTAGAAAAAATTTTGTCTTTAGCTGACAATCTTTTATTTGAGACACGTCTAGTAATTGAAGAGGGCTTTGAAGAGGCTCAATTATTGTCAAATCAAACCCATCATCTAGTCGGTGGTTTAGTATTGAAACAAGAGGAAGAACAGGCTTTTGAACGGCACTTATCAAACCATTTTGAAGTCAATATGGGACTGCTGGGACTGGATGCTAGAGAAAAACAGATTGTTTTTGCAGAGATGGTTGAGAAGTCTTTTGAACAATCTCTACCAACTTTTCTGGAAGCTCAAGCAGGTCTCGGAAAAACCTACGGCTATCTTTTGCCTCTCTTGAAACAAGCTCACAATGAGCAAGTCATTGTTTCTGTGCCTACCAAGGTTCTTCAAGATCAAATTTCATCAAATGAAATGAAGAAAATCAGAGAGGTTTTTCAAATTTCTTGCCACAGTCTCAAAGGTCCTCGAAATTATATTAAATTAGATTCTTTTTATGATAATTTGGCATCAGAAGGAGATAATCATCTGGTCAACCGATATAAAATGCAGATTCTAGTCTGGCTGACGGAAACAGATACGGGTGACCTGGATGAAATCAAGCAAAAACAGCGCTTTGAAGCCTATTTTGATCGGATTAAACATGATGGAAAATTGAGTAAAAAATCACTTTTTTATGATGTTGATTTTTGGCAACGTTCTTATGAAAAGGCGCGACATAGTCGCCTCTTGCTGACTAATCACGCTTATTTTTTGGAACGTGTTCAAGATGATAAAGCATTTGCTCAAGGGAAAATTCTTGTCTTTGACGAGGCACAGAGATTATTTTTGAATTTAGAAAATTTCTCACGCAAACAGGTCAATCTGACGCAAATTTTGTCAAAATTGGAAAAACAACTAGTAGAAACGCACTCTTTGCTAGAACAGAGATTATTAGAAAGTTTAAGTTTTGACTTGTCGCAAGCTATCCTATCCTTTCACCGTAATCAGAAGTTTCAATTGTCAGATAAGCAGATAGCATCAATTAAACAAGCGTTGTCTGAACTTACTCTACCAGAGTTAGCCGAATTACAAGATTGTTTTCAAGATTATTTTAGCGACTTTTGGCTAGAAAGCCGATTTGAAAATGAAAAACGCACCGTCTATCTGAATGCTGCCAGTCAGGCTTTTCTAAATTTCAAAGACTTTCTTCCAGAGACGCGCAAAACTTATCTGATTTCAGCAACACTCCAAATCAGCCCACGAGTAAGCGTGGCAGAGTTGCTAGGTTTTGAGAATTATGAGTTTCTTAGCATTCCTAAAGAAAAAAATCCAGATCAAAAAATCTGGATTGACGATACCATGCCAAGCATAGATGAAGTGGCAGAAGAAGAATATGCCAGAGAAATCGTCAATCGCCTGCTTACTATGAGAGAGATTGGCCAGCCTATTTTGGTACTTTTTAATGCAAAAAAAATGATGTTACAAGTATCAGAGATATTAGATGGTAAAGAAATACGCCATTTAACTCAGGAAAAAAATGGCTCTGCTTATAATGTTAAACGACGATTTGACCGTGGAGAAACTTCTATATTGCTTGGTACAGGCTCATTTTGGGAAGGTGTAGATTTTGTACATGCAGACAAAATAATAGAAGTGATTGTTCGCTTGCCCTTTGATAATCCAGGGGATATGTTTATGAAAAAAATGAGTGATCACTTACTTGCCCAATGCAAAAGCCCTTTCTACGACTACTCTCTACCATTAGCTATTCTCAGAATCAAGCAGGCTGTCGGTCGAACCATGCGTAGAAAAGGTCAGAAGTCAGCAGTATTGATTTTAGATAAACGCATTTTTACCAAGACGTATGGACAAATCATTCACAAGGCTTTAAATGAAGAATTTTACTTGTCTAATCAAAAAAGTCAGAACTGCATGCTTGAAATAGCAAATTTTTTGGTATAATGGTATAGATAATGTTTAGAGGAGTGCTCAATGAAAAAATTAACACCAGTAAAGCAATATTTACTGGGCTTTAGCTTTGTCTTTATCGCTCTTCTGATTGCAACAGTTGTCATGTTTTATTCAGCCATAAAACCTCGTAAAGATGCGGAGAGAGAGGCTGTCAGCGTAGCTCAAAATTATGCTAAGTTGACTAAGGTAACCTCTGTCGATGTTTACAATGGTAGCAGTGCTTATTATAGTGTCCATGGTAGTGATACCAAAGGAAAGAGCAAGGTTGTTGTTATTTCCAAGAAAAATCAGAAAATTTATATTTTTGATTTGTCATCTGGCATTACCCAGAAACAAGCCAAAGCATCCGCTAAGAAAGAAGGTGCTAAGACAATCTCACGAGTGGTTTTTGGTCTTCGTGATGGAAAGCCGATTTGGGAAGTTAAGGCAGAAAATGGCTATTATCTTATTGATTTTGAAACAGGTGAACTCGTTAAAAGGGAGGGTATATGACGAAACTATCAAACCGTGTTTTGGAAATGGAAGAAAGTGTGACCTTGGCAGCCAGTGCGCGTGCGAAAGCATTGAAAGCGCAAGGACGTGATATTTTATCTTTAACTCTGGGGGAGCCAGATTTTGTAACACCAAAAAACATCCAAGATGCTGCGATTAAGTCAATTCAAAATGGACAGGCAAGTTTTTATACTGTAGCTTCAGGTCTACCAGAATTAAAAGATGCTATCGGAACCTACATGGAAAACTTTTATGGTTACACTGTTCCACGAAATCAAATAGTGGTAGGAACAGGGGCAAAATATATCTTGTATGCCTTGTTTGCCACAGTCTTAAATCCAGGTGATGAAGTCATTATTCCAACTCCTTGCTGGGTTTCTTATGTTGATCAAGTGAAGATGGTTGATGGCGTACCTGTAACAGTCCAAACAAAGGAAGCCAATCATTTTAAGGCAACAGTTGAACAATTAGAAAATGCACGAACTGATAAATCTAAGGTCCTTTTGCTCAATTCACCATCTAATCCGACAGGTATGATTTACAGCAGAGAAGAACTACAGGCCATCGGTGACTGGGCTGTAAAACATGACATCCTTATTTTGGCTGATGATATTTACGGGCGTCTCGTTTATAATGGCAATGAATTTACAGCGATTTCAAGCTTGTCTGAGGCCATTCGGAAACAGACTATTGTTGTTAATGGGGTGTCCAAGACCTATGCTATGACCGGTTGGCGTGTTGGTTTTGCAGTTGGTGATTCAGAAATTATCTCTGGCATGGCTAAAGTTATCAGCCAAACAACCTCAAATCTTACGGCTGTTTCACAGTATGCTGCCATTGAAGCTTTAACTGGTGATCAATCGTCCATTGAAACCATGCGTCAAGCTTTTGAAGAACGCCTAAATACTATTTATCCTCTATTAGCTGAGATTCCTGGCTTTGAGGTGATTAAGCCACAAGGTGCCTTTTACCTTTTCCCAAATGTCAAAAAAGCTATGGAGATGAAAGGTTATACAGACGTGACAGCATTTACGAATGCTATTTTAGAAGAAGCAGAAGTTGCCTTGGTAACAGGTGCAGGGTTTGGTGCCCCTGAGAATGTTCGTTTGAGCTATGCAACTGACCTTGATACCCTTAAAGAAGCTGTTCGCCGTATTAAAGAGTTCATGGAAAAGAACTAGGGTGTTTTATGATTGACCACTTTAGCATTTGTTTTAAAAATCTACAGTCTCAACAGCCTTCTATCGAAAAACTCTAGAGCCACATGGTTATAAATTAAGATTCGACAATGAATATGCTGTTAGCTTTGGTTAGCTTAGAGGAAGTGCTCCTGCTGGAGATTTTTGGTTGGAGAGTGGTCAAGCAAATCCCCGTCACTTTGCTTTTAATACAAAGATGCATAAGAAGTTGAAACCTTTTACCATACAGGTTTAGCTGCTGGTGACAAAGATAATGGCGCTCCTTAGGAACGTCACCATTATCATGAGGGGATGACGCAGCTTTTATCATTGATCCAGACAGTAATAATATCGAGGCTGTTTGTCACAAAGAGGAATACAATTAGAAAAGAGAAAAAAATTAATGTCTAGAAAATTAGTAACGATTATTGATGTGCCTAAGCATGTAGGAGAAGAAGTGACTATTGGTGCTTGGGTTGCCAACAAATCTGGGAAAGGTAAGATCGCCTTTCTTCAACTCCGAGATGGCTCTGCTTTTTTCCAAGCAGTTGCTTTTAAACCAAATTTCCTTGAAAAATTTGGTGAAGAAGAAGGAGCTGCTAAGTTTGATACCATCAAACGTTTGAGCCAAGAAACGTCTGTTTATGTGACTGGTATCGTCAAAGAAGACGAACGTTCAAAATTTGGTTATGAACTTGATGTGACTGATCTTGAAGTGATTGGCGAATCGGTTGATTACCCTATCACACCAAAAGAACACGGTACAGACTTCTTGATGGACAATCGTCATCTCTGGTTGCGTTCACGTAAGCAGGTTGCCATTCAGCAAGTTCGTAATGCGATTATCTATGCCACTTATGAATTTTTCGAGAAAAATGGCTTTATCAAGTTCGATAGCCCAATCCTTTCTGGAAATGCTGCTGAAGATTCAACAGAGCTTTTTGAAACAGATTATTTTGGAAGCCCAGCCTACCTCAGTCAATCAGGTCAGCTTTACCTAGAAGCTGGTGCTATGGCACTTGGTCGTGTCTTTGACTTTGGTCCTGTTTTCCGTGCGGAAAAATCTAAAACTCGCCGTCACTTGACAGAGTTCTGGATGATGGATGCCGAGTATTCCTTCCTCTCACATGAGGAGTCGCTTGATTTGCAAGAAGCATATGTTAAAGCTTTGATGCAAGGTGTTATCGACCGTGCTCCACAAGCACTTGAAACTCTTGAGCGTGATGTTGATGCTCTTAAACGCTACATTGCAGAGCCATTTAAGCGCGTGTCTTATGATGATGCCATTAGCCTTCTTCAAGAGCATGAGGCAGATGAAGATACAGATTATGAACATTTGGAGTATGGGGATGACTTTGGATCACCTCATGAAACATGGATTTCAAATTACTTTGGTGTCCCAACCTTTGTGGTTAACTATCCAGCAAGTTTCAAAGCTTTCTACATGAAACCAGTTCCTGGTAATCCAGAACGCGTGCTTTGTGCGGACCTTTTAGCCCCTGAAGGTTACGGTGAAATCATTGGTGGTTCTATGCGTGAGGATGATTATGATGCCCTTGTTGCTAAGATGGATGAGCTTGGTATGGACAAGTCAGAGTACGAGTTCTACCTTGACCTTCGTAAGTACGGATCAGTGCCACACGGCGGCTTTGGTATCGGAATCGAGCGAATGGTGACCTTTGTTGCTGGTACAAAACACATCCGCGAAGCCATCCCATTCCCACGTATGTTGCACCGCCTCAAACCTTAACAGTCTGGTAAGACAGACAATAATAAAAATCCTTTGGTATTGAAACCAGAGGATTTTTTGACTAATCAAGCAGACTAGGGGTATATTTTTTCAATGATTTGACAACTGCGATGACGATGATGAGGCTAAGTAGTCGGTCAATGTAGTCGGTACTTGCCTGTACCAAAACAAGGCTAGTTGTCATGTCAACCCCCATGCTGTGCAGAAATTGGGCAAGTAGGCTCGACCCGCTTGATGTGATTCCATGAAAAAGAATAACAGTGATGGCTGATGACACAATGGTTCCTGGTAGGGAAACGAGTAAGCTTTTCCAAATCAAGCTCGTAACTTTGCTATTTTTCTTAACCAAAAAACCAGCAATGACAGCCACAATGATGGCAACTGGAGAAAAATAGAGGGAGAAGATATCCATCGTCATCCAGCTCAGCAAAGCGCTGATGATAGCAGCGGCAGCTCCAAGCCAAGGACCGAAGACAACTGCAACGAGTAGCGTGCCGATGGTGTCAAGGTAGAGGGGCAGGCGCAGGAAAAGCGCGATATTGGCTCCAACATAATTGATGGCAATGGCGATAGCCATAAAGGCAATCAGGCGGGCGTGTGATTTTTTCATGTATTTTATCCTAACTGTAAATTATTTAGGTCATGTGCGATGACCTCTTTTTGTGCATTGAGAATGACAGTTAGAAAATCCGTCCAGAATAAGTGGGTATTGACTGAGGTTAAAATGGTGCTATTACTAGGTTTGTGGTGGAAGTGATACTGATCAACCACGGTTTGGCCTATGGCAAGACCATCCGTTACGACATCAGTGTAGCTATCAAAACCAGTGCAAATATCGTCATTGATAAAATGGGCAATTGCTAAAGGATCATTGATGACACAACCAATGATATGCTCGTACTCCCAGTGAAAATCAAAGTAAAAGCGGGTAATTTTGGCAATGAAGTCAACTATTCTAGAATTGAGGTGGCTCATGTACTCTAGGTGATTAGGGGTTAGGACAATGCTGCGCGTGACATCAAGTCCTACCATTTCCACCTGACGACCGAGCATTTGGAAAACTTGCTGGGCAGCATGGGGATCACACCAATAGTTGTATTCCGCAACAGGTGAACAGTTACCATGGGATTTGAAGCTACCGCCCATACTGATGAAGCGGCTGCAGTGCTGACCCAAGTTTGGGTTACGCTCAATGGCCTTAGCGATATTTGTTAGTGGTCCAAGAGCAATGATGGCCGTGTCTTGCTCACTAGCGAAATAGTCCGCTAAGAAAGCATCAGCTGATTGCTCCTGAACCCGATAACTAGTCTTAAGCTGGAAATCATTTTCTCCTAGACCATCCATGCCATGGGTGTCCTGTGCAGACACATAGTTACGAACTAGTGGTGTAGCTGCTCCCTTATAAACAGGTATGTCCAAGCGGTTCAGCAATTCCAAACTGACAAAGGCATTTTTGACACCAAGTTCAATAGGGCTATTGCCAGCCACAATGGTCACAGCCACCACCTCAAGCTCTGGGTGCTGCAAAGCATAGAGCAGAGCCAAAGTGTCATCAATGCCTGGATCGCAGTCAATGATAATTTTTTTCTTGGTCATTGTATTCTCCTTTCCTTTCAAATTAAAAGAGCCTTGTTAAAAACAAAGCTCCTCAAAAACGGCCTTACACGAGACCTTTTATGTTTTTTGCAGTCACTTAGTTTTTTATTCTGGGAAGTTTTCGAACCAGTCCAGAAGCGAACTTCTGATTTATGCACGGTTATTATTATAATACGGATTGGTAGATTTGTAAACTAAGCGTGAAAAAGAAGTGTCACCTTTCAAAAAATCCTACTCATATTGACTTCAACAGTGGGGAGGCATTAGAAAATTGGAAATGAAGATAAAAATCGAGGCTGGGACAAAAAGATTTTGATGTTTGAAATTCTTTATCGCCCACTCTTCAAATTGATAAATTAGCTATAAAAAGCGAACAAGATAGAATTCTGAGTGTCAGAAAACTAATTTTGTTCGCTTTTTATAGTCTTTTAGTTTGCTTTTAGTACAAGGCAAGGAGCTGCAGGCAGTACTGGAGTACGGCAAGGCGAGTTAACGAAGTAATAAAAGATAAACTAGTTGACTATATATTTAGGATTGGACTTTTGTTCCAGCCTCGAAGTTAGCTTTTATGCTTGAGTTTTGTTCATTTTCTTAGCAGTAGTCATCATGAGACGAATACGATTGAGTTGGTTGACTTCTGATGATCCTGGATCGTAATCGATTGGAGCGATGTTTGCGCCCTTGTATTGACGGCGCAATTCTTTGACCATCCCTTTTCCGACGATATGGTTAGGCAGGCAACCAAATGGTTGTAGGCAGACGATGTTCTTGACATCGTTATTGAGCAGTTCAATCATTTCACCGGTCAGGAACCAACCTTCACCAGTGTGGTTACCAATTGAGATAATCTTAGAAGCACCTTCTGCGATGTCATAAATAGACTCAATACCTTCAAAGCGTTCAGATTTTTCTAAAGCCTTGTTCATTGGTTTTTCAAGGAGCTTGATGACATCAATACCTAGTTTGGCAAAGCGGCGAGCCTTTTGACTCATGTTAAGTTCGTCAGCTTTCCAGATTTGGTTAAAGAGTGAGTAATTCATAAATCCAATTAGGTCAGGGACAACAGCTTCGCCTCCTTCACGTTCGATAATCCCCACGATATCATTGTTAGCCGTTGGGGCGTATTTGACGAGGATTTCACCGACGACACCAACCCGCGGTTTGCTGTCAAAGTCGATAGTTTCAAGAGTGTCAAATTCTTTAATAATACGTTTCATGTTGCGGTTGAACTCAAAGTATGAGCCTGTCTTGATGTTGTGTTTGGCGGTGCTCAGCCATTTATCATAAAGGGCATTGGCAGAGCCAGGGACAGCCTCGTAAGGGCGGACACGGTAAAGGACACGCTCAAAGAGGTCACCATAGAGGACGCTGATGAGTAGGCGCTTAACAAAGGGAAGGGTGAGGTTCCAACCTGGAGTTTCCTCAGTCCCTTGGTTACCCATAGAGATGGAAACAACGGGAATTTGTGGGAAGCCAGCATCTTTAAGCCCTTTGCGAAGGAGTGGGATATAGTTGGTAGCACGACAGCCACCACCAGTTTGCGTCATCATGACACTGGTATTGTCAAGGTCGTACTTGCCAGATTGAAGGGCTTCAAGGATTTGTCCGATAGAGATGATAGCAGGATAGCAGGCATCGTTGTGGACAAATTTGAGGCCGACCTCAACGGCTTGACGATCCATTGCTGGCAGAATTACGACATTGTAACCGGCTTGCTTGAAGGCTTCTTCGATAAGACCGTTTTGGTGGATAGGCGAGAGCATTGGCATAAGCAGCGTGTGGGTCTTCTTCATTTCCTTAGTGAAGGCTGGCTCTGGCTTGTGTTCTTCCTCCTCTAGTTTTTTTGAAAATTGCGGAGCTTGATTGAAGATGTGGTCTAGGTTGCCTTTTTTCAACTTGGCATCTCGTTCTTCCACGGCAGCCTTGAGCGAACGTAGGCGAATGCGGATGGCCCCCATATTGCTGCCTTCATCAATTTTTAAGACAGTATAGAGTTTGTTGTGACCACGCATGATTTCTTCAACTTGATCAGTGGTAACGGCATCCAATCCGCAGCCGAAACTGTTAAGTTGAACCAATTCCAGATTAGGATTTTTTGCAACAACTCTAGCTGCTGCATAAAGACGCGAATGATAGACCCATTGATTGACAACACGCAAGCCATTGACTTCCTCTAAGCCTGAGACCATGTCTTCGGTAAGCACATGAAAGCCCTCTTGGGTGATGATGTTGGCAATTCCATGATTGATTTCAGGGTCGAGGTGATAAGGGCGGCCAGATAGGACAATGGCTTTTTCGTTTTTCATGGCAAGACTGGTTAGCAATTCGTCTGCTTTATCTTGAAGGTCTTTTTTGAAGTCATCAAGAGCCTTATAACCATTATTAACAGCTGTACGAATTTGTTCGATGGTGATGTCCTTGTAGGTGGCAAAAGCTTTTGATAAAGAATGCACCAAGGTTTCAGGGTCAGCCAGATTGACGAAAGGATGGTAGAAAGTCACTTCACCATCACGGATAGGATCCATATTCTTTTCAATAACTTCTGGATAGCCTTGAACAATAGGGCAATTATAGTGGTTAGGGGCCTTGCTATTTTCGATGCGTTCGTAGATAACACTAGGATAAAAGATGGCATCTACTTGCTTGTCAATCAAGGCTTGGATGTGACCGTGAACCAGCTTAGCAGGGTAGCAGACTGTATCAGATGGGATGGTCTCAATTCCTTTTTCGAATAAAGTTTTGTCTGATTTGGGTGAAATCTGTACACGAAAGCCAAGGTCAGTCAGGATAGTATGCCAAAGTGGATAGTTTTCATACATGTTCAGCACACGTGGAATACCAATTGTGCCATGAACTGCGTCACGTTTTGATAAGGTTTTGAATTTAAAGAGTTTCTTGTATTTGTAATCAACGAGATTTTCTTTGGCATTGCTACGGTCAAATTTGATTTTGGTGACTTTTTCAGCACCGCGTTCGCAGCGGTTTCCTGTAACGAATTTTGAACCATCAGGAAAAATGGTGACTGTTAGTGCACAGTTGTTTTCGCAGAGACCGCAGCGGGTGAATTCTTTCTCAGATGTGAAGCTATCTAGTTCGTCCAAGCCCATCAGGCTAGAACCAGCTCTGCTATTTTTAAATTTATCTTCAACCATTTAATTCTCCTTATGTCATGGCAACTGCTTCATGAGCTTGTGCATGGATCTCATCTTCGTATTTTTCTTGAGCAATGAGAGCGCAGCCATAAGCTCCCATGAGTCCGGCAATACTTGGGCGGACAACTTCGCGGCCAGAGACAAGTTCAAAGGCACGCAGAACGGCTTCGTTATAAAAGGTACCGCCTTGCACAACAATTTTTTCACCGAGGTCTTCGGGGCGTTTGAGTTTGATAACTTTGTAGAGAGCATTTTTGATGACTGAGTAGGAAAGCCCTGCAGAAATGTCAGCAACGGTTGCCCCTTCTTTTTGGACTTGTTTAACTTTAGAGTTCATGAAGACCGTACATTTAGAACCGAGGTCAACAGGGTGCTCCGCTAGCAAGGCAACCTGAGCAAAGTCTTTAACATCGTATTTAAGCGATTTTGCAAAGGTTTCAATAAAGGAGCCGCAGCCAGACGAGCAAGCCTCGTTGAGTTGGATACTTGAGAGGGCTCCGTCTTGGACAGACATGGCTTTCATGTCTTGTCCACCGATGTCAAGGATAAAGTCAACGCCGGGATTGAAGTAGTTGGCAGCCTTGAAGTGTGCTACCGTTTCAACTTCACCGTAATCTACACGAAGCGCAGCCTTAATCAGATTTTCACCGTAGCCCGTCACACAAGAACGAGCAATATAGGCTTCTTCTGGCAACTGATGATAGATTTCCTTGATAACGGCAATGACAGATTCCAGAGGTTGTCCCTTGTTGCTGCCGTAGTGTTGGAAAAGAATATTGCCATCTGAGTCGGTCAGGATGAGCTTAGAAGTGGTGGATCCTGCATCAATTCCGAGAAAGACTGGACCAGAAGCATTAGCGATATCTTTATATTGAGCGCTAGCTTCATTATGGCGTTGGCGCCAAATATCTAACTCATTTTGATCTTTGAAAAGGACATCCAAAGTATTTTTAGGCACCAGTGATTCCGAGGTATTGTGATTGAGGTTATCAATAATTTGTGATATTTTGAGCACCGTTTGGTCTTCGTCAAAGGCTGCCCCCATGGCAACGAAGAGTTGTGGATTTTCTGGGAAAATCACATTTTCAGGTGCGATATTGAGCGTTTCAATGAAACGTTGGCGCAATTCACTCATGAAGTAGAGTGGTCCACCTAAAAAAGCAATATTTCCGGTAATTTTACGTCCTGATGCTAGACCTGCTATGGTTTGATTGACTACCGCTTGGAAAATGGAAGCAGCGATGTCTTCCTTGCGGGCTCCTTCATTGATAAGGGGTTGTACGTCAGTTTTGGCGAAAACCCCGCAGCGACTGGCGATAGGATAGATAGTTTCATAACCCTTAGCTAATTCGTTAACGCCATTAGCATCTGTTTTGAGTAGTTCTGCCATTTGATCAATGAAGGCACCTGTCCCACCAGCACAAGTTCCGTTCATGCGTTGCTCAAGTGCGTCACCAAAGAAAGTCATCTTAGCATCTTCACCACCCAACTCAATAACGACATCAGTTTGTGGGATAAGCTTCTCAACAGTAGTTGTAGCCGCAATAACTTCTTGAACAAAAGGAATTTCAGCAGCGTCAGACAAACCCATACCACCTGAACCTGTAATGGCAATGGAGACCACTTGGTCACCAATTTCTGAGATAGCTTCTTGCAAAACTTTAATGGTTGCCATCTTGACATCTGAGTAATGACGTTCATAGCGAGCAAAAAGTAGATTATTATCTTCATCGAAAACAACGACTTTGACCGTTGTTGACCCAACATCTATACCAGTTTTGTACATTTATCTTTCCTCATTTTCTAGGCGACAATTTGTCAGTCTATCAACATTCTGTTGCTTATTCAACAGAGTGTTTGCTATAATATTATTATAAAACTATGCTTGTCAAATACAATCGTTGATTTTGGGGAATCTGTTGTTTAAACAACACCTAACTAACAATTTGTTGTTTATCTTAGAGGAAAATCTATGAAATTTACTGATATTCGCTATTTAAGAACTGAAAAGTTAATTTTTGATGCATTTACAAAATTGCTGAGTCAGAAAGATTATGAAAAAATTACGGTTCAGGATATTGCTGATGAAGCTATGATTAACCGTGCCACCTTTTATGCCCATTACGCCGATAAAGAAGCCCTTCAGCAAGGTATTCAGCAGCAAATGTTGCAGCAAATGTCTGACATGATTGATGCTGCTCAGATTGCGACAGAAGATACGGTTATGGTAAAAAAGGCAGAGCAACTTTTGACTGACTATTATCGAACACTTGAAAAAAATAGTTCTTTGGCTCAAATTGCTCTAAAGAGTATTTCACAAGAAATTATGCAAAAAGGATTCGGGGACTTAGTTAGGGAAAAGTATGCCCATATCTTAAGCAGGCTTAATGTGACAGAGTCAGGCCAGCCAGTCCCGACTGATTTTATCGTTGCCTATCTA
This sequence comes from Streptococcus orisratti DSM 15617, assembly GCF_000380105.1. Lineage (GTDB taxonomy): Bacteria > Bacillota > Bacilli > Lactobacillales > Streptococcaceae > Streptococcus > Streptococcus orisratti. Next base: position 49,238 of record NZ_KB904482.1, read on the forward strand.
ACTAGTATTTTTACAGGAACTTTATCGTGGTGGATAAAATCTGGTTTTGACATGCCAGCTAAGGAACTAGCTCGTTTGGTGATTACTTTAATTAGCAATGGTCATCTGACTGTTCTTGGTATTAGCATCAATAGAAACTAAATAGTGCTGAGAATTCAGTGATTTTTTGCTATAATAAGTCATGGAAAGAAGGTGGATCCTATGTTAGAGGAAGAGTGGATTATTGATGGAATTGATCATCTTAACTACCGTGCAGTTGAGGGTGTTTACTTATCTGAATTAAATGTCGGACTTAAAAAGCTGATTTTACATGATTATCCGGAGTTATCTGATAGTAGTTTTGTGAGTAATGTTCATTTGGTGAAGTATCGTTTGATATTTATGAAAAACGTTATTGATAAAGCTAATAAAAAGAACGACTATGTTCGTGAGACTGTTTATGAAGTTACAAAAAATCAAGCCTATGAAACAATGGATGTGCAGGAAGAGTGGGACAATACGATTACTTTTGGTCAGAAAATAGCTGACATTGTCGCACGTTTTGGAGGTTCTTGGACATTTATTATCTCCTTTGTTTTTTTAATGGCGGTTTGGATGGCGTTCAATGTTTTGAAACCGTTTGGTCTTGTTTTTGATGCTTATCCCTTCATTTTATTGAATTTGGCTCTGTCAACACTAGCTGCCATTCAGGCTCCTTTAATTATGATGAGTCAGAATCGTTCTTCTGATTATGATCGTTTGCAGGCTAAAAATGACTATAGGGTTAATCAGAAATCAGAGCAAGGTATCCGACTTTTGCACACCAAGATTGACCACCTTGTGCAGCAAGATCAGTCAGATTTGTTGGAAATTCAGAAGTTACAAACAGAAATGCTCGCTTCCATGACCCAGCAAATAGCTGATTTGCAGGCTAGTAATCAAGAATTACTTGGGAAAATTAATCAACTATAAAAATATCAGGTTAGACTATATTGTTGCTTAGAATAAGTTGTTTGAAAGGTATGGGATGAAGAAGAAGGTTATTATAGCCGTGATATTAGTGTTAATTATGGTTTTTGCGACAATATTTTGTACTTATTTGTTTAAAGTTGCTTATTATCAAAGAAATTTTTCTTATTCGGAAAAAACTTTCGGTAATGCTTTGATAGGATATGCCCCCTCGGCATTGGAACAAACTGTTTCAGATGATATTAACCTTCTTTATGTGGATGTTACATGGAAAGAATTGGAACCAGAAAAAGGCTGTTATCAATGGGAAGATATAGAGAAGGAGAACCAATTTGATAGATGGCGAAGTGAGGGAAAACATATTGTTCTGCGCTTTATATTAGACTATCCTAGCACAGAAAAACATCTAGATATTCCTAACTGGTTGTATGAATCTTTAGAAGATCCAGGAGACTGGTACAACTCTTCCTCAGGAAAAGGATTTTCACCCAATTATGCTAACTCCAAGTTACTTACCTATTATCAAAAAGCAATTGAAGCTATGGGAGATCGTTGGGGGCATGATAGTTTAATCAGTTATATTGAACTTGGAAGCCTTGGACATTGGGGGGAATGGCATGTTGAACAGGAAGCAGGTATTCGAGCGCTTCCTAAGAATACTGTTCGTGAGAAGTATGTTGAACCATGGTTATCAGCATTTCCACAGGCTTCTATTTTGATGAGACGTCCCTTTACAACTGCCAAAAAACACCACTTAGGTCTCTATAATGATATGACTGGAAATGTAGAGAGCACAAATGAGTGGTTAGATTGGATAGAATCAGGAGGCGCTTATGATCAAACTGGGGAACAAGATTTAACTGCTATGCCGGATGGATGGAAGACTTCACCAATAGGTGGGGAATTTACGAGTGCCAATTCAATGTGGGTACTTATGGGAAGAGATTTACAGCAAACTATAAGCCTTGTCAAAAAATCACATACAACTTTTTTAGGACCTAAAATTGCTGAAGATATTAATGATGAAAAATCGGGATATAACCAAATTTTAAACAATATGGGTTACCGTATTTGGATTTCTTCGGCAAAAATGACGAAGTTTGGGAAAAAAACAAGATTAACCATGACTTGGAAAAACTCAGGAGTTGCTCCTTTTTACAAAGATTGGAAGGCCTATGTTTATGTCAAAAACTGGGCAGGTATAATCGTAGAAAAAGTTGAAGTTCCGATTAATATCAAAAAAATACTTCCTAACGAGTCGGTAACAGTGTCGGTTTACCTAACCTCAAAAAATGTGGCTGAAGCAACTAAAAACTATTATCAAATTTCGTTGGGAATTGTCGACCCAATGACTAAAAAAAACGCAGTGAATTTTGCTGTTAAAGGACAAGAAAATCAAAAAGAGCTAACTTTATTTGAGTGATAATATTTACCTATTCTAAATAATAAGCATACCATATGGTGAAAAATTAGCATATGGTATGCTTATTACTTTTTGTTTGAAAAAACAAAAAAATATCATTTCGATGTCGAAAGTTACAAAACAGATATTCCGAGAGTATTTATTTTGATAGATGACATTCCTTTGTTACAATAATATGTTAGAATGCTTTTGTATATAAAATAATTTGATTAAAAGAATTAATATGGAGTTAAAAAGATGACAGTTTTACTAGTAGGAGAAGTTAATAATTTTTCAGCGGATAATCTAATTTCCTCTTTTCCTGATGAAAAGTTAATTGTTTTAGGAAAATTGGAAAAGTCGTCTAAAAAAATCAGAGAAATAGATATTAACACTTTTTCTAGCTTTGAGTGGTTATGTAAAACATATAATATCCGAGAAGTTGTATACTGCTCAGATACTCTCAATGAATTTAATCAGGGAGAGGATGAGATTAAGAAATTAAGAGTATTTTTAGAAGGTATCAAAAAAATACGCAGGATTAAGATGATTTATCTAACTGGTCCTGATGTTAATTTTAGAAATGAGACGAGTCGGAGTATTGTGATGAAAAGCGCCGAGGAGTTATGCTATTTTTATGCTGAACAATGTCAGTTTTCTTTAAAGATTTTGCGCTCTTTGTACACTTACAATATTTCCCAAACTACAAGTCGTTTGGGGCAGTTGATTGCCAAAGATCAATTTGGAGAAGAGATAGATTTTGTCTTAAACCCAGAACAATTAGCTTACTATATCTATCCTAATGATCTGTTTAGTTTATGTTATCGCATCTTTGATAATTGGGATTATCAGTTTGAATGTCTCTCTGTTCCTGATGTCTTTCATATTAGGTACAGTGACATTCTTGAAAAATTAAATTTATCAAAACGGTCATTATTTTTTATAGAGTATCCTCTTTTTGAATTAGGTGATGTTAGCGCTAGTCAGTTAAAGGATCAGTATGGTTGGTTTCCTAAAGTATCAGTTTTAGATGAGTTGCAAAATAATGTTACTCCGAAAAGTAGGCGACAGACAGGGCGAAAAGAATATTTGTTGCATGTTTACCAGAAACTTGGTTTGCAGAAAAATTATGTAAAAATTGTAGAATTGATATTACTGTTTTTTATCAGTGAAGCGCTATCTCATATTTTAAGTCAGCAGGTTTATTTCAAAGTAGTTGATTTTCGTCTTTTCTTTATTTTAGTTATTGGGCTTAATTTTGGAATAGCCTATGGGTTGCTAGCAGCATTATTAGCTAGCTCAGGTTTAGTTTTTCAAAATGTTAGTGCCGGAAATAATATTATGACGCTCTTCTTTGAGCCTTTGAATTGGATTTCTTATATAATTTACATTGTCTCTGGTTTGGTGAGTGGCGCCGTAAAAGAAAACAAACTTGAAGAGCTAACTACTCTAAAATTAGATAATGCAAATCTAGAGGGACAGTTAAATGTTGAACGTCAATTTATTGAAGACTTACTAGTTGAAAAAACAGAATTGACTCATCAAATTTTGGGTAGAGACGATAGTTATGGAAAAATTTATCAATTTCTCAAGCAATTGGATGTACCTTATTTAGATGTTTTTACGATTAATTTGCTTCATTATTTGTCAGAAGTTTTTGGAACAGATGCAATTTTCGTCTATTCCGTTGAAAAGGGAGAACTAGGAAAACGTCAGCTAGGTATTGAAGTTAATACTGACTATTTTACAAAAGGTTCTCAACAATTTGATTTATTACAAGCACAGATAGCCGAAAATCAGATATGGGTAAATCATCGCTTGAAGGAGAATCTTCCCGCATACATGTCTTCCTTAACATATAAAGGCCATAATGAATTTTATATTATTATTCAGGAGGTTTCATTGGAAAAAATGAATCTTTACCATCAAAATTTATTTAAAGTTTTAACTAATTTGGCTAACATGTCCTATCAACGTATAAATTCCAAGCAGTCGTTTTTAGAGGGGGAGCATCTTATTCAAAAATTGGAAACGTTGAGAAGTTTAGGTGAGCATCGTTTTGCAGGAGAGGTACTTACCTTACATCTTACGCGACCAGAGTCTTTGAATCATATACATTCAAAAATGACTATTTTTGATACCTTTGGTCAGGTTGGCGGAAAATTTTATCTCGTAATCAATACTCGCTATGGTTTTTCAATTCAAGAATGGACGGAGTATTTGATGAAGAGTGATATTCAAATTCAAATGGCGGAAAGTATTGAAGATGCCATTGAAAATATCCAGTTTGATCAGATGGTTTCATAAGAAAGGAAAAATGTGTTAATTATTTTGTTTTTTGCTCTCCACTTTGTTGTTGTCATTTATTTTTTACTTGCCGAGAAAAATAATAAAGTGAATCTGGACGTTTACCTAAGGTTTCTGTTGCTCTTTCTTCCTTTTGTAGGAGCAATTGCGGTTTATAATATCGATAAAGATAGAAAAGGAAAAGCAGGTCATTCTCGTCTAAGCTTTAAAGATGCTATCCCTTGGATGGCAGAGGATGAATTTGAAGATGATGAGGTGACACAATTCAATAATATTTCAAAAATTAACAATATTGTTCCTTTTCAAGAAGCACTGATTTTAAACAATGCAGGAATTAAGCGTGAACTTATTATTGATGTCATTTTTGAATACCCTGATCAGTTTGTACCATTGCTTCATCAAGCTCGTCTTAATGAAGATGTAGAGGTTGTTCATTATGCTACAACGATCTTATCGGAACTTGTTGCAAAATATGATAGTCAACTTCATGCATTAGAAGAGAAAATAATGGATAATCCAAATAACACGGAATTACAAATGGAGTACATTTCTTTCTTGAAAAGATATATAGAAAGTGAAATTGCAGAGGGGTTTTATGGTAGCACCTTAAAGAAACACTACATAGGACACCTTCAAAGGCTATTAAATCAAGGCATTGTTCCGGAAAAAGAGTTTTGTTTGGAACTTGCCAAAATTCATCTTGAAAATAAAGATGAGCGAGTTCTTAGTCAGTTGTTAAATTTACTTTTTCAATTGTTTCCTAATGATGAAGATATCTGGATGTTGAAATTAGAAGTAATTGTTTCAAAAAAATCTAGTCAGGAATTAGAAGACTTTTTAACAGAAATAAAGAATAAAAGTGTATACTTCTCAGCTAAAAATCGGGAAGTACTTGCTTTTTTCCAACAGTAAGGAATTATGATAAAAAAAAGAAAATATAAGTTTACAAGTTTGCTGTTTGCTTTTGGAATTCTTGTGGTATTAGCTATTGGTCTGTTTATTGAGCGTAATGGCATAAATTACACTAGCAAACAATCTTCTTATTATTTGAATGTCTCGCAGGTAAAGACAAAATCGGAGGCACTTTCAGCTATACCAGTTAACAATTTAGTAATTTTTAATTCTAGTAACGAAACTTCTGCCAGTGCTATTAATAATTTTAAGCAGATTTTTGAAGATATGAAAGTTAGTACGGCCTATGTTGATGTTGCTACAGAAGCGATCCCAGATTTTACGAGCTACAAATCAGTAGTTGTTTTGACTCCCGATATTGAGCCACTTGGGGTAAAGGCAATTGAGCTAATGGACTGGGTTGAAGCCGGTGGTAATGTCATGTTTGCCATGACAATCCAAAAGATAATATGAGTTCAATTATTGAACATAAGTTAGGAGTTGTCACCTCTGCCTATGAGTATGCCTTAGTAAATAAGGTTCATATCAAAGATGGCTTTATGCTCGGTGGCGGAAAAGATTATAAGATTGATGAAGCTTTTGAATCTGCTTGGGGAGTTGAATTAGATAGTTCAGCTCATGTTCACATGACTACTGCTGATGACAATAAAACTCCGCTTATTTGGGATTATCAATTAGGAAGTGGTCGAGTTGTTGTTGACAATTTTGGTATTTATGTCAAAGCAATGCGTGGTTTTTATTCAGCTTCTTATTCACTTTTAGATGATGTAGGAGTTTATCCAGTAATCAACTCAGCAGCTTTTACATTGGATGATTTCCCATCGCCAGTTCCTAACGGTGATGGGAAATATATTAAACATGATTATCATATGAATATTTCAGAATTCTATACTAATGTTTGGTGGCCAAATATGATTAGTTTATCTGAAAAATATGGTATTAAATACACCGGTGTCGTTATTGAAAATTATGAGAATGATACCTCTGGTAAGATAAAACGTCAATCTGATTCATCACGTTTTACTTATTTTGGGAACATGCTTTTGCAAATGGGTGGGGAAATTGGCTATCATGGATATAACCACCAACCATTTAGTTTGTCTAATGTTGATTATGGTGATGCTTTTGAGTATCATACATGGCCAAATACTAAGGCAATTGGTAATTCTCTGAATGAACTAATTCGATTTACAAATAGTTTATTTCCAACAGAAGAAAAATCTGTCTATGTTCCACCGTCAAATATTTTATCAGTAGAAGCGCGTGATTTTATTGTTAAAAAGTACCCCCAAATTAAGGTTATCGCAAGTAGCTATTTTTCAAAAACATTTGAATATGAACAAGAATTTGCTGTTGCAAACGATGGGATGATTGAGGAACCACGTATTAGTTCTGGGACTATCATTGATGACTACATCAAATTAACCATGGTTTCTGAGTTAAACATGCACTATGTCAGCCACCATTTTGTTCATCCAGATGATCCACTTGATGTTGATCGCGGTGCTAAATTGGGTTGGGATAGGATGTTTGAAAACCTTTCTAAGCAAATGGACTGGCTTTATAAGGCAGCTCCCAACATTCGGAATCAAACTGAATCGCAGATGGGTGGTGCTATTCAACGTTTTTCTAGTATTACTGTTACAAAAGAAGTTACAGATGCAGCATTTACATTTAAACTAGGTAATTTTGTTGATGAGGCTTATCTCATGGTTCGTATCAATAAAGGGGAAATAGGGAAAGTGAGTGGAGGAGAGTTAGAACATTTAACGGGAAATCTTTATCTCCTTCACGCCACCAACAATACCGTGACTATTCAAAGAAAATAGAAATTCTGTAACTTTAAGGAATTTTAGAAAGGAAAAATCGTGAGGATTTGCTTAATCTTAGAAGGATGTTACCCTTACGTTAATGGTGGGGTATCTTCTTGGATGCACAATTATATTAATGAGATGACAGAACATGAGTTTGTTCTAGTTACCATTGGTGCTAATGCTAAAAGTAAAGGGAAGTTTAAATATCAACTAGCTGACAATGTGGTGGAAATTAAAGAAATTTTTCTTGATGATGCTTTTTCTTTAACTACAAAAAAAGATAAGCTAACGTGTGATTTTACGTCAGAAGAACGTCAGGCCTTAAAACATTTGATTGCCTGTAAAAATCCCAATTGGGAAATACTTTTCAATATTTTTAACGCTCATCATCTATCACCAATTGATTTTTTAGAAAGTCCGATTTTTTTAGAACTTCTGATAGAAGTTATGGAAAAAGAACATAGTAATCAGGCTTTTTCAGATGTGTTTCATTCAACCCGATCGATGCTTTTACCTGTTTTGTATTTGATGGGAACTGAAATGCCTAAGGCAGATATTTATCATTCCATTGCAACAGGCTATGCAGGGTTGATTGCTAGTTTAGGAAGCTTCCAGCACCATGCTCCTCTCCTATTGACAGAACATGGTATTTATACGCGTGAACGTGAGGAAGAGATTCTTCGGTCAGATTGGGTTTTGCCAAGCATGAAGCGACAGTGGATTCGATTTTTCTATATGTTGTCAAACTTAATCTATTCTCGTGCTAATCGTGTGACTAGCCTCTATACAAAAGCGAAATTTATCCAAGAGGAAGTAGGGTGTGATATTGAGAAATGTCAAGTGATTTCGAATGGTATTCACTACGAACGTTTTTCAAAAATTCCTTTAAAGGAAGAAGATGGCTGGGTTGATATTGGGGCAATTGTCCGAATTGCACCTATTAAGGATATTAAGACGATGATTTATGTTTTTTACGAATTATCTCAGCGTTATCCTAAAACACGATTACATATTTTAGGCGGTGTTGATGATAAGGACTACAATAAAGAGTGCCATCAACTTGTGAAACAATTAGGACTTAACAATGTTATTTTTACGGGTCAAGTTGATATCGTGCGGTATATGGAAAAATTAGATTTCACGATTTTAACTAGTATTTCAGAAGCACAACCTCTATCTGTCATTGAATCAATGGCTGCTAAACGTCCTTGTGTAACCACTGATGTTGGATGTTGTCGTGAACTACTTGAAGGAGGACCGGGGGATAAGTTTGGAATAGCTGGTTATTGCATTCCACCAACTTATCGATTAGGATTAACGCACGCTATGGAAAAAATGTGCAGTTCTCGTCAACTAAGGGAGAAAATGGGGCTAATTGCTCAAAAGCGTGCCCAAACTTACTACCTTTATGAGACCATGATTCAGCAGTATCGAGACTTATATGAGGAGGTGATATAGATGGCAGGTATTGGGTTTTCAATCAATAAGCTTGTTAAGGAAAAAAATTTTTCTTCTAAGCCTAGGGCTTTTGCTTATGCAGCTATCGTAACAATAGGCCCACTTTTATTTGGCGAACTCGTTTTAGTGGCTGTTTATGCTTTAACTAATTTCTCAAAAGTGATAGTCGCGGATAGAAATTTAATTGTGGCCATTATTACTTATGGCTTATTAGCATCGTTAATCATCAATGGCGCTTCGTCATTAGTAATTTCCAGATACCTATCTGATAAGCTTTATGCTAAAAAAATTGGAGATATTTTGACTACTTACTGGGGAAGCCAACTTTTCTTGCTTACGGTAGGTGGACTCATTTATGGAATTTTTATTATTTTTTCAGGGATAGGGATTTTTTATAGCGTTTTGGCTTGGCTTTTGTTTTGTGAATTGTTGCTTTCGTGGAATGCTTTGAATTTTTTAACTATTTTGCGAGATTATCAGGGGCTTTTTAAATCTTTTAGTTTGACTATTGTTACTACATGTGCAATGGGAGGGATTTTCTTTTTGATTGGGATGGCCCCAGTTGCGGCCTCTATTGGAGGAATGATTATGGGTTACGCCAGTTTCTTTATTCAAACAACTCAGTTATTATATAGACAGTTTTCGGGACGTATTCATTTTAAACGCTTGTTCTCGTTTCTTGACTATTTTGATGAATTTTGGAAGTTGTCTGTTATTGGTTTGTCGACTCAGCTAGGCTTGTTGGGACATGTCATTTTGATTTGGTTTAGCCCTATTGGACAAAAAGTGAAGGGGTTATTCTATATTGCACCTTATTACGATTTGACTATTTTCTTAGCATCGTTAAGTATGTTAGCAACAATAATTAGTTTTACTATTTTTTTAGAAGTTGATTTTTTCAAGATTTATCGAAAGTATTACCAAAGTCTTGATAAGGGTGCTACTCTAAATCAAATTAAGAAAATAGAAACTGATATGATAGACTGCTTAAAAAATGGTTTAAGAAAGGCCTCTTGGATACAAACCATTGTGACTTTATTATCAATTTCAGTTGGTACAGCTATTTTGAATAATCTTCCCTTAGGTTTCAACAGTACAATGGGTGGTTATTTCAGGATACTTTGTGTAGCTTATGCCATCTATGGTATTGCTAATATCTTATCCTTGTCGTCTATGTATTTCGGAAATGTAGAGGGAAGTTTTCAGTCAGGAATAGTCTTTGTTCTGATTACCTTATTGATGACCGTTGCTGTTATGTTTATCAATGACCTATTTTATGGTTTTGGTTTTTTAATTGGATCTGCAGTTTATTTTATCTTAGTGTGGTGGCAGTTAGAAAAAACTACGAGTAATGTGCTCTATCAAATTTTAGGAAAGCAGCCAATTATTCAACAGACACATCAAGGATTTTTTTATCGCCTATCAAAAACGTTGAATAAAAAAGTAAGAATTTTGGTAAGGAGAGGTTCATGAAAAAGAATAGAAATTTGGTAAGGAGAGGTTCATGAAAAAGAATAGAAATTTGTTAGTGGTTGTTTTCCTTTTCTTAACCGCAGCAGCCCTAGTCTGTTTGGTTGGAGTTCTTACAGTGAAAGATAAGGAAGATTCTAGTCTTAAAATAAAAAAAGAAAAAATAAGCTACTCTAAGAAAAATTATCATTTAGCAGACAATGAGGCTCTGTATGAAACTCAAGATAATAAAAGTGTTGAAACGATGTACTTGACTGTCAGACGTGGCAGTGATTCAGAAAATACTAATCATTCTTGGTCAGAAATTAATGGTCTCTCAGTCTATGACTATGAAAAAATGGGGGTTAATCGTTATAAAATTTTAGGCCTACTCCAAGTTGGAAATGAAAATGGACCACAATCAGGAAAATTAGGCTATGGTGAGGTCGTGCCAAATGCTACTGTCCAAGTTCGGGGACAGACCTCAAGTAGAAATTCACAAAAGAATTTCAAAATTGAGATAAAAGATGGTAAGGGATCTTGGTATGGTCAAAAAACAATCAACCTTAATAAACATCAAACAGAAAGTCTCCGTTTTCGTAATAAACTATCCTATGCTTTGTTGGAAAAAATTCCTCAAGTTTTAAGTTTGCGAACTCAATTTGTTCATCTCTATGTTAAAGACACTACAGGCGATAAACCAAATGAATTTGTCGACTATGGTTTATATACACAAGTTGAGCAACTAAACAAAGCAGGGATGAGGGCTCACAATTTAGATAGCAGTGGGCAACTTTATAAAGTTAACTTTTTTGAGTTTATGGATGAGAACAATGTTATTAAATTAACAAGTGATCCTGATTATGACAAAGAAAAATTCGAAGAAATGCTTGAAATAAAAGGATCAAGTGATCACAGCAAATTGATTAAGTTAATCAAAAAAGTTAATGACAGTTCCAGCAGTTTTTACGGTATTTTGGAAAAATATTTTGATATAGATAATTTATCTTATTGGATGGCGTTTCAAATTTTAATGGGGAATCATGATACTCAGAATCGAAATATGTATCTATACAGCCCTCTAAATTCTCAGCGCTGGTACATTATTCCTTGGGATAATGATGCATCACTTTTTGAAACGGAGTATGAAATAAAAGGTTTTACTGGAAGTTCCGATTGGGAGTCGGGTATTAGTAATTATTGGGGTAATGTCCTTTTTAGACGGGCATTGAAAACAAAGGAATTCCGCAAGGCTCTTGACAATGCTATTGAAGATTTACGGAAAAATTACCTTACAGATAATCGTATCACGGAACTATCAAATGAGTTAGCCGCCACAGTGGAACCCTACATTACTGAAACCCCTGATTCTACTTATTTAGGAGTTTCTATGGCAAATCATGAAAAAATACTAAAAGCCTTACCTTCAGAAGTTGAAAGTAATTATCAAAAATATTTTGAAAGCTATCAAAAACCAATGCCGTTCTTTATTGCAACACCAGAAAAAACCTCTGATAAATTAAAATTAAGTTGGGAGAGTGCTTATGATTTTAACTCTGAAGACATTACCTACACGGTTGAGGTTTCAAAAAATTATGATTTTTCAGATACCATTTTAAAACAGGAAAATCTTAAATTGACTAGTATTAATATGGATATGCTAGAAGAAGGACAGTACTTCATCCGAGTTAAGGCAACAAATACTTCAGGTAAATCTCAATACGCTTTTGATTACTACGTAGCAGATAATTTAGGTAAAGTCAGTGGTATTAAATCTTTTTATGTTAATTCGGATAAAACAGTTAGTGAGGACAAATATGAAGAATAACAAAGAGGTTTATAGACATGAACAAAAATACTTGATTTCTAAAAAGGATCAATATCTCATACGTCAACGTTTACGGGAGTTGATGATTTTGGATAAGCATGTTAGGGAAAATAGCTATACCATTCGGAGTCTGTATTTTGATGATTATTGGAATAGTGCTTATGAAGATAAGCAAGCGGGGGTGCTTAAACGGAAAAAATACCGTATTAGAATATATAATTTCTCAGCAGATATCATTAAACTTGAAAGAAAACGGAAGCATGGAGCATATATTTACAAGGAGGATGCTCCTCTAACTCAAGAAGAATTTTATAAGATTTTGGATGGTGACTACACTTTCTTGCTGCACAGTCCTTACCAACTTTGTCAAGAATTTTATGTAGAATGTATCGCAAACGCTATGAAACCAAGGACAATTGTTGACTATGAACGAGAACCTTGGACCTTGAATGCAGGAACGGTTCGAGTCACTTTTGATGAAAATGTGCGGGCAGCGATAGGGAGCTTTGATATTTTTGATGCTAATCTTCCTGCATTAGAAGTTTTAGAGCCAGATAAACTTGTCATGGAAGTTAAATATACGGAATTTTACCCAGAAATTATCAAGGAAATTATTCCATCGGACGCTATGGAATACACAGCAGTTTCCAAATATGTCCTTTGCTACGATAAAAGTAATTACAATCGCAGTTTTAATGATTATTGGTATGATCATTAGTCCTATTAGATAATAAAGAAAAGAGAATAATAATGAGTATTCAAGATGTTTTGAAAAAGTCGTTTGTCAGTTCGTTTTCGGGGGAAGATCTTCAGAAAGTTCTTTTGTCCCTCTTAATCTCAATTATCATGGGAGCTATCATTTACTTGATTTATAGACAGTTTTACACAGGAGTTGTCTTCTCACGCAGCTTTGCCATTACTCTGGTTGGCATGACTGTTTTGACTTGTATGGTGACTTTAGCCATTAGCTCAAATATTGTTATTTCACTTGGTATGGTTGGAGCCTTGTCTATTGTACGTTATCGGACAGCTATCAAAGATCCAATGGATTTACTCTATATCTTTTGGGCGATAACTACCGGAATTACTATTGGTGCGGGAATGTACCTTCTGGCTTTAATTGCTGCTGTTGTCATGGTTGGACTTTTTATTGTTTTTTACCATTATCAGCAAACAGGAAAAGTTTATATTGCTGTCATTCATTATAAAAATACTGATATAGAAGAAAAGGTACTGCAAGCATTTGGGAAGATGAAATATTTTTTGAAAGCCAAAACAGTCCGTAAAGGTTTAGTAGAGCTATCTGTGGAAATATTCTGCAAGGATGAAAACCTTGCCTTCTCAGAGAAAATTCAAGCCATTGAAGGAGTGGAAGATATTACTCTTATCCAATATAATGGTGAATATCATGGCTAAGGAAACAAATTATAACGAAAGTGAGGAGTAATCTTATGTCAATCTTATTAACAGGCGGGGCCGGTTACATAGGCAGTCATACTGCTGTTGAATTAATTACAGCAGGTTTTGAAGTTATCATTGTTGATGATTTTTCAAATAGTTCCCCAGAAGTTTTAAATCGTTTGAAAACTATAACAGGGCAAAATATTCCTTTCTACGAGGGAACTATTCTTGATAAGACCTTTTTAAATAATATTTTTTATGAAAATGATATTGAAGCAGTTATTCATTTTGCGGCTTTTAAGGCGGTTGGAGAGTCTGTTGAGCAACCTTTAAAGTATTATAAAAATAACATTACTGGTACGATTACCCTTCTTGAAGTCATGAATGCACATAAGGTGAAAAACATTGTTTTTAGCTCAAGTGCAACGGTTTATGGAATAAATAATATTTCACCACTGACAGAAGAACTACCAACTTCGGCTACAAATCCATATGGCTATACCAAGGTTATGATGGAACAAATTCTCATAGATGTGGCAAAAGCTGATCCAGAGTGGTCTGTTACCCTGCTGCGTTATTTTAACCCGATTGGTGCTCATGAAAGTGGACTAATTGGCGAAGCGCCAAATGGTGTTCCTAACAATCTCGTCCCCTATATTACACAAGTTGCAGTTGGAAAACTTAAAGAGTTAAGTATTTTTGGAGATGATTATAATACGTTAGATGGTACAGGGGTTCGGGATTACATCCATATTGTTGATCTTGCTAAAGGTCACGTTTTAGCTCTTAAACAGAATCTTGGTGCACAAGGTAGTGATATTTTCAATCTTGGTACAGGTAAAGGGTACAGTGTTTTAGAGCTTGTGAAAGCTTTTGAAGCGGAAAATCATGTTGCGATTCCTTATGTGATAAAACCACGACGTGCGGGAGACATTGCAACCTGTTACGCAGATGCTTCAAAGGCCAACAAAAAATTAGGCTGGAAAGCCCAAAAGACTCTTCAAGATATGATGAGAGATTCTTGGAGATGGCAAAGCCAAAATCCAAATGGTTACCAGTAGTAAATTATTGGCTACTTCACTATCTGGGGTGCCTTAGCAATCTATAATTGATACCATAGTCATTCAGCTTATCTTTTATTACTTCAACGAATGGGAATTCTGTTTCCATATTTTCAACCTTCGGCAATCACTACAATGACTGTTTGACATGAATTTTGTTTTACTATCCTACTCCACTAGTCTTTTTGCGGATTGGTGGAGTCGGTACTAAAAGCAAATTGAAAGACTATAAAACTTGCTTCATCATTAAACGAGTTTGGAATAGGCCTAGTTCCAAACTCATTTTAAGTTTAACGGACATGATATAAGATTTATGCGTTCAAATCTTAGTTTAGAACTAATACTCAAAGAAAATCAAATAGAATAGGTGATTCCTTTCTCTGTGAGAAAGCGTTGGAAGTCCTCGTAGGACCGTCCTTCTTTCGCAGTTTTAGGAATAGGAGGAAGCTCTCTTGTTCTCCGTTTTCTGAATTTCACAACACGTGGGAAATCGATAGGTTTTGTGGAAAGATAGCCTTTTTCAAGGTATCGGTAGATAGAAGCTCTGGATGCCGAAAGATCGTTTGATGCGATGATATGGTTGAGGTGTTGTCCTTTTTGGATGGCAGAAGAGACAATTGCGTCCATGCGATAGAATTCTTCTTTGTTTAGGGCAACGCCTGTTCTCGAGTCTGAGAGCTTAGCTTCATANTCAAGCTGAGCTCTTTTGGCGTAGTAGAACTGTTTCGTGTATCCACAGTTCAATCTCTTTTTCGGACAGGCATTACAAACGTACGGAGCCTTTTTGAGTAGAGGGCAGACCTCGCAATTAGATGTACTAGAGTTCTCTTTTATCACCCTATTTCTCCGAACTTCTTTTGAGATTGTGGACGGATCTTTTTCTAACTTAGCTGCTATAGCCGAGAAAGGCTTAAGTTGTTCAATTCCTATTTGAATATCATTGCGATCAGAAAGTGTAAGATGTTTGTTTTTCCTTGTCAGTTACCAACTTGTCCCATAGTAAGTTCTACCTTATTTTTTTGTCTCAGTCTAATTTCCAGTTTTGGTGTTAGACTAGAACTTACTTTGAGAATTTAGGCTACGTAGCTGTACTCATAAACCTAGACTGATAGAGAGATTTTTAAAGAGAATTTTGTTATAATGTAAGAAATAATGTAGAAATAGGTTAGGGAGAAAGTCATGTTAGAATCAAAAATTAACTTGGTCATTGTTACAGGAATGAGTGGAGCCGGAAAGACTGTTGCTATCCAATCTTTTGAAGATTTAGGTTATTTTACGATTGATAACATGCCGCCCGCCTTAGTTCCCAAATTTTTGGAACTAATTGGTCAGTCTGGGGACTATGACAAAGTAGCACTTGTTGTTGATATGCGTAGCCGTCAGTTTTTCAGTGAAGTTAATACTATCCTTGATAAGATTGAATCAAATGAAAAACTTAATTTTAAGATTCTTTTTTTGGATGCGACAGATGGTGAACTTGTATCGCGCTATAAGGAAACACGCCGCAGTCATCCTTTAGCGGCAGATGGTCGAGTTCTTGATGGGATTAAGTTAGAACGTGAATTATTGGCACCGCTGAAAAGCTTGAGTCAAAATGTTGTTGACACTACTGAATTAACACCGCGTCAACTGCGTAAGACTATTTCTGAGCAATTTTCAGATAGTGGGAACCAGCCATCTTTTCGTATTGAGGTTATCAGTTTTGGGTTTAAATATGGTTTACCTCTTGATGCAGATCTTGTATTTGATGTGCGGTTTTTACCAAATCCTTATTATATGCCAGAATTGCGAAATTTGACTGGGCTTGATAACCCCGTTTACACCTATGTTATGGGACATAAAGAATCAGAAGAATTTTACCAACATTTGTTGGCTCTATTGCAGCCTATTTTACCAGGCTACCAAAAAGAAGGAAAATCAGTTTTGACTATTGCTATTGGTTGCACGGGAGGTCAACATAGAAGTACAGCATTCGCTCATCGCTTGGCTGAAGATTTAAAGTCGGACTGGCTTGTTAATGAAAGCCATCGGGACAAAGACCGTCGTAAGGAGACTGTTAATCGCTCATGAGAAAACCTAAAATTACCGTTATTGGAGGCGGGACAGGCATTCCTGTCATACTGAACAGCCTTAGACACGAAGATGTTGATATTACAGCAATTGTAACTGTCGCTGACGACGGAGGATCATCTGGTCAGTTACGCTCAGTTATGCAATTGACACCACCCGGTGATTTGCGCAATGTTCTAGTTGCCATGAGCGATATGCCAAAGTTTTATGAAAAAATTTTCCAATATCGCTTTGCAGAAGGTGATGGTGCTTTGGCAGGTCATCCTTTGGGGAATCTTATTATTTCTGGAATCGCAGAAATGCAAGGTTCCACCTACAATGCTATGCAAATTTTGACTAAATTCTTTCATGTGACTGGAAAGATTTACCCAGCTAGTGAAAACCCATTGACATTGCATGCCATCTTTAAAGATGGTCATGAAGTTGTCGGTGAGAGTCACATTGCCGACTATCAAGGGATGATTGACCGCGTCTATGTGACAAATACTTACAATGAAGAAGAACCAACCGCAAGCCGTAAGGTGGTTCAAACTATCATGGAAAGTGATATGATTGTCCTTGGACCAGGTTCGCTTTTTACTTCGATTTTGCCTAACCTTGTTATTCCTGAAATTAGGCAAGCACTTTTGGATACCAAAGCGGAAGTTGCTTATGTCTGCAATATTATGACACAGCGTGGTGAGACAGAGCATTTTACGGATGCAGACCACGTGGCTGTCCTCAATCGTCACCTTGGTTTAGATGTCATTGACACCGTTTTGGTCAATATCGAAACAGTTCCTCAGACTTATATGAATTCCAACAAATTTGATGAATACTTGGTACAGGTAGAGCATGATTTTAAGAACTTGCGTAAACTGGCTAAGACCGTTATTTCTTCTAATTTTTTACGTTTGGAAAATGGCGGAGCTTTTCACGATGGCAAACGTGTGGTTGATGAATTGATGAATTTAGTCAAGGTGAAGCGCCGATGAGTTTTACAATAAAAGTGAAAGAAGAACTCCTAACCTTAGCGATTTCAGATAAGAATGAACTTTCAGCTATCATCAAAATGTCAGGCAGCCTTGGTCTAACTGGTCAAGGCTTAACCTTATCCATCACCACTGAAAATGCCAAAATTGCTAGACATATCTATAACCTTGTCGAAAGTATCTATAGCCTCACACCAGAAATCAAATATCACCAGAAGACTAATCTCCGTAAAAATCGGGTTTACAATGTTTTTATTACTGAAAATGTTGAAGAAATTTTGTCTGATTTGCAGTTAGCAGACTCATTCTTTGGTATTGAAACGGGCATCAAGCCTAGTATTTTAGAAGATGATGAGAAAGGGCGTTCTTATTTACGCGGTGCATTTTTGGCGACAGGAACCATTCGTGACCCCGAATCGGGAAAGTACCAGCTGGAGATTTTTTCAGTCTATCAAGATCATGCTGAAGACTTAGCAGACCTCATGCGAAAATTTATGCTGGATGCTAAGGTTATTGAACACAAAAATGGTTCGATAACTTACTTGCAAAAGGCCGAAGACATCATGGATTTTCTCATTGTCATTGGGGCTATGGCTTGCCGCGAAGCTTTTGAGGAAGTCAAAATTATGCGGGAAACCCGAAACGACATCAATCGAGCTAATAATGCTGAGACAGCCAACATTGCTAAGACCATTACAGCCAGTATGAAAACCATTAACAATATCGTTAAGATTATGGACACAGTTGGTTTGGAGGCTCTGCCTGTTGAACTACAACAGATTGCCCAAGTCAGAGTGGCTCATCCTGACTACTCCATTCAGCAGATAGCCGATAGCTTGGAAATACCAATCACCAAGAGTGGTGTCAATCACCGTCTGCGTAAGATTAACAAAATTGCTGATGATTTGTAAACTTTTATGTACTACTTGAAGATGTTATCGGCCTCTCTATGGGAGCTTACCTTAGGAACTTTAACGTTTGTGTGGGCATATTTTTCGAAAAACTAACTCCAGATGTTGCTGACTTTCAGTTTCACTTCCGCATTGCTGACACGAACTAAGTTTGCTTTATTTCAAACTTTCTAAAGCACCATTCAGACCGTTGTAGCTAGTCTGATTTTGGTTTTCATTGAGTATTTAGAAACTGTATTCACAGTTCAGCACTTCTATCCAAGGCTAGTTTTTGTGCTACTCCCCGTTAGTTTTTTTCAAAATACAGTCAGTGTTCCCTCAAAAAACTGCCTTGATGAGCAAAAAAATATCTCTTATCTATAAGCAATTCTCTTGTGAATATAGGTTTTTACAATAGATTTGTATTTTGTAGCCAGATATAAGGAGGAAAGTGAATTGAGTTCAAAAGCATGTATGGAGATTCGAAAGATTAAAAGCTGTGACCGAGAAGTTTTTGAAAAATTTAATGCTGCCATGTTAGCAGATAAAGAAAATAATCCTTTTGTGGAATGGTGGGATGTGTCTGATTTTGATGAATTTGTCAGACAGAGTGACCAATCAGAGGTCAAATTATCTAATCAGACTTGGCCCCCTTTTACTTGCTATTTTGCTTTTAGCAGTGGGCAGATTGCAGGGTTAGTGATCTGCTTCTGGGAATTAGATCATCCTGATTGTCAGACGTTAGGGCATTTTGGTTATATGGTAGCTCCGAGCTTTCGTAGACAAGGACTGGCAAGCAGATTATTTACCTTTGCACTTGAACATTACCGTCAGCTAGGAGCTAATCAGGTCTTTGTGGCGACAGATGAGGACAATGTGGCCAGTCGCGGTTTGATTGAAAAGATGGGCGGTCAGTTGCTTGCTCTGGAAACTATTCCTTACCACGATAAAGTCTTAAAGTCTGCCCGATACAGTTTTGATTTGAATAAAAGAGACTAACGAAAAATTTGATTGACCGATTGTCTCCTAATTGAGTGATTTATCGGCTGATTAACTAACTGTTAGAGCTAATACCTATCAATTGTACTTATTTATTATTTGGAGAAGACGATGGAAATCAGAAAATTAGAATTAAGTGATCAAGTCGCATTTGAAGAATTTCAAGCAAAGTTGTTGAACGAAAAAGCAGCAGGAAACAGCTTTATTGAAACTAAAAAAGTAGAGGACTTTGCAGCTTTTGTTGAAAAATCTAAGCGTTTTGAAACCCAGACAGACAATCCTGATTGGTCAACCTCCACTAATTATTATGCTTTTGTGGATGGGAGTATTGTAGGACGGATTGACTGCCGCTGGCAAATTGAAAAGGGAGATTTATTACGTATCGGCGGTCATATCGGCTATGCTACTGCACCAGACTTTCGTCAGCAAGGTGTGATGACAAAACTTTTAGCATTTGCACTTGAACAATATCGTCAAAGAGGGATCAAACGTGTTCTGATAACTGCCCGTGAAGATAATCTTCCTAGTCGTAAGACGATTGAAAAGGTTGGTGGGAAATTGGAAAATATTCTTCCCCTAGAAGACGGTCATCATTTAGCACGTTATTGGATAGATTTGGAGGATAAGCATGTCAGTTAATCGTTTTGGACAAGAAATTGGCGAGGCTTTACCTGATTTTAAAAAAGGGGAACTTCCGACTGTTGAGACTTTGGAAGGACGATACTGTGTTGTTGAGCATTTAAACGTTAGCCAGCACTTTGAAGATATTGTTGACTTTTATTGTGACAATGTGGTATTGTCTGACTGGACTTACCTATTTGATGAGCCGTTTGACTCACCCCATGCTGTTCGTGAACGTTTAGAGACCTATGAACAATCAAGCAATCCCTACTTTTTTGCCATTCGAGATAAGGCAAGCGACAAAGTTTTAGGGACTTTTTCGCTCATGCGGATTGATACGAATAATCGCTCAGTAGAAATGGGAAGAGTTATTTACGCACCAGCATTGCAAAAAACACGAGCCGCAACAGAGGCACAGTATCTTGTCATGGCCTATGTTTTTGAAACCTTGGGCTACCGTCGCTACGAATGGAAGTGTGACAATCTTAATTTTCCTTCTGCTAAGGCTGCTAGACGTCTAGGATTTACATATGAAGGTACTTTCCGAAACCATGTTATTTACAAGGGCAGAAGTCGTGACACTGACTGGTTTGCGATGACTGATCAAGATTGGCCCGTTAATAAAGCAGTTTTAGAAAGCTGGTTGGCCCCTGAAAATTTTGATACGGCTGGTCGACAAAGATATTCTTTACAGGAAATCAGGGAGAGAAGATGAAAACCGTCAGTTTTATTTGGGATTTTGATGGGACGCTGGTGGAGTCTTACGATGCTATCCGTCAGGTATTGATTTTGCTTTATGACACTTACGAATGGCCGATGGATGAGGACTTTGTTTTTGATTTTATCATCAAGGAGTCTGTCGGGGAACTTTTACGTCGTTTGGCAGCGGAGCACGATGTGCCTTTTGAAGAATTGTTGTGCTTTTTCAATCGTGAACAAGAAGCGCGTGACCACATGATAAACCTCATGCCTCATGCTAAAGCAGCTCTGCAATTTACCCAAGAAAGAGGTATCCAAAACTTTATCTACACTCATAAGGGAGCGACGACAAAAGCAGTGCTGGCTCGATTAGGCATTGATCAGTATTTTACAGAGGTTATCACCTCGGCTAATGGTTTTATTCGCAAACCCCATCCTGAAGGCATTAACTATTTGTTGGACAAGTACAAGCTGGACAAGGAGAAGGCTTACTATATTGGCGACCGTAAACTGGATGTTGAGGTGGCAGAACATGCAGGTATCAAGTCTATCAATCTAAACCAGCCCGACTCTTCCATCAATGATAAAATTGCTGACTTGTCGGAAATAATAACGATTTTTGGAGGTGAGTGATGGGCTTACGAGCCAAACAATTGATTGGAAATTTTTCGGCGACATTAGAGGAGGTAACTGCTCTTTTAAAAGAACAACTGGAAGGTAAATTAATCTTTGAAAGCTGGCGAACAACAACAGATACCAAGGTAGTCCTTCTTATATTTGAATATTATTATATGGTAAGTGGAGGAGCAGTGTTTTCTAATTCAGAGAGTTCAAGTTTGACCATTATGCTGACCCAAAATCCAGATTATCAAACTGCTGATCTTGTTGGATCAGGTCACGGTGGAAGAATGTTTTCAGAAATCGGTCAGAACTGGAGTCATGTCTTGGATGCTGAAAAAATTCTTTATCGGAATGGTTTTTCAAATTATCGCTAAGACTAAAATTTCCAGTACTTACTAGGATTTTTTTGCTATAATAGGACAGTTGACAGTTTTGTCAAAATGCAAGAGAAAAGGGAGAAAGATGGTTCAATCTTACAGTAAAAATGCCAACCACAACATGCGCCGTCCTGTTGTGTCTGAAAATATCGTTCATTTTATGAGGACTCGTCAAAAGCAAAATGAAGCTCATTTGGCAAAATTAGAAGCATTTGCACACCAAGAAAATATTCCTATTATTCCCCATGAAACAGTGGCCTATTTTCGATTTTTAATGCAAACTATTCAACCCAAAAATATTTTAGAAATTGGAACAGCCATAGGTTTTTCCGCACTCTTGATGGCTGAAAATGCGCCGCAGGCAAAGATTACGACTATTGATCGCAACGAGGAAATGATTGGTTTTGCAAAGGAAAATTTTGAAAAATACGATACAAGAAATCAGATTCAACTTCTAGAAGGTGATGCCGTCGATTTATTGGGCGGTCTGAAAGAGACTTATGATTTTGTTTTTATGGATTCAGCAAAGTCAAAATACATTGTCTTTTTGCCAGAAATTTTAAATCATCTTACAGTCGGTGGTGTCATTATTATGGATGATATTTTTCAAGGTGGCGACGTAGCTAGACCTGTTTTGGAGGTTCGTCGTGGTCAACGAACCATCTACAAAGGGCTTCAACGTTTATTCGACGCAACGCTGACTCACCCTGATTTGACGACTAGTCTGGTGCCATTAGGTGATGGACTTTTGATGATTCGGAAAAATACTGAAAATATTGTCCTATAATTTAAGGCATTTTTAAGAAAATATGGTACAATAATAGAGTTAATGACAATTTAAGGAGTTATATTTAACATGGCAAACAAGAAAAAAGGTTTGAACAAAGCTGTTACAGGGATTGCAACTGTTGCAGTAACTGCTCTTTTAGCATCAGGTGTGACTTATCTTGCTGTTAAAAACGGTGATTCTGAGAGTACGAATCTAGTTACCTTAAAAGGTGACACTATCACAGTTTCAGACTTTTTCAAATCTGTGAAAAATACCTCATCAGCTCAGCAATCAATGTTGACTTTGGTTTTGACACGAGTTTTTGAACAACAATATGGTGACAAAGTTTCTGACAAAGAAGTTACTGATGCATATAATAAAACAGCTTCTTCCTATGGTTCATCATTCTCAAGTGCCCTTACTCAAGCTGGTCTTACAACTGAAAGCTACAAACAACAAATTCGTACAACAAAGTTGGTTGAATACGCAGTGGAACAAGCGGCTAAAAAAGAATTGACAACTAAGAATTATAAGGCTGCATACGAAACTTACAATCCAGAAACAAAAGCACTTGTCATTAAGCTATCAGATGAGGAAACAGCAAAAACCGTTCTTGAATCTGTCAAAGCAGAAGGCGCAGACTTTGAATCAATTGCTAAAGAAAAGACAACGGAGGCTGATAAAAAAGTAAGTTATACTTTTGACTCAGCAGATACAACTTTACCAAGCGATGTCATGTCAGCGGCCTTTAAACTTGATAAAGATGGTATTTCAGATGTTATCTCGGTCCTTGATTCTTCTACTTATACGTATTCTTATTACATTGTAAAAACGACAGAAAAGACTGAAAAAGATTCTGACTGGAAAACGTATAAGAAACGTTTGAAGAAATTGCTCATGGCTAAGTACCAAAGTGATACTAGCTTCCAAAACAAAGTAATTGCTGCGGCTCTTGAAAAAGCTAATGTGAAAATTAAAGACAGCGCATTTGCAGACATCTTGTCACAATATGCAACAAGCTCATCAAGCTCAAGTAGTTCATCGTCTACATCTTCAAGTACAACAGAATCTACAACTGAAAGTTCTTCAGATAAATAATTTAACTTGACCGTGTCTTGAAAAGCTTGTATAATAAAGTGTTGAGAATTGTTTTTCGTTGCCCTAATACAGAAAAATGGCGGTTGCTGCGAGCCATAGATGGGGGAAGAACATGCTACTCAATACGACAATTTAAGATAAGAAAAAGGATGACAAGTTCATTGAATGAAGGTGGTACCGCGGTTCTCGCCCTTCGTGATATGGGCTTGTCTTTTAAATTGAGGAAGGTGTAATGAAGACATTTCAAATCAAACAAAAGATGTGGTCTCTCGGAGGAAAGTTTACTATTACAGATGAATTGGGAATTCCAACTTATCAAGTGGAGGGTTCTTTTTTCAAAATACCTAAGACGTTTTCCATTACAGATATGCAAGGAAATCTAGTCAGTCGAATTGACAAACAATTCATGACTTTTTTACCAAAATTTGATGTGGTTCTGGCTGATGGCACATCTTTTACCATTAAGAAAGAATTTACGTTTTTCAAACCTCGTTATAGCATTGAGAGACTAGGCATTGATGTTCAGGGAGATTTCTGGGATATGAACTTTCATCTGACTCAGAATGGTCAAGAAGTTGCCAGAATTTCTCAGGAGTGGTTGCACCTGACATCAACTTATCGTATTGAAGTTTATGATAATCAATATGCAGATTTGGTTATATCACTTGTGATTGCCATTGACTACGTCAAAGAAATGGAACACCACGCAGCAAATAGCGCTTCCAATTAAATTTTATAAAAACAAAGAAAGGAAAGGGGATCGAGTTTACGTTGAAATGAACTCGGGTTACGGACTTTGTCAAAAAGAGAAACACTTCCTAGACGCAAGCGTCTTCGTCAAGTTTCCTATTTTGACGGTATCCGCTTAACACCCTTAGTATCTTAATTATGAAACAATTATCTTCTGCACAAATTCGTCAAATGTGGCTTGATTTCTGGAAATCGAAAGGTCACTCAGTTGAGCCTTCAGCCAATCTTGTTCCCGTCAACGATCCGACACTTTTATGGATTAACTCTGGTGTGGCAACTCTCAAAAAATATTTTGATGGTTCTGTTATTCCTGAAAACCCACGTATCACCAATGCTCAAAAATCAATTCGTACCAATGATATTGAAAATGTTGGTAAAACAGCTCGCCACCATACCATGTTTGAAATGCTAGGAAATTTCTCTATTGGAGATTATTTCCGAGATGAAGCGATTGAATGGGGCTTTGAACTGTTGACAAGTCCAGAGTGGTTTGATTTTCCAAAAGATAAACTTTATATGACTTACTACCCTGACGACAAAGATTCTTATAACCGTTGGATTGCTTGTGGAGTAGAACCAGACCACTTAGTACCAATCGAAGATAATTTCTGGGAAATTGGTGCGGGTCCTTCAGGACCAGATACAGAAATCTTCTTTGATCGTGGGGAAGACTTTGATCCAGAACATATCGGACTTCGTCTTTTGGCTGAGGACATTGAAAACGATCGTTACATTGAAATCTGGAATATCGTTTTATCACAATTCAACGCTGATCCCGCTGTTCCACGTTCTGAGTACAAGGAACTTCCTAATAAAAATATTGATACGGGTGCTGGTCTTGAACGTTTGGCTGCTGTGATGCAAGGAGCTAAAACGAACTTTGAAACCGATCTCTTCATGCCAATTATCCGCGAAGTTGAAAAATTGTCTGGCAAGACCTATGATCCAGACGGTGATAATATGAGTTTTAAAGTTATAGCCGACCACATTCGTGCTCTCTCATTTGCTATCGGTGATGGTGCTCTACCAGGAAACGAAGGTCGAGGCTATGTTCTTCGTCGTCTCCTCCGTCGCGCAGTTATGCATGGTCGTCGTCTTGGTATTGGTGACACTTTCCTCTACAAACTTGTTCCAACTGTTGGAAAGATTATGGAAAGTTACTATCCAGAAATTCTTAAAAAACGTGACTTCATTGAAAAGATTGTGAAGCGTGAAGAAGAAACTTTTGCACGTACTATTGATGCTGGAAGCGGTCATTTGGATCAATTGTTAGCGCAATTAAAAGAGGCAGGTAAGAATATACTTGAAGGTAAAGATATCTTTAAACTTTACGATACCTATGGTTTTCCAGTCGAATTGACTGAGGAGTTAGCAGAAGATGCAGGTTATAAGATTGATCATGAAGGCTTCAAAGTAGCTATGAAAGAACAGCAAGAACGTGCACGAGCTGCTGTTGTCAAAGGCGGTTCAATGGGCATGCAAAACGAAACTCTTGCAGGTATTGTAGAACCTTCAGTCTTCAACTATGACAAAGAGGTGTTGGATAGTACACTTTCAGTTATCATCACTGATAATGAACGTTCAGAAGCAGTATCTGAAGGTCAAGCTCTTCTTGTCTTCGCAGAAACACCATTCTATGCTGAAATGGGTGGACAAGTGGCTGATCATGGTGTCATCAAGAATGAAAAGGGTGATATTGTTGCGCGTGTGACAGATGTGCAAAAAGCACCAAATGGTCAAGCCCTTCATACTGTTGATGTCTTAGCAAGTCTTTCTCAGGGCACAACTTATACCCTTGAAATTGATAGTAGCCGTCGTCACCGTGTAATGAAAAATCACACAGCTACTCATTTGCTTCATGCCGCTCTGCACAATATTATCGGCGAACATGCCACTCAGGCTGGATCCCTCAACGAAGTTGAATTTTTGCGTTTTGACTTCACACATTTTGAAGCAGTTACAGCAGAAGAACTTCGTCAGATTGAAGAACAGGTTAATGAACAAATCTGGAATGCTATCCCAGTTACAACTATTGAAACAGACATTGATACGGCTAAAAACATGGGAGCTATGGCTCTTTTTGGTGAAAAATATGGTAAGAATGTTCGTGTGGTTTCAATTGGTGATTATTCTGTTGAGCTTTGTGGTGGTACTCACATCAAAAATACCTCAGAAATCGGCCTTTTCAAGATTGTTAAAGAAGAAGGTATTGGTTCAGGAACACGCCGTATTCTCGCTGTGACAAGTCGTGAAGCTTTCCTTGCTTATCGCGAAGAAGAAGATGCCCTTCGCACGATTGCAACGACAGTCAAATCACCTCAGATCAAAGAGACTTCAAACAAAGTTGCTAGTCTTGCTGAGGAGCTCCGCCATTTACAAAAAGAAAATGCAGAGCTTAAAGAAAAAGCAGCTGCGGCCGCTGCTAGTGAAGTCTTTAAGGACGTTAAGGATGTTAACAGTGTGCGTTACATTGCAAGTCAAGTATCTGTCTCAGATGCTGGCGCCCTTCGCACTTTTGCCGATAACTGGAAACAAAAAGATTACTCTGATGTCCTTGTCCTTGTGGCAGCCATCGGTGAAAAAGTAAATGTCCTTGTAGCAAGTAAAACCAAGGATGTTCATGCCGGTAACCTTATCAAAGTTTTAGCACCAATTGTATCAGGTCGTGGTGGCGGTAAGCCAGATATGGCTATGGCAGGTGGTAGTGATGCCTCAGCTATCAAAGACTTGATTGCTGCAGTAGCGAAAAATTTATAAGGTAACACTTTGCTAAAGCCATAAATACAAAGACTGGAATGGCTTCATTCCAGTCTTTTTGTTATAATTAACTTACTTAAATTTGAGAGGAGTAACTTTATGCGCGACAATCACTTACACACCCACTTTTCCTATGATTCTGACGCTAGATTTGAGGATTATTTGCTTCACTATGATGGTGAGATTGTGACAACAGAACATTATGATCTGTCTAATCCATACACAGGACAGGATGATATCCCTGATTATGAGGCTTATTCTAAGGAAATTGCAGAGCTTAATGATAAATACGGTAATCGTATCAAGCGCGGTATTGAAATCGGATATTACCAACCCCGTGAGGCTGATATCATAAGCTTCTTAGCCGATAAGGACTATGATTTGAAACTCCTTTCTGTCCATCATAATGGTGTCAATGATTATCTGGATGATGAAATCGCCACCATGGACAAGAACGTTATCATACAAGAATATCTGGATAAGTTGGAATATGCCATTGGGCGTGTAGAGGCAGATGTGTTAGCGCATTTCGATTATGGCTTTCGCTTGTTTGATGTGACAGTTGATGAATTAAAAATTTATGAACCTCAGTTGCGTCGCATTTTCCAAAAGATGATTGACTATAACCTAGCCTTTGAGCTCAATAGCAAATCCATGTATCTCTATCATCATGAACACCTTTATCGCTACGCTCTAGAACTAGTTAAAGAATTGGAATGTCACAAATATGCCATTGGTTCTGATGGTCATAAACTCGAGCATTTCCGATTGTCTTTTGATAAAATCCAAACTATTTTGGATGAGTTTGGGATTGAAGCAATAGAAGTCATTTAAACAGATGTCGATTTGAAAGTTTTTGTCATTCTTTACATCTGTTATGAGCAACAAAATCTGTTAAGGCCAAAAAGAAGTATGTAAGAATATTTGAACTCGTTGGCATTGTTGTTCAAATCTACTTAAGTGGCTATTTAAAGAAAGTTAATGAAGTCAATGATATTTAAAATACTTGCCCGCGTTGTAAAATGAAGTGCAACAAAAAAGACATGCTCGTCTGATATACTAGAATTCCCCAACTCAGTATAGAAAGCAGATGAACATGTCCACTAATCATTCTACCAAAAAATCNTNNTANTCACACCTTTCAGCCTCTGAACGNGGAGAAATCAGCGCCTATCTCAAGATGGGCAAGAACCCCTCTGAGATTGCTCGTCTGCTTGGGCGTCATCGCTCAACCATCAGTCGTGAAATCAAACGAGGAAGTGTTTCTCAGGTTCAAGATAAGAAC
>NZ_KB904483.1 GCF_000380105.1 Streptococcus orisratti DSM 15617
TTGTCAGTTACCAACTTGTCCCATAGTAAGTTCTACCTTATTTTTTTGTCTCAGTCTAATTTCCAGTTTTGGTGTTAGACTAGAACTTACTTTGAGAATTTAGGCTTATCATAAAAGATGACATATCAGCTTTATTTTTTTAAATTTAATGCTATAATAGGAATGATTGGCGACTGAAGTCGCTAGAACTAAGAACTTATATTCACAAGTGAAGTGCTTATAGATAAGAGATAGTTTTTCGCTAATCAAGGCAGTTTTGAGAGAATACTGACAGTATTTTAAAAAAACTAACGATGAGTAGCTCAAAAGCTAGCCTTAGATAGAAGGGTTGAACTGTGAATACAGGTTCTACGAATAGACTTAAGTATTCAAGGAGAAAAGCATTGGCTAAAGACATTCGTGTGCGTTATGCACCAAGTCCAACGGGACTTTTACACATTGGAAATGCGCGTACTGCGCTCTTCAACTATCTCTACGCTCGTCATCATGGTGGGACCTTCATCATTCGTATCGAAGATACTGACCGTAAACGTCATGTGGAGGACGGTGAACGTTCTCAGCTTGAAAACTTGCGTTGGTTGGGGATGGATTGGGACGAAAGTCCGGAAACACATGAAAACTATCGTCAATCAGAACGTCTGCCTTTGTATCAAAAATACATTGACCAGCTTTTAGCAGAAGGCAAAGCTTACAAATCATATGTTACTGAAGAAGAATTGGCAGCGGAGCGTGAGCGCCAAGAAGCAGCCGGTGAGACACCTCGCTACGTCAATGAGTTCCTCAACATGACAGAAGATCAAAAGGCAGCTTACATTGCAGAACGTGAAGCAGCTGGTATTGTGCCTACTGTTCGCTTGAAAGTCAATGAGGCAGGTATTTACAAGTGGACGGATATGGTTAAGGGTGACATCGAATTTGAAGGTGGCAACATTGGTGGGGATTGGGTCATCCAGAAGAAAGACGGTTACCCAACTTACAACTTTGCCGTTGTCATTGATGATCACGATATGCAAATTTCTCACGTTATTCGTGGAGATGATCATATTGCCAACACACCAAAACAGCTTATGGTTTATGAAGCACTTGGTTGGGAAGCTCCAGAATTTGGTCACATGACTCTTATCATCAACTCTGAGACAGGGAAAAAATTGTCCAAACGTGATACCAACACGCTTCAATTTATCGAAGACTACCGTAAAAAAGGCTATTTGCCAGAAGCAGTTTTCAACTTTATTGCCCTT
Source organism: Streptococcus orisratti DSM 15617 (assembly GCF_000380105.1). Taxonomy (GTDB): domain Bacteria; phylum Bacillota; class Bacilli; order Lactobacillales; family Streptococcaceae; genus Streptococcus; species Streptococcus orisratti. The sequence goes on from NZ_KB904483.1 coordinate 1,242, forward strand.
CTTGGATGGAACCCGGGTGGAGAGGAAGAAATCTTCAGCCGTGACGAACTCATTAAACTCTTTGATGAAAACCGCCTCAGCAAATCTCCAGCTGCCTTTGACCAAAAGAAAATGGACTGGATGAGCAATGAATACCTGAAAAATGCGGATTTTGATATTGTTTTTGCACTTTGCAAACCATTCTTGAAAGACGCAGGGCGTTTGACAGACAAAGCTGAAAAATTGGTGGAGCTTTACAAACCACAATTAAAATCAGCTGATGAAATCTTACCATTGACAGACCTTTTCTTTGCTGATTTCCCAGAATTGACCGAGGCAGAGCGCGAAGTCATGGCTGGTGAAACCGTGCCAACGGTGCTTGAAGCCTTCAAGGCAAAATTGGAAGCTATGTCTGATGAAGAGTTTAAATCAGAAAACATCTTCCCACAAATCAAAGCTGTTCAAAAAGAAACAGGCATCAAAGGAAAAAACCTCTTCATGCCAATCCGTATCGCTGTTTCAGGTGAAATGCATGGTCCAGAGTTACCAGACACCATCTTCCTGCTTGGACGTGAAAAATCAATTGAGCATATTGATAATATGTTGAAGAGTTTATGAGAATTTTAATAGTGTTGTGAAAGGAGCTAAATTTTCAGCTCCTTTTTCTTGACAAATATTGTAAGTTAACTTATAATATAAATATTTATTAAACAAGGAGGCTTTTTTATGAAATTTTCTTTTGAGTTGGCTGTTAATACTAAAAAAGAGGACGTTTGGGCCTACTATTCTCAAGTTGATCAGTGGTTTGTCTGGGAGGGTGATTTGGAAGAGATTAGCTTAGATGGTGATTTCACTACAGGACAAACGGGGAAAATGAAGATGGAGGGTATGCCTGAACTTGTCTTCACTTTAGTCCAGGTGCGTGAGAATCAGTATTTTTCTGATTTAACAGCAACGCCTTTTGGCAATGTTCTCTTTGAGCATGAGATAGTTGAAGATCCTGCTGGAGGCATTAGTCTGAGACATTCCGTTTCTTTGACAGACGGTGATACGACAGAGGAAGCCTTAGCCTTTTTGAAACAGATTTTTGCTGATGTGCCAGAGAGTGTTGGAAAACTGAAACAGATTTTGGAGGCGGTATGACAAAAGCTTTTCATTCCCAGTATGCGGACAACCACCAGGAGTCGACAGGTTTCCTATTTGCTAAAGTATACAATGACTGGCATGCTAAGGTTAAAAACACCCTTAAGGATGTTGATTTGACTCACCCTCAGTTTATCATTTTGAGCAGTTTGGGAGCTTTGGAATTACAGCGGGATTTGATTACCCAGGTCAATCTGGCCACTTTTTCAGATATGGATGTGATGACAGTCTCACAGGTTCTCAAGCTTTTATTGAAAAAGGGCTTGATTGAACGGCGGGAACATCCAAAGGACAGCCGGGCAAAGGTTATTTTTCTGACGGACTCAGGCAGAGAGCATATGAACCGGGCTCTGCCTCTCGTTGAGGAGATTGATCAGACTTACTTTGGTCAGTTGGGAGAGCAGGTAACAGATTTTAATCAGCTGTTGATAAAATTGGAGGAAATGAATGGTTAAATTTTGGGTCGGAGTTGTTTCGGAAAATCATGTCAAACGTGGCGTTAAAGGTGGTTTTTGTCAGGTCTGCCACGGCAAGGGCGGACCTCTTAAACGGATGAAGAAGGGAGACTATCTGCTTTATTACAGTCCAAAGGTGGCCCTAGATTCTGATCAAAAACTGCAGGCTTTTACAGCTGTCGGGAAAATGAAGGATGACAGGGTTTATCAGTTTGAGATGGCGCCGGATTTTATTCCTTTCAGGCGGGACGTTGAATATTACCAGCCTGTCCGCTCCTGCCCAATTGAAGTAGCAAGGCAACACCCAGACTGGAAAACCTATGCCAGTCAGTTACGCTATGGACATTTTGAAGTTAGCCGAGATTTCTTTAAGTCTATTTTCACCTACATGAAAATTGATTGATGCTAGACAGTCTACTGATTTTCTGCTATAATACTTGTCAAGAAAGAAAGTCTTGTGGCGTTTCTGTAGCGAGCCTGAGAGAGTGCAAGTCAGGTGAAACAAGATAAGAAGCTGGCGCTTTCTCTTGGTGTTAGCCAAGTTAATAATGACGAATAAATGAAGTAATAAATTAGGGTGGAACCGCGTTTCTGACGCCCCTAGTCGCAAGGCTTGGGTGTTGAAATTCGGTTTTTTTGAGTTTCGTCAAATACCCAAGAGGAAAGGAACATAATGATTAAAGGATCTTGTTTATGTAAAGCAGTCACCTACACTCTAGATGAAGAATTATCGGAAATAGTTTTTTGCCATTGCTCGTTCTGTCGGAAAGCAACTGCGTCGGCCTACACAGTTAATGCCAAAGTTAGCAGCAAAAATCTGGCATTGTATGGAAAAGAGAATTTGGTTACCTATAGTTCATCTCCAGGGAAACAACGTTATTATTGCCAGAACTGTCATAGTCAAATTTTCACTACTCAAGAAAATATACCAGAAGTTTGCGCTTTGAAATTAGGAACAATAGATGAATGCGATCAGAATTTACAAACTGTTCTCAAACGTCATATTTTTCAGGACCCAGCTTTTTCTTGGTTACTTGATAAATAAACCTAAGAAGATAATATAAATTAAAGGAGTAAACAATGTCTAAGAAATTAACATTTCAAGAAATTATTTTAACTTTGCAACAATTTTGGAATGATCAAGGTTGTATGCTTATGCAAGCTTATGACAATGAAAAAGGTGCGGGAACGATGAGCCCTTACACTTTCCTTCGTGCTATCGGGCCTGAGCCGTGGAATGCGGCTTATGTAGAGCCATCACGTCGTCCTGCTGACGGTCGTTATGGGGAAAATCCGAACCGTCTTTACCAACACCATCAATTCCAAGTGGTGATGAAGCCTTCTCCATCAAATATCCAAGAGCTTTACCTTGAGTCTTTGGAAAAATTGGGTATCAATCCCTTGGAACACGACATCCGTTTTGTTGAAGATAACTGGGAAAATCCATCAACTGGATCAGCTGGTCTTGGTTGGGAAGTTTGGCTTGACGGTATGGAAATCACCCAATTTACTTACTTCCAACAAGTTGGTGGTCTCGCAACAGGTCCGGTCACTTCTGAGGTAACTTATGGTTTGGAACGTTTGGCATCGTATATCCAAGAAGTGGATTCTGTTTATGATATTGAATGGGCACCAGGGGTCAAATATGGAGAAATCTTCCTCCAGCCCGAATATGAACACTCAAAATACTCTTTTGAAATTTCAGACCAAGACATGCTACTTGAAAACTTCGAAAAGTTTGAAAAAGAAGCAGGTCGTGCTCTGGAAGAAGGTTTGGTTCACCCAGCTTATGATTACGTACTCAAATGTTCACACACTTTCAACTTGCTTGATGCGCGTGGTGCCGTTTCGGTGACGGAGCGTGCCGGCTATATTGCTCGTATTCGGAATTTAGCGCGCGTAGTTGCCAAAACTTTCGTCGCAGAGCGTAAAAAGCTAGGCTATCCATTACTTGATGAAGCGACACGGGCGAAATTATTGGCAGAAGAGGCTGAGTAATGGTAGCCCAGTGGTCTATCTTAACCTGAGCTTGAAAAGTGCGAAGAGCAATTAAGTGTCAGCAAAGTGAGCTGATAATTTATGAGTGATAGGATTTAGCGACAGTAGGTCGCCCTAAACGATACTTTTCGCGGTGGTGAAACGTTCATTAAGTGATTGATTTTTAATGAATGTCGGGATTTTCGAGACTTTAAGCTCGAAAGTTAGGTATGAAACCGAAGGTTTGCTGCCGTCCGCATCACATCAGAAAAGTACCAAAGAAAAATCATTTTTGGAGAAAAACATGACAAAAAACTTATTAGTAGAGTTAGGACTTGAAGAACTACCAGCCTACGTTGTCACACCGAGTGAAAAACAACTGGGGGACAAAATGGCTGCCTTTTTGACAGACAATCGTTTGACTTTTGATGGCATTCAAACTTTTTCAACCCCACGCCGTTTAGCTGTGCGTGTACTTGGACTTGCAGACCAACAAACAGATTTGACCGAAGACTTCAAGGGGCCTTCTAAGAAAATCGCCTTGGACGCTGATGGCAATTTTACAAAGGCAGCGCAAGGGTTTGTCCGTGGTAAAGGTTTGACGGTTGATGACATCGAATTCCGTGAAATCAAAGGCGAAGAGTACGTTTATGTGACTAAACATGAGGCGGGTAAACCAGCTCGTGAAGTTCTAGGAGGGATTCCAGAAGTTCTTGCAAGCATGACTTTCCCAGTCAGCATGCACTGGGCTAGCAATACATTTGAGTATATCCGCCCTGTTCATACCTTGACCGTACTCCTTGGTGATGAAGCATTAGATATGGAATTTTTGGATATTCATTCTGACCGCATTAGCCGCGGGCACCGTTTTCTCGGTCATGAGGTGGAAATTGCTAGCGCAGATAGTTATGAAGACGACTTGCGCAGCGTCTTTGTTATCGCAGATGCCAAAGAACGTGAAGCGCTCATCGTTGACCAAATCAAGGATATCGAAAAAAACCAAAACGTTAGCGTCGAAATTGATGCAGAGCTTCTCAATGAAGTCCTCAATCTAGTTGAGTACCCAACGGCATTCATGGGCTCTTTTGACACCAAGTACCTTGAAGTGCCAGAAGAAGTTCTGGTAACCTCCATGAAAAATCACCAACGTTATTTCGTTGTCCGTGATTTAGCAGGTCAGCTAAAACCAAACTTCATCTCGGTCCGTAATGGTAACGCAGAACACATCGAAAATGTCATCAAGGGAAATGAAAAGGTTCTGGTTGCCCGCCTTGAAGATGGTGAGTTTTTCTGGCGTGAAGACCAAAAACTTAAGATTTCTGACTTGGTGGCTAAATTAGACCATGTGACCTTCCATGAAAAGATTGGTTCACTCTCGGAACACATGGAGCGCAGCCGTATCATCGCCAAATACTTATCAGACAAGGCTGGACTTTCTGATGATGAAGCGTCCGCCCTTGATCGCGCTGCTCAAATTTACAAATTTGACCTCTTGACAGGTATGGTCGGAGAATTTGATGAGTTGCAAGGAATTATGGGTGAAAAATATGCTCTCTTGGCAGGTGAAAATGCCGCAGTAGCTACAGCTATCCGCGAACACTACTTACCAAACTCGGCTGATGGTGATTTGCCAGAAACAAAAGTGGGTGCGGTTTTGGCCTTGGCTGATAAACTGGACACTCTCTTCTCATTCTTCTCAGTAGGCTTGATTCCGAGCGGTTCAAACGATCCATACGCCCTTCGCCGTGCCACTCAAGGAATTGTTCGTATCCTTGACGCCTTTGGTTGGAATATCCCAATGGATGAACTGGTGGATAACATCTATGCCCTTAGCTTTGATAGCCTGACGTATGACCATAAGGCTGATGTGATGAACTTTATCAAGGCGCGTGTTGACAAGATGATGGGTAAGACGCCTAAAGATATCAAGGAAGCTGTCCTTGCAGGTGCGACTTTTGTTGTTCCAGACATGCTTGCTGTCGCAGAAAGCTTAGTAGAGGCTAGCAAGACTGATGCTTACAAACCAGCAGTCGAGTCCCTTTCTCGTGTTTTTAATCTTGGTGAAAAAGCTGGCGCTATTAGCCAGGTGGACAGCAGACTCTTTGAAAATGAAGCCGAAAAAGCTCTCGCACAGGCTGCAGAAGCTTTAGTCTTATCAGGAACAGCCAGTGACAAACTTGCTCAGCTATTTGCGCTAAGCCCAGTCATTGATGACTTCTTTGACAATACTATGGTCATGGTAGAAGATGATGCTGTGAAGAATAATCGCTTAGTCATTCTCGCAACCCTGACCAACAAGGCTAAGACTATTGCAGCTTTTAATAAACTGAATACCAAGTAAATCTCAAATAATTAACAAAGAAAGGAGTTGTAAAATGGAACCTAAAAAAATTGCTCGTATTAACGAGCTTGCTAAAAAGAAAAAAACGGTAGGTTTGACCCCAGAGGAAAAGGTTGAACAAGCCCAACTCCGTGAAGAATATATCGAAGGTTATCGTCGTTCGGTTCGTCATCACATTGCAGGAATTAAAATTGTTGATGAAGAAGGTAATGACATCACTCCTGAAAAACTTCGTCAACTACAACGTGAAAAAGGTCTGCATGGACGTAGTCTTGATGATCCAAATTCGTAGTTTTGACGAAAAGAAAGACAGCTAGCTCCTTTTTTCAAAGTTATTAGCACGCATTCATTCGGCGGATAACTTATCGCTGTCAAAATAAGAACCAGTATTCGCAAGTGAAGTGCTTTTAGATAAGAGATAGTTTTTCGCTAATCAAGGCAGTTTTTTGTGGGAATACTGACTGTATTTTGAAAATAACGATGAGCATCTTAAAAACAGGCCTTAGATGGAAGTGCTGAACTGTGAATACTGTTTCTAAGATCTAAGTTTAATGCCCCTTGAATATTGACTATTCGGGGGCTTTTTTCTACCATTTGTCAAGCCTATCAAGGTTTTAGAGAAAAAATAATTTTCATTGAGGCTGGGCAAGCCATCGTGGATGTCTTTCCCACTTCCAATTACTTTAGAGTTGTATTGATTGTTAATTTTTTCTTGACAAGAAAAAAAGCAGTGCTATAATTTTACTTAACTGGTTAAAAACCGGTTAAGTAAAAGGAGGTTTTTTCATGAAAAAGCGATTCTCTCACTGGTGTCTGCTAGCTATATTAGCTTTGATAGTGACAACATTGACAGGATGCCAGAATAAGTCCTCAACACAAAAGGGACTGCGAATTGTTACAAGTTTTTATCCCATATATGCCATGACAAAGGCTGTTTCAGGTGATTTAAATGATGTCAGAATGATTCAATCAGGGGCGGGTATTCATTCCTTTGAACCCTCTGCGAATGATGTGGCAGCGATTTATGATGCTGATGTTTTTATTTATCATTCGCATACTCTTGAAACTTGGGCTGGAAGTTTAGAGCCTAGCTTAAATAAGTCAACAGTTAAAGTTTTGGAAGCTTCTAAAGGGATGACTTTATCTAAGGTTCAAGGTCTTGAGGATATGGAGGTAAGTGATGGTGTTGACCCAGCCACTTTGTATGATCCTCATACTTGGACAGATCCGCAAATGGCTTCAAAAGAAGTTGAGCGAATCAAGAAAAGTTTGATTAAGCTGGATCCAAAGAACAAGGATACTTACGAAAAAAATGCAAAATCCTTTAAGGAAGAAGCCAAGCAATTGACGCAAAAATATCAGAAAAAGTTCAAAAATGTTTCTAACAAGGTTTTTGTTACACAGCATACTGCTTTTTCTTACCTTGCTAATCGCTTTGGTTTGACCCAACTTGGCATTTCTGGGATTTCTCCTGAACAGGAACCGACACCACGACAATTGAAAGAAATTCGTGATTTCATTAAACAATATAAGGTTAAAACTGTCTTTGTTGAAAAAAATGTTTCTCAGAAAATGGCAAAAACTGTTGCCAAATCAACAGGAGCCAAGCTGAAAACACTTAGTCCTTTGGAGTCAGATCCTAAAAATCAGAAAACTTATCTTGAAAATGTTGAAGAAAATTTAGAAATTTTATATCAAGAGTTGAATAAATAGGGGAAGTTATGAAAAAGAAAATTGTAGCTGGTTCCGCCGCAGCGGTTGTTTTGCTGTCGGTCAGTTTTTGTGCCTATGAGCTAGGAAAATATCAAGCAAGTCAGGCCCAGGAGTCTAATATAGCATATGTGGAGACATCAAAGAAAAAATCCACATCTCGTCAATCTGAGAATAAAACACCTGATCAAATTAGTCAGGAAGAAGGCATTAGTGCAGAACAGATTGTTGTCAAAATTACAGATGATGGTTATGTCACTTCGCATGGAGACCATTATCATTACTACAACGGAAAAGTTCCTTACGATGCTCTAATCAGTGAGGAACTGGTTATGAAAGACCCAAATTATGTCTTTAAACAGGAAGATGTTATTAATGAGGTCAAGGATGGGTACATCATCAAAGTTGATGGAAACTATTATTTGTATTTGAAGGAAAATAGTGACCATAAAAATATACGCACGAAGGAACAAATTGCAGCTGAGAGAGAAAAAGGAACGAAAGAGGCTGCTCAAAAGCAGAGTGGGTCGCATAAACACGGAAGTCAAAAGAAAACGAACGCTTCAACTTCTGAGAGTAAGTCAGGGAGTCATACTGATGGACGTTATAAAACAGATGATGGTTATGTTTTCAGCCCAACAGATGTCATTAATGACTTGGGTGATGGTTTCTTAGTGCCACACGGTAATCACTTTCACTTTATTCCTAAAGCTGATCTATCTCCTAGTGAATTAGCTGCTGCACAAGCTTATTGGGACAGCAAGCAACATAAAGGAACAAAAGGAGAAACAGTCGTTGCTCATCAATCAGGAGGAGTATCTCATGGGGATAGGACGATCAGAACAGCACCTGTAGTATCCTATCCGACAGCTTCAACAGGGCAAAGTTTCCCTTCAATTATCCCATCTCCAAGTCAACCAACCACTTCTAACAAAGGACAGACTGGTGTTCAAAATGGTATCGTCTCTGTATTACCACCACATCCGACAACTGAAAAAACTGATGAGTTAGCCACTCTTCTCTATAAACTCTATCATAGTCCACAATCAGAAAGGTATACGGAAGCAGATGGTCTTGTTTTTGATCCAGCCCAGATAACAAAACGTACAGGAGAAGGAGTGGTAGTTCCGCATGGTGATCACTTCCACTTTATTCCTTATGACAGGATGTCTGAGTTAGAGGCGACCCTTGCTAAGCAATTCCCAATTGGTACGGCGATACAGCCAAAAACGGAAGAAAACAAACCGACAACAGATCCAATTGTTAAACCAGTAGAGAAGCCAAAAGAGATTGTTCTTAACTACAACGGAACAAAAATAGTTGCCTATGGAAAAGGTTTAGATGGCAAGCCTTACGATACATCAGATGGCTATGTTTTTAGCAAATCTTCTATTCTATCAGTTGACAATAATGGTTTGACAGCCAGTCACGGTGACCATATCCACTATATTGGATTGGGAGAATTGGAGCAGGGAGAATTGGATCAAGTCGCTGCTTGGGTAAAAGAGAAAGCAGAAGAGAAAAAAACTTCTCAACCGAAACAGGAAACACCTAAGAGTGATACTAAGAGTGACGCAAAGACAAGTCAGTCTGATGAGGTAAAACCTGCGTTTGACTATAAGAAAGTTTCTAAAAAACTGACACAAAACGGTCAAACAGGTTATCTTATGAAAGATAATGGGAAAGAGTATTTCTATGCACGTGAAGAATTAGATTTAACTAAGATTTCATTTGCTGAGCAAGAGCTGATGTCGGCAGCTGATGGAAAATACATTTATGACATCGTCGCTCCTAAAGAAAATGAATTAGCTCCTAAACTTTATGTGACAGCAAGTCAACTCAAGATGCATGCTGGAAATGCCACATATGATACTGGAGAGTCTTTCATTATTCCACATATTGATCACATTCACGTTGTTCCATATACTTGGCTAACTGCGGAAGAAATTGCAAGTGTGAAGTATATCATGCAGCATCCAGAAGATCGTCCAGCGATTTGGACAGAGGGACATGGTAGCAAGAAGGAAATTGGAACAATTGTCAATGTCACTCCAGAATCAGAACGTAGCAAATTGAAGAATTGGCAAATCATTCATTCAGCTGATGAAGTTAGACAGGCTTTGAAAGAAGGTAAATTTGCCGATTCAGATGGCTATATCTTTGCCCCAGAGGATGTTCTAGATCCAGGTACTTTCGTATGGAAAGAAGCATTCAGTATTCCACGGGCCACAGGAGGAAGCTTGCGCGCGATTTCTAAGAAAGAATTATCAGAGCAAGAATGGGCAGCAGCGCAAGAATTGTTAGCTAAAGCTAAGGCTGATAAGGAAAAAGCAGCACAAGGGGAATCAACGAAAGCAACCAAGTCAACGACTCAAAGCACCGATAAAAAAGGAGTTACCAAATATTCAACTAAGACGGAGACGGCAACTAATGCCACTCCAGAATCAGAACGCAGCAAGTTGAAGAATTGGCAAATCATCCATTCGGCAGAGGAAGTAAAGGCTGCTAAAGCTGCGGGTAAATTTGCTGATTCAGATGGCTATATCTTTGCCCCAGAAGATGTTCTAGATCCAGGCACATTCGTATGGAAAGAAGCATTTAGTATTCCACAGGCCACAGGAGGAAGCTTGCGCGCGATTTCTAAGAAAGAATTATCAGAGCAAGAATGGGCAGCAGCGCAAGAATTGTTAGCTAAAGCTAAGGCAGATAAGGAAAAAGACAAGGACAAGAAGGAAGAACCGTCCAAAGATCAGAAATCTCAGTCCTCAGAATCTAAAAAGGATGATAATCTGACAGAGGGGCAAGGGACAGTTTACAGTGCGTCAGAAATAGCAGCAGCTAAAAAGGCTGGGCGTTATGTCTCTTATGAAGATGGTTACATTTTCAATGCTTCAGATATCATTAGTGACGAGGGCGATCAATATATTGTTGTTTACAAAGACTACGTTCACTGGGTAGATAAAACCCTACTTTCAAAAAGTGAAGAGGCTTCAGCTCAAGTATTTTGTAAGAAAAAAGGATTAGTGGCTCCAGCAAAAGACGATAAATCATACTTTACTCCAGATAAAGAATCAGCTGAAGAAGTCTATGATAGAGTAACACCACAAAAAATCATTCCAATTGAAAAAATGCCATATAATACAGCTTATGTTACGATGGTCAAAAATGGAAATCTTGTCATTCCTCATAAGAACCATTACCATAACATTGCAATTTCTTGGTTTGATGATTCAGAAGCCTTCAAAGCACCAAGTGGTTATAGCTTGGAAGAACTTTTTGCAACCATCAAGTATTATCTTGAACATCCAGAAGACCGTCCAAGTTCACAATATGGTTGGGGAAGTAAGACCGTCCAAAATACACCGAATAAAGATGTTAAGAGTGATCAACTCGGATCGGATGAACGCAAAGGTAAGCCAAACTCACAAATCACTTATAATGCTGATGAAATTGCCAAAGCTAAGGCTTCTGGTAAATATACAACTTCGGATGGTTATATTTTTGATGCTAAAGATATTGTGAGTGACGAAGGAGATGCCTACATTGTCCCTCACATGAGTCATAGCCATTGGATTCCGAAAAGTGACTTGTCAGAGGAAGAAAGACAAGCAGCACAAGCATTCTGCGCGGAAAAAGGAATAACAGCGGGAACTGAGTCAAAAACTCCTGAGAAGAAAGCACAAGACAATGCATCTTCTAGTGCCTCTCCAAAACTAGAAACAGCAGCAGAACTTTATGAACGCGTTTCTCCAGAAAAGGTAGTTCCTGTTGACGTAATGCCATATAATACCGCATATGCAGTTGCTTATCAAAATGGAAGATTGGTTATTCCACATCAAGATCATTATCACAACGTAGCTTTATCTTGGTTTGATGACAAAACTATCAAAGTGCCATCTGGATATAGTTTAGAGCAGTTGTTGGCTACAATCAAATACTTTGTTGAACATCCAGAGGATCGTCCAACATCTGATGATGGTTGGGGAAATGCCAGCGACCATGTCAAAGGAGAAGCATCTGGTGAAACTGCTTCAGAAGATAAGAGTGAAACTTCCGACTCAGCTAAGTCACAAGATTCTGTGGAACCTAGCGAAAGTGACCAAAATCAAGATAGTTTTGAAGATGAGGTTGAAACGGAAGAGGATGAATTTGATTTGGAAATGAAAGAACGGGGCAAACTTCACAATTTAACAGGTGAAGAACTCAGCAACAAACTTTATCAAATCGCCAATACTTATCATATAGCGCTTGATGGGATTAAAGATATTAGCAGTGGTCTCGTTTCTATCAGCACATCAGATGGTCAAACAATCACCTACAATCTTGTTACAATGTCCGAAGTAAAGTGATTGGATAAAAGAGGGGGTATATCTTCAACAAACTAATACTTATACTCTTCGAAAATCAAAATTATCCGTTGTCAACTTGCCTTGATGAACTCAAGTTCTATCGTCGGCTTCGTTTCCTAGGCTACTTTTGATTTTCATTGAGTATTATTAGTCGATTATCAGTAATAGTGTAGTTAGGTAATTCATCATTTGTGTTGAAATCTTTCACAAATGATGTTAGTCTAGGACAACATAAAAGGCTGGGATTAAGTTTCCAGCCTTTTAGTCTGTTTTCAATGTTAGAGAAAATTACATCATTCAATCTTAATTCTATCATTTCATTGTTGCCTTAGATTCTTATAGCTCTGATTAGCCTACTAATATTGGCTTACCAGACTGACTTCCACGGTAGTAAAGGCGGAAGTTTACTGAAAGCTATTTTTTAACTAAGGGACCGTATGATTTTAAAAAAGTAGGAGAATAGCAGAAAGTATAGAGAATCAACCGTTTCCTACTTCTTTTCTTTGTGCTATAATAAATATTGAAGATTGTTAATTTTACCCATTCATTTACAGAAAGGTTTTATTCATGACATTTGATGCTATTGATCAGTTGGCAGTAAACACTGTCCGCTCACTTTCGATTGAGGCTATTCAGGCTGCTAATTCAGGTCACCCAGGGCTTCCTATGGGTGCTGCTCCTATGGCTTATGTACTTTGGAATCATGTGATGAACGTGAATCCTAAGACAAGTCGCAATTGGTCTAACCGTGACCGTTTTGTATTGTCAGCGGGTCATGGCTCCGCTCTTCTTTACAGTTTGTTACACCTTTCTGGTTACAAGGTTAGCATGGATGATTTGAAAAACTTCCGTCAATGGGGTTCTAAAACCCCAGGCCACCCAGAGGTTAATCATACAGATGGCGTTGAAGCGACAACTGGTCCACTTGGACAAGGAATTGCCAACGCTGTTGGGATGGCTATGGCTGAAGCTCATTTAGCAGCTAAATTCAACAAACCAGGTTTTGATATTGTTGATCACTACACTTATGCCCTCAATGGAGATGGTTGCTTGATGGAAGGTGTCAGCCAAGAAGCCGCTAGCCTGGCGGGTCACCTCAAACTAGGTAAATTGGTCTTGCTCTATGACTCAAATGATATTTCCCTTGACGGACCAACTTCAATGGCCTTTACTGAAGATATTAAAGGCAAGTTTGAGGCTTATGGTTGGCAACATATTTTAGTTAAAGATGGTAATGATTTGGAAGCAATTGCTGCTGCTCTTGATGAAGCTAAGGCAGAGACTGAAAAACCAACCATTATCGAAGTCAAAACCATTATTGGCTTTGGTGCTGAAAAACAAGGGACATCAGCTGTTCACGGAGCACCGCTTGGTCAAGAAGGGATTGACTATGCTAAGAAAGCACTTGGCTATGCTTATCCAGCTTTTACTGTTCCAGAAGAAGTTGCCCGTCGTTTTGAAGTAGGAATCAAATTCCGTGGCGAAGCTGCTGAAAATGCATGGAATACTAAATTTGCAGAATACGAAAAAGCTTACCCAGAGTTGGCGGCAGAATACAAGGCTGCTTTTGCGAATGAGCCTGCACAAGTGGAGTTGGCGGCGCATGAACTTGGTACAGCTGTCGCTAGCCGCGTGTCTAGCCAACAAGCTATTCAACAAATCTCAGCTCAACTGCCAGATTTCTGGGGAGGTTCAGCTGACTTATCAGCTTCAAATAATACTATGGTGAAGGCTGAAACAGACTTCCAACCAGATAATTACGCAGGCCGTAACATCTGGTTTGGTGTCCGTGAATTTGCTATGGCTGCTGCTATGAACGGAATTGCGCTTCACGGTGGTACACGTGTTTATGGTGGAACCTTCTTTGTCTTCTCAAATTATCTGCTTCCAGCTGTTCGTATGGCTGCTCTTCAACAATTACCAACGGTTTACGTCATGACACATGATTCCGTTGCGGTTGGTGAAGATGGTCCTACTCACGAACCAATTGAACAATTGGCTAGTGTACGCTCGATGCCAAATCTCAATGTTATTCGCCCAGCTGATGGCAATGAGACCAACGCTGCTTGGCAACGCGCCTTGGCTGAAACGAATCGTCCAACCATGCTTGTTTTGACGCGCCAAAACTTACCTGTTCTTGAAGGCACAGCTCAATTGGCTAAAGATGGTGTTAATAAAGGTGCCTACATCATTTCAGAAGCTAAAGGCGACCTTGATGGTATCATCATTGCGACAGGCTCTGAGGTGAAATTAGCGCTTGACACTCAGGCAGCGCTCGAAACGCAAGGGGTGCATGTGCGCGTGGTTTCTATGCCATCACAAAATCTCTTTGACGAACAAGATGCAACTTACAAGGAAGAAATTCTTCCTACGGCTGTCACAAAACGCTTGGCTATCGAAGCTGCTTCAAGTTTTGGTTGGGGCAAGTATGTTGGATTAGCTGGCAAAACTTTGACCATTGATACATGGGGAGCATCTGCACCAGGAAACCGAATCTTTGAAGAATACGGCTTTACCGTGGAAAATGCAGTTAAACTTTATAACTCACTTTAAAATTTAATGGAGCAGTGGCCGTAAGGTTATTGCTTCTTTTTTTAAATCCCTTTTTGGTATATACCATTTACAATTCTATCAAATAAGCGTATAATGAAGGTGACAATATGGAGGTGTGAGATGACACAATATATTAAAGCGGACAAATTTTATTACCCACAGGAAACGAAAAGCGGTGGATTCTTGGAGGTGACAGATGGTCATTTTGGGAAATGGCTGAGCGATCTTCCTGAGAGAGCAGAGGTACTCGATTACACAGGCTACCAAATTGCACCAGGATTAGTGGATACCCATATTCATGGCTTTGCTGGTCATGATGTCATGGACTGTGACCCAGCAGGAATCTTAGCAATGAGCCGAGAACTCTTGTCAACAGGTGTGACTTCCTTTTTGCCAACAACGTTGACATCATCGGCAGAGCGATTGACGGAGGCTTCCAAGACTGTTGCTAAGGTGGCAGGGACTGAAGAAGGAGCGAAAATTCAAGGAATTTACTTTGAAGGTCCTTATTTTACTGAAAAGTACAAAGGTGCTCAAAATCCCTCTTATATGAAAAATCCAAGTTTGGAAGAATTTGCGAACTGGCAACATGCGGCAAATGGATTGATTAAAAAAATTGCACTTGCTCCTGAACGAGAGGGAGTTGCAGATTTTGTATCACATTTGACCAAACAAGGGGTAACAGTGGCACTTGGACACTCTAATGCAACCTATGAGGAAGCTAAAAGAGCAGTTCAAGCAGGGGCATCTGTCTGGGTACATGCCTATAATGGGATGCGTGGCCTTAATCACCGCGAACCTGGAATGGTAGGTGCTGTTTACAACCTCCCGAATACCTATGCTGAATTAATTTGCGATGGGCATCACGTTTCTCCCGTAGCCTGCGATATTCTCATGAAGCAGAAAAATCATAATCATGTGGCCCTGATTACCGACTGTATGGCAGCAGGGGGACAGCCAGATGGGGATTATATGCTGGGTGAGTTTCCTGTTACTGTGGAAAATGGAACCGCAAGACTAAAGGATGGCGGAAACCTAGCTGGTTCTATCCTAAAACTCAAGGATGGTCTTAAAAATGTAGTAGCTTGGGGGATTGCAAGTCCTGAAGAGGCTGTTCGAATGGCTAGTCTAATCCCAGCCATTTCAGTTGGTATTGATAATATTTGCGGCCAAATCAAAGAAGGTTACGCTGCTGACTTCATAGTTTTAGATAAAGACCTGAATTTGCTGGCAACTTATTTGAATGGTGAAAAAGTTTGGGAAGGTTAAGAGTAGGTAAACATTATTGTGAGCATCCTGTCGTAGAAGCGGTGGGAAGATTTTTATCATGATAAATTGTAAATAAAGTGCAACCAAAAAACTCATAGAGTTCAACCTCGTATAAACTGTGAGTAACCACACTAAGCAGAATACGAGAGAAACCTATGAGCTACATCATATTACCATAACTGAGCGCATTAAGATAGAGACTTACCTAGAATTAGGTCTCAAACCAATCCAAGTAGTGAGAAAATTAGGAGTTCACAAATCAACACTTTCAAGAGAATTAAAGCCTTGTAAGGTCACTTACTCTGCACCATACGCACAAAAACACTATGAGCGACTGGCTAAGTAGAAGGGAAGAAAATCTAGTTGGACTTCTGAGTTAATACAGGAAATTGAAGAACGACTGTAGTCTTCATGATCCCCTGAACAAATTTGTGGCCGCTATCAGCTTGAAAATAAGCCCATGGTGTCCTTTAAAACCATTTATAACTGCCTTTATGCAGGGGTGATTGACTGAGATTTGTCTGTTTTAATACTCAGTTAAAATCAAAAATAGCGGCTACCCATTCTCGGTGTACAATTGATTTGAGTTGATAAGCAGTTAAGGTTTGAATAACCTCTTCAAGTTTATCAATTACCTCATTTAAAGTCTTAAATACTTTATTCTTGAAACCAAGTTTACGAATCTCAGCCCAGACTTGCTCAATAGGATTCATTT
>NZ_KB904484.1 GCF_000380105.1 Streptococcus orisratti DSM 15617
GTCTCATTCGGACAATGTATTACCTCATTATGCATAACAAACTTTACGATTACGCTTCAACCCAAAATCGGTAAAACTGTTTATGCTCTATCATTGTAACACCTTATTTCAAAAAATACTAGATAAGGTGTCATTTTGTCATGCCCTTTTATAGCTAAATTAGTGACAAAAATAAGGTAGCAGCCTCAAAATAGTTACTGTTATGCTTTATTTTTTTGCTTAAAGCCTTGATAGACTTGACAAATGGTAGAAAAAAGTATTCAGGGTACTTACCATAATGTTTCTATAGACTTTAACTTTAAGAAAAAGTATGAAACATTGCTGATTTCTTTTGAAACAAGGGTAAGTTCCAATGCAAATATATGGATTTTGAGTAAATACAATTCAAGATCAAAAGTGCTTACTAAAACTGTTCAAATTATTTTAGAGAACGGTAATCATGATAAGTACATTGACAACGAATCAGAAGTGAAGTCTTATTTGAAAAAATATGGTATCACAACAAAAGACTTGGACGGGTATTATGACAAAATCGTCAATCAAAAAGTTCTGAAAGACTGGTGTTCGATTTACGACAGCAAGTTTTCCCCAGAAGACTACGGAGATATGACCGTTAAAACCCAGTGGGAAAATTGGTAAT
The DNA here is from genome assembly GCF_000380105.1 of Streptococcus orisratti DSM 15617. GTDB lineage: Bacteria > Bacillota > Bacilli > Lactobacillales > Streptococcaceae > Streptococcus > Streptococcus orisratti. The sequence goes on from NZ_KB904484.1 coordinate 641, forward strand.
CGTATGAAAAAGAAAATGATTAGTTTAGCTATCTTATGTGTGCTCGCTTTGTCAGCTGGAGTTTATTACTATATTCATCAACCTAAAAATATTTTTGATGAAATCTATCAGGAGACGCAAAATAGTGACAAAGTTAAATTAAAGATTGTTGCTAACTTATCAGAACGTGATATTGATAGATTGAAAATTTTCATCTAAGACATAAATATTTATAGCGATGATACTGTTGTGTATAGTTGCTATTTTTAACTTATTTAGCTACGGGAAAATTGCGGCAGAATTATTTCATTTGACAAATCAAGAAAAAGTTTTAATTGGAAAACACCTTATGAGATATTTTTTGGCAAGTTATGCATTTAAGTTGACAATTTAGGAAATCTAACCCCAAATTAAGGCAGCTCAAACGTTAGATGAAAAATCTGGCGGATGAGGTGTTTTTCTGATGATAAGAGTTACTTTGAATGTGGTATAATAAATAAGAAATTGAGAAAGATACATAAACGATGCTACAAATTTTTGATACACATACTCACTTGAACATTGATGATTTTGCTGGTCGCGAAGATGAGGAGTTGGCACTTGCCAAGGAACTTGGTGTGACCCGCCATAACATCGTTGGTTTTGACACTCCAACAATTCAACGTGCCCTTGAATTGACAGAGACTTATCCAGAACTTTACGCGACCATTGGTTGGCACCCGACAGAGGCTGGTTCCTACACGCAGGAAGTAGAGGATATGATTGTCAGCCACCTGCATGATTCAAAGGTTATTGCCTTGGGAGAGATTGGTTTAGATTATCACTGGATGGAAGACCCTAAGGAAGTGCAGATTGAGGTTTTCAAGCGCCAGATTCAACTGTCCAAAGACCATGACCTTCCTTTTGTCGTCCACACCCGCGATGCTCTTGAAGACACCTACCAAGTCATCAAAGAGGCTGGCGTTGGTCCTCGTGGCGGTATTATGCACTCGTATTCAGGCTCCTTGGAAATGGCGGAGCGTTTTATTGATTTGGGCATGACCATCTCATTTTCTGGTGTGGTCACCTTTAAAAAGGCTCTTGATGTTCAAGAAGCAGCGCAGCGTTTGCCACTAGACAAGATTTTAGTGGAAACCGATGCCCCATATCTTGCTCCTGTCCCCAAACGTGGGAGTGAAAACCGAACTGCCTATACACGCTACGTTGTTGATAAAATCGCAGAACTCCGTGGCTTGACAACGGAAGAAATCGCCCAAGCGACTTATGATAATGCTCTGCGAGTGTTTCAACTGAAACATTAGAAGCCAACCTATGGTCGCTTAGTTCGATAGTTTCTGCAGTGATATATGGTCGCTTCACTGATTAACATGAGGAATCGGTATTATTCCTCATACCAATCTAGTGTCAAACGTAGCTAATAACCATGGCATTGGCATTTCGTTTTGCCGTCCTTATCCTCTAGGGAGGCTATCAAAAAATAAAATTATGACAAAAAAAATTAAAATACAAGAAATCCTTGTTGTTGAAGGTAAGGATGACACCGCTAATCTACGTCGTTTCTACGACGTAGACACCTATGAAACCAGGGGCTCCGCGATCAACAACGACGACTTGGAGCGCATCGAGAAACTCCATGACCTGCGTGGCGTCATTGTCTTTACTGACCCAGACTACAATGGGGAGCGGATTCGGAAAATCATTATGCAGGCCATTCCCACGGTCAAGCACGCCTTTCTCAATCGTGACGAAGCTACACCCAAGTCTAAAACGAAAGGTCGCTCTCTGGGCGTTGAGCATGCAAGCTTTGCTGATTTACAAAAAGCTCTATCTGGAGTGCTGAGCAGCTATGACGACGAAAATCATTTTGACATCAGCCAGAAAGACTTAATCCGTCTCGGTCTCCTCATGGGGGTAGACAGCCGCAAGCGCCGTGAATATCTGGGAGAAAAGCTCCGCATCGGCTATAGCAATGGCAAACAGTTGCTGAAACGCTTGGAACTGTTTGGAATTAGTTTGGCTGAGGTGGAAGAAGTGATGGCGAATTATCAAGAAAGTTAAAAATAGGAGGAAAAATGGCTACAATCAAATTAGAAAGAGGTACAAAAGGTGCCAATATGTTTCGAAAATTTAAAGTTTTCATTGATAACGAATACGTTGGAAAAATTAAGCGAGGACAGGAATTAGAATTTCAGGTATCAGAGGGTCAACACGAAGTTTATTGCAAAATTGACTGGGAACAGAGTAACGTGCTGACAGTTGATATACCGGATGCAGGTGTTGACCTACTAGTAAATTCAAAAGGAGCGGTCGAATCCGCCTTTAGAAGCCTGATTCCTACTGATGGCAGAGATAAGTACCTTGTACTTATTCAACGATAACTTAGGAGGAAATCCTATGCCAGCTTTTTACCTACTCGTTCCGTTCCTGCTTATCCGATTTATTTTTCTCTCACTCTTGGATAAGAAGGCAACGGGGCGGGCAGCCCATTTTGCTCCGATGCAAGGGAAAGAAATAATAGCCTACTATCTTTATCAATTATCCACCCTGATGCTCCTAATTGTTCCTTTCTTTCTAAAAGTCAATCTTTATTTCTCTGCTTTTTTCTATTTAGGATTAGGAGTCTATCTCTTTGGCAGTGTCCTTCTCATTTTGGTTATGAAAGATTTTGCCAAGCCCGATGAGGAGGGGCTGAATACGAAAGGGGTTTATGCTTCGTCTCGTCACCCAATGTATCTTGCTTATTTTGTTTTCTTTTTTGGTATGGTGATGCTGACTCGGTCGTTACTACTGCTCGTTGTCCTAGCTATTTTTCAACTGTCAGCTCACTTTATCATACTGGCGGAGGAAAGAGAGTGTCTCATAAAATTTGGCGCTGCTTATCATGAGTACCAAAAACATGTTAGGATGTACCTGTGACGTTTATTTCTACAAATCAGACAGTCCTATATGGAGAATTTAAAATGAAGAAAATTGCCCTCCTTCGAGGAGTTACACCCGTAGGAAAAAATAAAATTCCTAAGATGTCTTATCTGGTGAAAATCTTGACAGAAGCTGGGCTGGCTTCTGTTCAAACCTATATTCAGAGTGGCAATGTTATTTGTGAAACAGACTTGTCAGATGAACAACTTAGTCAGTTGATCCATCAAACCGTTAAAGAAAAAATTGGTGCAGAATTAGCTGTTATCATCACAAACCAGTCAGAGTTGACACAGGCTGTTTTGGAAAATCCTTTTGATGAAAATTATGATAGTTCTCGCATTCATTTGGTTTTTACGAATGATGAGGCGGACACAGGGAAGTTAGCTGAGCTACTAAAACAAGACTTTGGTGATGAGGAGTTACATCTGGGAAGTCAATGTTTATACATGTATCTCCCAAGAGATGCCCGAAAGAAAAAATTAAATACCAATTATTTAGAAAAACAGATGGGTATTACAGCTACTATGAGAAAATTAAGTGTTGTTTCACGATTGAGTGAGATGTAAGATTTGGAGGAAGAAAGATGGGGCTACTTGATTTTTGGAAGAAAAAAGAGAAAAATGAATTTACCAGTGCTTGTTTAGGAGTGATGGAACTATTTCCTCTCAAAAAAACGGACCAATTCCTCATCATTGGTCACTTGAAGGGCAAGATTGAAGTCGGTACCAGTTTGCAGCTTTGCAATCCGGATGAAGGTTTTGATTCTCTTGGGGAGTTGGTTGTTGAAAAATTGAGTAATGGTAATCATGATGTTTTATCGCTCATTGATGAGCCATTGGCTCATGTTATCGTCGCTTCCTCAGAACTGTTAACTTCTCTAAAAAAGGGGAGTGTCCTCCATACAAGAGATATAGATGAAGGTCAGCGCCTATCTAGCTATACAGATGCTTTGTATAGAGCTTTTATAAAAGTGCAGGCTGGGGATATGAGTAATGAGGACTATCTGCGAGTAAGTCTGGACGATAGCATTGAAATTTTACGCTTGTTTTTGTGGGAGTGTCATCAGCGTCAAGAAGAGGAAAGTGAGGAAGACTACCAGAGTAACCTTCGTAAGATTGCCCATCTTCAAGAAGTAGTAAGAGATAAGCTTTTGGATGCGAAATCTATTTATGTGATTTATTCGCAACTGACTGGAGAACCCCATATGTTTTCAGAAACCTTGGATGGGGGAGAAGCTGGCTACCTTTGTACAGATCCACTAATCCATGTTTTGACCCGTCGTTGGTATACACATTTTAAAGAAACAGTTGACCAACAACCAAATATAGAGGTGAGATTGATTGAAAATGGCGAAAATAGAGAAGGCATTAAAAACTTTCTAGGGTCTAGCTTTTACCTAAATGGAGCGCTGGGGGTTATTCTCAATTCTGAAGATACATGTATTAAGGCTCAAAACTTGGTTGCGAAACCTGATTTCTCTGATTTACCTGAGATACAAACTCCTGTCACAAATCCAGATGTTGTACGCTGGTTGCTGTTGATGGGGCAGATGGGTAAACCTGCTACAAAAAGCGGAGAATTGGTGTATCAGCTGTATTATGGATTTTTATCAAGAGAAATACCTAAGGCAACATTTCTTGTTCCGATGCAGCCTGATAAGAATTTCCCAGAAACAAATGACGAAGCAAGGGAAGTTGTTGTAAAACAAGAAGCTAGCTTTAAGCTCCCGACTAGAAAAGGCAAAGAGAATCGAAACGCCATATCAATTTTTACAGATTGGAAGCGCCTGAGGATGGTTTTTGGTGACGAATGGAGCGGCATGATTGAACCTGCAGGTGGGATGATTTCAATTTTTGACTACATCATTAACGGAACTCAATACCCTGAAGCTGGCTGTTATGTTAGTCAACAATCTTTTGAGGAAATGAAAAAAATTAGCGATAAGTTCAATGATAGCCACAAGTAAGGTAGAGGATGATATGAAAATACTAGTAGATAGAGATTCTGTTTGCATAGGCGATGATGTTTTACCTCATGAAATGGAATTTGATGTGGATGATACCATGACCGTTCAAGATTTTTTTGTATTTTTGGAAATGAAGAAGTATTTGCCTTCCATACAAGGAAACGATGTTGCGTGGGAACTCTGTAATGGCGGAGAAGAAATCGCCGTTTATTTTACGAAAGATCAACTCTTGACAAATTCCAGCCAGTTACTAAAGGGTATTATTGAAGAAAATAATGGAAATAATCTATTTGTTTTGTTATACCACTGTACACCAGAAGCTTATTTAGAAAGAAAAAATCAAAGAGAGAGTTTATGAGAATCGCAGACAAAAACGTTACTCGCGCCGTCCTTGAGCGTCACGGGTTTACCTTTAAGAAATCCTTCGGTCAGAACTTTTTGACCGATACCAATATTTTACAGAAGATTGTGGACACGGCAGAGATTGATCAGAATGTCAATGTCATTGAGATTGGTCCTGGGATCGGGGCTTTGACCGAGTTTTTGGCGGAGAATGCTGCCGAGGTCATGGCCTTTGAGATTGACGACCGCCTGATTCCGATTCTGGCGGACACACTGGACCGTTTTGACAATGTGACTGTGGTCAATCAGGACATTTTGAAGACCGATTTGCAAACGCAAATCCAGAACTTCAAGAATCCTGACCTGCCCATCAAGGTCGTGGCCAATCTGCCTTACTATATCACTACCCCCATCCTCATGCACCTGATTGAGAGCAAGATTCCCTTCAGCGAGTTTGTGGTCATGATGCAGCGGGAGGTGGCCGACCGCATTTCTGCCGAGCCAAACACCAAGGCTTACGGCAGCCTGTCCATTGCGGTCCAGTACTACATGACAGCCAAGGTGGCCTTCATCGTGCCTCGCACGGTCTTTGTGCCAGCGCCAAATGTGGATTCCGCGATTTTAAAGATGACACGCCTTGATAGCCCTGCGGTAGCTGTTCAGGATGAGGATTTCTTCTTCAAGGTTGCTAAAGCCAGCTTTGTTCACCGTCGTAAGACCCTCTGGAATAATCTGACCAGCCACTTTGGCAAGACAGAAGAGATAAAAATTAAGTTGGAGCAAGCTTTGCAAACTGCAGACATCAAACCTTCTATTCGTGGTGAGGCTTTGTCCATCGCAGACTTTGCCAGATTAGCAGATTCATTGAAAACAGTTGGCTTGAAATGATATAAGAACTTGTATTCACAAGTAAAGTGCTTTTATTAAGAGGTAGTTTTTCGCTAATCAAGTCAGTTTTTTGAGGGAATACTGACTGTATTTTGAGAAAAACTAACGATGAGTAGCATAAAAACTAGCTGGCCTTAGCTGGAAGTTCTGAACGGGGAATACAGGTTCTAAAGTAGGATTACTTGAGTAATTAGCTCTGCTATTTACAAATGAAAAAGAAGGAAGTGAGATGGCATCAAGTTCAGTTGCTGATTTAGGACTTCCTTTTTTCTTTTCTAAAATGTCCAAATTATGGTAAAATAAAAGTTATGACAAAAGATTTTCATCACATCACGGTGCTTCTGCATGAGACGGTTGATATGCTTGAACTTAAGCCAGATGGCGTTTATGTTGACGCTACACTTGGTGGAGCAGGACACAGTGAATACCTCCTTTCAAAATTAGGACCTAATGGTCATCTTTATGCTTTTGATCAGGATCAAAAGGCTATTGATAACGCTCAAGTGCGTTTGAAAGAATATATTGAAAAGGGCCAAGTGACCTTTATCAAGGACAATTTCAGACATTTGGCATCAAATTTGGCGGCGTGTGGCGTTACTGAAATTGATGGTATTTTGTATGATCTTGGGGTTTCAAGTCCACAGTTGGATGAGCGCGAGCGAGGTTTTTCCTACAAGCAAGACGCTCCTTTGGATATGCGAATGAACCGCGATCAAGATTTGACAGCTTATGAAGTGGTTAATACTTATCATTACAATGATCTGGTTCGTATTTTTTTCAAATACGGCGAGGATAAGTTTTCAAAACAGATTGCTCGAAAGATTGAGCAAGCTCGTCAGGTCAAACCGATTGAAACTACAACAGAGTTGGCTGAGATTATCAAGTCTGCCAAACCAGCTAAGGAACTTAAAAAAAAGGGACATCCCGCCAAACAGATCTTTCAAGCCATTCGAATTGAGGTCAATGATGAATTGGGAGCAGCAGATGAATCTATCCAACAAGCCATTGATTTGCTAGCAGTGGACGGTCGTATCTCGGTTATCACTTTTCATTCTTTGGAAGATAGACTGACCAAGCAGCTGTTTAAGGAAGCCAGTTCGGTAGAAGTGCCTAAAGGCCTGCCATTCATCCCTGATGACTTGCAGCCTAAATTGGCTTTGGTCAATCGTAAACCGATTTTGCCAAGTCAAGAAGAATTGGCTATCAATAACCGTTCTCATTCTGCTAAATTGCGCGTGGCTAGAAAAATTAGGAAATAAGTATGACAAATAATAAGCGTAATGAAGTTATTTCAAATGCACTTCAAAAACATATTCGTACCTTTACAAGAACTGAAAAAGTGTTCTATGGAACGATAATTCTGACAGCTATTGTTATGGCCATTAGTATTATTTTTCTTCAAAGTCGAAATTTACAAGTTCAGCAGCAGATTACTGAGCTAAATAGTAATATCACATCTAAGAAGAGTGAACTTGATAATGCTAAGCAAGAAGTTGGGGAATTGACACAAAAAGAGCGCGTAACAGATATTGCAAATCAAGCTGGTCTAAAGGCTGATAATGCTACGATTGCAGAAGTGGAGTAATTGCCTATGAGATGGATTAAGAGATGGGGAAATACCTTTCTGAATTACGTTGTTAAGGATAGACGTACCCCAGAAAAAAACCGTGAGCGTGTTGGACAAAACCTCATGCTTTTAGCGGTATTTTTGTTTTTCATCTTTATCATTAACTTTATTATCATCATTGGAACAGACAGTAAATTTGGTGTTTCTCTGTCTAAAGGAGCTAAAGACGTCTATCAGTCAACCGTGACCGTTCAAGCTAAACGAGGCACTATTTATGATCGTAATGGTAACCCTATTGCAGAAGACTCGACGACTTACAGTGTTTATGCCATTGTGTCTAAATCTTACAAATCTGTTTCTGGAAAAAAACTCTATGTTCAAAGTTCACAGTTTGATACGGTCGCAGAAATTTTCAAAGAACAACTCGGTATGGAAAAGAGTTATGTGCTAGAACAGCTCAAACAGAAGAATGTGTTTCAGGTAAGTTTTGGGACGAAAGGTACGGGGCTGAATTATAGTACAATGAGTGCTATTAAAGAGGCACTAGAAAAAGCTAAGATTGAAGGTGTAGCTTTCACGACTAGCCCGGGTCGGATGTATAAAAATGGAAGTTTTGCTTCACATTTTATTGGTTTTGCGCAACTTCAAGAAGATAAAAATGGTAATAATTTCCTAGTCGGTACTACTGGTATGGAGGCTAGTTTAAATGATATTTTATCTGGAACGGATGGTAAGGTCACTTACGAAAAGGATAAAAATGGCAACATTTTGCTAGGAACTGAAACGACCGTAAAACAAGCGGTCAATGGTCAGGATGTTTACACAACCTTATCTGAACCTTTGCAGACCTACCTAGAGAGCCAAATGGATGTCTTTCAGGGTGAAGCAAATGGGAAGTATGCCAGTGCGACAGTTGTTAATGCCAAAACAGGCGAAATTTTAGCGACAACTCAAAGACCAACTTACAATCCAAGCACACTTGAAGGCTATAATAAAGACAATCTTCATACATGGGACAATCCTCTTTACCAATCAGCCTATGAGCCTGGATCAACCATGAAGGTGATGACTTTAGCCTCTGCTATTGACTCTGGTGTTTTCAACCCTAATGAAGGTATCTCTACAGTGGATGGGATCACTGTCGCTGATACGACCATCAATGACTGGAACGTTAATGAAGGTCAGACTGGTGGTTACATGACTTTGGCACAAGGTTTTGCTTTTTCTAGTAATGTTGCCATGACAACGCTTGAACAAAAAATGGGTGCGGACAAATGGTTAAATTACCTTTCTTCGAAGTTTCGTTTTGGTTATCCAACTCGATTTGGTATGGGGGGGGAATCTGGAGGGATTCTCACAGGGGACAATGAAGTGACGACAGCCATGACTTCTTTTGGTCAAGGGATCAACGTTACCCAAGTGCAGATGTTTCGCGCCTTTTCAGCTATCTCGAATAACGGAAACATGTTAGAACCACAATTTATTTCAAAATTGGTGGACACTAACAATGGAACTAGTCGTGTTGCGTCAGCAGAAGTTGTAGGAAATCCTGTATCAGCAGAAGCTGCTAGTCAGACTCGTGACTATATGGTGACTGTCGGAACAGATCCACAGTTTGGTACTCTGTACTCTAAAACTTATGGTCCGATTATTCAAGTTGGTAACTACTCGGTCGCTGTTAAATCTGGTACAGCACAGATTGCAGCAGAGGACGGTAGTGGTTATATTGAGGGTGGTCAAACTAACTATATTTTCTCTGTTGTGGCTATGGTACCATCGGATGATCCTAGTTTTATTATGTATGTCACGCTTCAACAACCTGAACATTTTATGGTAACTTATTGGCAAGACGTTATCAATCCTGTTTTAGAGTATGCGATGCAAATTGAAGAAAGTTTGACAGCTCCAGTAGCTACTGATGGTGCTGGGGAAACCGCTTATAGCTTACCCAATTTAATTGGAAAAAGTCCAGGTGAAGCAGCAGTGACCTTACGTCAAAACCTTGTTCACCCGATTGTTTTGGGAACTGGAAGCAAAATTAGTAAGGTTTCTAAAAAAGCAGGAACCAACATTGCTGCTAATGAGCAAGTCCTTATCTTGACCAATAAACTCAGTGAAGTTCCTGATATGTATGGCTGGAACAAAGAGATTGTTCAACGCTTTTCAAAATGGACAGGAATTAAAATTAGTTTTAAAGGTTCTGAAACTGGAAAAGTGATCAAACAAAGTGTTGATGTTGGAACAGACATTAGCAAAGTGAAAAAAATTACAATTACTTTAGGAGACTAACATGTTTTTAAGTTTATTTGCAGGTCTGTTGGCCTTTGCGCTAACGGTGCTTGCTATGCCGCGGTTCATTCGCTTTTACCAATTGAAAAAAATTGGCGGACAGCAGATGCACGAAGACGTCAAGCAGCACTTAGCCAAAGCAGGGACACCGACAATGGGTGGCACCGTCTTTCTGATTGTTGGTTTGCTCGTTAGCTTGATTTTTAGTCTTTTTGATAAAGGGAATCATGGTCTTGGAGCAACAATTGGTATTTTATCTGTTGTTCTCATTTATGGAATCATTGGATTCTTAGATGACTTTTTGAAAATTTTCAGACAAATCAATGAAGGTTTAACACCGTGGCAGAAAATGGCTCTACAAATCCTAGGAGGATTGATTTTCTATTTTGTTCATGTGCGACCAAGCGGAACAGATGAGCTCAATGTTTTGGGATTTAATCTCCATCTAGGTGTCTTGTACATTTTCTTTGTTCTTTTTTGGGTGGTTGGTTTTTCAAATGCTGTTAATTTGACAGATGGTATTGATGGCTTGGCTTCCATCTCTGTTGCTATCAGCTTAGCAGCTTATGGCATTATCGCTTATGTTCAAAATCAATTTGATATCCTACTTATTATCTTAGTGATGATTGGCGCTTTACTTGGCTTCTTTGTTTTCAATCACAAGCCTGCCAAAGTTTTCATGGGAGATGTTGGAAGTTTGGCACTGGGTGGCCTTTTGGCAGCCATTTCGATTGCACTTCGTCAGGAATGGACACTCCTGATCATCGGTATTGTTTATGTGTTAGAAACTAGTTCAGTCATGCTTCAAGTTTCTTATTTCAAATACACCAAGAAGAAATATGGAGAAGGCCGTCGTATTTTCCGCATGACGCCATTTCATCACCATTTGGAACTTGGCGGTCTTTCAGGAAAAGATGAAAAGTGGTCAGAGTGGAAAGTTGATGCCTTCCTTTGGAGCTTGGGGGCTGTAGCTAGTCTTCTGGTCTTAGCTTTCTTATATTTATAGATGGATATAAAGCTAGCTTAAGTCAATCGTTCTGTTCACGACTTTAGTCAGTGTTTCAGTGTAGCAAGAAATTTGGTAAAGACTTCTAAGCCGAAAAAAGGGTTGATTAAGTATCAAAAACGGTCTGTATAGGGGCCGTTTTATTTTTCTTCAAAGCTTCTGCATTCCTTGAAATCAAATTCAAGTATTATTGCCTTATTTTGATAAAAACAGTTTTATTTACATACTATTATTTTGAATTTTATTGAGTTTTAGTCTTGATTCATACGAAGTGTGGATGGCTATATTTTGCGTAAATACAGGCTTTTGTGTATAATACTAAGAGAAGAAAACGAGGTAAATATGTCATTATTCAAAGATTTTAATTTTAAAGCCTATATTCAAGCGGCTTTGGATGAGCTAAACTTTATAGAACCAACAGAAGTGCAGCAAAGATTGATTCCGGTTGTTCGTTCAGGACGTGATTTAGTTGGAGAATCAAAGACTGGTTCTGGTAAAACGCACACTTTCCTCCTGCCAATTTTTGAAAAATTGGATGAGAATGGAACAGATGTACAGGCTGTTATTACGGCACCGTCACGTGAATTGGCAACACAGATTTATCAGGCGACTAAGCAAATTGCTGAAAAAGCTGAACGAGAAATCCGTGTAGTTAATTATGTAGGTGGAACTGATAAGCTACGTCAAATTGAAAAACTAAAAATTTCACAACCGCATATCGTTATTGGAACACCGGGTCGTATCTATGATTTGGTCAAGTCAGGAGATTTGGCTATTCACAAAGCACACACCTTTGTCGTGGATGAAGCAGATATGACTTTGGATATGGGCTTTCTCGATACGGTAGATAAAATTGCGGGAACTCTACCTAAAGATGTGCAAATCTTGGTCTTTTCAGCGACTATTCCTCAAAAGTTACAACCTTTTTTGAAAAAATACCTGAACAATCCTGTCATGGAAAAAATCAAGACATCAACAGTTATTGCAGACACCATTGATAATTGGTTGATTTCAACCAAAGGACGCCATAAGAATGAACAAATTTTAGAGATTACAAAAGCGCTCAATCCTTATTTGGCAATGATTTTTGTTAATACCAAGGAGAGAGCTGATGAACTCCATGCTTATTTATCAGGCAACGGTCTTAAGGTTGCAAAGATTCACGGAGGCATTGCCCCGCGTGAGCGCAAGCGTATTATGAATCAAGTGAAAAACTTGCAATTTGAATACATTGTAGCAACTGACTTGGCTGCACGTGGAATTGATATTGAAGGAGTTAGTCATGTTATCAACGATGCTATTCCTAAAGATTTATCATTCTTTGTGCACCGCGTCGGGCGTACTGGTCGTAATGGGCTATCAGGCACAGCTATTACCCTTTACCAACCAAGTGACGATTCTGACATCAGAGAACTTGAGAAGATGGGCGTAGCCTTTGTTCCTAAGGTTCTTAAGAACGGAGAGTTTCAGGAGACTTACGATCGTGATCGTCGTGCAAATCGCGAGAAATCTTATCAAAAATTGGATACTGAGATGATTGGCTTGGTTAAGAAGAAAAAGAAAAAAATTAAACCGGGCTACAAGAAAAAGATCCAGTGGAAAGTTGATGAGAAACGTCGTAAAGAGCGTCGTGCCGAAGCGCGTGCCAAGGGGCGCGCCGAACGCAAGGCTAAAAAACAGACGTTCTAGTCTAGTTGAACTATCACATTTTGGTGATAGTTTTTTCTTATAGTCTCGATAAGAAATTAGTATTAGGCAAGTAATCATTTTCTTGGTAAACTAGTGTCATTGCTATCGACTATATTGGAGGTTTGATAATGACAAACATAAGAAAAGTTTTATTGATTTTGGTAGTCTTTGGATTGAGTGTTGTTTGGGGTGCTGTGGCAAAGGCTGAAAGTAAAGCCGTGATAAATGTAGCAACAGACTCTGATACAGCTCCTTTTACTTACAAAAAGAAAGATAAGTTTACGGGCTACGACATTGATGTGGTTAAAGCTATCTTCAAAAATTCTGATTACAAAGTGAGCTTCCATACGATTCCGTTTGATTCTATTCTAACAGGGCTTGATGCTGGTAAGTATCAATTAGCAGCCAATGATTTTAATTATAATGATGAGCGTGCTGTGAAATATCTCTTCTCTGATCCTATTTCCAAATCAAATTATGCCATCACAAGTGCCAAGGGCACCAAATACACCAGTCTGGATGATTTATCTGGAAAATCTACACAGGTGCTTTCAGGTTCCAACTATGCTCAAATTCTTGAAAATTGGAATAAGGCCAATTCAGATAAAAAGCCAATACAAATCAATTATGTTTCCAGAACGACAGGTATTACCAGCCGTCTGCAAAACATCGAGAATAAGAAAATCGATTTTATATTGTATGATGCCATTTCTTCAAAGCATATTGTTGAGGATCAAGGCCTTGATTTGACGGTCAATAATGTTAAAGATACTTTAGGTTCTGAGACAGATGGTCTAGAGTACCTGCTTTTCTCGAAAGATGATGAAGGAGCGAAACTTCAATCCTTCGTCAATAAACGCATTGTTGAATTGAAGAAAGATGGCACTTTGGCCAAGCTGAGTAAGAAGTACTTTGGCGGCGACTATGTGTCTTCAATCAAGTAAGGTAATCAGATGATGGGGTATGGTATGCCAAAATAAAAATAGACGGCATGATTGAAGTGCACCCCAAAAGTTAGACACGAAATCTAACGATTGGGGGGCTTTTAAATGAAATTAAGTTACGAAGCTCAACTCAAAATATATGAGTTGAGAAGATCTGGAATGTCTTGGTCACAACTTGAACAAAAATAAAGTTCTGATTGACGAGTAATCACAAGGTCAATTTGCAGTAGACTATGCTTTACCAAGTTGTAGTATGCTCTCCAGTTGGATAGTGCAATATAAGAAAAGTGGGTATACTATTCTTGAGTAACTAAGAGGAAGGATGCCGAAAATGGGGCGTAAGCTAAAGAAAACCTTGGAGGAGAAGAGCGCCTTCAAAAAGAAGTGGTAGGGCGGAGAAGGCTGTGCTAAAAAAGTTGAGAGATTACCGTTTGAGGCACGATGCAAAACTCAAAAAGCCCCAGTTGTCAAGTCGAGTGAACAAATTATTCATCTGACCAAGTCAATAGTTCCTATGCTATGAGCAAAATAAACCTCTCCCCCTCTCGGGTCTGACAAGCTACTGAATTCAGAACTGTCGTCAGCCGTAATGGAGACAATAGGGGAAACAGAAGTTCTTTGATCGCAGCGTTAATAGTCTCTGCTTGCTTCTTCTTAGTTTTCACTTTGCGAGGATAAAGTATGTCAGCCTCGGGTAGACCTAGATGCCCATCGTGAATTCAGTAATAGATGGTTGAAATAGAGACGTTAATACCTTTTGCCTTGACCATCATTTCAGGAGAGTATTTCTGTTTGATGTAGTTTTAGTTTCTTGGTTAAGGAAACCTGCTTAATAGAGCGTTTACGGTTAGTCTCATAGTCTTCCTGTGCAAAGTCGGCTGAGTAACTGACTTCAAACCTTCCTTTACGAACCTGCTGTCTAACTTGTCCCCGCTTGACTTCGTTGTTAATGGTTTGAGAAGCTTTGGCTAATCTTCTGGCAATTTCACGATTGAAGAGGCCTTCTTTGATCCAACGTTCAATGGTTGTACGATCTGCTAGTATTAAATTGTATAATAGTCTTGCCTCTCAGAGTCCTTCTAATTTGTTATTGTGGTGATTACAATTATATCTCTCTGAGATGTTTTTTTATACCCTAAGTGGCTAACTTCATTTTAGAAGTTTCCTTCACAAACAGGAAGTCAATACGGAAGAAAAAAAGGTAAAAAAAGTAGTTGACAAGTTAGAAAAGGTTTGATAGAATAAAGAAGTTGTCTCGAGAGAGGCGAAGACCTTTGAGAACTGAACAAGAAGACGAACCAAACGTGCGGGTTACGGAAGTAACCTGTCAAGAAACAATAAGTCAGCAATGACGCGAGCGCAAGCTCAAACTTTTAAATGAGAGTTTGATCCTGGCTCAGGACGAACGCTGGCGGCGTGCCTAATACATGCAAGTGGAAC
>NZ_KB904485.1 GCF_000380105.1 Streptococcus orisratti DSM 15617
GACAATGTATTACCTCATAACGCATAACAAACTTTACGATTATACTTCAACCCAAAATCAGTAAAATTGTTTATGCCATATTATTGTAACACCTTATTTCAAAAATCACAAAATAAGGTGTTGGTTTTGTATACACTTTTTATGTAAATTTTTAGTGTAAAGCAAGGTCACTTCCCTATTTTGATGACTGTATGAAAATTATTTTTTCTCTAAAACCTTGATAGGCTTGACAAACGGTAGAAAAGAGATAACGAAGATTATTGTTCATCTTCTCTAGACGTTAGCTTTTCATCTATCCACTACAGTTGACAAAGAGCTGTTTTTGCATGATCAGAGTTTCTCGTTGACGTATTTGACAAAGTGATTCCACCAAACTTTCAAGAAAAATGATTTTTGAACGCTTTCTTTGGAAACAAGATCAATAGACGGAGCTTTTCCAGTGTAACCAGAACCAATCAAATTATCATCTTTAAAAGAAATTTGTCCAACTTTCTGCCCTTTTTTAATAGGAGCAACAGGCACTGACTGGTCTAAACTCGTTTTAACATTCAATTCTTTCTGGTCACTTTTCTGACGAATGACATAGAAATCAGAAGCTGCAACTGCGGGAGCGGATGCTTTTTTCCCATCTTCAATTGTAAAAGAAGACTTGGCATAAGTTTGCCCCTTTGACACGACTTTGACTTTCTTAAAATTAGTTAACACATAGTCAAGGAGTTGATTTGTTACCTCGAATCGTGCATAGTTATCAGCATCTAGTACCACGGTAATAATACGCATGTTATTTTCAATGGAAGTTCCAACAAAGGAGGCACCAGCTAGCTCTGTTGTCCCTGTTTTCAGTCCATCAACGCCCTCGCGATAGTAGCCTTGTCCTTTGAGCATATAGTTGTAGGTGTGAATTGCTGATCCATCAAATGTGTAGGTGTTTTTCTTAGTGATGTCTAAAATTTCAGGATAATCAGTAATCAAGTGCTGGGCAATTTTGGCAACATCCAAGGCAGACATTTGATTTTCGTCATCTGATTTGGAGTTGGGGTAAATATGGTCGCCAAGCATACTATTATTAAGTCCTGTAGCATTAACTAATTTAGCATCTGTGATGCCCCAAGTTTTCAATTGCTGAGTCATTTTATCAACAAATTGACTTTCAGTTCCTGCAATGTGCTCGGCTAAGGCGATGGTTGCACTATTAGCACTGGCGATCATACTGGCATTAACCAATTCCCTAACCGTGTACTCTCTTTTCTCCAAAGGAACATTACTGGCCATAGAATTTTGTGTTAAATCATAAGCGTAATCAGAAATTGGAATTTCGGTGTCCCAAGAAAGTTTTCCTTCATGGATTTCTTTGTAAACAAGGTAAATACTAAGAATTTTACTAATTGAGGCAATTTCATCAGGCGTGGAGGCATCTTTGTCGTAAAGAACCTTACCAGTTGTTGCCTCAATGGCAATAGCATGTTTGGCAGCAGCCTGAAATTCGTCAGCAGAGACTGATGGTGTCAGACAGACTGACAGTAAAGAGATAAGATAAGATAAGATAAGATAAGATAAGATAAGATAACTTTTTCATAGCTTTATTATAACATAAATTAGAAGTGAGATAATTGAAATTATAGAGACTTTTCATGAGGATGAGTTTTCTAAAACCGATTTGTAAAATTAAGATAGACAGAAAAAGCCATATATGTTAGGCCCAGATAAACTACTACATTTTTCTGAAAGGAACTAACATAAATGACCTGTACTACTCGTAATGATAGAGGTATACTACCAAGAAGGCGCAAAAGTTGTAGATATTATGAAATTTGGCTCCCAACCTGATTCACTCTCGTTGCTAATTATAAGTCACCCACTATAGTTGACAAAGAGCCACAGAGCCAGAAAATAGTTTGAGCCAATAAAACCGATTGTTCTTAATAAGTAGTAGAAAACAAACCTATAATAAGTTAACCATTAGGGTTAAGAGACTATAATTCAATTATTTTACCAGTCTTGAGGTAAACAACCCATTCACAAATATTTCGAGCATAATCACCTATGCGTTCAAGATACATTAATACTTGAAAATATTCCTTGCCAGCAAAAACAGCATCTGGTACTTTGCGGATTTCTTCAACGGCCAAAGCTTGGATATCTTTAAAATAATTATCAATCACTTCATCAGATGCCGCAATTTCATAAGCTTTCTCACTGTCACCGTTGATATAAGCATTCAAGGCTTCCTCAACCATTTGCTTAACAGCTTTACCCATTTTATTAATCTGCTCTTCAACTACTGGGATTCGTTCTTCCCCTTTCATACGAATGGTAGCTTTAGCAATAGATGTAGCATGGTCTCCCATACGCTCAATATCACTTGAAGCTTTTAAAACAGTAATCACAGTACGTAAATCGTGCGATACGGGTTGTTGAAGGGCAATAATCTCTAAAGATTTCTTTTCCAGCTTTGTTTCAAATTCATTAACAACCTCATCTTCTTCAATAACTTCTTTAGCCAACACACGATCGTGACTAACAAAGGCGCGCACAGTCTTATTAATTTGTCCTAATACCTCTGTTCCCATTGAATAAAATTGGTTGTGCAATTTATCTAATTCTTCGTCAAATTTTGATCTTAACATAAACAATCTCTTTCTAAAGACTACAAATAAGTCTTAACCAAACTTACCAGTGATATAATCCTCTGTTTCTTTTCTTTGGGGATTCATAAATACTTCTTTTGTTTTTCCGTATTCAATTAAATTACCATCTAAAAAGAATCCTGTTCGATCAGAAATACGTGATGCTTGCTGCATAGAACGCGTAACAATCAACATAGTATATTGTTCTTTTAAACCATACAGAGTATCTTCAATCTTACCAGCAGAAATAGGATCCAGTGCAGATGTCGGTTCATCCAAAAGAATAATTTTAGGACTGGTTGCCAACACACGCGCTACACAAACCCGCTGTTGCTGACCACCAGATAGGCCAACTGCTGAATCGTGCAATCTATCTTTTACCTCATCCCAAATTGATGCACCAATAAGTGATTTTTCAACTGCTTCATCAAGAATATGCTTATCTTTTATCCCTTTTATCCTAAGACCGTAAACANCATTCTCGTAAATAGACATTGGAAAAGGATTTGGTTGTTGGAAAACCATACCTATTTCCTTACGGAGTTCAACAGTATCAGTTCGAGGACTATAAATATTGTGTCCATTATACATAATACTTCCTGTCAAACTCACCTCAGGATTTAAGTCCCCCATACGATTGATAGCTCTCAGTAAGGTTGATTTCCCGGAACCCGATGGTCCAATCAAAGCTGTGATTTCATTTGGATAAAATTCCATTGACACATTATTCAGCGCTTTTTTCTTGTTATAATAAACAGATAAATCGCTTACTTTTAAAATAGGTTCTGTCATCTCTTACCTTTCTATCCAAAATGTCCAGAGACATAATCACTTGTCGATTGTAATTTAGCATTTTGGAAAATGTTATTAGTCTTATCATACTCAATCAAGTCCCCTAAATAGAAGAAACCTGTGTAATCACTAGCCCGAGCAGCTTGTTGCATATTGTGTGTCACAATAATGATAGTATAATTTTTCTTCAACTCAAACATAGTTTCTTCTAACTGCATCGTTGCAATTGGGTCCAACGCTGACGCGGGCTCGTCCATAAGAAGAATATCAGGTTTAACAGCAATAGCACGTGCAATGCACAACCGCTGCTGTTGACCACCAGATAGGGTAAATGCAGATTTATGCAAGTCATCCTTCACCTGATCCCAAAGTGCAGCTTGTTTCAGTGAAGTTTCAACAATTTCATCAAGAACTTTCTTATCTTTCAATCCAGCTCTCTCGTAAGCAAACGTAATATTTTTATAGATTGATTTCGCAAAAGGGTTTGGACGTTGAAAAACCATTCCGATATGTTTTCGCATCTCATAGACATTAATATTTTGTGCATTAACATCAATGCCTTCAAATAAAATTTGACCTGTTACTTTGGCGATATCAATGGTATCATTCATCCGATTCAAGCTACGTAGAAAGGTAGATTTTCCACATCCAGACGGACCAATGAGGGCTGTGATTTTATTTTTTTCGAACTGCATATCAATGCCTTTTATAGCTTCTTTTTCACCATAATAGACATGTAAGTCCTTCGTTGATAAGGCTAACTTTTCTTCTGGAAAAGTAATGATATGCCTTTCATTCCAATTATATTCAGTCATGTCTCTCCTTCTCCTTTAGGATGCTGACGTTAGTTTTTGGTGTAACTTTTTACCAATAAAACGAGCAGATAGATTGAAAATCAAGATGACAACCAAAAGTACCGCTNCACTTCCTGCTGATACTATTGTTGCATCTGGAATCGTTCCTTCACTATTAACTTTCCAAATGTGGACTGCAAGAGTTTCTGATTGACGGAAAATAGAAATTGGACTCGTCACACTGAGTGGATTCCAATTTCCCCAGTCAAGAGCTGGTGCAGATTGTCCAGCTGTGTAGATAAGGGCAGCTGCCTCACCAAAAATACGGCCAGAAGCAAGTACAATACCCGTTACAATACTTGGAAGAGCTTCTGGAATAACGACATGAAGCACAGTTTCCCAACGAGAAATTCCTAGTGCAAGACCTGCTTCGCGTTGTGTATGATGAACATTGCGCAAACTATCCTCTACACTTCGAGTCATCTGAGGTAAGTTGAAAACTGTAAGAGCGAGTGCACCTGAAAGGATTGAGAAACCATATTGGAATTGAACTACAAAAATCAGATAACCAAAAAGACCAACAACAACAGATGGCAGAGATGACAAGATTTCAATACAAGTTCGAACAAAATCCGTCAAACGTCCTTTTTTAGCATATTCAGACAAGTACACTCCTGCTCCCATGGAAATAGGTACTGAAATAATCAGGGTAACTACTAATAGAAAGAAGGAATTATACAACTGAATTCCAATACCACCGCCAGCCTGATAAGAAGACGACTTCCCAGTCAAGAACGACCAAGAAACATGTGGCAAGCCTCTAAACAGAATATAACATAAAAGTGAGGCGAGGATAGCAACGATGATAATAGCAATTGAATAAAGCGCACCTGTTGCTAATTTATCAACTTTTTTAGCGTGCATAGTTCTTCTTACCTCTCTCTTTCGTAATCAATTTAATCACACTGTTAAATGCTAAACTCATCAAAAGCAAGACTAATGCAAGTGACCAAAGAACATTATTCTGAACAGTTCCCATAACAGTATTACCAATCCCCATGGTTAAAACAGAGGTTAGTGTTGCTGCTGGAGTTGTTAATGACGTCGGCATCACAGCCGAATTTCCGACAACCATCTGAATTGCCAATGCTTCACCAAAGGCGCGAGCCATTCCAAAGACAACAGCCGTAAAAATTCCTGGACGTGCAGCATTCAAGATAACTCTCCAAATAGTTTGCCAGCGTGTTGCTCCCATTGCAAGACTGGCTTCTTTATAGTGGCGTGGAACTGCCTTTAGACTATCTACCGTCATAAAGGTTACTGTTGGTAAAATCATAACAAAAAGTACAAAGACACCAGATAAAATACCAAATCCAGTTCCGCCAAAAATAGAGCGAACGAATGGTACGACAACCTGTAATCCGATGAAACCATAAACAACCGATGGAATACCAACAAGCAATTCAACAGCGGGCTGCAAAATTTTAGCACCATACTTCGGTGAAATTTCAGTCATAAAAACAGCCGCACCTATAGCAAAAGGCGTTGCAATCAACGAAGATAGGATTGTCACAATAAATGACCCTGCAATCATTGGAAGAGCACCGAATATTTTCGAACTAGGCTCCCATTTACTTCCAAATAGAAAATCAAAAATGTTAACACCATCAACAAAGAAAGTAGATAGACCTTTTTGAGCAACAAAAATTAAAATCATTGCCACAATAAGGACAATTAAAGAAAGGCACAAAAAAGTAAGAGTTTTACCAAATCTTTCCAATCGTGAATTTTTGGACGGCGAAGTCAGCTTCTTAGCTAATTCTTGATTATTCATCATCTCTCCTTTACTTAGCTGTCACAGTGCCATCAGCACTTTTTATAACTTTCATGTCATTAATCGAAATATAGCCCATTCCTGTAACAATTCCCTTCTGAACCTCATCGCTCATCATAAAAGTCAAAAATTCCTTAGTCAAACCTGTAGCCTCACCTTTAGTGTACATATGTTCGTAAGACCACAATGGCCAATCGTTTGTTGTAACATTTTCAGCAGTTGGACTAAAGCCGTTTAATTTCAATGTTTTTACAGAATCATCCACATACGCAAAAGCAAGGTAGGAAATCGCACCTGGCGTCTGAGAAACAATTGATTTAACCATACCATTTGAATCCTGTTCTTGACTTTGAACGGCTGTCTTACCATCCATAATAACACTGTCAAAGGTGGCTCGAGAACCCGAACTTGCCGCGCGGTTAATAATAGTAATGGCAAGATTTGATCCACCAACTTGTTTCCAGTTCGTGTATTCTCCTGTAAAAATCTTGCGTAGCTGCTCTGTTGTTAAATTATCAACGCTAACTTTTTCATTTACAACTACAGATAACCCTGCAACTGCAACCTGGTGATCAACCAACTTACTAGCATCAATACCATCTTTTTCTTCGGCGAAAACGTCGCTGTTCCCAATTTGAACGGCACCGGATTGTACTTGAGAAAGTCCTGTCCCAGATCCACCACCTTGAACATTAACCGTCTTTCCGAGGTTTGTTGAACCAAATTCATCCGCTGCAGCCTCAACAAGAGGCTGAAGAGCAGTCGAGCCTACGCTAGTAATAGATTGTCCTTTGTCAATCCAGCTAGCACAGCCTGATAAACTCGTTGCAAAAACAAGAAGCAATGGTAGAATTAGCCAATTTTTTCTTAATTTCATTTTGATTTCCTATTCATTTTTTAAATTAATAGCATCATGAAAAGATTTCATCATTTCAACATTCAAATAGTAACACATCAAACGGGAATTTGAAAAGTCCTTTTTTTCATATCATTATAAAAATGTATTCAATAACAGTTAAGATTGAAAACGTAGTCCTTTAGGAAAATAATTTTTAAGGGTGCTGTTTACTACCTTGGCAAACCCAATACCATTCCCTTCAATGACAACTTGATACCAACCATTTTGAAAACCTTCGCTTAATTGAACAATATTTCCAGAGACATATTTCTCGAACTGTTCTATATCAATTTCAACGAACTGTTCTATGTCATTAGGCTTAATAGCCAATCCCAAAGCAAATGAGGGCTCAAATCGATTTTTCTTAAAAGTACCCAAATGCAAACCATTTCGTGCAATTTTTACTTTAGCGAGGTCTGGTAAATCATCTGGAAGAAGATAAAGTTGATTACCGAAAGTTTGAAAAAGTCCTGATAATTTTAATTTCAAGTGTGCTTCTTCAAAATCAAGCCAGAGTTTAAACTGTTCTCTGGTTAGGTTTGATTTCCCGGGCTTAACCTTTACTATATCTCGCTTGCGTACATCTCTAAGTTTAGCAACAAATTGTCCCTCCCCTTTGAAAAGGTGCGGATACATTCTAGCAACTTGTGGCATATTAATCCCCTCAACCATACCATTGATTTTAGGAATATCTACGAGTTCTAAATAATCGTACTCTGATAATAACCACCTAACCACGTCTTCATTTTCTTCTGGAGACCAGGTACATGTTGAATAAACCAAGGTTCCTCCAGGTGCTAGCATTTTCATTGCTTCCGCTAATATTTCTTTTTGTAAAGCAGCACACTGGGTAGGATAATCTTTATGCCAATATTGAATCGCTGATGGATCTTTTCGAAGCATCCCCTCTCCTGAACACGGACCATCAAAAATTATCATGTCAAAGTATCGTTTAAAAAAATTACTTAAGTTTTGTGAACTTTCATTGGTGACAACAAGATTTCTAGCACCAAAACGTTCAACATTTTCAACGAGAATTTTACTGCGCTTGGTAGAGATTTCATTGCTGACAAGTACACCAGTATTGTCCAAATAACTGAGTAAGTGCGTTGTTTTACCGCCAGGAGCAGCAGCTAAATCAAGAACACGCATTCCCTTCTCTGGACTAGCGACTTGTGCAACCATCTGAGCAGCTGGTTCTTGAGAATAAACGAGGCCTGATACATGCTCTGCCGATTTTCCAGAAACCTTGCCATAATGTCCCCATAATGTATTAGGGATAGAATCTGGATAGGTCTTTAGGGTTGCTTTTAAGGGATTTAAACGATATCCCGAAATCGCCTCATGGTTAAAACTTTCAAAAAAATCAACTGCCTGTTTACCAAGTATTTTCTCATATTTTTTTACAAATTCTTCTGGTAACAACATACTTCCATTATACTACATCTTACGAATTTTGGATATGAAAAAAACCTATATTGCTTTGACAAAATAGGTTTTTTTCAGTCATTTCCACACTAACTCACTTTGCTATCTTTCGCTACACCGTACTAAAACTATATATTCACTTTTACGGGTAATCTCAAGGTATTTCAAAGCATGTTAACAAAATTCCTTAGGATGCTCACATAAGTTATTTGATATAAGTCTTGATTTCAGGCAATTTAGCTTTTGGCACAAACATAATAGATTGTCTCGTTGAAAAATCTGGTTTTTCACCATCAATGGTTAGGAGGGTGTAGCCTAGATTTTCTCCCATAATCAATGCCGCAGCATAATCCCAAGGCTGGATACAAGAAAAATAACCTAGAAGATGACCAAGCATTACCTGTGTCATACTGATTCCCGCTCCGCCATAGACTCGAACTCCTAAGGTTTGTTTTGCCAAATCACGAATCCCATGGTAATTATCTGCAAACATCCCTGCATTAGTCCCCAGAAGGGTTCGATTTAGAGGAGTATCCTGATATCTAGGAATGGGTTTGCCATTGACGCAGACAGGGAAACTCCCACCACCACAATAAAGTAAATCTCTCATGACATCATAAATCAGACCAAATTTACCAATTCCATCCTCAAAATAGGCAATCATCACAGCAAAATGCTCACCTTGAACTATAAAATTCACGGTCCCATCAATCGGATCCAGAACCCAAACATTCCCATGTTCAACCGAATGACGAACACCATCTTCCTCAGCAAAAATAAAATCATTAGGATAATTTTTTATAATCTTAGCAATCATCAAATCTTGAGTTGCCTTGTCTAGATTAGTTACCAGATCATCAAATTGAGTTTTTTCCTCAATTTTGAGCGTTTTAGCCATCTCATCCCTAATAAAACTTCCTGCTTCTTGGATCAAATCTTGCGCAAATTTGAATTTAGTTTCCAAGAGAAATCATTCCTTTCCCTTTTTCTTTAGCTAACTGAACTGCACGATAGGTTGAATAACCACTACTTTGCTCAAATTCACGATCAATTTGCTTTTCCTGTGCCTTACTCTTGACAATGTTTTTGAAAATGTCATAGCTTTCAAGAAGACTTTTAGCATCTACCTTGCTTTCATAAGCTTTTTCAACCTGATTCAAAAAAGAAAGCACTGCGGTAATTTCATCAGTGCTCCAAGATGGATCAAGTGGATAACTGTAACTTTTCATTCCTATCCCTCAATTTCTGCACGAATGGTTGCCTGGCGTAACTCGTGTCTCCTGTAATCACGTGATAAAAAAGCACGAATTTCATCTTCGTTAAAACCAATTTGCATTCTTTTCTTGTCTAATAAAATTGGGCGACGCAAAAGACTAGGATTATCAGCAATCAATTGAATGAGCTCTGAAATAGACATCTTATCGACATCAATATCCAATTTTTGGAAAACCTTTGAACGCGTGGAAATAATGTCCTCAGTTCCATTTTCCGTAAAAGAAAGTATACTCATTAATTCTTCACGACTTAGAGGACTGGTAATTATATTATGCTCTTGAAAGGGTACTTCGTGCTTTGTTAGCCAAGCGCGTGCCTTTCGACAACTTGTACAACTAGGTGATAAAAATAAGGTGATCATACATTTGCCTCTGTCAAATCTTTACTCCCTTTATTATACAAAATTTTACTCTTCTTGGCTATGTTTTTCTAGTCCAATTGTAAATATACTTGAAAAAATTGAAAAAATTGCAATCAAATGATTACAACTTTTTCAGTTTGAAGGATAGGCTTGGGCAATTCTCTTATCTGCATCTAATTGAGTGACAAGTTCATCTATTCCTGAAAATTTAACCATATTACGTATTTTATCTAGCCAAATAATTTCGATTGACTCGCCATAAATATCACCGTCAAAATCAAAAAGGTGTGCCTCTAAACGCAATTCCGTTCCTCCAAAGGTCACGTTCTTTCCAACGCTGGTCATTGCTCGATAACGCTGACCGTTAAGCAGGACATCCGAGACATAGACTCCGTCAGCCGGTAAAAAAGTGCGGTCGATAGGAGCAAGATTGGCAGTTGGAAAACCAATTGTACGACCTCGAGCATCTCCATGAACAACCATACCACGAGTGGAAAAATCATAGCCTAAAAGTTTATTAGCCTCAGCAATATCTCCTTTAGCGATCAAGTTTCGAATACGTGTTGAGCTGATTTTTTTGCCATTTTCTTGAACTTCGGGAACTGTGATAACTTGACCTGAAAAATTTCGAACTAGGTAATCACTATCAGTACGATTATGACCAAATTTGTAGTCAAACCCTACCACTACCACCTTGGCTCTTAAATTTTCAATGTAGTTTTTAATAAAATCGTCAGATGATATTCTTGAAAAACGCGTCGTAAAGTCAGTTAGATAAAGTTTATCAACACCATACTCTGCAAATTTGGCGTAACGCTTTTCTGGCGAAGTCAAGTGTAGTAAAAGATCTGGAGAAAAGCGAACAAAGGTCAGCTGTGGAGACTCATTGAATGTAAGTACTGCAATCTGTAATTTTTCTTGCTCTGCTATTTCTCGTGCCTTATCAAAGAGGGCTTTATGACCACGATGGAGAGCATCAAAATACCCCAAAACTAGTACGCAATCCTGAGTTGTCTTAATATCTTTATAATCTTTTATCAGCTGAATATCCATAATCTTCCGTTCTAAATCAATACTTTTCGAGGTTTATAGAGTTCCTCACGTAGCTCAAGAATAGCCACCAGTTTGTCTTGATAAAAAGCCGCTACTAATGGTTCAACCGTTGCTAAAGCAATTGGTCGACCAAAGGAAATCTCTCTCGTTTCCGCTTCTGTCAACTCCTGACGTGGTAAGTCAGATACACCATATTCAATGGGCAAAAGAAAAGAAAAATCATTTTCTGCCACCATAGCTTCAATTTCTGCCAAAGTCAGAGCATTCCTAAGTTCTAAACCAGCTGAGGCTTTTCGCTCCAAAGCTGACATATGGGCAGGATACCCCAACTTTTCCCCTAAATCTACAGCTAAGGTACGCACATAGGTTCCTTTACTACAAGCTACTTCAAAATCAAAGCGGCAATAACCATCTTCAATAGTTAAATCACTTATTCGTTTAAAATCGTATATAGTTACCTGACGGGATGGACGATCCACTTTCTGACCGGCCCGTGCATATTCGTAAAGCTTACGACCGTTGACTTTTACTGCCGAGTACATTGGCGGTATCTGAGTGATTTGCCCCACGAACATCTGCATGGCTTGATCAATAGCTTGTGCTGATAAATCTGGTGTCACTGCTTTACTAGCAACGATTTGCCCACTAGCGTCCTCTGTTGTGGTAGCATACCCCAATGTTACCTGACCACAATAGAGCTTCCCAGCTTCTGTCATATACTCAATAACGCGCGTTGCCTTACCGACAGCAATCGGTAGAACCCCAACAACATCAGGATCCAATGTCCCCCCATGACCGATTTTCTTTTCACCTAAAATCTTTCGAAGTTTGAAAACCGCATCATGTGAGGTCATACCGGCTTCTTTTTTGAGGTTAATAATTCCATTAATCATAAGGTCTATTATACCTGTTTTCACACCAAAAAGGCAACTAATTCTCATTGAAAAGTTGCCTTTATAACCTTCTGGAGGTTAGTCGGTCAAATCTTGACCATTACTTGCGATGACCTTCTTGTACCAGAAGAAAGAATCTTTGCGGTAGCGTTTGAGAGTTTTCAAATCAAATTCATCACGATCAACATAGATGAAACCGTAACGCTTTTTAATACCTTCGTGAGTTGAAATGAGGTCAATAGCCGACCAAGGATTATATCCCAACATTTCTACACCATCTGAAATAGCTAATTGAATTTGCTCAATATGAGCACGAAGATAGTTGATACGGTATGTGTCATGTACCCTACCATCCTCAGTCAAACTGTCGTAAGCTCCAAGGCCGTTTTCAGTGACCAAAAGTGGCAAATGGTAACGGTCATAAAGCGTGCGCAATGTTGCTCGGAAACCAATTGGGTCAATTTCCCAGCCAAATTCTGTTTTAGGAAGATTAGGATTTGATACTGCACGATAATAACCTGGCTCTGTTAACATTTTCTGTTGGTCGGATTTTTCATCGCCCAATTCAAATTCTGCAGGGCAATACTCTACTGTTGAGGTATTGTAGTAATTAAAAGCAATGAAATCAGGTTTGGCCTGAGCTAAGGCTTGAGCATCCCCAGGAGCAAATTCTGGTTGGGCATCAAAATGTCCCAGATATTCCCATACCAAATGATTGTAGCGTCCCTTGACAGCCATATCCAAATAGAGCCAGTTACGAATGGCATTGGCATTTTGCGATGCTAAAATATCTTCTGGTTTGTTAGTGTTTGGATAAATAAGAGCAATATTTGGGGCGGGGCCAATTTTAGCTTCAGGAAGTAGCTCGTGGCAAAGTACCATAGCCTTAGCTTGCGCAACCAACTGATGATGGTTTTGCTGATAGATTTCTTTTTTGACATTGGTACAATTGTCTGGCAAATGTAGGGTTCCAATGATTGGACCAGCTAAGGTTAAAACATTTTGTTCATTGATGGTCAGCCAATATTTTACACGGTCACCAAAGTTTTCGTACATGAGACGGGCAAATTCGAGAAACCAATTGACCGACTCTGGGTTGCCCCAAGAACCGCGCTCATCAAGAGCAGCGGGCATATCAAAGTGGAACATGGTCACAATTGGCTCAATGCCATATTTCAAGCATTCATCAATGAGGTTGTTATAAAAAGCAATACCTTTGGGATTGACCTCACCAACACCTTGCGGTAAAAGGCGAGACCAAGAGATTGAAAAGCGGTATGACTTGAAGCCCATTTCCGCCATGAGAGCGATATCTTCTTTGTAACGATGATAATGATCCACAGATACTGATAAATCCGAAGTCCCCTCAGGAACAACCTTAACATCCTGACAAGATGGTCCTTTGCCATCTTCCAAAGCAGCTCCCTCTACCTGATAAGCTGATGTTGAAGCACCCCAGAAAAAGTTATCTGGAAATGGTTTAAGTGTTTTGTGATGCATATACTGTCACTCCTCCTATTGATTAAAGCACTTACATTATACCCTTTTCAAATTTAAAAATCTTATAATAAACTAAGATAATCTGATACTATGCTATGATTAACTACTATTTCAACAAGATATTGAGCAAATGAAAGAACTTATCAACTCCCTACAAAAAATATTGGAGAAATTAAAGCACCTCTTAGAACCTGTATTCACATGTGAAGTGCTTATATAGATAAGAGATAGTTTTTTCGCTAATCAAGGCAGTTTTTTGAGGAATACTGACTGTATTTTGAAAAAACTAACGATGAGTAGCTCAAAAACTAGCATTAGGTGGAAGTGCTGAACTGTGAATACAGGTTCTTAATAGCTCCACAGAACTATGATATTTACTGAGTTGTTGCAGAAGAGCATTTTACAATGGGGAGTAATGTTTCTACAATGTAATTAATTTTCGCTTTGAAATTTAATTTTTTGATATAATACCCTTATGAAAAAGAAACTTTCCTATATTTTAGATTTACTGCCTAACAATAAATGGCTTCGCAATATTATATTAACAATTATTTGTTTACATGTGCTGATGATTTTTTTGTATATCAGTTTACCTGAGGGTCCCTTTAAGTTTTTTATTGGTTTCCTCCTCTCTCCTCTCCTCTTTATACTGTATTTATCAATACTAATCTACCCGATTGTTACAACTGTCATCAATATACTGTATTTTCGAAAAAAGGAATTAAGTGAACGCGTAATATTTTTCTTAAAAATCAATGATTTGTTAACTTTCATTCTAGGGTTTTTCCTCTCCAAATTCCAAATTGAAATATTTCTCAATGGGAATCATTGGTTTGATTGGCAAGAACAGATTTACTCCTATCAGCGACATTCTCCTATTTGGACACCAGCAACTCCCACTTTGATAACAATAATAGCTCTCAGCTTGGTAGGGTATGCTATTTTAGCTTACTTGCCAACTAATAAAACTCCTCCCCTACTATTAGTTTCTGGGATTTCCTTATCTTACCTCGGCATAATTATCTTAATTATCGGGACAGTGCAACTAGGGGCAGGAGCTCTCTTTGGTTTTTGAATTCTCACTGTTAATGTTATTCTCATCTATTATCGTTTGATTAATCAAACTATCATCAACTGGATAAGCTCTGCCATTGAACCAGATCCTAGAAAAAAATGGCGCAATCACCTTTATCATTTTTTGCAAGCCAGTTTCCATTGGCATGTCCTAGCCTTTTTTATTTGTCTACCTATTCTGGCTCTAACACTTATGGTTTTGACTTTATTTGGTCAAGAACCAGATTACATCATCAAAACTTGGACTAATACCAGTGACTGGATCTTATCAACAAAGATTTCACCACCCAGTATTGAGGCTGATGAGCATTATCTTTGTACTGTTGGTGCTTCTGGCCATCGCTCTATTGTCAAACCTCTGAGAATGGGAGTGCGTCATGGTCATCGTATCGTTGTCAACCGTCAGCTTTTAATTGCCAATGCATTTGAACAGTTACTCGAAGAAAAAATGCCTCGAAGCCACCGCTTCATTAGAAATAACTATGATAAGTATGGCTATCCAATTGCTCGCCATATCAAAAATGCTTGGCAGGCAGACGTCATCTATATTTTCATGAAACCAGCTGAATGGTTACTCCTCCTAATCTTATACCTAGTTGATGTTAAACCTGAAAATCGAATTGCCCTGCAATACATCACTAAACCAGATAAAAAAACTGCTTAGCTATCTGAACTGCTCCCTGTCAAGTGGACAATGAAATAATAAAAGATTAGGCGACGGCCTTGTTCCTCATTTCAAGAGGGGCAAGGCCGTTGTTGCGTTCTTGAAAACGTTGATGATTGTAAAAATAGATGTAGGCATCAATATCTGAAACCAGCTCCTCAAA
>NZ_KB904486.1 GCF_000380105.1 Streptococcus orisratti DSM 15617
GATTCGTTTCCCGTTCTTATCTTGAACCTGAGAAACACTTCCTCGTTTGATTTCCCGACTGATGGTTGAGCGATGGCGCCCAAGCAGACGAGCAATCTCAGAGGGGTTCTTGCCCATCTTGAGATAGGCGCTGATTTCTCCGCGTTCAGAGGCTGAAAGGTGTGAGTATAACGATTTTTTGGTAGAATGATTAGTGGACATGTTCATCTGCTTTCTATACTGAGTTGGGGAATTCTAGTATATCAGACGAGCATGTCTTTTTTGTTGCACTTCATTTTACAACGCGGGAAATATACTATTTAGTCTTTAGCGCGCAAGTATGAAGTTGAGGGGATTGCAGCTTTATATGAGGATTATTAAGAACGTGTGGATAAAGCAACGACCAAGGAAGAATTCTAAGTGATTTTGAAGTGCTATGGTTGGGTCCAATAATCAAAATGATTTTGGAGGTGGAAAATAAAATATACGTAGTAGGTAACAAAAAGTATGCCAAAATCAGAGCATCCTAAAAAAGCACATGCCAAAACTATTTTAGCTTTGGGTACTGATATTTTAATGAATAGAATTTAACGGCTACAGAGATTATATAGCCGTTTTTTAGTTGTGATAAAATTGTTTGGAAAGGATAAGTTGTAAATTTAGGGCTAGATTTGCGTTATTTTGCAACTGAACAAAGTTTTTTTGACTTGGGTAAAGGTAATTGTAATCTAAAAAGTGAATATCATCTGTATAGGTCAAATGCCCCAAATGGTCATGCTCTGCGATTTTTAAAATAACAGTTTGAGGTAAGATGTTATAGGGGTAAGTTATTGTAGTTTCATCTAGCACTTTTTGTGCGCTCTCGATTTGCTTTTGGAAAACATGACGAAGATAGGTGACATTTTTAGTAAACATTCCATTGTCAAGATAGAGAGATAGTGCTTTTTGCATGATTAGACTGGTGTCATAGTCCATCATTTTTTTGTAGGATAGAAAAGTTTCTGTCAAAATAGTTGGTAAGATTAAACTTCCAAGTCTGAGAGCTGGAAAGAGGGTCATGGAGAAAGATTTGAGATAAATGACATGATCTGAGGTATCATAATAATGTAAAGGCAGGTCGTTTGATTTAGCAAAGTCGCCCATGTAATCATCCTCAACAATGTAAACGTCGTAACGTTGCGCTAATTCAATGATTTTTTGCTTTTCAACACTGGAATATGACAGCCCTAGTGGATTTGAAAAGCGTGAAATCGTATAGAAAAACTTGATATCACCAGTTTTGAAGAGTTTTTCTAATTGGTTTAAATCCAATCCTTCAAAGTCACGATTGATGGTTAAAAAAGGTAGGTTTTGTGCTTTTACCAAATCAATCATACGATGATAGGTGGGCTGTTCCAAGAGAATTGTTTTCTTTTGGTTAGGAAAAGTAATTTGAGATAAAATATAAAGTGCTTGCTGGGTTCCTGAAGTTACTAAAATATTTTTTTCCTTAGTGTAAATAGCATCTTCAGAAAGGTAGTTTTTCAAAGATGTCAACAACTCCTCCAGCCCCTGATGTTGGTGGTAGTAGTTGAACAAATAATTTTCGCGGTTAACGAGACTTTCAGCCATGCAACGTCGAAAATCTTCAAAAGCCATATTATTGTAGTCACTCAAGCTGATATTTAGAGGACTCTCTTGTTTGAATTTTCTCTCTAAAACATAATAGCCGCTCTTTTCAACTGCATAAACTAAATTACGAAATTTTAGTTCCAAAAGAGCACGTTGTGCTGTGTCTTTACTACATTGGTATTTTTGACTGAGCAAGCGAATTGATGGTAATTTATCACCTTTTTGCAGCTGCCCAGAGTTTATCTGTGCAGCAATTGTTGATACAATATCTTGATACTTGCTCATTCATCTGTCCCCATACAGTTAATTATTATCTCTATTGTAATATAAATTGAATTTTCTTACAATAGAAACAACTCTTGTTGCAACAAGTTGTGATTGACAGGTTCGAAAATATGATGTTAGTTAAATAATCCATGGAAGAAGGAGCTTATGCCAAGAAAAACAATAATAGTCGCCAATGACATGGTTGGTATTGGCAAAGTCGCTTTAACAATTGCTTTACCAATTTTGTCAGCTTGTCAAATCGAGGCAATTCCCTTGCCAACAGTCCTTTTATCATCCCATACGGGTGGTTTTGAAAAAGTTTATGCTAAAAATTTGACCGAGGAAATGGGAGAAATACTTGATGTTTGGGAAAAACTCAATTATTCTCCAGATGGTTTGCTAACAGGTTATTTCAAGTCTTCAGAACAGATGAATTTATTGCTAAACTTTTCTCAAAAAATGGGATTGAGACGTTTTGTTGATCCAATTATGGGAGATAAAGGACACTTGTATTCCGGTTTTGACGATAATTTTGTGATAAATATGCGCCATTTCTGTTATCAAGCAGAGGTCATTATTCCTAATCTTACCGAGGCGGCTTTATTGACCAATAGCCCCTATCTCGGTGAAAAATATAGCATTCAAGATATCGAACAACTCTTGAAAAAATTAGCCGTTCTGGAAGTCAAACATATTATTTTAACAGGAGTCTCCATCAAGCCTGGTGAGGTTGGTTTTGCTCACTTTGATGCTTCAAACGACAAGATTAGTTACTATATGTCTCACAAATTTGCAGAGCATTTTTATGGTACCGGTGATTTACTAACTGCTATTTTGGGTGCAGCTTATTTTCATAAACTTGATTTTGGAAAAATGGCAGAGCTCTCCTTAACATTTATAAACAGAACCTTAAAAACAACGTTGGAGTGTCAGAATGATTTACGATATGGTCTTCTGTATGAATCACATCTGAATTTTCTCACAACAACCGTTAGTCATCTTTTGGAGGAAAAACATGAAAAATCTCTCAACACGTCAACTAATTGAACTCAGTCTTTATGCTGCCTTAATCATTATCAGTGTTCAATTTCTACGTATACCAGTAGGGCCTCAGTTTATTCATCTAGGCAATGCCTTAGTTGTTTTGGCAGTTCTCATTTATGGTTCAAAACTTGGTGCTCTGGTTGCTACGATTGGACTTGGACTTTTCGATATTTTGAATGGTTATGCGGCAGAAGTTTGGATAACCATTCTTGAATCGCTAATTGTCTGCTATATTCTTCATCTAGTTTTTGAAAAACTGCTTAATTCTCAAGATAAAACAGCAAATATTATTTTGGTTGCTATTGTAGCAGCAGTCGCAAAAATTATCATGAATTTCATTAAGTATAGCTTAATCAATGCCATTGTGGGAAATTTACCAGTTGATACCGCGATGCTTACAGCCTTGGTCAAAATTGGTGGAACATTTGGTACCTCATTAGCGACAGCTATTGCTGTACCTATCTTATACCCTGTTTTCAAGAAAATATTAAATCAAAGATGAGAAATGTAAGTGGTAAGAGTTTTTAGAATAATAAATAATCCTGTATTTATGAGGAGAACGGAGAAATCTGTTCTCCTTTTTTGTTCGTTTAAAATCTCATGAAGAAGGGAGTCTTACCATGGAGGGATTGGAAATTGTGATGGACATAGACACTTTAGAAGTTTATGAAGTCATTGACCATGATCAGGAAACGAGTTCAGATGTAACAGAAGAGACTGCGGACTATATTTCTTGCCAACAGGAACCAGAAATTACATTTCATCAAATGAATCTATTTGAAGAAATGAATTTGGTGAATACGTCCTAAAGAGTGCTTGAAACGAGATATAACAAGGAGGCTAAAATGATTAGAAATGAATTTTATGATCAGTTAATCAATAGTGAGCCAATGGGCTTTATTGATCCTTTAACTGACTTAGGGGAATTTGATTCTATTCAGATGAAGTTCAAGCAACCTGTTAGAAACCTGGTAAATAAATACTCTGGTAAACCCTATAATCTTAATTGGCAAAATAAGATAGAGCAGATGAGATTGCTATATATTCAGTACCAGAAAAGCTTGAAATTAGAAGATGAGGAACAAGCGGTTCATAACAGAGTTAGAAACAAAGAGTCGAAGGAACATGTTCATGAAATCGTTACAACATATTTGAAGTTAGGTTTCAGGTTCAAAGAGATTGAAGCAAGGGTATCACTATTTAATACTCGCCTGCGTCGAAATTGGAAGAGAAGTGACTATGTAACAACTACCAACCCTGAGTTTTATTTAAAACAGGACTTGCAGGATGGTTATTGTTTACCTAGTTCCACACTTCCCCAAATTGCTGAGAATATGATCTTTTATAATGCAATGGTTGATGATCCAAAACATTATGC
This sequence comes from Streptococcus orisratti DSM 15617, assembly GCF_000380105.1. Taxonomy (GTDB): domain Bacteria; phylum Bacillota; class Bacilli; order Lactobacillales; family Streptococcaceae; genus Streptococcus; species Streptococcus orisratti. The sequence goes on from NZ_KB904486.1 coordinate 4,280, forward strand.
TTGGCATCTGCCACGAAAGTATCGAACGGAGGATTGATATGGAAAACAAGATTATATCTAAAGTTCAAAACCTTTTGGAATTGGCTTATGATGCTCCAGGTGATGAAGAAGGGCAAACAGCTCTTCTGATGGCTCAAAAACTCATGGTTAAACATAATCTTTCTATTAGTGATATTAAGACCTATCGGAAGAACGATAACATTGGTGAAACGGTGGGGCATTGGGAATATCGGATGGTCTGGTGGAAAGAACAATTGGCGGCTATTTTAGGTGAAAATTTTCGATGTAAAACCATGCGGAGACGAGTTGTTGAAAAAGGGATTACTCAACTGATTTTCTTTGGGTATGATACGGATGCTGAATTATGTACTAAAGTTTATGAAGGTGCACTATTGTATCTTGAATATCGTCTGAAACGACTTTTTCCTACAGTTTCTAAAGCACGTTGGAAAGATTATAAGAAATCTTACTTACTTGGTTTCTTAGATGGATTGGATCAACGCTTTAAAAATCAAGCTCAAAGTTCAGAAGAGTTTGCTCTTATGGTCCAAGTTCCAGCGGAAGTATTGGAGGAGCAAGCTAAACGAATGGGTAATTTGAAAAACAGAACGGTCAAGGTAAAACTTCAAGAAATTGATGTGGAGGCTTTTATGGAAGGACTCGTACATGCAAAAACATCAAAATTGATGCCTGAGGAGCTATTAAGGGAAAGATGAATTTAACAAATATTTACAGTTTAATCCTCAAAGATGGATTAAGAAAAGCAAAATATAAAAATAGCCATTTAAAACTAGTCCCTTCAGCTGAAGAAGGAAAACGTGGCGCTGTCTTTGGATATCGTTCTAAAGCAAATATGATTAAGGCACATGGGCTTGTATTGACATCGATGGAAGCTATCGACGAAAATCAAGATCATTTCACTCACTGGACACCAAACGTGTATCGTTTCGGTGCTTATAGCGATGAAAAACGTCGAGTGACACGTGGCCACTCTGAAGATAATCTCAGGCAGATTAACACCTTCTATATTGATTTTGATATTACCTCTTCAGCTGAAGAGATGACCTCTGGAGATATTTTAACGGCTGCCATTGATCTAGGATTTATGCCAACTTTGATTTTAAAATCAGACAAGGGTTTTCAGGCTTATTTTGTTCTGACAGAACCAGCTTATGTTACGGCACATTCTCAATTTAAAGTCGTAAAAGTGGCCAAGGCAATCTCTCAAAATTTACGTAACTATTTTGGTCAGACATTGCCAGTTGATATGACGTGTAACCATTTTGGAATTGCTCGTATGCCACGTACAGATAATATTGAGTTCTATCATGAAGATTACACCTACTCTTTCCAGGAGTGGCTAGATTGGTCTATGAAACAATCTGACCTTCCATTTCCAAGTAAGAAACCAAATCTAACGGTTATTTCAGGCTCTGAAGGTGTTAAACAGGTGGATGAACCCTGGTATGGTTTGCTGCTGAGAGAAGCCAATATTAGAGGTGCTAAAGCATTGATGGGAAGAAACAATGTACTTTTCACTCTGGCGCTGGCTAACTTTTCAAGTGGTGTCTCTCAGAGTGATTGTGAGGCTATTTTAGCCGATTTCAATGAACATTTGGCCGAACCACTCTCTCAGGACGAGTTCCTGAAGGCCGTTCATTCAGCTTATTCAGGGAAATATGAGGCTGCTAGTCGAGATTACATCAAATTACTATGTAAGGCTTGGGTTAATGAGAAACTGAAAGATTCAGATTTGTTTATCAAGCAACACTGGTATAAATTCAAAAAGAAACGTGCTGATCGTAAGAATAGTCATCTTCACGAGTGGAAAGCAGATGTCATGGCTTACTTGGAAGGCTATTTTCAGTCAGAAGATCCATTCATCCAAACAACTAAAAAAGCTATCAGAGAAGAATTGAACATTCCTGAGCGATCACTAGATAAAGTCTTAAAAGCACTAAAAGCTGATCGTAAAATCTTCTTTGTGGTTAAATCTGGACGAGGTGGAGGAATTAGACTGGCTTCAGTTAAAGCTATTGTCCTTTCACTTATTCAGGTGAAAAAGGAACGTCAAGAGGCTTATTTTGCCAATATAGCTGCTTTCTTTGAAGAGAGCTTAGGATTCATTAAACAGGTAATAGAAGGGGTAAAAAATGGGTTTAAACAAGCTAAACAGTTATCTTTATTCGAGGCTGACATTGGATAATACATAAAACCCGCAAGTTGCCATTACATTTATATCTAGGATACGTAGGGCTAGAAAAGTAACTGGATAAAACTAGCAGCTACTCGACTAGAAAGAAATATAGATAAGGGAGTATTGAAATGGAAATGATCTTAATTATTTTAGGAGTTAGTATATTGGGGTGTTCCTCTTTACTAATTATAGGGATGCTATATGCTAACCATCAGATTCGTTATAGAGATGGATATGATAGAGAGTTAGAGAGTGATTATCAAGCGTTAATGGAACAGCTTAGAAAGTGAGGTATTATATGGGATACGTTATTTTTAGCTTTGAAGATGGAGATTATCTTTATGATAACCAGGGACAATTATTGGTGTTTAAGAGTAGAGGATTAGCTTGTCAGTATATGCAAGTTAATTATCATATTCCTTTACCTGTTCAGAAGACTAAGAGGGTGATTAACTATCCAAATTTCTATCAGGCACCATTCAAGATTCATAAGGTTTGTTAAGGGGTAAATAATGAGTGATAGTGAGGAAGTAGTGATGAAACAAAAGAAAGAGCCCCTTTATGTTGGGAGACTATGTCTATTTGGTATTCCTCTTTGGAAAGTGAAAAAGACTAAACGGGAGTGGCTACAAGAAGCAGCTTTGATGTCCACTAAAAGGAAAATAATTGAATGTGTCTTTATTGATGATGAGGAGGACGAACATGACGGAGAATTTTAAGATCGTACGTGGTTATTATTTAACAGGAGTAGGACAAGAACCTTCTGCTCATTACTTTAAAATCACTGATACATTTCCTGAATTTGAAACACTGAAGGCAGGTGATATTGCTCTAACGTTCTATCAGAATTTAGAAGTTATTACAAGCCTACCAGCACTGATTAGAGTAGATGGGGTAATTGAAGCTGAGAAACAGGTTCTTGAGTTTCTTCAGAGCGAAAAGAAGGATCATCTTCCTATGCTGCCGTTGGTTAGTGTTTATGAAGAATTTGATCCTTTGCGATTTAGCTTAGTGATGACTAGCTTTGAAAAATTAAAGTCTGAAATTAAACGTCTGGCCAAAGTTAGTTATGTTCAAGGAGATTTGTTTGAGTTTTTAGGGGGTGAAGGGTAATGACTGATAGATTTGCATTTCCCAAACGATTTTTGGGAGTGTTAGCTGCTATTACTGTGATATTCTTTACAGTTGTTGGGATACAGACTACATGGAATACTTATGTCGTCAAGGATTATAATAAGCAACTCACAGGACAAGTCTATGTGGATGCTGCAGTCAATCAAAATGTTAACCTAGTATTTTATCGTAATGGCTGTCCTTATTGTAAGGCTGGAAAGAAAGCTGTTATTACTTCAGCTGAGAAGAGTTCTTATCCAACTTTTTACATCGATGTAGAATCAAAAGATGGCCAGATATTGGTTGAAAAATATCACATTGACAAAGCAGCGACTCTAGTCACAATAAGAGACGGTAAATTCGAGCTTTTTCTCTATGCTACTAAGGATAAAGCAGGTAAGATTCGGGCTGATAAAAAAGCCATCAAGGAGGCATTGAATGATTATAATTCTTAAGGCAGCTGGGCATTATCTTTTTCTTATTGTTCTTGTTTTGGCATGGGTATTTCCTCTTTTTGAAGTTGAAATTTACGATAACTTTGGTAACAAAAAACGAACACGCTACTTAAGCCTTGCAGTTATGATGTTGGTCAAAATATTTCGGCCAAACAGTCAGGTGAGGTGGCCATTATCAGGAAGGAGTAAGACAGATGACGATACCAAAGAGAAGGAATAGGACATGGGAACAAAAGAGAAAGCGACGTACTTCTCATAAGTTAGGGAAACGATTTAAAGATCCTGCTAATAATGAAAATTGTGAACCCATGAATCCTTTATTAAAAACAACAATGTTATTAGCTACTAATAAAGAGTATAGAAAAGCTGATACTTTGCAAGCATTAGGGAGCTTCTTAGTATTTAGTACAATAATTTACTTTTTGGTAGGAGTCTTGTATTACTTCAGTATAAAGGTGTTAAAATCGTATACTCTTCAGTTTGTCTTGAAGGTTGTAAGTTTAGGATTTTTGAAGCCATCAGCTGCAGATCAATTTCGTGAACCTACAGTTTGGGAAGTGTTTAAAAGGTACACCATGGGACAACCTATTATTGTTGGGATAGTTGTACTACTTGCATTAGTGATTGGTGTTTTTCTCAGTACTAAGGGGCAAAAAAAGCAGACCATGATTGCTGCTAATACCAAGGATGAGGACTTAAAGGAAGATTACGAAAAGTTAAAAAGAAAGGCTGTGTAATTTATGATTGACACTATAAAAAAACTGATTGAAAAGATAAAATCCAGCTCTATTGCTAAACCTTTTATAGGGACTAAGAGGTGGTTTCAAGAAAATGTTATTAAGCGAAAATTGGTTATTTTCTCCGTTATTTTTACAGCTTGGATCAGTTTATTGCTTGGGGCTTTTTACTCTCCACAGAGGCAGACATATACTGATGAACAACTAAAAACAAAGCAGACATTTGAAAATGGAACAGGTGAAATTAAACTTACTAATCAAACTTATTCAGCTGAAACTGGTATTATCGTTTTACAATTTGAGACGAAAGATTCTACCTCTCCAGTTGATCGTGGAATTGATACAAAACGTCTTAAATGGAATCTATATGCTCAGAAAAAATCTTCTGATACAACAATGGAAATTGTTCCAATCGTAGACAATAAAATCTCAGTAATCATTCGTAATGTCCCTGAAGATTTTGGAGCATTTGCGATTGATATTACAAATAAAACAGTTTCTACTAGCAATATTGATATTGATATTGCTAGTTCTTCAGATGATCAGGAGCAGACTTCTAAATCAGAAGAAAATAACGATGACAATGTTGTCCAGTTCTATGTTACAACTCAAAATCGTAAACTAAAAAGAGAAAAGATAAAGAGTGTTTCTCGTGAGGAATTTGCTTTGTCAGAGATTAAAGTGGAAAAAACCTTCCAAGAAGGTCAGATTAAAAAGTTGAATAACTCAATCAAACAGCTTAATGATTCAATTGAAGATGATAATTCTCGTAAAGAGGGCCTTCTCAAAGAAGCAGATTACCTATCTGGTGATGATTTAGAAACCAATCAAAAAGATATTGCTACCATTGAAAGCAACATCGAAACTAAGAATAGATCTATTGAAACTGCCAATCAAAATATTGAAAAGGTTCAAGCTAAGATTGACAGCCTAGAGAAAAAAGAGACTGCTATTAAAGATGGTACCTTTGAGTTTTCTAACCCAATTGAAACAGTAGAAATGAAATAAAGGAGTAAAAAATGAGCATTTTAGTACCAATTAATATTTGTATCGCTTTGTGGATCTATCCCATGTTTATTATCTCATTTCACCGGAGAGAACCGTTTGTATGGATATGGTGTCTATTGGTTTTTGTAATAAATTTTTTAGCGGCATTATACAGTATTTTGTTGGATTTTCATTTGCTAAAACTGTAAAGGAGTAAGAGATTGGAAAATAAAAGGATTAGAGACCTATTGACCACATTTTCAGGAGACAAATTAATATTAAAATGAAAGGACAACTAATATGCAAAAAGCTCAATCTTCAAAATGGAAATCACTAAATAAGAATGGATTAAAACTTTCACTCATTTGTGGTCTAAATTGGTTCATTAGATTTGTAGCCAAAAGTCAATTTTATCTCTTCTCAGCTGGTTTTTTAGGCTTGCTGACGTATTATCTTCCACAAAATTATCGAGTCGTTATTATTGGTCTTATAGAATATTTTCTAGTGGCTAATGCTATCTTCAATTTTTGTTATGGTATGTGGTTACAAGATTTTAGACGTATAAAATTATCACTAAAACTATTTATAATTTTGCTTGTTTTTCAAGCAGAAGCTGACTATGCTATTCATCACGCAATATCCGAACAGATGGTAAATAACTTATGCAAGTTTTGGATTATGAGTGCTGTTTTTGCAAGTCTAGTAAATATTCTTCTACCAAGATTATTTAGGTATTATGTCTTGAAAAATATCATTGATAAAAAGTATTTAGGTATTCGGAATATAACAGATGATTTGCCACCAGAAATTAATTTTTTCACTGATGCAGAAGAAGCAGATGCAAATAAACGAATGCGACAAATTAATCAAAATGTGATCAAACAACCGTATCAAGATGTTGTTGAATTGAGCTTTTTAAATAGAAAAGCAACAACAGCTATCAATTACAAAACGGATCTTATTACTAAAGAAGTAGAACGATTTTTTGAAGATGTTGATACCATCTATTATCCTGCTTTTAGAGTTTATCCTTTTGGAATTGAGGAAGATTTTAGCCATAGGTTGATTCAATTAAAACTCAGTAGGAGAAATGCATTTACGAAACGTTTCACCAGGTCTTTACTATAAAACACTAATAATATTACTCCCTAAATAATGTATTGGGGAGTTTTCTTTTTGCTGTAGTTTGTCCCCTTAATGCAAGAAATTTCATTATCCCTTACACTAAAATTATTAAATAAAGGAGGCTAACAAATGGCAAAAAAAGATCTTACAAAAATTGATTTAGAACTTGAAGAGGCAAAGAAAAAAATAGCTTTTTTGGAAAATGAACGGAAGCTTGCTGAAGAAAATATTCAAAAACAAATTGGTAAAATCTACGTTCAGATTCAACTTAAAAAAGATAAAACTCAGACCTATAAAAAAATTTTAGATGATCTCAAAACTGAGCTGACTCTCATTCGAGAAGAAGAAAAAGCACAACGTGAGGCAGCTAAAAAAGAACGTGAAAATGAGGAACAGTAATCTTCATTTTTCAGCCGAAGTACCTCATCAAGTTATTTAACGGAGTGTGTATTTGTGCACTGCTAAAGTGTGTTAAGGTGTGGGGATAACGTAGATGCCAGAGCGCTTAGTGTGTTAAGGTGTGTCTAGCATGTGTGTGTTTAGTAGGCGTAGCCGAGAGAATTGGGGACACGGGAAACGTTGATACTATCAACTCCCAGCGATACGATGGGACAGTTTCCCTTATGCTCTTTTCATGGACTAGAACACATTAAGTGGGCTAGGTCTTGAAAAACCGCAAAAGTAGAAAATTTATTTTCGTGACGTTGCGAGGCTGAGGTTTTCTTTTTTGCTTCTTTTAGCTTTTGCCTCGTCAAAAGAAAAAAGAAGGGCGCTGTTTTTTTGAAAGGAGATGATCATTTTTGTATGGTAATGAAAAGAACAGAGTTAAAAATACGTGGCTTAACTGAAAAAGAAATTGATTATTTAAAAGCTCAATCAAAGAGAACAAAATCAAAATCATTTAATGATTTTTTAGTTCATGTTTTACGTGAAAAGATTGAAAAGGATCAATTTAATTTTGCTGAAGCGAACTATCTTGCTCATTTAGAAAATATGAAATTAACGTCGGATCATGTTTTACGTTTAACGCAAAAACAGACAGAAATTTTATCAGACTTTGAAACGAAAATGGGTCGGTATGCTGACCACATTTCAAGATGGTTGGAATACGAAGGTGAGGTAGAAAGGGATGACTAAGGAAATTAGATTACGCAAAGTTCCTGATGAATTATTTGTGCAATTAGAGATGATGTCTGAAAAATTTCAGTATCCTAATCTTGCTGATTTTTTGATGTCACAGTTATATCGTGTTGTCGAAAATGATGGTCTTGATTTATATAATAATAAATTTGCCGAGACGTTGGCAGATATTAAAGAACAACAAGCTCAAATATTAGATCAGCTGCTTAAAAATGAAATCAAATTATTGGCCTATCATACAAAACAAGATATTGTGGAAGAGTTAACAACGGATTGGTTACAATTTATGGATGACGTTGATGCGCTAGCTGCTGAAAGAAGAGCAGGAGGTCGCTAATGAAGAAGAATAAATTCCTGCTAGTCAGTGTTTTGTTTATCGCTATTTTTTTAGTGCAACCACAAAATTTTCAATCATTAAAAAGTGCATTTACTCAAAATGATATAGCTACTCAATTGAATATATCAGATTCACCTGAAGAAAAAAATGGTGACTTGAGTAATGCTCACCAGACACAAAATGAAGAGCTGAAATCAAAACCGTTTGATGGCCAACATCAAGTCATAGTGGTTAATGATAAAGCACAATTTACAACCGATGAATTAAGTTTAAAAAATGGTTCATGGGAAAAATATAGTAACCTTGATTTTTTGAATCGTGTTGGAGTTGCTGAAGCAATGTTGGGGAAAGATTTGATGCCAACAAGTGAGCGTGAAGACATTTCATCAGTGCAACCGACTGGCTGGAAAAATAAAAAAATCATGTTCAATGGTCAACAAGATTATTTGTATAATCGTTCTCATCTAATTGGTTTTCAACTAAGTGGTGAGAATGCAAACGTGAAAAATCTTTTTACAGGGACACGTGCGCTTAATGCCAATTTTGAAAATGAAAAATCGTCAATGGTTTACTATGAAAATTTAGTCGCAAATTATATAAGAGAGACAGAACATCATGTCCGCTATCGAGTAACGCCTATTTTTAAAAACGTAGAATTAGTTGCTCGTGGTATTCGTTTGGAAGCACAAAGTATAGAAGATGATACTGTATCTTTTGATGTTTATATTTTTAACGTCCAACCAGAGTATGAGATTAATTATTTAACAGGAACTTCAAAAAAATCGCAGTAAAGGAGAAATAATGGCAACTAGAATTAATATCTATTTTAACGAAGAAATACTACAAAAGTTTTCTGAAATCAAATCCTATTTATTAGCAGATGTAGGGGAAAGTTTAGAACGTCCAGGTCAGAAACAGTCAGCGACTGTTGTTAAGTTGATTGATGTTTTCTATAAACTTTTTTTGGAAACTGAAGATAAACAAAATTTTTCAGAGAGGTTGTCTCGGCTGGAAAAAAACTTGACCAACTCAGATGAAGGGCGTGCTTTAAAATCTATCCGTCGTCAATTGGATCAGCTACTCTATTTAGAGCTGACTAATTTCCATGCCATTACAAAAGGCGATGATTTTGATATTCAAGATTTAGAGTCTGTTCATTCTCGCTTTGATCCAGCTCAACATGAATTGATGGCTAGAATTGATGACCTCATTAAAGAAGATGTGGCACGTGGCCAAACAATTAAGAACTCACATTAAGGATAATTAAAATGGCTGATATAGTTGACATATATTTAGAAACAGGAGACTTTCATGAGGCAGTAAAGCAATCTGGATTACCGACTCATGTTGCTCACTTGAAATTAATAAAGAGTGGCTGTTTGAAAATTCAAGATAAAATTCAGTACGGATCTCGAACGGCTAAACTGGGAGGAATGGCAGAAGAACTCTTTCAAAAGTATGTTCCAGAAGCAACAGATGCTAATAAGTACTTCAAGAAAAATAATCCTGTTTATGATTTTTGGTTTGATGGCTTGACAATTGATGTTAAGTATAGTTCCTTACATAAAAAGAAAAATGGGAACTCTCAACATTGGCAATTTAGAACAAATGGCAGCCAAGATTTTATCGTAGCTTTTCTTGAACGTGAAAGTGGTTTAGAACTGAAACGACCAAATGTTTTGTTAATTCCTATGCAATTTATTGAAGATAAAAACATACTAAGATTAGTAGTGAGGAAATCTCCGACGGGAGAAAGTACTCACTACTTTTTCTTTATGATAAAGTAGAGGTGTCTTGTTAAGTCGAGAACTCTTTTGACGCTAGACGTCGCAATAAAAACTGGCAAGACACCTGTTTTAGAAAGAATGTTATCAAAGTATGTGGGACGCCAGACGTCG
>NZ_KB904487.1 GCF_000380105.1 Streptococcus orisratti DSM 15617
GTACCGTCGCTTTGTTTCGCAGCATCGTACCAAACAAGGTCATCTTGGCCTGATTTGTCTGTCCAGACCGGAACTTTAACTTCAGCTATGCCATTTGGATCAGAAACTTCTGAAACTACAACATTAAAATCACCATTGTTTTGTGAATCAATAGTCAGTTTTCCAGTGCGTTCAATAGCTGGTTTGACAGGTTGAGTGCTAAGCGCAATCGGGATATAACGACGAGTACCACTATAGCTGACATAGGAGATCCACTGATGGCTATCTGCGTCAAGCACTTTGTCATAGTTAATCTTTTCACCTTTATCAAACGTGAACTCTGTAGGTGCTGACATTTTTGGTTGACTTTTTACTTCAACCCGACTGGTAAATGTGTAACTGCCTTGGCTCGGAAGATTAAGACCAGATTGAGGCACTTCATTAGTTACAGTGGTCTTGGTTCCTGTTACACCAACCATTTTCCCAGTAGATTCAATGTAATAGAGATGAACATTGTAGTCACCTAGTTCATTTTTATGATCGCTGATTTTGACAGCTACCTTATAATCACCGTTCGCTTGCTTGGCAGCATTATACCAAATCAAATCATCTTGGCCTGACTTGTCTGTCCAGACTGGAACCTTGACTGCTGCTATGCCATTACTATCCGAAACATTAGTAACAAGAACGTCAAATCCTTGAGGAGTTTGATTTTGGAAACTCAATTGACCTGTTGGCGCAGCCACCGGTTTGTCCGCAGTTAACTTGGTAATAGCAGCGTAACGACGGATGCCACTATAAGATTTATAACTTAGCCATTGATAGCCATCATTTGTTAAAACTTTATCATAGAAAACTCTATCTCCAGCATTAACATAAAATTCAACAGGTGCAGTTACTGTTGGAGTGTTTTTGACTTCAGTACGTTCAGGGTAAGTATAATAACCTGTTGTTGGTAGTTTTTTCTCCGCTACAGCAGCTCTATCCTCTGAAACACTAGCCGTTGTCGCTACTTTAGCTTCTCTCAATAAATCTTCTACAGCAACATTGGTTTGTGCTGAATTAGAAACTGTAATTTTAGCTGCATCACTTGATACCTCTGTATCTTCCGATGTTGTTTTTTCACTTGCCACTGATGAATCCACTTGTGACGTTGATACTTCTGAAACAGCTCCTGCTGTGCTCGCTGTATCTGTCACAGCATCAGTGCTTGTTATAACTTCTGCCTTAGCAGATGCTGAGCTATCAGAGGAAACTGTTGATTTTGTATCTGTTCCTACTGCTGCCTCAACTGCCTTGACAGTTGTTTCTGCATGATCTGCTTGGGCTACCGGAGTTTCTGAAGTCGCTGTTTGATCAGCTGTACTTGACTCAGTTGTTGGTGTACTAACTTGAACTGTTACAGGCTCTGTGGAGTTAGATTTTGCTGTTCCAGTTTCATCAGCAGCTACCTGTCCAGCAAAAACTAGACTAGCACCGATGAGCACAGAAGCTGCACCAAACGAATACTTACGAATGGAAAAACGTTGCTTTTCTTGTGCAAAAATATCTTTTTTCATCGCATTAATCCTACTTTCTAGTCCTTTCGACTTAATTGTAATCCTTAAGAAAGCGCTTGTCAACTTTAAAATGTCATATTCGCAATAAAAATGTAACATTACCCCTGCCATTTTTTCTTAAAGATAAGATTAGCTTATCAAAGTCTTCCATAAAACAACATGACATAAATGTCATGTTGTGGGTTGTTGTTCATTGTCACAATAATTTGGCTTAAAATATTTTTTTGATTCATTAGTGACCAACATCTGAATATGCAATATAATATCGTGTGCCCCCTCCCTCACCAGGAAGTACAAAACTATACCAAAATTCTCCATTTTCTGATGAATATGAATCCCAATTAAGTTCTCCTTTGGGTTGTGTAAAAATGACAGCTGAGTTTTTATCGGGTTCCGCATAAACTGGCGTGTCTTGTGTTAATTCAAGTGTTCCAGAATCCACTTGGGTAACGCCACCTTGTGCTGGGACATCTGTACCTTCTGAGTTTGATGAATTCAAAGTATTGTTGGATGACTGGGTTTCACTAGCTTGTCCAATAGTTTGATCTGAGCTTTCACTTACAGATGATTCTTGATTAGTCTTCTTACTGGCTGAACTACTTGATTTTTTAGTAGACGCCGATGATTTTGTACTACTACTTTTTGATGACTGACTAGTCTTAGAGGTTTGCTCATAAAAGCCAGACTTATCTATCATTCTGTTGTTGCATGTTTTTAAAATTAGAAAGGCAAGCACTGTTATAAGTAGTAATAGAATTAAAGCTGCTATTAATTTTTTTGTTTGTTTCATAATCCAAATCTCCCATTATGTAATACTGATATAGCGACGATTTCCAGAAGCAGCTATATAGCTAATCCAATAATGTCCGTCAGACAAAAGGAATTTATCATAGTTAACGGTATTTCCTGCGTCATAAATTGCGTTCCTAAAAGCACAGAGGATACATCAAACGAATACTTACGAATTGAAAAACATTGAATGTTTTGATTTGAAAAATAATTCTCCATAGTTTATCTCCTTATAATTTCAAAAGTTACTATATCACAATTTCAACTCAAAAATTCATCATTGTCATAATCGGTACGTTTTTTGTCATAATCAGATAAATGACAATAAAAACAGAAGCTCATAACCTAAGTTTTGTTACTGCACTCCCAGGCTATGAGCTTCTTTACTTTAATTCTAAGGTCTGCTTAAATTTGTAACCTCCACTCTCTGTTCGAAGACTACAATTAGGATATTTTTCTAAAATCCTTTTAGCATTCGCTAATCCAATTCCCCTACTTTCTCCTTTTGTCGAGAAACCTCGCTTGTAGATATTAATAACATCAACTTTTTCAATACCAATACTATTTTCAATAATCACAACTTGTGGTTCCCCAGCAATTAGAGCAACTACAACTTTCTGATTGGTATTCGGTTGAACTGCTTCAATGGCATTCTCGAGTAATATACTTAGTATCGTAATGAAATCCAACAATTCTATATTAGGTGTGTTAAAAGGTTCAAAGACTTCAGGGTGAATTTCAATTCCTTGACTTTGCGCTTCTAGTATTTTTGAAAAAAGCAGTCCTTTGATAGCATCATTTTTAACATTTATTAGATTTGCAATTTCATACCGTTCTCCTTGAACTCTATGCTCTGTCTTAGATAATACATTTTTATAAACTGTTTCAATTGCTTCGATATCTTTGTTTACAATCCCAGATTTTAAACTAGATAAGATACCTAAATAATCATGCCTAAAACTTCGAATTTCATTGTATAGGTATTCTATCTGCTTACTATACGCAGTTAAATCAGTAATTTGTCTATCTTTTTGAAGCAAAATTTCTTGTTCAAGCTTTTCATTAAAATCACCGTTGATATAGACTAACATCACTAAAAAGAGAATCCCATAAATAGCAATGAGATACTTCCTTCCCATCATTGCATATGGTATATGTCTATCGAACAGCAGTAATATTTGTAACCCAACAAAATAAAGCAACATCGAAATATCTGCCAGAAAAATAAATATTTTTGAAAAATCTTTTAAAAACCCTTTATGTAAATTTTTAAAATCAACTTTTAGAGACTTCATTAAAAAATAATAGGTTGGAAAAACTAATAATTCTGATATTAGCCCACAAAAATAATTTTGATTGTTAAGAATATCATTTATACCTATCGTTGGAAAAAAATAGTAAATCAATAACCGACTAAACAAACTTTCCACAATTACAGGAAATAGACCGTAGAATACATCTAACAACCTGTTGTTGTAGCGATTTTTTACCAAAGAATAAGCCACTAAAAATAGTAGGGTTGAAAAATAAGCTATTGGAGGAACAATTAAAAAGAGTATTCTCAGCACTGTTGGAACAATTATTAGCCATCTCTTAGCAAAGATATGTCCCGTAATTTGTTGATGGATTAGCATCGTAATGATCACATGGACAAAAAAGTCCAAATTATTCCAAATGATATCTAAGTTCACCGCATCTCCCTCATTTTCTCAATCAATTTTTTCCGTTTTAATTTGGAGACAAAGCACCGCTCTCCGTTTTCAAAGTATACTATTCCAGATTCTTTGTCTATTTTAGTGATATTTTCTGGATTAACAACAAACGATTTATGGCATTTGTAAAGCCGCTCATCTACTTTTTCAATTTGCGATAATCGCCCATAAAATTCAATCTGTTCATTTTTAGTGTGCAAGATAACCTTATGAATTGTCTCGGATGTCTCAAAATAAAGGATTTTATGAAAAGGAACTTGAATAACAGCTTGAGAGGTTTCAAATGCAAAAGAGTCCTCAGCTACGCTATTTCCCATATGACTTAAAGCTACTTCGATAGCTGACTCTATGCGTTCTACATACTCTTCTTCATCAGCTAATTTGTCTATAAAATCCAAAGCTGCGACCTTGTATTGAAAGGTTAGGGGTAAAAACTCAGAATGCGTTGTTACGAATACAATAACTGCTTGCGGGTCATTACTCCTAATTTGCTGAGCCATTTTGAAGCCCATTTTATCATCTTTATCAATTTGAATATCAAGGAAAAATAATTGATGGCAACCTCGTTCTTTTGCAGCCTCTAATAATTGTTCTGGTTTCCCAGAGATATTAATCGCACGCACTTTCCACTTGTTCTTTACAAGTGCTTTATTTATGGCATTTTCTATCCGAGATTGTTGGATAAGATCATCTTCTAAAACAAAAATATTTAACATCCAATTCTCCTAGTACTTAGCTTTTCATGTTAAAAAATTCTCTTGGACTAGTATATCAAATTTTTTGAAACATTTCATTTATTTTACAAATATTACAAAAAGTTTTTATCCTATAGATTCCCTTTACTGATTGGAGATTTTAAATCATTTGTACATAAATGCCTAAAATCGGAGTTTTTTCAGCAGTTATAGATTTTCAGTTGTCGAAAAATTTGTACTTATGTTAATCGAATGTGAGTGGGAAAATATCAACAAAATAAAAATGCAGCTCTAAATTTTCGAGTCACAGA
The DNA here is from genome assembly GCF_000380105.1 of Streptococcus orisratti DSM 15617. Lineage (GTDB taxonomy): Bacteria > Bacillota > Bacilli > Lactobacillales > Streptococcaceae > Streptococcus > Streptococcus orisratti. The sequence continues at coordinate 5,046 of NZ_KB904487.1, forward strand.
CTAAAAACAAGGTAAGAAAAAAACGACCCTAAATAGAGTCGTTTCATTTAATTCACAATTAAGTCCGCAACGAATTAGTCTTCGTTTACGAATGGCATAAGAGCCATAACGCGAGCACGTTTGATAGCTGTTGTTACTTTACGTTGGTTTTTAGCTGAAGTTCCAGTTACACGACGTGGAAGAATTTTACCACGTTCTGAAACGAAACGGCTAAGAAGCTCAGTATCTTTGTAATCAACATATTCAATTTTGTTAGCTGCGATGTAATCAACTTTTTTACGGCGTTTGAATCCGCCACGACGTTGTTGAGCCATGTGTTTTCTCCTTTATAAATTTAATTCGTTTAATCCATTAGAACGGAAGATCGTCATCTGAGATATCCATCGGGTTAGAATTTCCAAATGGGCTTTCATCTCTCGCAAAGTTAGGGGTTTGTGATTGTGAAGGTTGTGAATAACCATTCATACTAGATGCCCCACCAAATGAATTATTGTTATAACCATTTGAATTATAAGAGCCACCTGCATTACCTTCGCGTGTAGCACGACTTTCCAAAACTTGGAAACTATCTGCAATCACTTCAGTCACGTAAACACGTTGACCTTGCTGATTATCATAATTACGTGTTTGAATACGTCCTGTAATACCAACTAATGTTCCCTTTTTAGCCCAGTTTGCCAAATTTTCAGCCTGCTGACGCCAGATGACACAGTTGATAAAATCAGCTTCACGTTCACCAGCTTGATTCTTAAAATTACGATTCACGGCAAGCGTGAAAGTTGCAACTGCTTGATTAGACGGTGTATAACGGAGTTCTGCATCGCGAGTCATACGACCCACAAGTACTACATTATTAATCATAAACTACCTTCTTATGCGTCAAGTTTAACGATCATGTGACGAAGAATGTCACCGTTGATTTTTGAAAGACGATCAAACTCATTAAGAGCTACAGCGTCAGTCGTTTCAACGTTAACAATATGGTAAAGTCCTTCACGGAAATCTTGGATTTCGTATGCAAGACGACGTTTTTCCCAATCTTTTGATTCAACAACAGTTGCACCGTTGTCAGTTAAGATAGAGTCAAAGCGTGCTACCAAAGCGTTTTTAGCTTCTTCTTCAATGTTTGGACGAATGATATAAAGAATTTCGTATTTAGCCATTGATATTTTCCTCCTTTTGGTCTAATGACTCGCAACCTTCGCTACGAGTAAGTGAGGTGCACTCACAAGATACTATTATACATGACTTTTCATAATAAAGCAAGAAAAAAATGAATAATCAAAAAGACCCTAATCAAAAAGACGGGTACCTGACCCATCTTTTGAAAAAATATTTGTGTTTGTGCTACCACAAACTTTTCATAAGGAGTTAGCTTGCGGTAATATCTCCATTTTTGTAGCGATTCAAATTCATCATCAACATAAACTTTACCTCACTTCATCAATCTTTTTTAGCAACAAACTACATTGGATTCACCTCTTAAGCTATTTTATGCAACTAAGATTAGTGTCACCATTCTTATATCTTGCTATGTGCATAAGACACCTCCAAAATGATTGAAAATAGCTAACACAACACTTTTCATGTTGGTGATTGACCCGTCACCAACACAAACTACAAAATTATTTTCTCGGCCGAGAAATTAGCGTAGCAGTCAATCACATAAAACAGATGCCCAACTCTAACAAACTTCACTACTTTGTTTCATTCCGGCTTTCTCTAGTTTTTTTCGGACTGCTATGAAAGTTAATTGTCTCCATTCTTATAACGACTAATATTCATTGTTCTCATAACTCGCATAACCTTCTTTCTATGTGTCAGAATGTCTTATCAAGCTCAATAAACAACTAGATTAGAAGCTATTTCAATATCTGGTGTACTCGCGACAGCCAGACGGGATTTCTGGATTTTCTGCGCTAGCGATTTTTTCTAATCATCTACGACAAAAATACATCTATCTTAAGTTATTGGTATCACTCCCTTGTTACTATTTTATGCAACAAGTTCAGTGTCTCCGTTTTTGAAACGGCCCATATCAAACATCAACATAAGTCGTCACCTCATTACTTTTGCAAGATTTCATTGACAGGGGTAAAGTGATTTTCCCTCACGTAAGTCGACTTTTGCCTACTGCTACTTGGAGACTAATCTCCATTCTTGTACCTAGAAATATTAAGTTTTACCATGGTATTTACCTCCTTAACATCTCTTACCTTAACTACACTTATATTATAATGTAAACGGTTACTTTTTGCAAGAAAAAACTGTTTTGGAAATATTTTTTTACAAATATGCTATACTAGAAAAAAAAAGAAAGTTAGGATGGGATAATGAAAAAGAATATCAAGGAAGCTCCTAAATTTGGTTTAGGATCATTTATTGCGCGAAGTGCTGGTTTTTGGATTTTATTTGTTATTCTCTTTGACCTTATCTTAGATGTAGATTCTGATATGTCCACAGGAATCTCCTTACTTTTAGGGATGGGGAGTGCCTATACGCAATTTTTTACAAAGCAGCTTGATTACCTCAATCATACTAAACAAGAGATTTTACAGCTTGAAAATGACATTGATATCACGCGCGATCATCTTCGCCAGTTAAAACGAAATCTCTTACCTGATCCCACTGAACATGACAGACAGGCAAATCTCGTTAGTCAAATCCATCGTTATGAAGATCGTTTCACTCAAGACAAGTTGACCTATAATAGCCTAATTCGTGACTACAATTCCGCTCTCCGAATTATGCCAGTTCGATTTTTAGCACGGCGTTTTGGACATGTCGAAAAAGACTATTTTTCTGATTTTTTTGTTTAAGTAATACGAGAAGAGGCAGAGGAAGAGATTGCTTTGGTATCTACTTGTAAGCTATATTTCCAGAGTGAAAAGTTCCTTCAGATTTTTTCATTCCATCTCCGTATTACTTCAAATTTAGAAGATAACTTTTGAGATGGGAAATGTAAGGAAATATATTCCTCTTAATAACATGCGAACAAATCATTAACCAACTGCTACGCTGGGAGATTTCCACGTAAACCAAGAAACGAACCTGTTTGAAATGAAAGAAACTTTGTAAAAATAAACTTATGTTAGATTTTAAAGAATACGGCATTGAGATGTGGGACGAGGAAAAAATTGCCTCCTTTCGCCGCACTCTTCTTACCTGGTATGACACCGAAAAACGCGATTTGCCTTGGCGTAGGACGACAGACCCTTACCACATTTGGATTTCGGAGATTATGCTCCAACAAACTCAGGTAGTCACCGTTATCCCATACTACGAGCGATTTTTAGACTGGTTTCCCACCATTGAAAAATTAGCTAACGCTCCTGAAGAAAGATTACTCAAAGCATGGGAAGGCTTAGGGTATTACTCCCGCGTCCGTAACATGCAAAAAGCTGCGCAGCAAATCATGACCGACTTTGATGGAAAATTTCCATCATCACACAAAGATATTTCTAAATTAAAAGGGATTGGTCCCTATACTGCTGGTGCTATCGCTTCAATCGCTTTTGGGATTCCTGAGCCTGCGGTTGATGGCAATGTTATGCGGGTTATGGCTCGCTTGTTTGAAATCGATTATGATATCGGTGATCCTAAAAATCGCAAGATTTTTCAAGCTGTCATGGAAAAACTGATTGACCCTGATCGACCTGGGGACTTTAACCAAGCTCTTATGGACTTGGGAACAAATATCGAATCTGCTAAGAGTCCTCGTCCTGATGATAGCCCTATCCGCTTCTTTTGCGCAGCCTATTTACATGGAACCTATGACAAATATCCTGTCAAGGCACCTAAGAAAAAGCCAAAACCTACGCAAATTCAAGCTTTTATCATTCAGAACGAAATTGGTGAGTTTCTTCTTGAAAAGAACACCGAAGGACGATTATTAGGTGGTTTCTGGTCTTTTCCTATCATGGAAACAGATTTTATTAGTAAGCAACTGGACTTATTTGAAAGTGTGGATGCAGTGCTAGAAACTCTTTCGCAAAAAGCAGTTTTTGAACAAGAGTATAAACTTAAGCCTGTCTGGTCAAAACAGCATTTTGCACCTATCAAGCACACCTTCAGTCATCAAAAATGGACGATTGAGCTAGTAGAAGGATTTGCCAAAAAAGCTCCGCTATTAAACAACAAGAAACTTCGATGGGTCGCTCCTGCTAACTTCGAAGACTATCCTATGGCCGCCCCTCAAAAGAAAATGGTTCAGAAATATTTCAAAAACTAATGTCAAAAAGAGACTGAAATCTTTCAGCCTCTTTTAAATTTTACAGAATTGTCCTATTCAGCAACAACTAGCATTGATTTAATGGTCTTGCGGTCAGCCATGTCTTGATAGGCTTGGTTAATGTCATCAAGTTTATAAGTATTTGTGAAAACACGACCTGGATTGATATCACCATCAAGTACTGCTTTAAGGAGGACTTGTTTATCATAGGTAGTTACAGAAGCAGATCCGCCGCCAACAGTGATATTTTGCGCAAAAGTTGAACCCAATGGACGGTTATTATAATGTGGCACACCAACAAATCCAACACGTCCACCATTATGGATGACTCCCAGCGCTTGTTCAATGGCTGCTTCTGTCCCAACACATTCGAGAGCTGCATCTGCACCGCCGCCAAGAATCTTACGAACCTTAGCAATACCTTCCTCACCACGTTCAGCAACGACCGCAGTTGCACCAGATTCCAATGCCATTTTTTGGCGATCTTCATGACGACTCATGAGAACAATCTGTGAAGCTCCACGCATTTTTGCTGCAATAACCGCGCATTGACCTACAGCTCCATCACCAATGACAACTACCTTATCTCCGCGCTGAACATCAGCCACACGCGCTGCATGATAGCCTGTTGGCATGACATCCGCTAAGGTTAGTAAAGATTTTATCATTCCTTCGCTGTAGTCTGATGGTTGACCAGGAACTTTGACTAATGCCCAATTCGCATAGTGGAATCGAAGATACTCTGCTTGGAAACCACCTCCCCAGTTTGTAGGAGCGGGGTGATTATCACAAGTACCATCAAAACCAGAACGACAAGCATCACATTCGCCACAACCGTGTGTGAAAGGTACGATAACAAAGTCCCCTGGTTTAACTGTTGTGATTGCAGAACCAACTTCTTCAACAATTCCTAGCGCCTCATGCCCGCTGTTAGTTGAGTGGGCAGCTTTGTCATCTCCGTGTGAATAAGACCAGAGATCTGAGCCACAGACACAGGCACGTACGATTTTGATGATGGCATCATCATCTGCTTGCAACGTTGGTTTTTCAACTTCTTCGATGGTCATAAGACCAGCTTTTTCAAAAATAGCCGTTTTCATTTCTTTCCTCCATAATTTCTGAAAACTCATACTTAGCGGAAACCAAAATCAGACTAAACAATACCAATACAGGTAGAACACTACTACTTTTTAGTTCTCAGGTAGTCGGCTGCCATCCTACACTTAAGTATCGCTCATCAAATCAACAAGGTCTGAGTTTGATTTTCAAAAAGTATTATTTAATCAACATAGTTATTATACAACTTGGAGTTAACTTCAAGTCAAGGCAAAAGAAAAAGAAGTTGGAATTTTTCCAGCTTCCTATTTGTCTTAGCTCAATTCTGCAACAATTGCTTTCAATTGAGCCTTGGTGTGAACGCCAGCGACTTGTTTAACCACTTGACCATCTTTTTTGAAGAGGAGGGTAGGAATTGACATGATACCAAATTTTTGTGCAGTTTCTGGGTTTTCATCAACGTCAATTTTAACAATTTTAAGGTCATCTTCACTTAATTCTTCTGATAACTGGTCAAGAATTGGTGCTTGCATCAAACATGGTCCGCACCAAGTTGCCCAAAAGTCAACCAGAACAAGACCTTCTGCTGTTTCTGTTTCAAATGTTTTATCTGTTACGATATGTGCCATGATATTTCCCCGTTTCTACTAGTTTATAAGGCTATTTTACGTGAAAATAACTATTAAGGCAAATAATTGCTACGTGTTTTTAGAAGAGAAATAGCAAAGCGCCACAGACAAGGCCTAATGCGTAGCCAACAACAACATCCCTAGGATAATGTACCCCGCCTACAACGCGACAAACAGCTAAAACAGCTGATAAAATCAAAGCAGGTACTCCTAGGAGAGCAGTCAGTCGCATAAGACACATGCTTATCACAGCTGCTGAAAAAACATGTCGGCTGGGTAGTGACTGACCACTACTATCTTTAGCAATGAGTGGGGTGATTTCCCAAGTGTCGTAAGGTCTTGGATAATTGATAATTTTTCTGGCCAAGGACAAGATGATAAAGGAGAGGCCTGGGATTAGAATAAATGCCAAAATCGCTCTGCTATTTTTCCAAAAAACAAAGGCTAAAACAAGAGGATAGCTGGCATACATAAGCTTAGTGATAAAACCATTGAGAGTTCTGAGAAAGTAAAGGTAGCGAGGTTGTTGGCGAAAAGGCTGGCTGATGTGATCATAAAAGACCTTATAATTTTTCATAAACATCTCTCTTCTTGAAATTTACTTCCTATTATAGCATGTTTATAGTTAATCGGCTGTATCAGACTGTCAGTTCAATTTGGTTCCCTTCAGGATCAAAAATTACTGCTTCATAATAACCATCACCTGTAGTCCGCGGACCGTTTTGAATCGGATATCCGGCATCCTGTAACTTATAGGCAAAATAATCAACTACTTCCTTACTACCTAATGAAAAAGCTAGATGAGTAAAGCCAAAACTATCTCTCTTGCCTTCTATGATGTCAGGACGACAGCAGAGCTCTAAACGCGCACCGTCAGTAAAACTCAGAAAGTAAGAAGAAAATCCTGTTTTCGAATTGTGATAACGTTGGGTGCTTGTTGCTCCAAAATAAGTTGTATAAAAAGCTTTCATGGCTTCTAAATCTTTGGTCCAGAGGGCTATGTGCTCAATTTTCATCGTTTTCTCCTCAGATAAGCTTCAAAGTCTCAAAGGCTTTATAAAGGCCATCATCATCAACAGCTGCTGTCACCAAATCTGCCATAGCAAGAATTTCAGCTCCGCCATTTCCCATAGCCACACCAACTTCACAATAATCAAGCATAGGAATATCTACCTTAGCGTCACCAAAGGCTATGGTATCCTTGCGATCAGCCTTGAGATAGCTGAGCAAAACATCAATGGCATGCGCCTTGGTGATATCCTTAACACCTAAGTCGCCAAAAAGGGCTGTCTCACCAACACCACCCCAAGTACCAGCCTTGAGGTCTGGGAAAGCTAATTTTGATGCCTCATGGTCATCTATACTCTTTAAAATGAAGCTGACCTTATTGAGGTCGTCGCGGTAAAGATTGCCACCATAGACAATCCCATGCAGGACATCCTCTGCTTCTTGGTCTGCAACTTCTTTTTCCGTTTTCCCCTTACCTAAAGCATATTGGCGCAAGACAGGACGAGCTGCTTCTTTAAAATGTTCGCTGGCAAAAAGACCATTATTGCTTTCCAAATAAAATTCCAATCCGCGCTCATGAAGCCAATCTACAATACGTCTTGCTTCATCTTCTGGAATCAATTGGTGCATGACAACCTGACCATGATGTTCAACGTAGGAACCATTGCCACCAATCATGCCATCAAGGCCAATATCCCAGATAAATTCGGGCATTTCTGCACGAGAACGTCCTGTACAGGCATAAACCAAATGACCATTTTCACGCGCCTTTTGAATGGCATACTTAGCAGATTCTGGCAGATGATTATTGTAATCCACCAAAGTTCCATCAACATCCAAAAAAATAATTTTTCGCATTTTCAGTCCTCCGATTAATTTCTCCCCTTACTATATCACGCAAAAAGCAACAAAACCTCTCCTATCCTTTTGGAAACTGATACTATGATATTAAAAGAGGCTTGGAATAAACATGTTCCAAACTCCTTTTGGCTAATATTAATTTTTCTAAAATGTAATAATTGAAAATCAAAAACTAATAAGTATCCTCAATTGTTTCTACTTACTCTTTCTACAAATCATCATACTCTTTCTTATGTTTCTTGATAGTTGCCTCAACGGCCTTTCTCCCCTTCCCTCTGATAGTGGTGTCAAGTTGACCGACAATTGTTTCGGTCGCTGTCTTCCCATCACNAGCANCCTTAGTGATTTGCGCATCATACTTAGAAACAATCCCTCTACGACTACTTTTCGCTANAGGAGCATAGACTGATTTGACAAGAGCCTTTTCCATTTTCTTTTTTAGCTCCTTGAAATCTGTCTTTCCCGTCATCACTCCGCCAATAGTCTCCAAGACACTTGCCATATTTCCTCCTATTCTAAAATCCGTCTTTTCTGTGTCATGCGGCTATTAATCTCCCGCTCCACGATNTCACGTTTTTGTTGATACTCTTGTCTGAGACTTTCTTCTTTATCATCTAAATGCTGGCGCTCCTGACGATAATTGATTTCTGTGGCATCTGTGTACTCATCTATAATCTGATTTAACGCCATCAAGGCTTCAGAGGTGTCCCTTTCTTCCTGCCTGAGATAAGCCA
>NZ_KB904488.1 GCF_000380105.1 Streptococcus orisratti DSM 15617
CAGATTGAGAGACAGGCAAATCTAAATCAAGTAGCTCTTTGGCTAAGGTATTACCACCCATGGTCAGTATAGCTTGAATCATGGTTTTCATCGTTAGCTGACTTTTCCGACTAAAATCTTTTTCAGGATGAAGCACAAACTGGTTTGCGGTGGAAACGATGTTGTTAATACTATCAAGTAAATGAGCTTTAATCTGATCTAACATGACTTTTCCCCTTTTATTTTTAGTGTACCATAGAAAAAACTAACCTACCACAAAACGTGATAGGTTAGTTAACTTAATGACATTGGGTCTTGACTGGCTCTTTTTCTTTTAAAAATTGATTTTCATCGGTCAATTTTCTCTTTGAAGGTGTATAATAGAACTTAATTAGAAATTATGGAGGTAAATTGTATGGCACGAAAAGTCGGAATTATTGGAATGGGACATGTTGGTTCAACAGTTGCACACGGTTTAATCGCTCAAGGGACTTTTGATGATTACATTTTAATTGATACAAATGAGAAGAAGGTGATGGCTGATGCAGTAGATTTCACCGATGCAGCTGCCAACCTCAATCAGCATGCTAATATTATCGTGAACGATTATGAGGCTCTAGCGGATGCGGATGTGGTGATTTCTGCGTTAGGGAATATTGCCTTGCAGGATAACCCCAATGCTGATCGTTTTGCTGAATTACCTTTTACAGCGAAAGAAGTACCAGCTGTTGCTAAAAAATTGAAGGCGGTGGGCTTCAAGGGGATCATCATTGCCATTTCCAACCCTGTAGATGTCATAACCAGCCTATACCAACATTATTCTGGTTTGCCTAAAGAACGTGTGATTGGAACAGGTACCCTTTTGGATACGGCTCGCATGAAACGTGCAGTTTCTGAAAGATTTGGTGTGGATGCTAGAAGTGTTTACGGCTATAACCTTGGTGAACACGGCAACTCTCAATTCACCGCTTGGAGTCAAGTACGTATCAAGGGGCAAGCTATTTCAGAATTTGCCAGTCCAAAAGAGCTGGAAGATATTGCTCACGAAGCTATGATTGGTGGACATACCGTTTTCTATGGCAAGAAATATACAAGTTACGGTATTGCCAGTGCAGCTATTCGTTTGGCAGTAGCAGTTGTCTCGGATAGCCATGAAGAGTTGCCAGTGTCTAATTATTATGAGCCGTTGGATACTTATCTCAGTTATCCGGCTATAATCGGTCGTCAAGGTGTTATTGAGCAAATCAAACTCACCTTGCCAACTGAGGAAGAAGACAAATTAGCCTACTCTGCTGATTTTATCAAACGAAAATTTGCTGAAAGCCTTTGATTTTTAAGAATCCTGAGGGATTCTTTTTTCTAGCCAAGCCCGTAGCAAATGTTTGTTAGCTTCTTTATTTTATGGTAAATTATGGTTATTACACGCAATCAAAATTAAAGTCAGACGATGCAACACTGATTCAATAGAACTAAGGTTCATCAAATCGAATCAACAATGTCTGAACTTGATGTTTGAAGCATACTAGTTCACTAAAGGAGAAATCAAACATGGTTAAAGAATATGATTATATTGTTATAGGTGGCGGTTCAGGTGGCATTGCCTCAGCTAACCGCGCAGCCATGCATGGAGCAAAAGTCATTCTTTTTGAGGGAAAAGAAGTTGGCGGCACATGTGTCAATCTTGGTTGTGTTCCTAAAAAAGTTATGTGGTATGGTGCTCAAGTTGCTGAGACCCTTAATCACTATGCAGCAGAGTACGGTTTTGATATTGAGACTAAAAATTTTGATTATAAGAGATTGAAAGCTAACCGTCAGGCCTATATTGACCGTATTCACGGTTCTTATGAACGTGGTTTTGACAACAATGCTGTTGAACGTGTCTACGATTACGCAACTTTCGTGGATGCCCACACGATTGAGGCAGCAGGGGAGCGCTATACTGCACCACACATTCTCATTGCAACTGGCGGTCACGCCCTTTATCCAGATATTCCGGGGGCTGAGTACGGCATTACTTCAGATGGCTTCTTTGAACTTGATGAGGTGCCTAAGCGTACTGCAGTTGTGGGAGCTGGATACATCGCTGTTGAGGTGTCAGGTGTTCTCAATACCCTAGGTTCAGATATTCACCTCTTCGTTCGCAGAGATCGTCCGCTCCGCAATTTTGACAAGGAAATCATCGATACTCTTGTGAGTGAAATGGCTGTCAATGGTCCTAATCTTCACACTTTCTCTGTCCCAAAAGAAGTCATCAAAAATGCTGATGGCAGTCTGACTTTGGTTTTGGAAAATGGCGAGAACTACACTGTTGATACTCTCATTTGGGCTATCGGCCGTCGGCCAAATGTGACAGGCTATGGTCTGGAAAAGACTGGTGTCAAATTAGATGAGAGAGGTTTCATTAAAACAGATGCCTTTGAAAATACCAATATTGAAGGTATTTATGCTCTTGGCGATGTTAATGGGAAATTGGAATTGACACCTGTTGCTGTTAAATCTGGCCGTCAACTATCAGAACGTCTTTTTAATAACAAACCTAACGCCAAAATGGACTATAAGGATGTGGCAACAGTGATTTTTAGCCATCCAGCCATTGGTTCAATAGGACTGTCAGAAGAAGCTGCTATTGCTCAATTTGGTGAAGATCAAATCAAGGTCTATCGCTCTAGTTTTACTCCAATGTATACAGCTCTTGGCAACCATCGCCAACCAAGCAAGATGAAATTGGTCACACTTGGTAAAGAAGAAAAAGTCATTGGTCTGCATGGCATTGGATATGGCGTTGATGAGATGATTCAAGGCTTTGCAGTCGCTATCAAAATGGGAGCAACCAAGGAAGATTTTGATAATACGGTTGCTATCCACCCAACGGGTGCTGAAGAGTTTGTTACCATGCGATAAGGTAAGTTTACAATTCAAGTAATTTAACTGTCTAAAGTCCTTTAAAGGAGGTTTTTAGACAGTTTTTTCATACAGTCTTAATGAATCGTATAGTATAATATTATGTGATTATACTATTTATTAAGAAGGGACTCATAATGAGTGGAATGATAAAATCCAATACTATTTCAACCTCAGCTGCCATCAGTGACTTGGTGGGAGTAGATGCCAGCACCGTTCAAAACCAATCTGTGGACTTTAGCTATACTAGTGGTATTTCCGGCATGGAAAGCGGACGACAGGTTTCTAATCAAATGTTACAAGCGGTCAGTGATTTTAGCCAGGCGGTCTTGATCCAAGCCAATGAATTTCCTCAAATCGCAGCTAAGCCAGAGAAACGTGATATAGAAGAAGCACAAAGATGGAGAAGCAACTAATGAATCGGATTGAGTATGAAGAAAAAGCTGCTGCTCTAACACAAGAAATCAATCGGATAGAGTGGCTAGAAGAAGATTTTTTATCGTTGAAACGAAAGCATGAAGAAAGGGTTTTGGATCTCCAATCGGAGTTTCATCATCTGTCTTTTGAAGTGGAAGCGCTTTTGCACCATGTACCTGAGGGAAGTCCTAGGAAATACATCGATTTGCAGAGAAATGGAGACCTGAAGTGGCAGATGGATCATTATGTCAGAGAACATTTGGACCAACTATCGCACCATGCAACTCAAATTCGCCATCAACTGGACGATGAAAGAGAAGAGCGAATCAGAGAAAGGAATCGTCTAACATGGGAGTAAAATATAGCGCCTCTGAGTCCGCCATGCTCATACAAGCCATGGGAAACAATATTCAGCTGGCTAATGAAGTCACGGATAGGCTGTCTAGCGGCTGCGACCATCTGATTGCCAGTCTTGATTCTGGGGAGTTGCAAGGGGCAGCCTATACGGCAGGTAGAGGATTGTTTTCAGACATCATCATCCCTTCTATCAAAAAATTACAGGCAGCCATTGACGATATCCAGACCGAGCTGGATTCTTATAAGGTAGCAGATGGCACGGTATCGGGCTATGGAACCCTAGACTTGGAAGAATTGAAAAGGCTAGAACAATTAAGGAACCGTCAGCTTGAAATTGTCATCCAACAAATCGAAGAAAACGAGAGCTTTCTCAACCAAGTAGGCGCTCTCTTGTCTGGAAATTATGGGAAGTTATGGAGTGATACAGGCTATCTCTATCAAGCCAAGGAAAATCTGGAGGTTGGTCTTCAGGATATTCAAGAGAAAATTGAGAAGCTGGAATGGTTTGTTTCCCAAGTCTCCTCCTATTTCACAGATAGCCTAGAAGTATTGCGTTTGGCCATCCAAGGAGCTACGCAGCTTAGCCAAGTACTCGTTGATAGTGATGGAAGTTATTACACTGAAGGTCTGGACATGAACTGGGTTATTGGTATGAAAAATCAGCCCCTAAAGAGCCATACTTTAACCCCTGGAACCCCCGTCACCAAGGCAGAAAAAGCCAAGAAGGCCATTATTGATGACTTTAAGAACTCTTACGGCCTAGACGAAGAAACAGCACTAGCCCTCTATAACCTCCAACAGGGTATCCTCGAACGTGCTGAACGAGAAGGCTGGTCTAATGAACAGGTAATCTACGAGTACAATCGTTTGGTGGCATCATTTGTGCCAAAGAATTTTGTAGGGAAAACCCCTTGGAGCCGCTGGAAGGGAATCGCGGGAACTGTTGAAGCGAAGGAACGAGATAGATTGTGTAGAAAATATGGCTTACTTGAAACGGACATAGAACTCTTGGACCGTACTATTGTAGGACAACACCCTGATGATTCGCTTCCAAAGGACCTAGCCCATGAAGCCATCCAGCTAGCAGCCTTTACGGAGCAAAGCTGGGGCTTTGACCTTCCTTCTGTTGTCCATCTAATCAGTACAATAGTTAATACTGGTAGAATAAACATCGGGACAACAACGGCGAGTATTCCAGTTCCCATGGAGCAGTATGAGATATCCTTTAAAGGTGACATCGATTCGAGGAAATATGGTGATCGAGATTTTAACTCTGATTTGGATCCAATCAATAGCTATGATTTAATGAAGGAAGCAGATTTGAAGGATATCTTTACAGTGCAGGCTGACTATAATAAAAAAATTGATGCCAATGAGTTGAACCGTGTCCAAGAGTTCTATGGAGTAATTGGCGATGGAGATGTTGATAAAGGCAAAAGACTCGTAGAGTTTATTGTTAGAGATGACAGCAGTTTCGGGCACCAATTTATCACTTGGGGTCAATCGAAGGAAGTGAAGAAGAAACACCAAGATGCCTTCATGGATTATTTGAAAAGGGGTGGAGAAACCAATGTTGAATAAGAAAAACCGAGTATTTGTCCTCATAGTGTTGACGTTGGTGCTATCGTTTTTCAGTTACCGACTGTATTGTTACGGTGATTTTAAGCGAACCTATGAGAGCGGAGCTTCTACCTATGAACAATTTTATTCTCTGACAAGATATGACAGATTTTTTGGGAAACAATATGTGGACGATGTAAAGAAAGCGGGCTATAACCTAGATGATTACAATTTGAAGATGATGGACCGAATTCCTGCATTAATATCTAAAAAGTTAGGAATAGAATTTGTTCCTCAAGAAACGTATATCAGTCTCAGTTTTAATTACGTATTTGACAATAGACGCATTAATGTCTTTCAGCGTCTTAATAAGGATATGAATCGGGATGGTGAAGGAATTTATTTTCTTATAGATGAAAATGGAAATGATATAGAGAGAATAGAGTTAACGGATGCTGAAAAGCAAGAGTTGACAGAAATTGCTATTGCGGAGCTGGAAGATCTACTGGCAGATGTCTACCACTCCATGTATCCTGAGGAGAAGTAAGCAATGTTGAGTAAGAAAAACCGAGTGACTGTCCTCATAGTATTGACTTTGGTGCTATCGTTTTTCGGCTACCGACTGTATTGTTACGGTGATTTTAAGCGAACCTATGAGAGCGGAGCTTCTACCTATGAACAATTTTATTCTCTGACAAGATATGACAGATTTTTTGGGAAACAATATGTGGACGATGTAAAGAAAGCGGGCTATAACCTAGATGATTACAATTTGAAGATGATGGACCGAATTCCTGCATTAATATCTAAAAAGTTAGGAATAGAATTTGTTCCGGAAGAGATACATATCACTGTCAGTTTTAACTATGAATTGAATGGCAGACAGATTAATGTATTCCAGCAACTTAACAAGGATATGAATCGGGATGGTGAAGGCAGCTACTATTTACAGGATGAAAACGGTAATCTGATTGAGAGTGTAGAGTTGACAGTAGCTGAGGAGCAAGAGTTGACAGAAATCGCTATTGCGGAGCTGGAAGATTTACTGGCAGATGTCTATCACTCCATGTACCCTGAGGAGAAGTAAGCAATGTTGAGTAAGAAAAACCGAGTGACTGTCCTCATAGTATTGACTTTGGTGCTATCGTTTTTCGGCTACCGACTGTATTGTTACGGTGATTTTAAGCGAACCTATGAGAGCGGAGCTCCCACCTATGAACAATTCTATTCTTTGACAGGACTTGGAAGACTTTTTGGGAAACAATATGTGGACGATGTAAAGAAAGCGGGCTACAACCTAGATGATTACAATTTGAAGATGATGGATCGAATTCCTGCAATAACTTCTAAAAAGTTAGGAATAGAATTTGTTCCAGAAAAGTCACATATCCGAGTTAGATTTAACTATGAATTGAATTGGAGACGGATTAGTGTCTTCCAACAACTTGATAAAAATATGAGACGAAAAGGAGATGGTGTTTATGATCTGATAGATGAAAATGGAAATGATATAGAAAGCATTCAATTGAGCGAGGAAGAACAAGAGCAACTAAGGGAAGTCGCTGAGAGTGAACTCAAAGCCATGTTAAAAGATATCTATGACTCCATGTATCCTGAGGGGAAGTAACTCAGGGTAAGAGATTAGGATAGATGGGGAATTGTACTTTCTATCAAAGAATTGCAAGTGGCTATCAGTGACATTCAGACGGAGCTGTCAATAAAGAAAAAACAGTGTCTCCAACCATTCCATCTCAGAAGGAAAAACGAAAACTACTGTAAAAAAATCCTTGTGATTAATCGTGATAATTATCGGTGGATAAAGCTGTGAGCAAATACTGCCTCACTTCGGAGATGAAGTAGAGTGAGCCAGTCACTACGTAAAACTCGTTGGACTGCTTGCTTTCTTCCAACCATGTTCGATAATCAACAACTTTCGTGTAACAGTCAGGGTAGTCTGTTACACGTCTTGCTTCGTAAAAGTCAAAATCAGTCACGGACAAGTCATAGTCAGTTAATTGATTTAGCATTTCTTCTAGCGGTTTGCGTTTGAGTCCTGCAAAAAGGATATGGATAGTCTTATCGGCGAAGTCTTGTTTGAGCAAGGACACGAGTTTAGCAATTGAATCTTGATTGTGAGCACCATCTAGCATGAGATTGGGCCTCACAAGTTCGCAGCGTCCAGGCCAGCGCGTGGATTCCAAGCCTTTCTTGATGTTGTCTAGGTTTATTTTTGGGAAATGCTGCGCAATTTGCAGGCTGGTCAGGGCTGCCAGTGAAGCGTTGGATTTTTGGTGCTTGCCGAGCATCTGTAAATGGATATCTGCAATTTTCACATCATCATAGATAACATCAAATGCTCTGCCATTGTCCAAAAAATGAAAGTCTTGGCCAAGCTCAAAGGTTGGACAGTCCAGAGCTTGAGATTGTCTGTAGAAAACGTGACGGACGGGCTCGTCCATCTGGCCAAATATAAAGGGAACTGCTGGTTTAAGCACGCCAGCCTTGTGCTGGGCAATTTGTTCGAGGCTGTCACCGAGAGTGGCCTGATGATCAAGGCTAATGGATGGACATACGACTGCTTGAGCAGTAAAAACATTAGTAGAGTCATAGAGACCCCCTATACCAGCTTCAATAACGGCAATGTCAACAGGGTCAATTTGTGCGAAGTAAGTGAACATAATTGCTGTCACTAATTCAAATTCGGTGAGTTTACCGTAGTTTTTTAAAAATGTTTTATCCTCTATCAAAGGTCTAATCTGATCAGCTAGTTTGTCAAGAGCACTGTCAGGAATGTCTTTCTCGTTGATGGCAATGCGTTCGTTAAAACATCTGATGTAGGGCGAGATGAAGGCCCCCGTTTTGTAGCCAGAGGCAGTTAGGATATGCTGTAGAAAACTAGTTGTTGAGCCTTTTCCATTGGTGCCAACGACATGAATAGCTGGAAATTGGTTCTGAGGATTGCCTAGTTGCTTCAACAAGGCTGTCATGCGTTTAAGGTTAGGTCTGAGTCCATTAGCTTTATAGGAATGAATCCAGGCTATGGTGGGTGTTTGATTGATCATATTTTCTAGGATGGTTTAATTAGATGATTCAGTATTTGAACTGTCAATTCCATCTTGGGCAGACGAACTTGTTGCAGTACTAGTTTCTGAGGAACTACTAGAGCTGGTACTTGAGTCATTAGAGGTGGCTGAATTTTCACTGGTTTGCTTATTGCTGTTATTTGTTGCAGAATAGGTGCTGCTGTCAGTCTGACTATCAGTGCCGGAAGAATCTGCCGATTGTTCTTTGATAATAACCTGAGTAGTGGAGGTTGTGCTGTCACTTGATTTAGTAGAGGAACCTGAAATGGCATTCTTGATAGTAAAACTAGCCACGATAATACTAAGAATGGAACCAATTAGAGCAATCGTTTTTTGAAAGGCTGAAAATCCAGTCTTAATATGATGGCTAGGATTCTTTGGAGATTGTTTTTGTTGACGTGAATATTGTTTAGACATTTGGAACTCCTTTTACAATTTATTTTTATATTATAGGACTTTCTGTCAAAAAATGCGAGGTAAAACTGAGCAATTCTGTTTGAAAAAATTACTCTACAATATGGTATAATAATGTCAATTGATTTTTTAGAAGGAAGACAAATGATTTATTTTGATAATTCAGCAACGACCATTCCCTACGCAGAAGTTCTCAGAACTTATCAGGAAGTGGCCAGTAAGATTTGGGGAAATCCCTCCAGTTTGCACAATCTCGGCAGTAAGGCAACCCGTATTTTAGAAGCCAGTCGCAAGCAAATTGCTGAACTCCTCGGAGTCAAGAGTAGTGAAATCCTCTTTACTTCAGGCGGAACAGAGAGCGATAATTGGGTGATTAAAGGTGTGGCATTTGAAAAAGAGCGCTACGGCAAGCACATCATCGTTTCGGATATCGAACATCCTGCAGTGAAGGAGTCTGCAAAATGGCTGAGCCAACATGGTTTTGAGGTCTCTTATGCACCAGTAACCGCAGATGGCTTTGTGGATATTGACCAGCTAGCTACACTTTTGCGTCCAGATACAATCCTTGTTTCAATTATGGCAGTGAATAACGAAATCGGCTCAATCCAGCCTATTAAGGCTATTTCGGATTTGTTGGCAAATAAGCCTGCCATTACGTTTCATGTTGATGCGGTTCAGGCAATTGGTAAAATTCCGACAAAAGATTATTTGACCGAGCGTGTGGATTTCGCCAGCTTTTCTGGTCACAAATTCCATTCAGTGCGCGGTGTGGGATTTATTTATAGGAAAGAGGGGAAGAAGTTACAGCCTTTGCTAACTGGTGGGGGGCAAGAAGGAGACATGCGCTCAACCACTGAAAATGTGGCTGGTATCGCTGCAACTGCTAAAGCTCTGCGATTAGTCATGAGTAAGGAAAACGAAGCTTTACCCCGTATCGCCAAGATGAAAGAAGTTATCTACAACGAACTTGCCCATCATGAGGATATTGTTATCTTTTCTGGAAAGTCTGAGGCCTTTGCGCCTAACATCCTGACCTTTGGCATCAAGGGTGTCCGTGGTGAGGTGATTGTCCATGCTTTTGAAGAGCATGATATCTATATCTCAACGACTTCAGCTTGTTCATCCAAGGCTGGTAAACCTGCAGGAACTTTGATTGCTATGGGAGTACCGACCAAACTTGCTCAATCGGCAGTTCGTCTCAGTCTTGACGATGACAATGACATGAGCCAAGTCGAACAATTTTTGACCATTTTCAAGCAAGTCTATGAAAAAACTAAAAAGGTGAGATAAGAATGGATTGAAATAGTCCCTTGGGTTTATTCTAGTTATGAGTCAGCAAGTTGAAAATTATACTAGAATATGGCAAAGTTAACTTAGAAAAACCAGTTGTCCTAGTAACGTATTATACTTGTAAGATTGAAGATTTACTAGTGTGCTAGCCAGATAGTATTCTTAAAAGAAAGAGGAAAAATGACTTTAACGTATTCAGAAATCATGGTTCGCTACGGTGAGCTCTCAACCAAAGGAAAAAATCGCATGCGTTTCATCAACAAATTGAAGCGTAACATTCAGCATGTACTATCCATTTACCCCGATGTACATGTAACAGCTGATCGTGACCGTTGCCATGTTTATTTGCATGGTACAGCTTATGAGCCTGTCGCTGAATCACTCAAGGAAGTCTTTGGAGTGCAAGCTTTTTCACCTGTTTATAAGGTGCAAAAAGATGTGGTTATTTTGAAAAAAGCAGTGCAAGAAATCATGACAGGTCTCTACCATAATGGAATGACTTTTAAGATTGCTAGCAAGCGTAGCGACCACAGGTTTGAATTAGATAGCCGTGAGCTCAATCTAACGCTTGGGGATGCCGTCTTTGATGTTTTGCCTGACATTAAAGCGCAAATGAAAAATCCTGACGTGACCCTCAAAGTGGAAATTCGTGATGAAGCTGCCTATATATCTTATGAAGAAATCAAGGGCGCAGGCGGTTTGCCAGTCGGGACATCTGGTAAGGGCATGCTGATGCTGTCTGGTGGAATTGATTCGCCAGTTGCAGGGTATCTTGCTCTTAAACGTGGTGTGGACATTGAAGCGGTTCACTTTGCCAGTCCGCCCTACACTAGCCCGGGTGCTTTGAAAAAAGCCCAAGATTTGACGCGTAAGCTAACAAAATTTGGTGGCAATATCCAGTTCATTGAGGTACCTTTCACAGAAATCCAAGAAGAAATCAAGGCCAAGGCACCAGAAGCTTATCTCATGACCTTAACTCGACGTTTTATGATGCGTATCACCGACCGTATTCGTGAGATTCGTCATGGTTTGGTCATTATCAACGGAGAAAGTCTGGGTCAGGTTGCCAGCCAAACGCTTGAAAGTATGCAAGCTATCAATGCTGTAACCTGCACGCCAGTTATTCGTCCTGTCGTTACCATGGACAAGCTAGAAATTATTGACATCGCTGAAAAGATTGATACCTTCACGATTTCTATTCAACCATTCGAAGATTGTTGTACGATATTTGCGCCAGATCGTCCAAAAACTAATCCAAAAATAAAAAATGTTGAGCAGTATGAAAAACGTCTTGATATAGAAGGACTGGTTGAGCGTGCGGTTGCAGGTATTACCATTACTGAAATCACACCACAAGTAGAAAAAGATGATGTGGAAACTTTGATTGACGATTTATTATAGGATAAATTGAAGTTAGAACCTGTATTCACAAGTGAAGTGTTTTTATATAAGAGATTGTTTTACGTTAATCAAGGCAGTTTTTTCGTGGGAATACTTACTGACTGTATTTTGAAAAAAACTAACGACGAGTAGCTTAAAAACTAGCCTTAGATGGAAGTACTGAACTATGAATATGGGTTCTTAGAACAGAAATTTTAAATTTTGAAGTCTTGCATTTGTTATCTCATTTCAGAGGTGGTTTATTCATTGTTCAATGATTGAGAATTACTTTTAAAAACTATGTTTTTTAAGTAAAAACGATAGAAACATAGAGAGCTGGATACTTTTGTTCTAGCTCTTTCATGTAGAAAAAACTATTTCAATTTTCAGAAAACTTTGCTATAATAATAGCGAGAAAAATAGAAATGGGAGAATTTTTATGACAAAAACGATTCACACTGACAAAGCACCAGCAGCTATCGGACCTTATGTCCAAGGAAAGGTTGTTGGTAATTTCCTTTTTGCATCAGGGCAAGTGCCTTTATCACCAGAAACGGGAGAGATTGTCGGAACAACTATTCAAGAGCAAACTGAACAAGTACTGAAAAACATTTCAGCCATTCTTGCTGAAGCAGGAACAGACTTTGACCACGTTGTTAAAACTACTTGTTTCTTATCTGATATCAATGATTTCGTCCCGTTTAATGAAGTTTATGCTACTGCTTTCAAGGCAGATTTTCCAGCGCGCTCAGCAGTGGAAGTGTCTCGTCTGCCTCGCGATGTTAAAATTGAGATCGAAGTGATTGCATACTTAGATTAATTTTTCTAAAAGAGTGTTTCTTACTCTTCCCCACTTGTCAAGTCAAGTGCAACAAGTTCATTGATAACTAGAGTTCCAGAGGTTAAGCTGTTTGGGCTAGCCCAAACAAAATATTTGCGGTTTTATACTTGTGAAGTCGTCTAGGTCTGTCATTGATAGCAGAGACGTAGTGATTGAGTTCTTCTGTCGTTAGTGAGTTAAGAGAGACACCTTTTGGGAGAAACTCTCTCAAGAG
>NZ_KB904489.1 GCF_000380105.1 Streptococcus orisratti DSM 15617
CCTTTTCCACATTAGAGTTTTATTTACGACAATTTCATTGGTTTCTATATCTAAATCATGAATCTCCAATGCTAGCAATTCATTGATACGGCAAGCTGAAGCAAGTAGGGTGTTGCAAATGACTTTGAACCTACGATTAGCTCGTGTATCTGGTAAATCTGATAAAAATTTTAACCAGTGTGATANATCTTCATCATGTAGTACCATAATTCGCTTCTTGTTTGCCTTTGGCTTTGGAGGAATTTTGATAGTCAATGCTGGATTCTTTAACAAACCATAGTTTGTTATCCCAAAGTCAAAAATATCGCTTAACTTATGAGCTACAGCTCCAAAATCTTTTGCCCTTCCTTTTTGAGCTCGTTTAACGCCAGATTCAACAGATTTTTTAGCTCTATCCGCTAATTCATTAACCCATGATTGAATCTCGGAAGAGGTTATTTTATCAGGGATATAATCGCCAAAACGTGGAATAATGTAGGTATCAAGATAACCTCTCACACGGTTTAACGTATTATATGACGTAACCCAGCTTTGATAGTTTTTAAACCATTCTTCAGCTAGTTCCTTCAACGTTGTCACTGTTATAGTCTCTTTTCGAGTAGAGCCATTTTGCTCAAAGTCTAACTTGGCTTGAGTGTATTTTCTATCCAATTGACGAAGTGTTTTGGCTGTAATTGATGTTGTAACTTGTTTTCCAGTTTTCTCATCTAAACCAAGGTAAACACCTCGTAAGACATAGTTAGTTTCGCCGTTGTTTTTAGTTTTTTTGACAACTTTTTTGTTTTTGTAAATGATTGTTTCAGTTTTCATAATGCCTCTTCATGCAGATAATGAAAAGGCTAAAATAGACTATCCTCTTTTCCTAATTAGATGAATCTATTTTAGCACATTCTTACCTAGTTTTCCAAAAAATCAAGTACATCTGATAGTTTATAATATACAGTTCTAGTACCTTCGATTGGGGGTTCAAGTCGTGGCAAACCTTTTTTCTCCCAACTTTTCAAAGTATTAGGAGAAATATCTAAGAGAACTAATAGCTCTTTTTGTGTCACAATTCCAAATGTAGTACGTTGTTTTACCTGCTGCTGAATCAAGCTAACTAGCAGAGTCAGCAGAGTTTCAATATGATTTATTCTTTCAGAGTTCATTTGTATTATCCTTTTTCTTTTAAATATGAGATAATAACAATAGAGATAGGTTTGTTATTTATCTCACTGATTTAGGTCATCACTTTTGCTTTGGTCGGTAGTAGTGATGGCTTTTTTCTTTAGATGTTTAATCGGATTCATTGTGGATAAAAATGCATCTGTCTCAAAGTTATAGTTACGGACATTTGGATTGGCTTTGTCAAACTGATAGGCAAATTTCTCAATTTGTTCTATTGTATGACGATTAAAATCTTCTATTGAAAAAGAAATAGATTTGTATTGCACCTTGCCTTGATTTTTAACTTTGAAATGATAGACTACTTTGCTTATCCGCAACATCATTTGTTCCATTGTATCGGTTGCTCTTAGAGAATCACTAACCATCAACTTATACAGCTCTCTGGGAGGAAATATTGAACTGATATGTACTCTTTCCCATAGTGCGTAGATATTAGTAAATCTAGCATGAAATTGTTGGACATAGGAGTCAGTCACTCGTAGAAACTCCTGATAAGATAGTTCTCCCTTGAATTCCTCCATAAACAGAATTTTTTCTCCCATGTAATTATCTAACCCACCATTCTGATAGTCGCTCCAAACATAGACATTACCTACTCCGTATTTATCCATCAAGCGTATTTGCTGATATGACTTGCCACTTCGAGATGCTCCAACATGATAAACAACTTCCATGCTATCCTTAAATCTAGGAGAAGTTCGCAACCGCATTTGATAATAATGTTCCTTTATCAATTTTGAAAAGCGACGGAAACTCAAACTCTGGCTCATTATTTCCTCTGGAGTCTGCCCTTCTTCCAAAAGTTGTTCAATAATCTCAAGGTCTGTACGTTTGCCTTGTCTACTAGCTCTAATCTCTCCGTGAATCACCATGGGAACAACAATGGTATGTGCTTTTTCTTCATGTTTTCCTGTTTTATTGAGATATGCAAATACTTCTTCTTTTGTTCCTCGAGTCAGCTCAGCATGGATTGTGGGATAGAGTTTTTGTAAAGCTGAGAAGCGAATGGCTTGCTTAGCTTCAAGAATCATATGACAATGATGAACTCCATCGTCACCGATTTCGTAATTAACGGCACAACTTCTGTCCTCGCTATCTTCCATCCAAAAATCAATCAGTATTTCAATCATTCTTTTTGGTGTAAAAGGATAGCCTAGTTTTGGAAGTTTTTTTCTAAATTCTTCAACACGCTTTCTAGTCTTGTCACTAAAACGTTGGTCTTCAAAAAAGTCTGTCTCAATATCGAATAACTTATCTACATTATTCAGCACACAACAGAATGAGTGTGCTCGATAAGTGCTTCTAATTCCATCCTCTTTTTCAAGAGAAGCAGTAGTGAGCCTGTCAGTTTTTGTCATAAATTCCTCCTTTGTCATTTTTTGTGATGTCAACATTCATGCACTTAGATTGTATGTAATCAAGGTTTTAAGTCCGCTTGTCATTGTCATCTAAGTTGTCAGGGTAATACTAACCCTGACAACTTAGACAATACTTTTTATCTAACTCATTAAAAACTTCAGTTTCTCTACTAAACTCATTTGTTGAAGTTCTTTACGAATTTTACGCTTTAACTTCCGACGTTCTCGTTTAGTCTCTTGCTTCAAATCCTCTAATAAGTCTGTGAGTTCATCAAATTCTTCAGCAACTTTTGCATAGTCATCTCTTATAGACCATGAGTCTTCTGTTAATTTATCGTTTGTTATCAATAACTCTGCTATCTTACTTTCAAGATTCTGCTTATCTTTTTCTAGTTTTTCAAGCTCTACGTTTGCTGTTTTAATCTGATGTTCTTTATATTCATCTAAAGTAGCAACCTCACCAGTTGTCTTGATAACACCGATATATACAGGTGAATCTGTCTCTTCGTTCAATCCCAAAATAGTATATTGAGTTAGAGGTTGAAATTTCCCTTTGTTTTTAGCTAAATTTGCATATTTTTTGTCAAACTCTAACAATAATAACTTATCATCAAGAATCCCAAGGGCACTTCTCATAGACTTTGATGTAATTATATTAGCCATTTGTTCGTACCCTCACACCTTCTGCTTTTAAGACAAGTTTTAGAGTTACGAACGTAGAACCTTCTCGACTAGTGCCGCGTACGTATCCTTCTAAACCTTCAAAAACAATCTCATCAAAAGGAGCTAACTTAGATAAAATAGACAACTCTGACATTGGTTTATAAATCGCAACCACTTGTTCATTACCATCTTTATCCAATACAAAGATAGAAGTCCCAATAATCTTATCCGAGCCATACTCAGTCTTTGGTTTTGCCTCTTTAAACCTTAAGCTAGGACCTATGGTCTTAGTAATGTCAACAATAATTTTTGTATTCATGATAAATACCTGCTTTCTTTTGTTTTTTATCGCTTGTGCACATTTGATATATATCAAGAAGCTATCTTGTATAGTTTAAGAATATCATAGCCATTAAAACAATTCATTGGGTTTAATGTCGTACGACTTGGATTTTTGTTATCCCATTCATCAAAAAAGCATGCCCTTTTTTTGAAGTCTACGCCGTGGTATAATCAAGAAAAAATAATTAGAGGTAATCTAATATGCAAAAAACAATTCAAGAATTTCATCAAGAACAGCGTACTGAATTTTCAAGTTCATTAAAAAATTATCTGAATTACTTGCAGTCCATACTGAATTGTTCAATAACTGTTGTTGCGGAAAAAACAGGAATCAATCAAAACACTTTAAAAAGTTGGGCAGATAACACATTTATTTCCGAACCTAGTTTTGATGAATTAGAGACTCTTTCAGTATTTGCTTCTTATATTGAAGCGGAATATAAATCTCAGATGGACAAAGACAAAAATAAAGCTGTGTATCTGATGCATAAGACTAACAATAAATTCAATGACGAACTCTCTGACTTAACCCTAAAACTCAAAGAGAACTGCTATATCATGGCAATGAAACATCCTGATGTACTTACGGATTCCCACTTCACTGAAGCTCTTGATGAGTTCCTTTATCGTATTAAAATAAAGTATAAAATTTCATCGTTGAATGTTGCAAAAGAATTGGGAGTGTCTCAAAATAGTATTTCGAGCTGGAGAGTTGGTGCAGTTCCAAACTACGAAAACACAAAAAAACTTGCAGAGTTTGCAACTAAGATACTTTTTAAATTTAAACATAATTCTGTCGAAAGCGAGTTTGAAAAAAATACAGATAATTTTGTTCGACTTTGCTACTACAGAATGGAACAGCTAGATAGCATAAAATTCACTTTAGATACCATAATGATGGCCTACCCAGATAAACTAAAAATAGTTGAGCACGGGACATCAACCATACCTATCCTCTCTCCTATTAAGAAGGTAACCGATTTTGGAGTATTTGATGCTATTGTTGATGGAGGTACCCTTTTTTCAGATAATTCTGGAGTCTCAGAAAGAACAATAGCTAAACAGAATCAGGAGACGTTTGTAAAAAACTTCAATAAGCTTTTATGCTTCTTAGACAAGATAGTAAATAATAGTATATCTGACTATGAAGAACTTGGACTTTGTGATTTAGACGATAAGCTTTCTAAAATCAAAGTTGAGCAAAAGCAAAAATTACAGGATATCATGAGAAATAAACTTAATTATCGTAGCATTGACGATAATGGGAAGCCCCTATCTGTTCAAAGAGGACTTGCTGAATATCTTGATGTAGACATAGCACAAATTACCAATTGGAAAAATGGCGTTGACTTACCGACATTCTCTAATCTGTACAGTTTACAAAAATCATTCGGGTTTACTGGAAAAAGAGCTTTTCTAATCGCAGAAATATCTGATTCTCTCTTTTTAACAAAATTATGGAATCTTGTTCAACAAGATAGTTAATGCTCTGTAGTTATACTTTTCTCATTATTATCTGTTCTTTTCCCACGGCAAAGCCGTGAAGCTACATCACTTTATAAAAACTCAAAATAGTAAGAATAATGGCTAAAAACACTTGAATTGTAACTTTCTAAGATTTACCCTCACTCCCTTTGTTGACTCAATCAACTTTTTCTCCGTTCGTACGCTTGATTTCTCTCTGCCAACTCGATTCCTCTTGTTGGCGACGGTCAATTCGCACTAACGCTTACGCTCTCTCTTCGAAATACGTTTCTTTACGCCAACAAATTGCATTTGATAAATCTAAGTTCGCTATCAATTCAAGTGTTTTTATCTCTTTATTTCTAACCATTTTTCGGTTTTAAAAAGTTCTGTACCACAATATTATTCGTTGTTAAAATATCACACACACTTCCTAACAAAGCTATGTCTCCTAATGACCTTAAATTCTATCTTATATAAACTACCCTATACACAAATCAATCTAAAACTATTATCAGTTAAATTTTAGAAAGCAAAAAAAGATGAGTTCCGTCGCTCATCTTTTTTACTCTTTTGTTAACGTAATCTCATCTCCCGTATCCCCTGCTAAATCAGGTATTGTTACAGAATCTCCTGAAACTGAATATTTCATCTCCGTTCCATTGCTATCACTGATAATCTGTTTGTCGGTATCAATGGTTACTTTCTCTGAATAGAGGTACTTCACATTATTTCCTCTCTCTGAAAGGAGATTGATATTAAGTATGTTTTCATCACCACTTACTTTTAGTTCATAATGCAATGTCAATTCTTCATCTTCGAATCCCATTTCAGAGCCATCAATACCGCTTTTTTCATATGAATATGTTCCTGATAGCTGACTATCATTAGTATTCGATTGATTACCACAAGCACAAAGGACAATTGTCAGCGTTAGAGTGAGTAGGGTCAATATTAGTTTCTTTATGTTCATCAGTCTGCTCTTTTCTTTAATTGTTTGAAATTAGATTTTCTAACTCTGAATCACTTGGAGCTGTAGATGGGTAAGTTTCAAATACTAGCTTGGGTACGATGTAGATATTCGCAAGGCTAGATAATACTATTTGTTCTGAAATAATCTCTTCTCCCATTAATTGGTCTTTAGTAATATCCCATAAAGAATTTCCGTAATCGCTTGATAGTAGGTAGTATTTAGAATCTAGCTCACTATTTTGCATTTTTTTAGCATAATCAGTTTGGCGATTTGCAAGAGCCAATGGAAGAATTTCTAGTTGAATAGACTCCCCAGCTGGTAAATCACTAGCAAGAGCAATCTGAGCGATTTTAACCCTCTCAGAACGTCCTGACAATGTGGTGTAGCCATATAGGGTGAAATATGTCCCGTACAAGTTGTTATTGTTTGAATTGGTTGTTGTTCCAATCAGTGTTTCATCATAGTTGTTAATAACAGTAACTTTCAATCGTCTAGTTGCTTCATCATAACCGTCAATCGTGACATTTAGCTTTGTCAATTCAGAAGGAAGGTAGTCATTAGTAACATTTATGCTAGCCTGTCCGTTGAAGATGTTGGTTTGATTCTCATTCCATGCTTTTTGACTACGTTCTTCAATCTCATTATGGTAGTTAGAACCATCAGTCTCAGCTACTTCTTCATAAAACTCCTTCAACCACTTATTTCTTTGTTCCTCGGAGATTGCATCCTTTGAAGAAGATAAGGTTTCAACAATCTTTTCAGAGGATTTTGTGGTACTTTCATTACTCTGACAAGCAAATAAGAGTACTGTAGATGCCAATAGTGTAACGCTTGCTAAAAATTTCTTTTTGTTCATAGTGTGTCTCCTTATTTATAACCAACCGTTTTTCTTCGCAATATCATCATAGAACTCAGAACGGTCATTCCTTCGTTTTAATTCTTCTGCTACTTTATTTTGAGCTTCGGTATTATCTCTAATGTTACGTTGCTCTTGTGCGTGATGTTCTGCACGTTGCCTAGCCAGACGAGCTTCTGATTCTCTTGTCTCTTTTATGACAGCTTTCGATGCCTGCTCAACCCTTCTAGTCGATACTTCTATATCCCAAAGATTCAAGGCTTTTCCGATGGTCTTCGCTTGCCCATATTCTAATTTTTGTATGAGGAAATTTATGACTTCATCATTAGTCCAATACTGATTGGGAATGGAAATGGTATTCATAATATTCATCATTTCATTTTGATGGTTCAGTAGTTGAGCTTCAGTAGATTTCAAGGTATTTTTCAGATTACCTACCACTAATTGTTGTTGTCTACGCTTTCCAGGGACGAGAGCGTTTTTCTTTCGATTCTCTGGAATAACAACATTTTCATAGTGGATTCTATTTTTCCTAACCTGTCTGATGCTATATAGAACCCAGACTATCAAAAGCCCAACCACAATTGGAATAGGTATTGAAGGTGGATAATAGATAAAGTCTTCAACCGCTTTTATTGGGATATAGAAGAATGTATCCTCAAACTCAAAATTTTGGAAAAGTATAAAAGTTCGAATAATTGTTTCTATAATGACACCAATAATGGTAACCCCTGCTAAGGCTAGTAATACAACTATAAGAAAGATTATAAACGCAATCAGGGACGGTAGATGAATCAGATTGAAAATAGTAAATCCTCTTGTTCGAATATCCCATTTAAAGTCCTCAAGAAATACTTTTTCATCTGAAATAGCATTCAGGGTAGCCTCAGCTTGAAAAATTTCTCTTCCAAGTTCTTTTATTCTATTTTGTGTTGAGGGGATTAGATTATTTTTTAATATTAAGTACCTTCTTAATGAATTAGCAATATCCATCTGGGCTCCTATATTTTAATTTTTATTACATTATAACGTAACAACGCCAACTTTGCAATGCAAAACGCAATGCATATTTAATGTACAAAATGCTATATCCTAAAAACAAAAAGAGGAGAAAAGATATGGCATTTCAACTAAAATCAAATCGCAAAGAAACAGAAAATAAAACAATTCGCTTTCCAGTACCACTTATTGAAGAAATAGAGAAAGCAATTCAAAACAAAGATGTAACTTTTTCAAGTTTCGTGATTCAAGCATGTGAGTATGCATTGAGAGATATGGAAGATAAAAAATAGTATAGAAATAAGGAAATATTGATTGTTTCTAGAGTATAATATTGAGTAGTGAGAAAGAAATGAGGGAAAAATATTGGTCAAATCATATATCTCGGAATTATTACCAGCCAAGTATATAAAACGTCATCAATTGATGCTTTATTTGTATGACATTTTAGTTGATATATTGGTTAAAGCTGATAAATATAAATTGTCAAGTTTGTCTTTTAAATTTACTAATGAGATAGGTGAGAAATTTGACCTTTTTGATGAGTTAGAGAGACGAAAGGATATAGAAATTTCTGAAAAAGTCTTTATCCCTCATATATTCTTTTCAATTCTACGAGACTTAAATTACTATCTTTTTGAATCACTGAGCTGTATAGAGAGGGGAAAGGTAACGGTTGCTTTTTCACTTGCTAGGAAACCTTTACAGGATAATTTATTCTATTTAAGTTGGATACTAGTTCAACCATATGAATTTTTAGGAAAAGTGCAATATGCAAGCCCTAAGGAATATGATGTTAGTGATTTAAAAGGAAAGAAAAATTTTGTTATTGATTTATTCTCAAAAGCGAAGGTATTAGTTCAATCTAAAAATAGTTCACTGGATTTTAGTCAAGAATTACTAAATCCAGAATTATTGTATGATGTAATATACAATCGAAAGGCTGAAAATAGTTTGACTAGTGCATTTGATAAATCAATTCATTTGGTGACTAGAAATAAAAATTATCCTACTGAGAAGCGGAATCTTAATTTTATATTTGCAGATGATGAAATTTGGGATGATTTCTGGAATTTGTACTACGAAAAAATTCCATATATTCTAATCTATTTGGTGGAGGTTATTGTTGCTATTTTTGAAAAATATGTAGATATAGACGAGAAAACATCAGAGTTTAATCGATATATCAGAAATTTGAAGATAATATTAGCATTATCAGAGGATGATAATAAAGAATTAGAGAGCATTTTTGATTTAATATTTAGCAGTGAACATCTTAGTATGACCTGTGATGAGTGTAGCAAACAATTTGAATTCAATATAGCTTTAGTAAATGAAATAAGAGAAGATTATCTTTATACTTGTCAGAAATGTGGGTTTATAGAACGATTAGGACAATATTTTGTGAGTGACGAATTGTTAAGTAATCGTAGAAAAATTATGATTGATAATTCAGATGCTAAGAATTGGAAATTAGTTAAGTAAAAGAAGGAGGATTATTTATGGTTAAAGGAATACTTATTAAGGTTCCAGAACTTTTTACGGATGATGAACAACTAGAAATTCAGGAAAAGTTTAAAAGTAAGAATATAGAGGTAATTTTTTTTGATAAGAGTCAAATTCAAGCTTCGTTTGATTCTTTTATTGAATTAATATTAAGTAGAGAGTTTGTAGAAATGCTTGTTTTAGGGCTAACTGTGGACATATTAAAGGAACTAGTTTTTAAGATTGTTGGCTCAATTAAAAAGAAAAAAGTAGTAATCATTGATTCAAATAAAAAAACAAAACCTGCTAAACTAACTATAAAATCCACAACTGATAAAGGTACAATATATTTAGAAATTCCAAGTGAGATTTCTGATAAAGTCTATCAAGAGTCTATAGAAAAAATAGTAGATGCCAAAAAAATTCTTGATAATAGTAGTGGAAAAGGGATTGACGACTTATTTATTGTAGAAGATAAACCTGGAAATTTATCAATTATGACATTGAACGAGTATATTATTTATCGTAAGAATCAAGAATAAAAGGAACACTTCATACGAAGTGTTCCTTTTATTATCTGCATGTTCTACTTAAATTTTATTATCTAAAAAGTGTAGAGAAAAATGTAGAGACTCAATTGATTTGTACTGCAATGTAATGAAATTTAATATTTCAAAAATCGCATAAAATCAAGGTTTCTACCGCCTATTGACGTGTAGTGAATCCCTATTTCACCTCATCCCATGTCAAATGTTTCTTAGCAACATCAACCGTCAGCGTTTGGTAAACTGGGGTATATGCCCAATAAGTATAATTAACATGAATCGTTGTTCGATTTTTCTTAGTTTCAATCGTAAAATCATCACCAGCCGTTAGAGTCAAGGTGTCACCATATTGACTTTTCATCGTTAAAGTAAGGTCTTTAGCTCTCAGCTTAGAGGCATCAAAGCCATTAGCCCAATCAATAATGAGATCATCTGTGTAATCATCACAAAGAACTGGAGTATTATTTTCAGCTGTTGTTGACCATTTAGCGACATCATTAGCGTAGATGCTACCATCATCAATCTCAAAGGTTCTACCGTAACAATAAACATCCGCCACAAAGGTTTCAACACTTACAGGCAAACCATTATATTCTAAGCCTGATAATTTAAAATTTAAATGGTAATGACCATTACCGTCGCCACCGATTTCTGACCAGTTGCGACCACCTCCATTTTCGCCAAGTTCGTACCCTGAATTAGTTATTTGCAAATCTTCTGGTTCGATGGTGTAGCTGATGCTTCCATTTTTCATTTTAGTTGATAAACCTTGGTCGCTATAGGTGTAATCACTAGTGTAGTAACCATCTCCTTCTGCCAATACAATTTTAACAGCCTTGGTATTCATTAAGCTACTATCTGCTTCTTCACCATCAACTGTGAATTGGAAAGTAATCTGATTTTCTATAAATGTTAGACCATCTTCTTGCGTTACTTCCCCCTCAATAGCACCGTCAACACTTACTTTTGGAATAACGTATTTCCCAATTTTAGCACTTGTTTCACTATAATGTGCGTGATTGTCACCAGTTCCTACAATGCTACTGGAGTCTGGCATAATATAAAGATTTGCTCCACCATTACTTGAAAATCCTGTGATTTTACTACTATCAATAGTAATGGTAATAGTTGAAGAATCACTATCAACAGCCGTTATTTGAGCAACTCCAGAGGTACCTGTTAAGGCTTGCTTATCTGATTTCAAAACAAGCCAGTCGGTAACATCATCTCCATTTTCAGCCACAAACTGCCAAGTGTCTTCTGTAGTCAGCGTGACACTATATATGGCATCTTTCGTGATAGAAATGTCATCAGATGTCACTTGATAATAGCTACTTTGCGATTCAGTCGTTTGTTTAGACGACTCTTGTTTTCCACTATTTGAACATGCGGCAAGTACTGCTAAAGCGCTTACAAAAAATAATATGCTTTTTTTCATAAAGATTCCTACCTGATATTTCTACTCATTATTCCTCTGATGATAGACCATCTTCGACATTTATGGCTAAATTTTTTGAGACTTCCTCTCTTGTTAAAGCTTGAACCGTATGACTGATGCCTAGAACCAAAACTCCCACAACTAAAATCACCATCAGCTTAACGATGGGTAGTCCATAATGAGATACTATCACTTTCTTCATCTGAGTCTCCTTAAAAAAGAAGAGTTAGCGTAGCGTCGCCAACTCTTTTTTCTACCGTTTGTCAAGCCTATCAAGGTTTTAGAGAAAAAATAATTTTCATACAGTCATCAAAATAGGGAAGTGACCTTGCTTTACACTAAAAATTTACATAAAAAGTGTATACAAAACCAACACCTTATTTTGTGATTTTTGAAATAAGGTGTTACAATAATATGGCATAAACAATTTTACTGATTTTGGGTTGAAGTAT